>NZ_JACJQJ010000014.1 GCF_014696615.1 Nostoc linckia FACHB-104 | reverse complement strand
GGGGAAGGGGAAAAGGGGTAAGAAAAAACCTTTAACCCTTACCCTTTCACCTTTTCCCCAAACCAAATTCCAAGTTTAAAATCCTTAACCGAGCAGTATTGTCATCAGTAGGCATTATAAAATACATATACCTGGATAGATAAAAGGGTACTCTAGACTAGAAATAAATTGAGAAAAGAATTCGATACATTAATATAGGCACAAAAATTTTGTGCCCTTACGGATTATTGATGTCTCTCAAAGATTATTTAAAATAATAAAATTACTTGCTAATACACATGAGGCTAAACCGGAAACTCCATAATTAATCACTTTAGTAATAGCCACCTATAAGGCTATAAATCAAACTAGTAAGAACTAAGAATGTAATGAGCGCAAAGCTCCAGATTCTCCGTATAAGGAAAGCAAAAAATGAGATGATTACGCGTATAATTGGCGTAGCAATCATCAGTAATATTCCTAGTTGAATAATAGCTCTATCACTTCCTGACAACAACGCTTTTACCACACCTTGTGGAGAGCGAAAATCAGATGGTTCTCCCCGGAAAAAGTGATATCTAGCGGTTTCACTACCATGATGAACCAGGTAAATAATACCACCAAATAAAACTACAGCACTAGCAATCAACACACCAAATTTGAGCAAGTTACTCAGTAAATTTTCAAATTTCTGTTCGCTTTCATCTTTCGTAAAACTTCTCTGGGAATTAAGCGAAATATCAGTATTTTTAGCAAGCTGTTTTAAAGCTGCAATATCGCTATCTACCTCTTCTGGTTCTAAAGGTTCTACAACAACTTCGCTTTTAGGTATTAAAGCTAACGAACGCCGAAATAAATCAAAATAGACCATTGATTATACTCCAATCAGACTGTTGTAGACCATCTTCAGCGCCATTGCGATTAATACAAAACTGAAGATAGTTCTTAACACTTGGGTTTTAGCACCTACAAGAATTCTGGCACCCAAAAACGCACCAGGTAATACTCCCAGCATTACAGGCATTGAAAGTCCAGGGTCAATATAACCACGGGCCAAATAAACTCCTGCTGAAGCTGCGGCTGTCACGCCAATCATAAAATTACTAGTGGTTGTAGATACTTTAAATGGAATACGCATCACGTTATCCATTGCCAAAACCTTAAATGCACCCGAACCAATACCAAGCAATCCAGAAATGATTCCAGATACAAACATGACAGCAAACCCACCTGGAACCGCGTGAACTTGATAAGGAATAAAGCCATCGGGTGTTGGGTAAGCACCATTCAGTTCTAAATAATTTGCAAAGCCATCTTCTGTTTCATTTTCTGGTTCTTGGCGTTTGGGTTGTTGTGAGAGATATGCAGAATAAAGTAAGATAATTGCTAGGAAAATTGTTAAAGCTTTCACAGAAACTTTGGTGGCAATTATAGCGCCTATAATAGCTCCAATAGTAGTTGCTACTTCTAAAAACATTCCTAATCTTAAATTAGTGTAACCTTGCTTAATGTATGTAGATGCTGCACCTAAAGAAGTAGCAATTACAGATACTAAAGAAGCGCCAACAGCATAGCGAATATCAACACCAAATACTGAAGTTAATAAGGGAACAATAACTACTCCACCACCTAAACCGGTTAATGCACCTATCAACCCAGCAGTAAAGGAACCTACCCAAACTAATAAAGAAAATTCCAGAATATTCACATCTGCCAGCCTTGTATCATCTAAGTAACTTTCTTCTCTGTAGAGACGCTAAACACGTCTCTACATTTTTATTGCTTAATTTTAATCAGCTTCTTCCTCGCTGCCTAGAGGAACATCCGGAAGTCTAGAAGCAATATTTTTCTCTCCAACATTGGGGATATACCAGTTGATATCACCAGCTTTAAAAACCTTGCTGGGAGTGACATTAAACTCTAAGGAGCTGGTTTCTGGATTGCTTTTAGCTATCAGTTGTGTACCTTTAAATATTTTGATAGCAGCTGCACCGTCTAATGATTGATTCGGGTCTATGTTTAAACCAGCAACTTTAGCATCATTTGCTAAATAAATCCCCTGACAATCCCATCCTGCTGGGGTTTCTTGACCAGCACCTAAAAAGTAAAGTGTATTATCGTAGGGTGTTTTCGGTTTTTTAGGTTTGGGGCCGTATACAGCAATTGTTTTGTCTGTTTCATTGCGACATTGACCCCAGTTAATCCCTTTTTCTAGAGCATATTTTTGAAACGACAATTCATCAATTTTTTTCTGGATATCTTCAACTGTGAATGTCTCGGATATCGTTTCTCCCGTTTTAGCAGCTGCAAGTTGCGCTTCCAGAATATCGAGGGATTTGGTCACTTCTACGTAATCAGGACTTTTAGTAATTTTTGGTGGATCTGCTAAGGAAGGTCTAGCAAAGATAAAATTTAGTCCAATAATTAACACTAGTAACAGAGATTTAAATAACTTCATGGTTCTCCTGATGATAACAAAGATGGATTATGAAGACGCAAAATTTTCGGGATAATTTTACGTCTTCAGTATTATTTAGTCTTCTATTGGTGCATTAGGTGCTTGAACGCTAACATCGGCTGCGGATAAATTGGGAATTGTCCAGGTAGTGTCACTTGTTTTGAAGATTTTTGCAGGCGGAACATTTAATTCAATAGCTCCTGTTTGGGGATTTGTTTGAGCAATTAGCTGAGTACCAGGGACAAATTTCAATGCTAGGGGTTCTGTTAATTCCTGTGCTTGGGTATCACCAGGAATTAAGCCAGCAATTTTCACTCCAGCTGGTAGGTAAACACCATCACAGTTCCATTCGTCGTCTGTAATTTTTCCGTTACCTAAATAGTAAATACTCGGCTGTTGATTTTTCTTGGCTTTATGGGCAAAAATTGCTAAATTTTGTCCGGTTTGATTACGACATTGCCCCCATTCTAGAGATGTTTCAAGAATGTATTTTTGGAGATTTAATTCGCCTGTTTTTTGTTCAATTTGTTCTGCTGTATATCCTGATTCTGCTGGTGCTGCTTTTGCTTGTGTTAGTTCGTTGAGGGCTTGTGTGACTTCAGCATATTCAGATGTTTGTGTCAGTAGTGGCGGATCGGCCCAAGATGGTTGGACAATTAAAAAATTCACTAAGAGTGTGAAGACTAATAAAAGAGTTTTAAAGAGCTTCATGGGGTTCTCCTGATGAGGCTTAAAGGGTAAATTTTTACCCGTTGTTGATATCTATCGCTAGCAATCAAAATTGCAATTTCTCAACTTATCAATCCCAAGGCACAAAATTTTGACTGCGATAAGTTGTCTAACTTTCACCAATTTCCTTATTTTTAGCCTATTTTAGTTCTCTTCGACTTCTGCCCTAGGTTTATATTTTTTGACTATTACCATGAGACAGATACAACTGGCTACTAAAGCCAGTGGACTCAATGCGCCACTTTCTAAGATGATATATACTCCTAACCCCACCAAAACAAAGGGAACCAGATTACTACCGTAACGGTTGAGAATAGCTGCAATATTGTTTTGGTTAATTAGTTTGTAGCTGCCATAGCACCAAACTCCTACAAGCAAAAAGAAAATGATAAGAATTACACTCAGTCTGATGAGATTGCTGTTAGCAAACAATGGCATATAGATACTTATATTATCACTACCGTTGGCAATGGTAATTGCCGCAACACTATAAGTTTTTGGAGAAAGAAAGCTGACAAATGGAGAAGTTTCTGATTGTTTTAATTCCTCATCTTCTGCATCGTCATCATCACTTTCCTGATTGAGCCAACTACTCATACCAATTGCGATAGGAGCTAGTCCCAGTAGACCAATCCAGTGTTTTGGTAATATCATACCACCCAAAAAACCCGTCAGACTTGCAATTACTAAAATACTAAATCCAAGAAACTGACCGATAACAATATGCCGCGAACGGAAATTATTATTGATTTGTGAAAACCAGAGCGACAAAATAACTAAATCATCAAGATTAGTTGCGGTAAAAGCTGTTATGCCTGTAGGGATGGCGGTAATTAATTCTTCCATTACACAGTTGTGGATATTGGATACTGAATTTATTGCTAGTCATTTGTCATTGTTGGTTACTTAACTTTGAAAAATGACTAATGGGCAAGGGTGATTAATAATTGGCTATTTTTTGCAATCGCTGTCAAATCTGATGTGAATTGCGTCGATAGATTTGATCATTTTTTTGACCATTTTAGGAGAGCGTAGTCTTTGCAACATGAACCAACCCCCGGCGATCGCAATATAGATTAAAAAGAGGTAAGGAAAGAGATTATAAGGAGCTTCGGGAACTGGAAACATTTGATTACCGGGAATTCCGACGCTACCTATTAAGGGAATAAACATAAACCCTATCGCTACAAGGGAAAATATAATATCTCTAGAGCGCAGACTGTGGATTTTGTAGAGGTAAATTGGTGCAGCAATAGAAATTAAGATGTAAACGGTAACAAATCCAAAGCTAGCGATCGCACCCAAATATCCCATAGCCTCAAATAACTTGATTTGAAATAGAGCCATCACCGCCGGGATCAAGAATGTTAAGAGGGAACACATTGTAACTGCAATGTGAGGCGTTTTATTTGATGTGTGTGTATTGCCCAACTTGGCATGAAACAATCCATGACGCGCCATTAAGAAGAATATTCTCGCCGCGGGATTAATACTTCCCAGGACGCAAGCAAAGAAGCTAGCTAACGCACCTAAACCCACTAATTCACCCAGCCAACCTAAACCTATTTGCTGGGAGAGATAGCCTAGAGGCTCTTCAGTGTGGGTAATATCAACTCCTGATTGGCGAAACGCTAACACTTCAATATATGTAGTGCAGACATAGAATAAACCAGCGAGGATGACACTTCCTAACACAGATCGGGGAATTGTCTTTAATGGGCTTTTTGCTTCATCACCCAAAGTGGTTGCACTTTCAAATCCAGAGAAGGCAAACATTACCAGTACCAGTCCCGTTGCTAGGCTACCTGGCTGTACACCACTCAAAGTTAGCTGTGGCATATCTAATGCAAAACCGTGGTGTGCCCAAATAATCACACATAAGACTCCGATCAATGTGATGGATAGACCCTCCATCCATAGCATAGCGACGGCTGAGAGTTGGATATCTTTATAACCTGCATACCAGGCAATTCCTGCACCTAAGGCTAGTAGAGTGATGCTAGATGGGTGAATTCCTAAATGACCAATCAATACACTGCTGAAGTTGGCAAAACCGCACAACACCGACATTGCTGTGAATAGATAAGCCAAAACCAAGCTCCAACCACAGATCACACCGGCTGTTGGGCCAAGACCTTTAACAATGTATGAATAAAGAGAACCTGGTGAAGCAGAACGACTAGCAAATTGATTGATATTGATGCTGACAAATACTAGTCCTACTAAGCCTAGAACCATACTTAGCCAAGTGCCGTTACCTGAGAGAGCAACTATTAAACCCACGTTGGATGCAGGGATAGTTGTTGGTGCAATGACGGCAAAAGATTGTGCTAAAACTTCTCCAAAAGAAAGGCAGTGCGATTTTAAGCCATGAAAACTCTGTGTTAAGACTTGTTCGTGGTTGACATTAATCTTGAATTCACTGGACATCAAAACATACCCCTGGTATATCGAGTATCAGCCATTGACAGTAGTTGTACTTGTAGTTTCTTTTAGCCAGCGATCGCTATCAGTACTTATGTTTTAAGTTATCTCTCTTAACAAGGAAAAGCAAACATTTTTTCTTTTTAATTTAATAAATAAAAATAATTGATTTTACAGATATTCCTGAAAATTTGTTCAGCTAATTCTTTCAGCCTCTTTTAAGCTCATAAAGCTGAGTAATTGTAAAAATTTTATGAGGTTGTACTACATATATCACTTTGATTTTAAAAGTCGTAACAAAATGTACATTTTATATATTTTGCTTGTGTACTTACTTATAGATTTTGTAGTTGGTTTGCAATAAACTACTATAAATCTATCAGGATTACGATTTATTATAAAGAATCTAGATTATCCAAGTAGCAAATTAAACTTGTTACTAATACAGCAAATAAATTGTTAGTTCTTGCAAGCAGTGTAAAACAAGGCTTACAAGAATTATTAAAATAATGATAAGTAGTTATTTTGGTATATTTTATTCGCCAATTCTGGTATCTTGCTGAAACAAGCTAGAGTTGGTCAAGTCCAATTTAATTTCCCGGTAATCCACAAGGAAATTGTATGTATTAATTGCATTTGCGTATGATAATTGCATAATAATTAAAGTTGCGCTATACCATTTCTGCAATTGCCTAATGAGAAAAATTCAAGATTTTTTTATTCTTTAGCCGCTAGGAAATTTATTAATCAAGAAAATGATTTTTGATCAAGCAGAATTTAATCTACGATGTGAGTGGGGGGTACAAGGAGTTGTTAAACTTGCACCCATTAGTGATGTCATTATTATTGTCGATGTGCTCTCGTTCTCGACTGCAACAGAAATGGCTACCAATAATGGTGCAATCATTTATCCCTATCAATGGAGAGATGATTCTGCCATTGATTATGCCAAGTCTGTCAAAGCAGAATTATCACAAGGTCGGATGTCTCAAGCAGGTTATTCTCTTTCCCCGGCATCTTTAACTAAAATACCTGCGGGAACTAGGTTAGTGATACCTTCTCCTAATGGTTCAACATTGACATTACTCACTGGTAATACTCCAACAATAGCTGGATGCTTGCGAAATTCTGCAGCAGTAGCAAAATTCGCTCAAAAATATGGAACTAAAATTTCAGTAATTCCCGCAGGGGAAAAATGGGAAGATGGCACACTACGTCCTGCTTGGGAGGATTTAATTGGTGCAGGGGCAATTTTAAGTGTTTTGGATGGTAGCTTATCTCCAGAAGCGGAAGCTGCTGTCACCACATTTACTGCTTTTAAACATGATTTACTTGGATACTTCAAGAAATGCAGCTCAGGGAAAGAATTAATTGCTAAAGGTTATGAGTTAGATGTTGAATTAGCAGCAGCTTTTAATGTTAGTGAGTGCGTGCCATTATTAATTAACAATGCCTATGTTAATGCTTTTTGACCTTTGTTAGATGTCTTGCAATACACCTTATAGAGAAAGCTGATAAATATTTGCAGCAAAAGTTTCAAATTTTCCTAATTTGCGTATTGCTAAATACAAAGGTGGTTGGAATTTAAATCTAAAATTAGCTGAAATTTAAAATTAAATTTTCCGCACGACTTTATAGATGACAAAATCTCCATATCGCTAAGAAGCTATGGAATAACAAGCTGCAACAATTATCACTTATTCATAATTGAGGTGGACATTATGTTTCATGGTATAGAAAAAGAACTATCGAATGGAGAACCTTGGGCTTTTGGGAAATATTCCCAGCTACCACCTAATATTCAGTTATTACTGGAACAAGAAGATGGACAGCAAGATATTTGGGAATTAACTCATCAAGAAGCTGATAACGATAGGATAAATCAACTACAATTTCAAAAACGGAGTTTAGCTTTTAAGTTACCTCTATCTTGAAAGATTTATTGCTCATGTTTGGATATTTTCAGTTGTGAAAAATATAGGTTTTGGCTGTTGCCGTATCTTTGGCTCAATAGCTCCGCCAAAATGCTAAAATTATTTCTCGGTTCAGTCCGTGATCCACTGCACCAATATAGGGCTATTAACTACATCAGTCTCACAGTTGCAGCTTGGTTCCGTTACCTCAATGGCAAGGATGTTCATACCGAAATGAGAATTGAACCATACGAAGATAGTCATCTTGATGGCATCAAGAGTCTTTCGATTCGGGCATGGACTCCGGTTTTTGATTCGCTTGAAAAAGTGATGGATCTTGATGTGTATCGCTCATTCTATCCCGATGATTGGCGTGTCAGCCAGCTTCATGCTGTCGAAGAAGTCTGTGCAGCTGCGGACACAAAGGTGTGGGTGGCGATTGACTCCGGTTCAATCGTAGGCTTTGTAGCTGTGAAACTCCACTCCGAGAGCAACATGGGAGAAATCTATATGATTGCCGTCGATCCAGACTATCAACGTCGAGGTATTGGCTCTGCTTTAATAGAATTTGCTCTCGATAGGATGAAAGTTGCTGGGATGTCCATTGCTATGGTGGAAACTGGAGGAGATCCAGGCCATGGCCCAGCACGTTGTACTTATGAAAAGCTGGGTTTTAGGCTGTTCCCAGTCGCCAGGTACTTCAAGAAATTGGGTTAGTTCACAATTGAGGATTTAGAGGAGCAATTGAGCGACATCGTAGTTGGCTTATTTCTGCAGAACCCAGTCCCCACCTCGAACCCAATACACGGGGTGCTTTAGTGAATTTGTCATTAGCACATACCCAGGCAGATATAATTCGTGCCGTTTTAGAGGGGGTGGCTTTTAGCTTGCCGGCAGCTTTGGAAGTCATTAGTGCGATCGCCTCGGTTGATCAACTCTTGGCATTCAAATCAAACCCAGTCACAACGACTGGGCTTGTGAGTCTGTTAACTGAAGCATTCAAGCAGACATCGCATTTTTTGCGGTACTAGCTTAAACTCTGATCAATCTTCATCTAGAAGTTCCTTGGAAGCTGTATCTAGACTTTGATTTGCTTCTTTATAGAGCCTGAAAAAGCGCGTACTAACAGCACCAGTGGTCAATCCTACAGATGTTGTCGCCAACACTGCAGGAACGTTATTTGTGCAGACTGATAGGGCAACACCAAGACCAAACAAGGCTGTCACTGTCCATAGACCAATGGTGACATTGAAGCTTGCCTGGGCTTGACGATGGCGTTCTTCAAACCACTGAGTCGCAATGTATTCATATCCATCAACCAATTTTGTAACATTTACTTGAGAAATACTCGGGTTTTCTGCTAGTTGTTTTGTACTAAAGCTAGTGACAACTTGAACTTTTGTAAATGCTTTCATCTTATTATTAGATAGATGATTCATTTTATTTCCCTCCAGAGTTGAATAAATCAGATGTAAACTCTGCTTCATTACCTCAAGTATTTGCTTTTATCAGTTAAATTTCCTGATAAAGACTAGATACTAAGGATATCTATTAAAATAGCAAGATTTTTATAAAAAATACTATCAATTACTAAGGAAATATATGTCTAAAAACATATATATATTGATTATTTTGTGAGAAAATTAAATTATTATCTAAATTAGATAATTATCAAAAAAAAGATAAACACTCGTGTTGAATATTGCTAATGGATTTGTTAGTATTTAATTCGTCGTTATCAGCAATAGCAAATTAATTAGCATATCATAATCAATAAATTATGAAAACTAGCCAATGGAGAATTCAAAAGTATCAAATATTTGATAATCGGGATCATTGTCGTTTGTCATTTAGATATTCAAGAGGTTTGTTAGCATGATAAGCATATATTACAGTGCCAATTCATACCCACTATGCTTTCCAAAAAAGAGTTAAGCCTCTACGATATATCGTACACAGAACAATTGATTATTTGCGCTTTATATCAGAGAGAGCTTTATGGTTTGGCTATTCAAGACCATGTAAAACGGTCAAGCAACAATGAAATCAAAATAGAAGCTGGTAGTCTTTACCCTGCTTTAGCTAAGTTAGAAAGAAAAGGCCTTGTTAATTCTCGTTGGGGCGAAAACCGACCTAATGAAAGAAGAGGCGCAAGGAGAAAATACTACACTCTTACTTCCAAAGGCATAACAATGTCTGACGAAATTTTTGAATTTCTCAATCGGCTTCGCAATTGTTATCCACTACTCGATCCAACCTAGTAGTACTATAGTACTAATCAAGCGTTATGAAATTAATAATGGCAGTTCAAGATAACCTACAAGGAACTATAAGAACTATTCATCACAAAGTTCGAGAATATATAGGCGAGGAGTTATGGGGAGATTTATGGGAAGAACACCATAGACTCTTAAAAAAGAAAACACCCATAACAATTACTCAATTGCTCACAATATATAGATATATCCAAATGGTATGGGCTAAATGCCAGATTTCTTTTCAAAATAGAAAAGAAAGCTATTATTGTGAAAAAGACAAATCTAAAAAAAATAATTCTAGTGAATATAGCAAATACAAAATTCGACATCATTCAAATATTCGCAAAATCACCTCAGTAATTTTCGGTATTATTAGAAGGCTTAGGCTACCTGTAGTCACAATACTATTAATTTTTTTGTTTGTAATTTTCAGTAACTCTATTGATGCAAATTCTTTGAGTAAAACACATCCAATCACAGCCTTAGATAGCCAAGTTCAAGCGGCTACTAAACCTCAAATCGTAACAAAAGAGGCTGAATCTAAGCAAAAGGCTGCTGAATCTAAACAAAAAGAAGCTGAATCTAAGCAAAAGGCTGCTGAATTTAAACAAAAAGAGGCTGAATCTAAGCAAAAGGCTGCTGAATCTAAACAACAAATAACTAAGGCTGACTACTGGCTACAAGTGGCGAAACAAGAGAAAGAACAAGCACAACACTGGCTACAAGTGGCGAAACAAGAGAAAGAACAAGCACAACACTGGCTACAAGTAGCGAAACAAGGGAAAGAACAAGCACAATCCTCATTGCAACTAACTCACAACGAGAACAAATAAGTAAGTAAGTGGGCAATATAGGGCTGCTATTTGATTTTTGAAGAAAACTCTGCACACTTTATGCGTTCTTTCGTGTTCCCTCTTCCCTTTCTACGCTGGTGATTTCAAAAATCAAATTGGAAGTATTGGGGTGCAAAATAAATGTTATGCGATCGCACACACAAAATCTTTTGTATTGAATCCTTCTACTAATACATAAGCTAATACGCGTCTAAATTGCATAACTACTAATAAGGGCTGTTAACTGTTGACTTCTACTCTTTTTTAACGTGATTCTAACTTGGAGAATCGCGTTTCTAATTTGTTGACTTGTTGCTTTAGTTCTACAACCAAAGTTGCAAGTCGGTCAAACATTTTATCTCGTTCTGTTGTCGATAAATTTCTTCCAGAACTGCTTGGCTGACGAGGGGTAAGTGTTGTTCTTGGGGATGGAGATTGGCGACTTTGACCTAGTTGAGATTGTATTTGATTTAACTGTGATTCAACACGATTTAAGTCTGCTTCTAAGTTATTAATTCGTGATTCTATCTGCTGGGATAAAGCCGGTTTTGATAATATCCCCAATAACAATGTAATTATCAACAACCCGGAGAATAATAGTTTGTTAAACATTTCATTCACTTTTGTGCTTGGGGAAAAGGGTAAACCTATAGAGCAATCCTATTTCAGTTGTGAAAAATATCGGTTTTGGTTGTTGACTGTCAACTGTTAACAGTTAACAAACCTATATGTAAGATTTCACAAATCATTTATGATTGCTCTATTGGTAATTCAAAATTCAAAATTGAATGGTAAAAGGGGAAGGTAAAAAGGGGTAATAAAAAACCTTTAAGCCTTACCCTTTCACCTTTTCCTCAAACTAAACTCTGAGTTTAAAATTCTTAACCGAGCAGTATTTAGTTGGAGTTATACCTTTTCTCTTTCTTCCCTATTCTCACCTTTCTAAGATTTATTTATCAGGCTGTAAGTTAGAAAAGAGACTCTGCCAATTGATAGAATTATTGCTGTTTTCTCCCTCTTTGACTTCAAAGGTGCGGTTACAAGCTTGTGGTTGTTTTAGCGCTTGTACGCACAGTTCAGCAACATCTTCACGACTGACTTTGCCCCTAATATTATCACCTTGCTCAAAGATTAATTCCTTACCTCCAGCTTCTTCGGTTAAAGCGCAAGGTCTAATAATTGTGTAAGAAATACCGCTTGCTCTTAAACTTTCTTCTCCTTTCAATTTCCAAGTTAAAATTCCGCCCAACTGGTCATTTAATTTTACGGCTGGGGGTTCTTCATCTAAATTAATTCCTGGCCTTCCGGGACGGGTAACACCTGCGGAACTAACTAACACAAATTGTGGTAAATTTGTCCCACCATAAGCTTTAATTGATTCGACTTGCAAACTAAAGCCACCCGGCGTAAATTTGGGATTTAATGCCCCATTATACTCAAATTTACTTAACATTAATTGCAATGAGCTAATTGTACTAGCGTCAATTAGTGGGGCATCATTAACGGTTTTGGCACGAAATACAGGAGTTAAATTAGCAAAAGGAATGCGAATATCTATCCAGGTATTAGCTACAGTATCGAAGGAATAGCTATACCCTAATCCATCCCATTTTGCATCGGTTCGTAGAAAGAATTTATAGCGTTGACCGTCGCCTCTGACGCGTAATTCTACACCTTCATAACCTGATAAATTAAATGGTGGCTCAAAATTTTTGGTTCTTACAGAAGCAAAGCCTCCGGAGTTAGCGGTAGAGACATAACCAGCAAATAAAGCTGTATTATCTACAAATTGCATATTACTGGCACTTACACCACCCATCACCACATCATCTAAAGCACCCCAGATATTTTTTAATTCTTCTGATGGGTTGCGGAAATCAAATATCAGCTTTGTATTGGGTGTTAGTAAATATTTTTGTGCTGCTGCTACTAAGTTTTTTACACCTTGATATTCGACATTTTCGGGTGTATCACCAACTATTTCTGGTTGGTAAAATTTGATGCCTTGGTAATATTTGGCTCTATCTGCTGTATCTCCCTCTACAGGTTGGACGCGCACGGCTGTACAGCATACTACAGCTTGTATATTTGCCATGACGATAGGAGTTAAAGTTTCTGGCTTGGTGATATCTGCAACAACTAGATCAATATCATTACCAAGAATTGTCCTGGCTTTTTCAATATCACGGACAAGACAGCGCACTTGATAACCGCGTTCTAATAATCGTTTAACAACACGTTTACCTAAACCACCTGTGGCACCAGGTACTAGTATTACACCCAAATTGCTTCCTCCATTAGGTCTATCTTTCTTCTCTTGAGAACTACCAGGAATTAACTTTTGTACCCAGTTAAGCAGAGGAATGACCTCAAAGTACGTTAAGGTTCTGATAAACCTGCATAAATCCCATTGAGAACGATTTTTTTCAGTCATAATTGCGTCCTCATAACTTTCTTTAGTTTAGCTTCTTATATATTTGTTACAAATAAATACAAAAGTTCGCGAGTTACGCGATTGTTATATTTTTTCTTGGAGGTTGTCCAGAGTCCGAGAATTTTGGATTTACACCACGGATGAATCTAGGGTTCTATCAGCTGTTCTATATTTAACTGGCATAATTTGGAGAGACAATATGCTGACCCCACAAGATTTATAGTAGCCTAAAACACCAAAATATTTGGGTGGTACGTTAGCCTGTGGCGTAATGCATCTTGTACCATTTTAGATTTTGGATTGGGAATTCCTTTCTTTGCAAGGGTTCTGTCAATCTATTTGACGCAATCATTGTTTAAATTGGTATTACATATATTTCAAAAATTGAATATGAGTCCTATATATAGCAATCCTATTTCACAAATCATTTAGGATTGCTATAGGACTGATATGCGATTTGTAAAAAAACTCATGTTCCTTGTTCCCCATTCCCTCCCTACGCAAATCATTTCTCCGAATCAAAGCGGATTCATATATGTGCTATTTGCCTAATTCCTGATGTGTTGAAATTAGGTACAATGAAGCCACATCTGGCATCATTTCATCTGAGCGGCGAACAAGGTTAGAATACTCAACGAATGATCATTCATCAATGGGTAATTGTATTATGAGCCAATTAGAACAAGTTCAAGCTGAGTACGAAAAGTTTACTGACCAATTTCAGAGCGTGATTATTAGCACTGTTAACGCGGAGGGAATACCCAACGCGAGTTACGCTCCTTTTGTGATGGATGATTCCTACAATATTTATATTTACATCAGCGGGCTTGTTACCCATACTAAAAATCTTTATGACAATCCTCGTGTTAGTGTCTTATTTATTGAGGATGAAAATCAGGCACATCAAATTTTTGCTCGTCGTCGTTTAAGTTTTGATTGTACTGCAACTTTAATAGAGCGGGAAACTGACCATTGGCAGAAAATTGTTGAGCGCTTTCAAAACCGTTTTGGTGAAATTATTGAAGTTTTCCGCGGCTTGGCTGACTTTCGCATTTTCCAGTTAACTCCTAGTCAAGGTCGTTTTGTAGTTGGTTTTGGGTCAGCTTATAACATAAGTGGTGATAATCTTCATCAACTTGTTCAAGTTACACCCAAGGATGTTAGATAAAAAAGTGAAAGTTCAGTTATTCACAGGTGTCTAGGGTGATGAAAAGGCTGATTTTCTATTAAGAGTGGCCGCAACTCTATAAATATTGAAGACTTAAATTCTCATTCTTTATACTTAATTTTATGCTTCAGTTCCAACCTCCTGGCTTTGGGC
The DNA here is from genome assembly GCF_014696615.1 of Nostoc linckia FACHB-104. Lineage (GTDB taxonomy): Bacteria > Cyanobacteriota > Cyanobacteriia > Cyanobacteriales > Nostocaceae > Aulosira > Aulosira linckia_A. Next base: position 142,833 of record NZ_JACJQJ010000014.1, on the reverse strand, counting down.
AAAAAGTAATTCATACCTCCTTGGGGGCGATGGTTTACTATACCCAAACAACTGCACCTTGGTCGATTGCTGATATTGAAGATTTACCACCGCTATTGTTTTTGCATAACTTTGGTGGGGGTGCGTCTGCTTACGAGTGGTCGAAAGTTTATCCAGCATTTGCTGATAGTCACCATATATTAGCCCCAGATTTAATTGGTTGGGGAGAATCGGCTCATCCAATATGGGATTATCAAATTAGAGATTATTTAAATGCGATCGCACAATTTATTCACCAAACTTGTCGTCAGCCTGTAACAGTCGTCGCTTCGTCTTTAACTGCGGCTTTGGCTATTCGTTTGGCAATTACCCAGCCAGATTTATTCCAAGCTTTATATTTAGTTTGTCCCTCTGGGTTTGATGATTTTGGTCAAGGTGTGGGACGTAGACTGCCGCTACCACTGATTAATACTCCATTAATCGATAATTTAATTTATGCTGTGGGTGCGGAAAATGAATTTGCAGTCCGCAATTTTCTGCAAAGTTTTCTGTTTGCGAAACCAGAACGGGTCTCTGCTGAGATGGTACAAGCTTATTTAACTTCTGCACAACAGCCAAACGCCAAATTTGCAGGTTTGGCATTTCTGAGAGGCGACCTTTATTTTGATTTGAGTTTATATATTCAGCAACTTAAAATTCCCACAGTATTTTTCTGGGGCGAAAAGGCGCAATTTACCAATATCAAACTCGGCAGAAGATTAGCAAATTTAAATCCCGATTTCATTCGTGCATTTGTGGCGATCGCACACACGGGAATTTTACCCCATTTGGAAACGCCAGAGGTCTTTATTGGTTTGTTGCAGAAGTATTTAAAGTGAGGAGGTAGTAGTTCAACACACAAATATTGACAGGTGTTGATTGGGTAAATGGGAAAAGGTCAAGGGGGAAGGGTTTAAAGCCTTTACCCTTTCCCCCACCTGTCAAAAAGACTTTGGCAGAATAGTGGTCTATCGCATTAATTTTGCTGGGTAAAAAACGAACCGCGAAGACACGAAGTACTCGAAGGAAGAGAAAAGAAGAAAAAACTTACCCCACAGAATTAATGAGACAAAGCACTAGTAGGGGGCGGGGGAGAAAGGTTTGCGAAAATTCTCTACATCAGAGTAGAAGCAAAAATTTTCCTCATACTTCATACTTCAGGCTTTACACTTCATACTTCCCATCATGTCCTCTACCAATCAACTTTCTGTTAGTTGGCTGTTACAGCAGTTTCAACTCCAGCCGGGTAAGCCTGCTATTACTAATGGATTGCGTAGTTTGTTTATTCTCGGTGTGCCGATTGGCGTTGGCATCTTTACAGGCCATGCAGCGGAAAGTGCGATCGCTACTATAGCAGCTTGGTTTGTGGGGATGGTAAATGTTGATGGGGTGTATCGTCAAAAGGCAATTGCACTCATCGCTGCGACTATTAGCGTGACTTTGGTGTTTGCGATCGCAAATTTAGCCAGCAGTACTCTGTGGTTAGCAATTCCTATTACGTTTTTGGTGATTTTTATTGTCGGGTTGGCGGGTGTGTTTGGTAGTGTAGCCGCCTCTGTCAGTTTAATCACTGGGATTATGTTTGTTGTTTCCCTGGCGCGATTCTCTGCACCGGGAAATTTGTCTACGCTGCTGCTGCACTCTCTACTGTGCTTAGCTGGGGGAACTTGGACAACTTTTCTATCTTTAGGGTTATGGGTAGTCCGTCCCGATAGACCGGCAACGGCGGCTGTAGCTATATGTTACAAATCGCTCAGTAAATTTATGGAGGTAGCTGGCGAGACAGTTGTCAATCCCCAGGATATTGAGGATTGGGCGAAGCAGTTTGACCAAGCACAGGATAACGTTACACAGGACTTAACAGCAGCCCGCAGTACTTGGGCTAGTGTCTGGACAACTCAAAGAGGCGCTAGTCAAAGGGGAAATCAGTTACTTGTGTTAATTGAGGATGCTAACCAAATTATCACTTCGGTGGTGGCGCAGGTGGAACTGTTGGCGATCGCATCTGATAGTCTGCTATTTTCCCACTTGCAGAGAGAAATTGCTGAAGTGATGACGCAGTTGGTGATCGCTATGGAGATGTTAGCAACTGCGATCGCTAAAGGCAAAAATTCTGTGCCTTTGGGAGATTTAGATCGTTCTGTGGAAGCACTAGAACATCAGTGGCAAATTTTACGCAATCAAGTTGTCAATCAAAATAGCAATCTACCCAGAGATGAGTATTTGGATTTAGTTAATTTGCGGAAGATAACCACCAGCTTCAGCAAGTTCGCAGAACAAATGCATACTGATGCGGAGATAGTTACAGATTTACAACAGGGAAAACGGCGTAACCCCATCAACCAAGATATTATGCTACCCAAACAGCCGACAACGGCTGACATGATTGAGACACTGCGGTTTAACCTGACTTTTGATTCAGTGATGTTCCGCCATGCGTTGCGCCTTGCTGTGGTTGTCGCGTTAGCGGAATTAATCGCTGCATTATTGCAAATACCGAGAGGCTACTGGATTACTTTAACCGCACTGGTGGCGCTCAAACCCAACTTTGGCGGGACAACGCAGACAACAATTCAACGTGTGATCAGTACGATTGTTGGTAGCATCATCGGGATTACACTGATTGTGCTGATTCACAATCAATGGGCGATCGCATTTTCTCTATTGTTACTGGTGTTTATGGCCATGTCAGTGCGATCGCTCAGTTATACCGTGTTTATCACGCTGCTGACTCCCGCGATCATCTTACTACTGAATATGATTAATGCCGATGGCTGGCAGGTAGGATTATTACGGATTGTTGATAGCTGCATTGGTGGTGTATTAGCGCTGATTGGTAGCTATTTACTGTTCCCCAGTTGGGAAAGACAGCAACTTCCCACCCAACTCGCAAAAACCATTCGCGCGAATCTTGCATACTTTCAACAGGTAATTGCTAACTATCTCAATTCACCTCATACCACTATTGCTGCTCTCAACAGCCTACGCCATCAAGCTGCATTAGAGAATGCCAACGCCAACGCCGCTGCTCAAAGATTGTTTAGCGAACCCCGTCATGTTCAGGGAGAAATCGAACCTGTAATGACACTAATGATATACATTCGCAATTTTTATAGTTCAGTGACAACTTTAGCGGAACATCAACGAGAATTTAGCGGTCAGTATCAATTTTCTGCACTCCCAGAACTCACGGATACCATGATCCACATATTGGAGAACTTAGCGGATGCTCTCCAAGACAGAAAACTACCCCAACCCTTACCAATACTTAATAATCATCTGGAAACTATTCACGAGCAAACCGAGCAACTTTATAAGGCGCGAATTGCAGAAATTACCCAAGATCCCCAGACTGGTACACCCACATTACAAGCTCTACGCGAACAAACTCCGGTTTTTGCAGAACTAGAACGTATAGTTAATCAAATTAAAATTATCCATTGTGCGATCGCTCTGTTAGGAACATCGTGAGGGTGAATTATCTTTATACTAACTTTATAAATTACGTAGTAATGCTACTTATGCTTTAAAGCGTTTATGAAGATAACAAATTATACTGTTAGTAGTTGTATATCTATATATTAGCTTTGTTGCTGCTTTTGCAAAAAAGTTGCAACTAGTTATATATACTTAAGTACACGAAAGACCAATGGCAATACAAGACTTACAAGACAGAGCCACGTCAATCTTTGGTACTTCAACAAATTTGACAATTGAGCAGTTAATTATCGATGGTGCCAGGCAAAACCCAACAGCAAGAGCGATCGCCGCTCCAGGTCGTCTGCCACTGACATACGCTCGTCTTTATGAACACCTCCAAGATATTCGTGCAACCTTAAATACCTTGGGTTTGGGAGTAGGCGATCGCGTTGCTATTGTACTGCCCAATGGCCCGGAAATGGCGGCGGCTTTCTTAACTGTAGCTGCCTGTGCTACTAGTGCGCCGTTGAATCCAGCTTATAGTGCCGAGCAATTTGAATTTTATCTAGATGATTTAAATGCTAAAGCTCTGATTGTGCAATCTGGCATAGATTCCATCGTTAGAGAAGTTGCAGCAGCTCGCCAGATTCCCATTATTGAACTGATACCAAACTTAGAAGCTGAGGCAGGAATTTTTAAACTAGTCGGTGAAACTCATTTACCGCCAGTCGCAGCCACTCACAGTAAAAATGAAGATATCGCCCTAGTACTGCATACATCAGGAACAACGGTTAGACCGAAAATAGTGCCTCTCACCCAGGCTAATTTATATATCGCCGCAGACATTATTAAAAAAGCCCTGCAGTTAGAACCCAATGATTGTTGTTTGAATGTGATGCCCCTGTTCCATGTACAGGGGTTATTTATATCAATTCTCTCTTCCATTGCTGCTGGTGGTAGTGTTGCTTGCGCTCCGGGATTTGATAGTTCGCAGTTTTTTGACTGGCTGCAAACTATGCAAGTTACTTGGTATTCATCGGTTCCTACTATTCATCAAGCAGTTTTAAATGCGGCGGCTAATAACAAAATAACCCACATTCCCAAGTTGCGATTTATTCGTTCTGGTGGCGCAGCTCTCCCACGGCCAGTGATGAGAGCTATAGAAGAATTATTCCAAGCTCCCATACTCGAAGGTTACGGTATGACGGAGACTGGCTGCATTATTACCCTCAATCCATTACCACCACGCCAACGTAAACCCGGTTCCGTTGGTATTGCTACTGGGATGAAACTAGGCATCATGGATGCAACTGGTAATTTACTACCACCCCATGAAATCGGAGAGATTGTAGTTCAGGGCGGCCATGTGATGCATGGTTATGAAAATAATCCTGCAGCTAATCAAAACTCCTTTATCAATGGCTGGTTTAGAAGCGGAGACCAAGGTTATCTCGATGATGAAGGTTACCTATTTTTAACAGGCAGACTGAAGGAACAAATTAATCGCGGTGGCGAAAAAATAGCACCTCGAGAAATTGATGACATTCTATTAGAGCATCCAGCTGTATCCCAAGCTGTAGCTTTTGCTGTACCCCATCCCACTCTCGGAGAGGATTTGGCAGCCGCCATTGTTCTGCATCCAAATGTTACTGTTACCGATAAAGAACTGCGTGAATTTGTCGCCAGCAAGTTGGCTGGGTTCAAGGTGCCAAATCAAATAGTTTTTGTAGACGATATTCCCAAAGGTTCTACAGGTAAACTCCAGCGGATTGGTTTAGCTAAAAAGCTGCAAACTGAATTGAAGACCAATTTTGTTGCACCTAGAACTGAACTAGAGAAAGCACTAGCAGAAATTTGGACTGAGATTCTCAATCTGCAACAGGTGGGAATTTACGATAATTTCTTTGCCTTAGGTGGTGACTCTTTGCAGGCGGTTAACCTGTTCAACAAAGTTGAGCAAAAATTAGGCTACAGTCTGCCTTTATCTACCCTAGTTCCAGCACCCACAATTGAGCAGTTTGCTGCTGTTCTTAGTCAAGCTAAATCTTCAACATCTAGTTCATCTCTGGTAGCGATTCATCCTCAAGGTTCCCGACCACCACTATTTTTGATTCATGCTGTTTGGGGTAATGTCTTGCTGTATCGGGATTTCGCACGTTATTTACACCCCGAACAACCGGTTTATGCTTTCCAAGCCAAGGGACTTGATGGTCAACAAGCACCCATCACTGATGTGAAACAAATGGCTGCTAACTATATCCAAGAGATACGCCAGATGCAACCCCATGGCCCCTATTACCTTGGTGGTTATTCTTTTGGCGGGATTATTGGCTTTGAAATGGCCCAACAACTCAAAGCCCAGGGTGAGGAAATTGCCCTCATGGCCATATTTGATGTTTCATCTCCAGGTTATGCTAAACCGATTCCCAATTCAGATGAGGCGAACTTTTTCCATCTGCGGAAACTGTTGAATTTAAATATTCAAGACCAGCTAACTTATGTGTGGGAACGATTAGCTTGGCATTTTCAGATTGGGAAGATGAGTATGTTTTATAAATTTTACCTGCGTTATCTGAAGCGATCGCTCCCAGACCTGCGGTTGTTGGAAGTAGCTGCGGCAAATAATAAAGCTGGTAAGAGTTACATTCCCTCAATTTACCTGGGTCAAGTAACTCTCTTCCGCGCCAGTCAGCAAAATGTTGGTTTAGATGTTGACCCAGAATTAGGCTGGGGTAGGTTAGCGGCTGATGGTGTGGAACTTTATGATGTCCCTGGTTCCCACGCTTCCCTGATTCTGGAACCTCATGTACAGGTACTCGCGCAAAAATTCCAAGTTTGTTTGGATCGAGTACAATTTAAAATTCGTAATTCGTAATTTTCATCCAGGGTGCAACAATCAAGCTACATAATTTTGCTCTTCATTCCCCCTCATCTACAGGTGGCTTGGTAAGGTCACAAAGTTGAGCTTCTGGGAATTAGCTAACCAAATACCATTTTTTATTTCAGCTTCTACCATCAGTATTTTTTTACTATTTGTAATTACGAATTACGAATTAACCTTCCTTAGCCTTACTCAACTTTTGCACTACTAGTTGCACACCTAAAGCTAATAAACCCAGAGCAACTATACCAAATACTCCCGCACCCAAGGCGAATACACCGACTACCAATGTCCGAACTGCGGAAGTAATTCTGATGACTAATTGGTTATCGGAATGGATAGGTTTACTCGCAAAATTTGTGGCGATGGAAATCATCAGTGAATATATTGCATATCCTAATCCACCAGAAATAATTGCTCCGGTTACACAGCGTAACGGATTCATTGTCTCTGGGGTGGAAGTTTCTGGTTGAGGAAGGGAGTTGGGGTCAGTCATAAGAAGTCAAAAGTCAAAAGTCAAAAGTCAAAATTAAGAAAGCCAATGGTGTGACGCAGTCTGAGTGAAAATTTATTGGCTTAAACTGAAGAGGCGATTTTAATTCCATGTGTGGTCATCCGCGTCACAAACAATTCTAGATCCTCGTTGGGAATTGTGGCTCGAATTTGCTGCTTGATGACTTCGGCTTGTTGTTGCGACTCGACTAACGCAAAAACTGACGGGCCGGAACCAGACATCATTGTTCCTAAAACCCCAGGTTGAGATGCAAATAATTCTCGCAGTTGCAAAACTTGGGGATACTCAGGTAAGACGACACGCTCTAAGTCATTATGCATTTTTTTGGCGATGTCTACTGCATCTTTATTAGCGATCGCTCTCACTATTGGCCCGGAATGTACTGCACTTGCACGGGCAATTAAGCTAGCGGTATCTCTAATATAGGTGCTACCAAACTGCTGGCGATAGGTTTTGTACGCCCAAGCTGTAGAAACTTCTAGGCTGCGATATTTGGCTAATACTATATATATATTGTCTAAACTCGGTAATGGAGAAAGTTGTTCGCCTCTTCCTGTCGCAATCACTGTTCCCCCAGCGATACAAAAGGGTACATCTGAACCTAGAACCGCGCCTAGTTCTTCTAATTCTGATTGAGTTAGTCCCAATTTCCAGAGTAAATCTATTCCCACCAACACAGCGGCGGCGTTTGTCGAACCACCGGCTAACCCAGCCGCTACAGGAATATGTTTGTCGATGGTAATTTCCACGCCGCCAAATCTCGCAAAGCTATCAGGAAATTCTTTTACCATCAGTTCCGCCGCCCGATAAGCCAGATTAGTTTTATCTGTGGGTACTTGTGGGTGGTGGCTGTGAACGCGAATCGTATCGGTGCTGAGAGAACGCACGCTAATCTGGTCAGCCAAGTCGATACTTTGCAGTATCATCGCTAACTCATGAAATCCATCCGGGCGATCGCCGATGATTTCCAAATACAAGTTGATTTTAGCAGGGGCTATGAGAGTATAGGAACGCATTTTAAGTGGTGAGTGCTGAGTTCTGAGTGAAAGTTACTCAGAGATAAGTAAGTTAGCTAAAGTTACCCATTGGGAGACACTGAGGTCTTCAGCGCGTACCTGGGGATTTATCTCTAATTGTTCCAGTAAGTGGGTCAAGCGATCGCGTTCTACTACTGGTTGTAAATTATTTCGTAACATTTTTCGCTTCGCACCAAACCCCAACTTGATCAAATTCTCGAATTTGCGCGGGTCAATGGCTGGGGTTTCTATTGGTCTTGGACATAACTTCACGACTGCGGAATCTACTTTTGGTGGTGGATGAAATGCACTTGCTGGCACTGTACAAATTAACTCACATTCTGCCAAATATTGCACCCTTATACTCAATGCTCCAAAGGTTTTGGAACCTGCTTTTGCATATAACCTTTCTGCTACTTCTTTCTGCACTAATAACACTATTGAATCAAAGGGGTTAGGGTTAGGATTTGCAATCGTCCCCAGCAGTTTTTCAATTATTGGCCCTGTAATGTTATAGGGGATATTCGCAACAACTTTATTTTGATTTTGAAACTTAGGAAATGCTGCTAAATTTTCTTGTACATCTAAAGTCAAAAAATCACCTTGCAGCAGCAAAAAATTTTCCCTTTGACCCAGTTGCTTTGCTAATAAATCGCACAAATCTCTGTCGATTTCTACAGCCACCAAAGATTGCACTAAAGGTAATAAACGCCGAGTTAGGATGCCGGTACCAGGGCCAATCTCCAGGACGCGATCGCCCTCCTTGCACTCCGCCGCCTTGACAATTGCGTCCAGAGCCTTCTCACTTTTGAGCCAATGCTGAGCAAAGACCTTGCGCGGTCGTACCATTTCTTTTCCTCTCTATATCTACTTTCTAGCGTTTACCTAAAAATCCGTTTCTTACTTTTTTCTTACTTTTTACTACCCATTTTTGACCCATTTTGCCTAGCCAGCAATTGACTTTATGTATTTAATATGATATTAGATGCGCTAGCGAAGAGAAATTGCATTTCATCTCACCGACAGAATAAATTAACACATACAGGTTGTAATTGAACTCAAACATGGTAGCTAAAAGCAGCAATATAAGACTTCAGAAAATCTGACTTTAATCATTTTCTCTGAAGATGTCTATAAAAGGAAATTGAAGCGCGCCAATTATATTTACCAACACCAAGACCAAAAGAGTATTTTTCAATTTACAGCGTCTTTTATATAGAGGCAGTACAAGTAACGAAACAACATTGATATACACCAACAACCCTTTCCACCTCATCAACAACTCATATTCTCACCTCTTCTTTGCGCCTTTGCGCCTCTGCGTGAGAAAAATTTATCCCCGCAACAAAACGAGTGACCTATTTCTGAAATCACCATTGATATCGTTGTATAGTATTTTGAGAAAATCTGAGATAAAGCGTGAAAAAAATTTATGCCAGAAGCACCTTCAGATAGCATTTGGATTGTCACCGACGACACCCCACAAATATCGATTCCTGACGGTACTAAAGGCGTAACTTTTAGAGGCGGTGACTGGAAAGAGGAAATTAGAGAAACCACAGGTACCAAAGCACCTGGAGATGCAGTTAAAGTTAGCGCACAGAAATTAGAGCAAGAAATGTCTCACTTTCTGCAGGTGGTAGGACGTTTATTCAGTCGTGCAGAACAGCAAGCTCAAGGTAACTCTGGGATGCGGCTAGAAGAAATTGAACTTTCGGTAGAAATTAGCGGCGAGGGAGAAGTAAAGTTAATTGGTAGCGGTGCAAAAGCCAGCGGTAAAGGCGCAATCAAACTGACATTCAAACGCCAAGAAGCAAAATGAGATAGCGATCGCACTGTTCAGAAATCTTCAGGTAATGTGTAAAACTGATGACACGTAAAATACTCCACGGTTTGCATCCAGAAAGCTACCAACATCCCTTTGATCGTAAAGCCTTGGCTGCACTGCAAAAAATGCCAGGTTTACCACTTCTACTCAAAAAGATTAATGAGTATGGTATCGATCGCCTCTTGAGACTACAGACACTTGGTAACGAGTTTCGAGTCAACCCGCGCAACTTTCCCAAATTGCACAATGCTTTAGTTGAAACTTGCCAGATTCTTGATCAACCCCTCCCAGATTTGTATCTCTATCGAGGTACAGGACACATTAATACTTATGCTATCGGCGTGGAAAAACCATTAATCGGAGTCAACTTAGAAACGCTGGAATGGTTAGAAGAGGAAGAATTGTTGTTTGTTTTGGGACATGAAATTGCCAGAATCAAAGGAAAATATTTGACATATCAACAACTAGCTGTAGTGATGCCATTTTTGAAAAATGCGATCAGCACCACGACACTAGGATTTGGCGGATTAGCCGCCAATGGACTGGAAGTTGCATTGTACAACTGGATCGTGATGGCGAAATTGACAGCCGATCGCGCTGGATTATTAGCTTGTCAAGATATCGATGTGGCGATCGCATCTTTGATGAAATTGGGTGGGTTACCAGGTGAATACTTAACTCCAGAGGTTACCCAGGATTTTATGCAGCAAGCTCGCGAGTTTCAGTTTCAGGAACTTGATGGATTAGACCAAGTTACTAAAATTTTTAGTTTCATGGAATATCGGATTCCTTGGCATGTCATGCGAGCATCAGAATTGTTGAAATGGGTAGAAACTGGGGAGTACACTCAATGCTTGCAATCCGATCCATCTCAACCATCACCAGAAACTGAACAGCCAGAAAATGTCAAGGATTGGGATTTCTTAGGGAACTGGTAGTCAACAACATCAAGGACGAACGCCGAAGGCATGAAACATTTATCCACATAATCAACAACGCCAATAAATCATATCTGCTCTCTTACCCAAGCTCGAAAAGCCTTCATAGTAGCGTTTCTACCTTCAGTTTTACTCCGCATTAAGTACTCAGAAATAATTTGAGCAATCGGTAAATTGGGAAAAACAGCACTAGCCGTAGAGGTAACATATTTACCATTAATCATCACATTAATTTCTAAGCGATTACCAATCCAGCGCCATAATTCTGGTACACCCAATACCTCATAATTATTAAACCAAGTGCGGGAGGTAATATCAATTTCAATTGCTAAATCTGGCGGCGGATCAACCGTTAAATCAATCCTATTTTTACCACGTACAGCTGCTTCATTTTGAATGTAGAAACAATCATCAGGTTCAACCCCAGCATCCATTTTTTCTTGATCAAAAGTGGTAGAACCCAAACTCCAAAATTCTATATCGAGTTCTTCTAGTAGAGCCTTTACTAAGTCCCCAATAATAACTTTCGCTACCTCATGCTCTGGTAATGGAGCCATGATTTCTAACATTCCTTGACTGTATGATATACGAGAATTGCGATTCTCACCCAATTCCGCCAAAATATTTTTATAAGCTGACCAAGATATATTTTTAATCAACAACTGATGACCGACAGGTACAACTAGCTGGTTGAGTTGAAGTAACATAATTACCCTCGTTTATCAGGTTTACCTAATCAGTACCAACTCCATCATATTTTATTTTCAACCAAAAGTAGGATGTGTTATGCCGTAGGCTAACGCATCCGGAATTTTATACTTAATTACGTTGGCATTTCTGGTTGCGTAATCGGAATTTCAATCACAAATTCTGCGCCCTTTCCTGGTGCAGAATTACAATATAATTTCCCACCATGTCTATCTACTACAATTTGGTAACTAATTGATAATCCTAATCCGGTTCCCTTACCCACATCTTTAGTTGTAAAGAAAGGGTCAAATAATTTAGAAACTATTCCTGGGGGAATTCCCTTACCATTATCTGCAATGTGAATAGCTACAAGATTACTATTAACAACTTCTGTCCGAATGCGAATTTGGGGATTTGGTATCTCTTCTCCATTACCAAGCAATGAATCTTCCAATGCATCAATTGCATTACTCAGGATATTCATAAATACCTGATTCAGTTGACCTGGATAGCAATCAACTAAGGGTAATTTGCCATATTCTTTAATAACTGCAATTTCGGAATTATCTGCTTTAGCTTTGAGGCGATGGTGTAGAATCATGAGAGTACTATCTAAGCCTTCATGGATATCCACCAGCTTAAATTCTGCTTCATCTAACCGTGAAAAATTGCGTAAAGATAAGACAATTTCCCGGATGCGTTGCGTTCCTAAACGCATAGATTGGAGCAATTTAATTAAATCTTCTTTGAGAAAATCAAGCTCCATCTCATCAATTTCTGCTTGAATTTCTGCGGCTGGCTCAGGGTAATATTGTTCATATAATTCCAGCAGATGTAATAAATCTTGAACGTATTCACTAGCAGGAATGAGATTACCGTGAATGAAATTTACCGGATTATTAATTTCATGGGCGACACCAGCAACCATATTCCCCACAGATGACATTTTCTCGCTGTGGATAAGTTGCGCTTGGGTGCGTTGGAGTTCGCGCAGAGTGTTTTCTAAATTCTGTGCTTGTTCTTGTAATTGAATTTCGGTTTGTTTGCGTTCGGTAATATCGGTTGACACACCCAGAATTTGCTTGATATTTCCCTCTTCAGTGCGGTTAAATGGTGTTTCTCGACAGTAGAGCCAGCACCATTCACCATTTGCGCGTCTAACACGAAATTCAATCTCAACAATATCACCATCTTTGGTGGCAAGAAATTGCTGATGGTGAAGGCTGACTCTTTCGCGATCGCCTGGATGCATAATCATGGGAAGCAGATTATCTCCCATTTGTTGAATTTCTGTATTAGAGTAACCAAGAAGCATCTCAAGTTCTTGATTGGCGTAAATATTGCGTTGTTCTTCTAAATCGAAAATGTAGAGAATATTAGGCAAAGAATCTGCTATGCGTTGAATGAAGTGTTGACTAGCTTGCAGCGCTTCTTCGGCTTGTTTACGCTCAGTAATATTCCAGGTTGTGCCGACAATTTGATAAATTCTCCCTTCGTTATTTATCAGAGGATTGAGTGTGGTAAACCACCATGTTTCTTGTTGATTGAAAGTTAAGCATTCTTCATAAGTTATTTCTTTACCAGTATCTAGACAGCTTTGATATCTCTGACGCACTGCTGCACCTTCAATTCTTCCCAGCAATTCTTCGGGAGTTTTGCCAATCATTGTGGCATGATTTATTCCCATGCTTTTTTCTGCTGATGAGTTGCAACCAGCAAAACGAAATTCACCATTTTCTAAAACATTGATTACAAATATGAGTTGAGGAACACCATCATAAATACTCCGTAAGAATTGCTCTTGTTCTTGTAATTTATTTTCTGCATCTTTGCGTTCGGTAGCATCACGAGTAATGGTGGCAAAACACATAGGATCGCCAGTCTCAGGGTTTTTAATCGCAAACATATTGTAATCAACAGCAATAGCTGCTTCCGTCTGGAAATGTCGAAACCGCAATTCCCCTTGCCACATCCCTTGTTCTATAACTGTAGGTAAAATTTTCTGGGGGAAGTATTGTCTATCTTCGGGAAATACATAGTCAATAATATTGAAGGTTTTGGCAATGTCTAGGCTATCAATTCCTACGAGATTGCGTCCTGCTTCATTCAAAAATAATGGTTTGCCTTCCAAAGATGCAAAACCAATAAAGTCACTACTATTTTCAATTAAGGAGACAAAAATTTGCCTATCTTGTTCCGCTTGTTTGCGTTCTGTGATATCCGTCGTTGTGACAACTAGTTGAGTAATTTGTGAGTTGCTATCAAACAGCGGCGTGATATTCAACAGCCACCAGTTTTCTTGATTATTGTTCCAGAAAGATTCCTCAAAAAAGATACTCTTGCGTAACTTAATGCACTCTTGATAACGCCGACGATAGTAATATGCCATATCAGCAGGTAGTGCAGCTGCCATTGTTCGCCCCACAAAAGATTCTAACGGCATGGGGCTGAGTTGGAGGATGGCAGGATTGAATTTTACGTAACTGAACTCTGCACCATCATCTAAAACATCTAAGACAAAGATGCCATAGTCTACACCTTCCCAGATGCTTTGTAAAAATTGTGCCTGTGCTTGGAGTTGTTGCTGGGTTTTTTGGCGATCGCTAATATCAAATAAGCAACCATACCAAATCACCTCACCATCTCTTTGACGTTCAGGAAAAGAGAAAGCCTTAACCCATTTCTTTTTACCAGCCAGTGTCATCATCCGCCACTCACTGTCAAAGTTTTGCAGAGTTTGGGCAGATTCAGCAATTGCTTGTTGTACTTTTCCAAGATCATCAGGATGAATTAGGTTAAATGCGAAGGAAGCGTCTTCTTTAATTTCTTCTGGTTCTAGTTCAAGAATCTCTCGACATCGTGAAGATGCATAGGGAAAATACCCTGTACCATCGGGTTTGAGGCAAAATTCATAAAGCATCCCTGGCACATTATCTGCTAGCCGTTGCAACCTAGCTTCACTATGACGCAACTCTGCTGTACGTTCCTCAACTCTGGCTTCTAATTCTTCATTAAGTCGTTTCAGTTCTGCTTCAGCCTGTTTGCGTTGAGTAATATCTAAGAGTACACCACAGAAAATAACCTCTCCTTGGTTATTTCGTATCGGCGTTGAATCTCCTTGCCACCAGACAACTTCCCCAGTAGGCTTAATTAATCGTCCTTCGTAGTGCCAAGATATAGAATTTTCGATCACCTCTACCACTGAAGCTGTAAAACTCTCAATATCTTCGGGATGTATGCAAGCCGCAAAGCAATCAAAATTCTGCATAATTGCTGCTGCTGAAATTCCTGCTAATTCTTGAATAAAATCGCTCACATAGTCCACTCTCCAAACGCCGTTATGGTTGGTGAACTGAAAAATTGCCCCAGGTACATTAGCAGCAATATTCCGTAAAAACTTCTCGCTGTTAGCTAGGGCGATTTCTGTTTGTTTCCGAGTGGTAATCACTTCGGTAAACATAATAATGCCACCCACTGCGCCAGATTCTTCATACCAAGGATGTATCTCCCACTTCACCGATTCAGTAGTACCATTGGCACGAATGAAGATATCTTCTTCAGATTTCTCGACAGATCCTGCTAAACAGCGCTGGTGAATGTCTCGCCAATTCTGGGAAATTTCTGGAAAAACTTCATAATGAGAGCATCCAATAATCTCTTCATCGCCTAAGCTATAATCCTCTCGCCAACGCTGACTGACTAACAGATAGCGCATCTCACAGTCAAAAACAGCGATCGCAGCTGGAGTGTATTCTATAAATAACTGCATTTGCTGCTGGCGAGATTTTAGCGTACTAAAGCAGTGATTAGACCCCACTATCTGACGTAGTTCTGTCAGTTCCTGTTGTAGAGATTCATAAGTATTTTTATCTACAGTAATCAGATTGCTAGTCATCGATTTGTCACTTGCTAGCTAGGCAGATGAAGTTAACTTTAGTACTTAGTCTTCCCAATTCCACCCAGTAAACAACATTCTCGGGAATAAACGGGCATAGGGCATAGGTCATTGGGCATAGATAATGGGAGATGAGGCAGAAATAACAAACACCCAATTACTAATTACCTAATGACAAATGACAAATGACAAATGACAAATGACTAATTACCCATTACCTCACCCAACTGATGTTGAATTAGCAATCCTTTAAGCGTCGCATTCTCTGCTTTAATCGCCTGATTCTCTGCTTCCAATTCTGCAATTCTAGCCTTCAATGCTTCCTTACTTGTACCTTGCCGATGAATTACAACTTCGCGATAAATCTCTAAATTAGCATCCTCATTCATCCATCTTTGATATGTTTTAGTATGCTCTTGTACTGTATGCCCCATGTAATCAGACATCGTTTTAATAGGGACTTGCAAGCGATGTCCACGAATGGCATAAGCGTGACGTAATTCATATGGTCTAAAACCGATATTTGTTACTCTAAATCTGATGTGAAGCTTTGCTGTTTTGTTGCTGAGGCTACCTTCATTGTAAGGAAACTTGACATTTTTTAAATCAAATAATTCTACCCAATGGGGATATAAAGGCGGAATCCCACAACTGCGCTCACCAGTTTTTGTTCCCTCTGTCAATAGCGGATTTAATGTTACTAAATGAAAAGTATTTTGAGGATGAGTAAAAGCTTCTATATCAATAGCATATAATTCATGGGGTCTTAAGCCATAAGTTGCTAACATTCCGTAAGCCCATTGCCATTGTTCCGGTTTGGTAATATTCTCTTTAGTAGCGAATGCCGATAATGGCATCCCAATTTTATTAAATCCTTGAATAATTTCCTCATCTGCAGGGACTTTGCGAATACTAGGATAAGGCTTAGGTGTAGCATAAGCATCAATTGTTTTTAAGCCATTAATACCGCAAAATTCGCAAAATTTTTTCAATTGCCATGCTAAGAAAAACCGCCCAGATGTATTAGGTTTGGTTTTTTCCAATGCTTTTTCTAACGCTGATAAAGATATTGGCTCATCTGGCGGCAGCTTTTTCAGATGTCTAATATAATGAGTTTCCCATGTGCGGATTCCTTGGCGATTTTTTTCATGGGTTTTCCAAAATTCCCGCTCATAATCTTGAATCCATTCACTGATGAGTTTGGCAGAATCTTCCGGTGCTGGTAACGCAATTTTTTGTGCTTGCTTCCCAAGTAATTCTGGTGTCCACTGGAATTGTTTTGTAATTAGTGATAAATCTAATTCTCTTGCTTTTACTACTGCCGTTTTTACACCAATATCATTAGCAGCAAAACCAAATGAAATGGTATACTGCTTACTTGGACTACCATTTTTTCCCACATCCCCAGGCCTACAGGGAAAAGTCCCTTGTAAACCGATAGTTTTAGCACTAGTAAGCTTAAGTTTAACCTTCACCTTATCCAAACTTAATGCCAAGTTAGCTTGCTGAACCGCGTGTTTTATCCGAAGATATTCACGTTCCATCTTCACGCCTTCGTCAGATGGTGAATGTTTAGCTTTCCATTGCTTCCACTTGGACGGTTCCCAAGTATCGATTGCTATCCCATCGTACTCAGCATTACGGATATCGTATGTACTGGCTTCATTGTTAGACATAAGCTTTTCTGGCATTGAGGAAAGTACTGACAATTTAAGGCTAAATTAGGGTAAGGGTTGGAAATATCAGCAATTTTACTAACAAAATTAAGCTTGGATAAACCTAATTCAAATCTCGCTAATTTATACGGAACGGAGAATCATAACACTGAAGTTAATAACAACAACCTAACAACTTCAAAGCAACAACTTCAAAGGGGTGTATAACATGATGAGCCTAACTAAAAGATATTTTTTACCATTCATTGCTGTGGCGATCGCAACCAGCATTAGCAGTTGTAGTTCTAATCCTAGCTCTACTCAGGATACCGCCAGCGAGGCACCAGAGCCCACTCCAACAGCAAATGTCACATCATTCCCCTCTCCCAGCCAAACGCCCAGCATGGCTCAACTGAGGGCTAAATCTGATAATATTGGCATACCTTCACCTAAAGCAACCACCGAAAGCACACCTGCTGCAACTACAATAGAAACACCCACAGCCAAAGAATCTCCTACAGAGCAAGCTGCTACAGGTAAAACTACCAATGTCACCCTATACACAAGTGACACTCAATGCCAACAACTAATTCCCCAAAAAGTAGCAGTACCAGCAGATGAGCCTGTAGAAGGTGCAGTAAGTAAGATTTTAGAACAAAGAGATTCAGGAGACTTTAACTTATCTAGTTATCGCGTCAACCTCAAAAATGGCGTTGCTACCGTTGATTTGCGAGTATCGCCCAACTCCAAACGGCAAATAGCTTCACTTTCTAGTTGTGAACAGTTTGCCATGTTTGGTAGCCTTCGCAAAACCCTCACTAGTAACCCTCAATGGAAGATTAAAGAAGTACGCTTCACCGAACGAGGCGAGGAAATTGTGCTTTAGTTATTTGGTATTTGTACCAATTACCCATTCCCTAATCCCCAGTCCCCAATCCCCCATTTGATAAAAGCCATTGTTCAACCAACTCTGTCATAATGTCGCTCATCTGTCGTTCCTGAAAAGCGGCTGCGGCTTTCAATTTTCGATGCAGCTGCTTAGGCAGATAGATAGTTGTGCGAATATAATCAGGGTCGGTACTTTTGCTTAAAGAAGTCGGCTTATCTTCTATTAGCTGTGGGTTGTCTCGTTGTTGACGGCTACGCGCAGCATCAATTAGTTCATCAAAACGGCTATTTTTCTTTTTATTATTCAAAGTAAACATCTCCATATTTTAGTTAATAGTCAAAAAGTCAAAAGTTTGAATCTGATGAATCCAACTTTCTTTAAAGGTATGAAGGAAAATCTTGACAGCAGAATAAGAATTTAGCAGATGTAGGTTGGGTTAAGCGTAGCGCAACCCAACATGGATCTTGAAAGCTTAACCGAGATTTCGGTGTTGGGTTTCCTTACGTCAACCCAACCTACTAATATGGTGATAGATTCGGGCTGAACCTAATGAATCCAACTTTCTTTAAAGGTGTGAAGGAAAATCGTTAAAGCAGAGTGAGAATTAGATAATTACGAAAAAATACTATAACTACAAATTATTTTGACCTTTGACCCTTGACCCTTGACCCTTGACTATTATTGAATTTTCCAATATTTCTTTGCCAGCCTCAGCGTAACACCGCCAGGCAATTTGAGCATAGGAATCTTTCACTGCATTCACTGGTACTCCTTCTAAAGCCGCACGTTGAAATACAGCCAGGCGGCGAATACCAGATTGAAATACAGGTAACCCAGCGTTTAACAACGCTGTTCGTGCTTCTTCTCCCGCCTTATTGGGATTTGGGGGAATCAGCGTCAACAAAATGCGATAATTCGTTTTGTATTGCTTGAGAGCCTCCACCATTTGCATTGTTGCAGCTAAAGCGATCGCATCAGGAGTTGTAGGGATAACTAGCAAATCACATCCCTGAGCAATAGTTTTTAGCTCATCTGGGTTTGGTCTGGCTGGAGTATCAATCACAATATGTTCATAGAGTTTAGCCAACTGTATCCCCTGGTGTTCATCAGCAACTTTGAATGGTAAACAACCTCGGTTAGACCAATCCAAAGCACTGCGGTTGAGGTCACCATCTACAAGCAATGTATCAGCCATATTCTGAAGATATGTAGCTAGGTGGAGTGCTGTAGTTGATTTGCCAACACCCCCCTTAAACGCCGCTACCGTAATAATCATTTTGGTTTAATCAGCAAATAGTTCCCAAAATTCTACTGCATATTCAAACATCTGGACATTTAAATAGCATCTAAACATCTAGATGCTATTTAAATGCTTAAACATTTAAGTGTTTATATGTTTTATGTAAAAAATATTTGCTTACTAAATATAAGCTCACTGATATTTTAAATACAAAATGTCTTAAGTAATCTGTATAGTAAATTGTATAAAATAATTTAAGTATTAAATGTCAACATCTTGGTCATGATGCTTTGCGGTATGCTTTAAGCTTCATTACAGAGATTTTGAATTAAAGACATATAGAACTTCTATTTAATTGTTAAAAAAGTCTGTAGACTTTATGCCTTCTTTCCTGTTCACTTTCAGAGTGCTATATAGGTAAATTAAATACAAAGAAAAAATATAAATAGATATTGCAAATAAAAAACTAGAAATACAGCAGTAAGTTAGTAAAAAAACAAAACTATGTTAAGAAAGGTTAATTAAAGTAAAGCTCTCTTTCCTCAAGACTCCTGCCTTACCCTGACGATAAATATTCACGACGACCTACTTTCAGATGTACCCAAATGGTTAAATAGCAAACTTTTACCAAAATAGGTTGATGTACACGGTAATGCTAAGAATGGTATATAGATAGATAGACAGGTGAGGCGAAAGAGTCTACAATCTGACTTGTTGCGGTAAATTTACCTATTAGCTAATCAACCTAAGCATAGTAAAGATTTTCTAGTGTTTCGGTATCGATGCAGAAGCACCCTATTAATATTATGGAAGTCTTTAGTAAAGAGTAGCAAACCAATGGACGTAAAGCTAATTTTGGTGGGATTAACAGTCATATTTACGGTTTCGTGCTTGTTTTTTGGCACAAAAAACGGCTTTTATGATTCCGATAACTATCACGGTAATGGCTCAGCACATTAAACGAGCTTGAGAGCGTCGGAAAGGAAAACAGACAAGAGGAAAACTCCCTTAGCCCATAGTTTGAGGGCTTCTCGTTACCCAACTTTTCCGAACCAGCGCGGGTTCGGCGGAGGTGTCCTCCCCCATCAAAAATCCGCATTTTCAGGGTGAAGGGGCGAAAAATGAGACTTGCCCCGAAGTCAAAAAACAAAAAAACCCCGTAATTTTTGGCTTTTGGGATATGTCCATGACAATGAGGTTGGAGGGGAGGAGAATTATGAGGGATAATCTTTCGTCCTCTCGGATTGATGCTGGGGAGGAAACTACCGAATTAGAATGTTTGCCTTATAGCGTCCAGCATAATGATGAGGGCGTATGTTTATTGGTACGGATGGGCCCGTACCGCATCTTGCTGGATTGTGGCTTGGGAGATATTTCATCGCTGGTGAAGGGGTTAAAAAATTCAGCGCGCCAACGGCATTTGCCCCTACCAGCAGATTTAGTTTTAATTAGTCACGCCCACCCCGATCATGCTAGAGGCTTACTGCAACTGCATAAAGCTTTTCCACATTTACCCATATACGCCAGCGAAGTAACTAGCAAGTTACTTTCATTAAACTGGTTAGACCAAGATTTAAAGTCAATTCCCCAGTTTTGTCAGGCTTTACCGTTGCGATCGCCTGTGGAATTTAAAGAGGGACTCGTTGCAGAATTATTTCCCGCCGGACATTTACCTGGGGCGGTAGCAATTCTACTTACCTATACAAGCCAACGACGTAGCTACAGGCTACTGTACACAGGCGACTTTTTCCTTTCTAACTCGCGGTTAGTGGAAGGATTGCGTTTAGAGGAATTACGCGGATTAGATTTAGATGCTCTAATTATTGAAGGTACTTATGGCACTTCCCGCCATCCCCACCGCCGCAACCAAGAAAATCAACTAGCAGAACGTATTCATCGTGCGATCGCAGAACGCTGTTCTGTGTTGCTTCCCACACCAGCATTAGGTTTGGGGCAAGAACTGTTGATGTTATTACGCAGCCATCACCACTTTACAGGTAGAGATTTAGATATTTGGGTTGATGGTGCTGTCGCCACAGGTTGCGATGCTTATCTTGAACTTTTACCCCACCTCCCCGCCTCAGTCCAAAACTTCGCCCGTCATCAACCTTTATTTTGGGATGAAAGAGTACGCCCCCGCGTGCGGCGTTTGCAAGCAGAACATCGCCCTAATATTGGCAAATCTCCCTGTATTGTCCTCACCGATTCCACAGCGGATTTCAGCCAATATTGCCAAGCCGACACAGGCCCCTGGTTAATTTTGCTGCCAGAAAAAATTGATATCAAAACTAAAAAACAATATCCTGCGCCTACCACTATTGAAAGCTATCTCCTCGCTCAGCATAGTGATGGGCCTGGTACTACCCAGCTAATTCATAATTTAAGACCGCAACACGTAATTTTTGTTCACGGTTCCCCCGCCTACCTAGCAGATTTAACAGGTTTAGAAGAGTTACAAAACCGCTACCACCTGCATTCTCCAGCCGCGGGTGTTTTAGTAGAACTGCCCATAGGCGACACATTTTTACAACCAGCTGCACCAGAAACCAATTATGAAGGTGAACTGACAGAATTAGGAACTGGCATCACCATCACCCTACCAGAAACGATTACAACAGACCCCCGTTGGCGACAATTTGCCGACACAGGCTTAATTGAAGCCCGTTGGCAAGGGGAAGAAATTGTATTGAGAGGTTTACCCCAAAGAGAACTACTCAATCAAAATAGCGATCGCTTTACCTGGTCAGACATAGAATGCTGCGGAACCTGTCGGTATCAACGGGGCCAGCGCTGCTGGAATCCCAATTCTCCCTTATATAACTTCAAGGTAACCCTAGAAGGTTACTGTCCCGCCTATGAAGCGTTAAATGAGAATGAATAGGGATTGGGGATTGGGGATGAGGGAGATGAGGGAGATGAGGGAAGAAGAACAATTACCCATGCCCAAATAAGCCAAAAGTCCAGAGCGGAAACATTGGCTCTGGACTTTTAACTCTCGACTATTTTGATTTATTCAGCATTTGAATCTGGGTAATGGTTACGAATACGCTCAGCTTCAGGACAGTCTTCGGTCAGCAGAGGTTCTACATTGCCGCGTGGTACTGAGGCTAACTTTTGGGTTACAGCACCAATACTTTCGAGTCGAACCATCTCTTCCCAAGAACAAACTTCATCCTCTTCATCTGTTTCATAGCGTAGGGTCACTAAATCTCCCTCTATATCGATGATGCGGGCACGCTCGATCCAGCGTTGCTGATCCCGCAAGAATACACATACCTCCCGCCCATCGCAACACAACTGATAAATCTTGCGGTGTAGCATGTACTGCTTCTGCCTTTTTAAACAACGTAGTTAAACCTTTCAAAATCTGGGTGTGCCCCCAGTGCATAATACCCGAAAGAGCTAGTTTGACGGTTTCGCTTTTCTACCTGTGTTAACCCCAAGCAAAGGTAATTTTGGGTAATCAACTAGTAGTGAATGCGCTGGTGAAACTAAAACTCTATCAGGGGGATTCAGCAAATGTATTCTTCATAGAAGTCATACAATTCGGGATTTATCCTCACTAGGTTAATCCTTGCTGATGAGTTCTTTCTACCATTATGTAATAATAGATACTCCGAAACAAACATCGATTGCGGTTGTTTGAGTTGCCTACTTGTAGTCATTGGCATTGCTGGGAAGTCCGGGAACTCGGCTGTACTTTTACCCCTATGTATTTGATCTTAACTCATTCTCTTGCTGACCTGAATGGTTTTAGACAACAACAGCCCAAGAGTTTTTGAGTTTAGGGCTTTTTGACTGAGGTGACGTGTCCCGCCTAGGAGCAACTATGCAACGCCAAAGTCAACTGTTGCAGGAGTATCAGCAAGATTTATTCCCTATGGGAATTTCCATGAGTAATTTCGAGGATGCTTCTCGTTTAACTCTACCCCCACGAACTGCATCATATAAAGCGGCAAGGGCTACCAAATCATCTGACTGATAAGACTTTGTCGCTAGCACTTGATGGAGTAGACCTTCAGATTCAACACTAAGGTATCCAGTTTGGAAAGCAGATTCAACAAGTGTGCGAATCATAATAATTAGGTCATATTATGCAATTTGTTACCTCCAGTATGGGATATTTGCTTATTTTACTAATTGATATCTGACAGCAGCTATTGTGATTATAATTACATAAAAATGTGATCTCCGTCATCGAGAATCTGCATCTTGTCCGATTCTGTGACAGCCGATTTTATTAATAAAAGTACGGATTAAAATACATACTTCCCTAGTACTCAACTGGCAACCGGACAAAAAGTTATGATAGTTAAATATACATGATTTTTCAGTATTTGCCACATTAAAGCTAACAAGATTAATTATATTAAGGAATAATAATATACATATTATTCAGGGAAAAACTCGCGGAAATCCTCATCTTGTTGGCTTAACTCTACCCAATCGAGATTCAAAGACCGTAATTTCTGGGTCAAGCGATCGCAAGCTGGGCGTTCAGTAGCGTAATGTCCCGCATCAATTAAAATCAGACCGCGATCGCGACTTTCTTGAAATTGATGAAATTTACAATCGGAAGTGAGATAAGCTTGGGCATTAGTTTTCACCACGGACGAAATATAGCTAGCACCCGAACCCCCCAAAACTGCCACACGGGACATTTCTTGGTGTAAATCAGCAGTTGGGGAAACAATCAAGCTTTTGGGAGCAAGTTGCTTGTGGATTACTGTCAGTAATTTTTCTAACGTCATTACAGGCTGAAGATTTCCGACTCGACCGTACCCTAAACCATTTTGTGTGGGAACGATAGGGGTTGAATCTTGGAGTTCGAGAATTTGAGCCAAAACATCAGCAGTCCCATCCTGTACTTGATCAAAATTGGTATGGGCGCTGTAAATGCCAATATTGTGAAGAAAAGCTAATCGCACCATATCCGCGATCGCTTCTCCAATGCGAAAAGACTTAGGCGGGCTAAAAATTAGGGGATGATGGGCAAAAATCAGATTAGCATTAGTGGCGATCGCTTCTTGCATCACCGCTAAAGTTGGCGTTAAACATACCAAAACCCTAGCGGGTTCTTGTAAAATCCCAGGTTCAACCTGCCAACCACAATTATCCCAACTTTCACACCAGGCAGGATTTGCCCATTCTTCAAACCAAGTAATTAAGTCAGCAATTCTCATTAAATCTCAGTAGCCACAAAGTGAGCTAATTATTTTATGCCCAATTAAGGCTACATAAAACTGTGCCTTAAATAATATTTAATGATTAACCAACCCAGGAAAACTTCTATCCAGAGATGTGGACTACTAATTCTCTAACATGACTGCGCTGACGATGCTCCCAAACATAAATACCTTGCCAAGTCCCCAACACCAAATGACCGCGATTAATGGGGATATGTTCTGAAGTGTGAGTCAAAACGGAACGGATATGTGCCGGCATATCATCAGGGCCTTCTGCATCATGAATGTACTTGCCTGATTCCGGTACAAGTTTCGCCATAAAATTAGCCAGATCCACCAGCACATCAGGGTCAGCATTTTCTTGAATCACTAAACTAGCGGAAGTGTGGCGTAAAAATAAAGTACAAAGACCAGTTTCCACACCCGACTCAGCAACAATCGCTTCAATTTTTGAGGTGATATTTTGAAAAGACTTGCCAGTAGTGGAAACTCTAAGTAGCTTTTGGTAATGAGTCACGTCGCTTCGCTCCGAATTCAAAATTCAAAATTCAAAATTAATGACACCTGTAAATAAATCTCTTAGTACCGCGAGTGAAGCTTGGCAGTTTGGAGATGGAATTCTTTTTGTTTTCGGTCATCTGCAATGAGTTAAAAGTCTACTGAGCTAGAGAATTCGCTTGCTGATTGAGAATATATCACACAACTTGGAGGCAGCATCGTCTTCACAGTGCGATCGCCAAGCATGTGTGTAAGTAAATCATTTACAGTATGGCAATAATCGGCACTAGAGTATTCTTTACTATATCCGTTGAACAGATGCAAAATTAAAAATCCAGATGACTGAGGAATTAGAAAGAGCCGATAATGATTCACCCTGGAAAGAAATATTAGAAGCATACTTTCCCCAAGCCATGCATTTTTTCTTCCCAGAAACCGCCATACTAATTGACTGGGAACGTCCCCATGAATTTTTAGATAAAGAATTTCAGCAAATCGCCCGTGATGCCGAACAAGGCAGAAGATACGCAGATAAATTAGTTAAAGTTTGGCAAATTCAAGGAGAAGAAATTTGGCTATTAATTCATGTAGAAATTCAAGCAAAACCGGAAGAGAATTTTGCTGAAAGAATGTTTTCTTATAACCTGCGGATATTTGACAAATTTGGCAAACCAGCAATTAGCTTGGCGATTTTGTGCGATGCTGACCCAAATTGGCGACCAAATCAATACAATTATAATTATCCCAATACCAGGCTAAATTTTGAATTTGGCACCGTCAAACTTCTTGATTATCAAAACCGTTGGGCAGATTTAGACAAGAGCGATAACCCATTTGCAACGGTTGTCATGGCACATTTAAAAACACAGCAGACAAGTAAAAAACCAGGCGATCGCAAAACTTGGAAATTTAGCTTAATCCGTCGATTATACGAACAAGGATTGCAAGAAAAAGATATTCGTAACCTCTACCGATTTATTGATTGGGTTATGATTTTACCAAAAGCATTGGAAGCAGAGTTTTGGGAAGAATTTAAGCAGTTTGAGCAGGAGCGAACTATGAGCTATGTAACAACTGGTGAACGTATTGGTTACGAACGCGGTAGAGAAGCGGGAGAGCAAGAAGGTAGGCAAAAACAAGCACAAGAGCTTGTACAAAGGCAAGTAACAAGACGGGTGGGAGAGTTACCAAAAGAATTTCAAGAACGCATTCAATCGCTTTCTCTAGCGCAATTAGAAGCACTTGGCGAAGCTTTGCTAGATTTTACAGGGTTAGAGGATTTACTTAGCTGGTTGGAAGCAAATTCTGCAGAGTAGGATTTGCATAGTGCGATCGCTCCTAACTCATAGAAAAATATTGCATCACAGCATTTGCGATCGCTTCATTGCCATCTTTAGCAATTTGTTGGGATAGCTTTGGTTGCAGCAGAGGTTGATGCAGAAAATCCCAAGTTCCTTGGAAAAACTCCGTTGGAGTGAGAATTTGATGCTGATGATAATTGGTCAAACCTTCTACTAAAAAAGCTGCTTCCGCAAAACCTTCACGAGTAACAGTAGCAATAGGTACTTCTAATCTGATAGCCTCCGCAAAAGTACCGTAACCAGGTTTAGATACAACTCGCCCACAAATGGGCATAAAATCTACAGGGCGGTATTTACGGTCAGTAATTTTCACTACATTAGGTAAATCTGGTGCAGATTGATCAAAAACAATAAATTGCCAATCGGGGAATAGGCACAAGTTATCGTAGGGAAGTTGCTGCAAACCTAAGCCGCCGAAAGTCAGCAGAATAGTTTTTTCCACAGGTGCAGTAATTCCCCAACTGGAACGCAAATCATCAGCAGCATAACGGGGTGAACCACCTGTTAAACCCACATTAATAATATTGGGGAAAGCAGACATTGGCTCATGAAAGGGGAGACGATACAGGCGATCGCATTTTGAATAACACTGACTAATCCAGTCAGCAATTTCCAAAAATTCCCCGCCCCAATCACGATAGATAAAATCCCAGCCAAAGTTACTCATTGACCAGCAGGGGATATTTGCAGCCTTAGCAATTACAGAGGCGAGAAAGGGGATATCCGCCAAGATCAGATGGACACGATTTTGGCGAATAAAATTGACTTCCGATGCCACCAGGGAATTCTGCTTCTGCTTAATTTCCCTTAACTTGTCCAAAGTCGCAGCTTTATCCATTGTCAAGCTATCTGCTTGGATCACACCCAAATCAAAAGCCCTAGGACGATGGATAAAATCGCCTTCGATATAGCACTCTAGTAACCACCGCGGCGCAGTAGTCACCATAATTAACAAAACTTCTGGACATAACTTTTGAATAGTTGCAGCGACTGATGCCATGCGACTAGCATGACCAAAACCGTGGTTAGTAATGGCTATGTATAAAATTGGGCGTTCCATATTCATAGTGTTGACGGTTGACTGTTCACAGTTCACTGGAAATAAGCTAATGCGCGCCTAAATTGCATAACTACTCATGAAGGCTATTAACTGTCAACGGTCAACCGTTAACAGCCCTCATGACGGATTGTGCAACTTAAAAGCAGAATAGCTTAGCAAATTATTTTTCCCCATCTTACCCATGCTTCAAGCCTGGAAGCCGAACACAAAACTAGCTTCTCGGCCTTTCGCCGTAAAATTTACCGAAAAATTCTTCTTCCCAGTCAGCAGTCAACCGTCAACTGTCAACTGTCAACAATTAATATTAGAATTTCTACCACAAGTAAGACCCGCAAAGAAGCTATTATTTGCAACGATTGCACCTAATAGTATCGAGAGGACTTCATGCAAATTCAAACACCAGACTGGGTTAAACACGCAGTTTTCTACCAAATTTTTCCTGATCGCTTTGCTAGAAGTAAACAGCCTCGCAAACGTTTATTGCATGAGGCCCGGTGGGAAGATTGGGAAGCAATGCCAACATTGCAAGGTTACAAAGGTGGCGATTTATGGGGCATTATCGAAGGTTTAGATTACATCCAGGATCTAGGAATTAACGCCATCTACTTTACACCCATCTTTCAATCCGCTAGTAATCACCGCTACCATACCCACGATTATTATCAGGTCGATCCACTCTTAGGGGGGAATGAAGCTTTTAAGGAATTACTAGACGCAGCCCATCAGCGCAATATCAAAGTCGTGTTAGATGGAGTATTTAACCACTCCAGTCGCGGCTTTTTCTTTTTTCACGACGTTTTAGAAAATGGCCCTCATTCTCCTTGGGTAAATTGGTTTAAAGTTGAGGGCTGGCCAGTTTCACCTTACAACGGTGAATTTCCTGCCAACTATGAAGGCTGGGCGGGAAATCGGGCTTTGCCAGTATTTAACCACGACAACCCCGAAGTCAAAGAATATATTATGGAAATTGCCGAATATTGGATTAAATTCGGCATTGACGGCTGGCGGTTAGATGTACCATTTGAAATTAAAACACCAGGATTTTGGCAAGAATTTCGCGATCGCGTCAAAGCAATTAATCCCGAAGCTTATATTGTGGGTGAAGTGTGGGGAGATTCCCGCGAGTGGCTAGATGGTACTCAATTTGACGGCGTAATGAATTATCTATTTGCCGGGCCAACCATCGCCTTTGCCGCAGGCGATCGCGTAGTCTTAGATCAAGTACAAAGCCGTGACTATAAACCATACCCACCTTTATTTGCAGCTGAGTACGCTGCCCAAATTCAGGAACTATTGCAACTTTACCCTTGGGAAATTCAACTGACGCAATTAAACTTGCTAGCGAGTCACGATACAGCCAGATTACTCACAATTTCTGGTGGCGATAAAGCCAGTGTAGAACTAGCAACCCTGCTATTACTGACATTTCCTGGTGCCCCTAGTATTTACTATGGTGATGAAGTTGGTTTATCTGGTGCCATAGATCCCGATTCTCGCCGTGGCTTTCCTTTAGAAGCTACCTGGGATCGTGAAATTCTCCAGACTCACCGCCAATTAATTGCCCTGCGCCATACTTACCCAGCTTTGCGGACAGGCGATTACCAAGTAATTTATGCCCAAGGCGCACTGTATGTATTTGCCAGAACCTTAGGCACAGAAGAATTAATTATTGCCGTTAACACTGGTACAGCATCAACAAACGCAAATATTGACATTAATAATTTGCGTACTCAACCCAACAAGCTTGTATATGGCAATGCCGAAATTACCTGGGATAAACAAGGAGAAACCCAGCAGCTTTCTCTCTCTCTTCCCGCACGTGCCGGTTGCATCCTCAGTGTCAGTTAATTAAGATGCAGCATCCCCCATCTTTCGAGGCATAAAAAAACTCTCATAACACTTATCTTAGGGTGGGCACTTTTATCGCTCAAGCCCTTATTTTTTTAAGTTATTGCCCATACCCACCCTAAACTTACTTTTTCCCCTTCCCCTTTCCCCAATCACCAGTCCCCAATCCCTTCTCTACCCAAAGATACATAAACATCAGTAGCTAAAAAAAACTACCATGATCCTAAGAAGCACTAACCAAAAATGATTGCATGAGTTACTATATCGCTCCTCGGTTTTTGGACAAATTAGCTGTCCATATTACCAAAAACTTTCTAGATCTCCCTGGCGTGCGAGTTCCCTTAATTTTAGGGGTTCACGGACGGAAAGGAGAGGGAAAATCTTTTCAATGTGAGTTAGTCTTCGAGAAAATGGGTGTAGAGGTAACTCACATATCTGGTGGTGAATTAGAAAGTCCAGATGCGGGAGATCCAGCACGTTTAATACGTCTGCGCTATCGGGAAACCGCAGAATTAATCAAAGTGCGCGGTAAAATGTGCGTGCTGATGATTAATGATTTGGATGCAGGTGCAGGTAGATTTGATGAAGGAACGCAATATACAGTCAATACTCAGTTGGTAAACGCCACGCTGATGAATATTGCCGATAATCCTACAGATGTGCAATTACCTGGAAGTTATGATTCCACACCGTTACGTCGAGTACCGATTATCGTTACAGGAAATGATTTTTCTACCCTTTATGCACCATTAATTCGGGATGGTCGCATGGAGAAATTTTACTGGGAACCCGATCGCGATGACAAAGTCGGAATAGTTGGGGGGATATTTGAACCAGATGGACTCTCTCAGCGGGAAATCGAACAGCTAGTTGATACCTTCCCCAATCAATCGATAGACTTTTTTAGCGCATTGCGATCGCGCATTTATGACGAACAAATTCGCCACTTCATCCATCAAATAGGATTTGAGCGTGTTTCCCTACGTATAGTGAATAGCGCTGAAGGGCCACCAGAATTTAAAAAGCCGGATTTTAGGCTATCTCATTTACTTGAATCTGGTAAATTGATGGTTGGCGAACAAAAACGAGTAGAAAATTCCCAGCTAGTTGACGAATACAATCGCCTCAATCGCGGCAAAAGTTACCAAGCTGCACCACCTGCTGCAGCGACACCAATAACTCAGCCATCCAGCAATGGTGTAAATAAAGGCGCAACTAATAACAACTCAGAAAAACAAGAAACATTAAGTCCCCATTTAACCCTAGAAACACAAGAACAAATCCGGCAAATCTTAGCGCAGGGTCACACAATTAATATTGAACACGTCGATGAAAGACGCTTCCGCACAGGTTCCTGGCAAAGTTGTCTCAATACCCACATCGATGCTCACTCAGATGCCATCTCAGCTTTAGAATCATGTCTAACTGAATATGAAGGCGAGTACCTGCGTTTAGTAGCAATAGATCCCAAAGCCAAGCGCCGAGTGACGGAAACGATTATTCAAAGGCCGAATGGGAGGAATTAGAAGCTGAAGCGGGGATGAGGGAGATGAGGGAGAAAGCACAAGTTCTAACTTCCCATTACCAATTACCCATTCCCCACTCCTACACCTTCTTCGTCTTCCCACTCGGTGTTTCTTCTTTAACTGACTTAGCACGGGTAACCGTGCTTTTACGGACGCGTTTACTTGTACGTACACCACCTGCTAATTCATATTGGTGGCTGTCTTTACCGTATCTAAAAGCGACTCCCAGTAACATTCTCTCACAGAGGTCGCCCAAGGTTTTTTCTAGATCTTTAATCTCGCTTTTATAAGTATTGAGCGTGACTAAAGCGGTATTATAAGCCAGCATTTTATTGCGTAATTTCTCTATTAGATCTCTCATGCCTTCCAAGTTGCGATTCTCTCCAAAATCAATGTTCGGATCAATCGCATGGAGTCCGTAAGTTCTTAATTGAGCCTTTTCTAAAATACGTGATTTTTGTCTTTCGCGAGGCATAGATCTCACCACTGATATAGTAATCTACACCTAGCTTGCCTTAATAAAGCTATATTTCGGTTCAGCAATATACGCAAAAAATTTTAAGGTTTATTACAAAAAGCCTCAGTAATTATACTTTTGTTATCCAGCTTCCCTAGCCCTCCT
This sequence comes from Nostoc linckia FACHB-104, assembly GCF_014696615.1. Lineage (GTDB taxonomy): Bacteria > Cyanobacteriota > Cyanobacteriia > Cyanobacteriales > Nostocaceae > Aulosira > Aulosira linckia_A. The sequence continues at coordinate 111,748 of NZ_JACJQJ010000014.1, read as the reverse complement.
TTCCCATAAATACGAGAGTATAATAATTATCTTATTCTTATGCCTTCTGTCTCCGTAATAATGAAACCGAGAAGCAGCAGAAGACAGAAACAGCGAAATTCCATGAAACAGCAAAAAAATCTATTTAGCCATCTCACAGCTATAGAAAGAACTAGCTTGTCTTTTCCAGCACAATATTTATTAAATCAAAACCTGCTTCAAGGCAAAATATTAGATTTTGGTTGTGGCTTTGGTAATGATGTGAAAATATTGCGTGACAAAGGCTGTGATATTACAGGTTATGACCCTTATTATTTTCCCCAATATCCTCAAGAGAAATTTGACACAATAATTTGCTTTTATGTATTAAATGTGTTGTTTTCTGAAGAACAAGCTAATGTTCTCATGGATGTATCACATTTATTGAAGCCAGGAGGTAAAGCTTATTATGCAGTGAGGAGAGATATTAAAAAAGAAGGTTTTAGAGAACATTATGTTCATAAAAAACATACATATCAATGTATTGTCAAGCTTCCTTTCCATTCTATTTATTTAGATGAAAATCGGGAGTTTTATGAATATCGGCATTACAATCACCAGCGTAACTCATCTAATAATTGTTTATTCTGCAATCCCTATACACATTTAAAACTATTAACAGAATCTGCAACTGCTTATGCAATTTTTGATGGCTATCCCCTTAGTAAAGGACATATTTTAGTGATTCCTAAACGCCATATGAGCAATTATTTTGACCTACCCTTTAAAGAACAATCTGCTTGCTGGTTTATGGTGAATAAAGTACAAGAAATGCTCAAAGCAGAATTTAATCCTGATGGCTTTAATATTGGAATCAACGTCAATCGCACCGCAGGTCAAAATATGATGCACACCAGTATCCATATCATCCCACGTTACAAAGGTGATGCTGTAGGCGCTAAAAGTGGTATGAGAAGTGTTATTCCTAAAAAGATATCTATTTGATTGGTAATTAGTAATTGGTAATAGTCATTGCTCATCAGGATCTATACCCAGCGCTCTTAATCTTTCTGCTAGCAGTATTGCTTTTAATAAGCCTGGTATTAATTCTTGCAGTTCATTATCCACAGGTGTATCGTCAGAGTCGGGCAATTCTTCAGCAGAAGGCAAGTACCTCGGCAGGTTGTCGTTTAACATGGCTGATTTTCCCAAAACTCACAAGAATTATAGCGATTTGTAGGGGTGAGGGGCTAGAAGCTTCCAATTAAAAAAATAACCAATCGCTATGCAGACAGGGGAGTAAAGAAAAATTTCAACTTGACATACTGAGTATTAAATAATTCCCCTTGTACCCTTGTTTTCCATTCCCCTAATGCGTAAGCGATAATTACTCCATGTGACCTTAAACTTACGTGTATGATATGTTGCCTCAATTCTTCTTGCCATAATCCTCCAAACCCGGATGGTACAGAGTTTTGTTCAAACTGTGGCGTTCCTTTGGTTGTATTACGACACTATCGTCCTATCCGTGTAATTGGTAGCGGAGGATTCGGTAAAACTTACCTGGCTGAAGACGTTGAAAAGTTTAATGAACTCTGTGTAATTAAGCAATTTGCACCGCAGATACAGGGAACCGGCGCATTACAAAAGGCAACAGAATTATTTGAGCAAGAAGCAAGGCGTTTGCAACAATTAGGAGAACATCCCCAAATCCCAACGCTATTGGCATATTTTGAACAGAATCAGCGTTTGTATTTAGTGCAGCAGTTTATTGATGGAGAGAATTTACTTGATGAATTACAACAGCAAGGTACTTTTAATGAGCAAAAAATTCGAGAATTATTGCTTGAGTTATTAAATATTCTGACAACAGTTCACCAACAAAAGGTAATTCACCGAGATATCAAGCCACAAAATATTCTTCGGCGTAAATCATCAGCTACAAAGGGAAATATCATTCTGATAGATTTCGGTGCTTCTAAACAGTTGAGTGAAACTGTCATGACTCAACAAGGAACAACCATCGGTTCTTTTGGTTATGCTCCCTTAGAACAAATGCAAGATGGACAAGTATATCCAGCTAGTGATTTATACAGTTTAGGTGCTACTTGCTTTCATCTTTTAACTGGTGTTGCGCCTTGGGAATTATGGAAGCAACAAGGCTATGGTTGGGTAGCTAATTGGCGACAGCATTTGCAGCAATCAGTCAGTCCACAATTGGCGATGATTTTAGATAAGTTACTACAACCAAACGATGAGGAAAGATATCAATCAGCAGAAGCAGTATTACAAGATATTAATGATGTAAATTTCCTTTTAGATATGCCAGCTACAGTGGCTCATCATCGGCCAGTATCCACACCACCGCAACTTCCGCCAACTGTAGCCTATCAACCGCTAGTATCAATCAAGAGGAAAGGGGAAATAACTTCTCCAACAGTAGTAGATTTAGCTAAACCAAAACAGCAGTTCAAAATACCATTGTTGCTAAGTGGCGCTATTTTATTACTAAGTTTGGGAGGATATGGAGTTTGGCAAATACGTAAACCTCTAGTAGCTCATACAGTTGCTTACGAAAAACTCGCATTAGCTAATAGTTTGACTGCTCATACTGAGTGGGTTAATTCTCTAGTTATTAGTGCCGATGGTGAAACGTTAGTTAGTGGCAGTGCTGATAAAAGCATTAATATTTGGAACCTAAAAACTGGCGCGTTAAAAACAACTCTTAGACTACATTCTGATGTAGTTAATTCTGTTGCTATTAGCCCTGATGGTAAAACCGTAGTTAGTGCTAGCAAAGACGGCACTATCAAAATTTGGAATTTGCCTACAGGTACATTGAAAGCAACTCTTCCAAGAAGTGAGGCAAGGGTTAATTCGGTTGTTATTAGTCCAGATGGACAAAGTCTATTAAGTGGTGATGGAGACAATAAAATCAAGATTTGGAATTTACAAACTGGAGAGTTGAAAAATACTCTCAACGGACACAATAAACCAGTGATGGCTCTTGCGATTAGTTCAGATGGGCAAACTCTAGCAAGTGGGAGTGCAGACAGCACTATCAAAATTTGGAATCTGCAAACTGGGGATTTAAAAAATACTCTTACTGGTCATAAAGATGTCATCTTTGCTGTCGCAGTTAGCCCAGATGGGAAGACTTTAGCTAGTGGAAGTTACGACAGAACAATTAAGATTTGGAATCTACAAACTGGGGAGTTAAAAAATACCCTCACTGAACACCGCTATGCAGTGAGTTCCGTAGCAATTACCCCGGATGGGCAGACTCTTGCTAGTGGCAGTTGGGATAATACTATTAAAATTTGGAACTTACAAACTGGAGCCTTAAAAACTACTCTAACTGGGCATAGTGATTTAGTTTATACCGTAGCCATAAGTCCAGATGGTAAGACTCTAGTGAGTGGGAGTAAGGATAAGACAGTTAAAATTTGGCGAGTCCCGAAATAGTGGCACACTTAAGCAAACGTTGCTGTGCAGATCCCCAATTTTTGAAAAAGTCGGGGATTAACTCCCGCTAAATTCAGTCAAATTCATCCATAGAAAGGGCTACGCCTACGCACCACATTGATAGTGATAAAGTGATACTCAGCAGTACTGTGTTGCTGTGCATGAATTCAACCGCAAGTGATATTCCTTAGCCAATGCGTACCGCCAAAGAAATACAGATAACTCTTAACGATTAATAAATATATCTATACTGTCCCCTATTCATGGTTTATATTTACCCAAAGGTGACACGAACAGTCACTGATATTCAAATATAGGAGGCAGTAACAATCAATTCAAATTCTGAAACTCAGCACCTAGCATCAACAAGGGACAAGGTGAGAAAACAGAAGCAGAGGTGTAGTTAGAAGAGTATATTCTGACTTGCAACTCAGCACTTAGCACATTTGGCAGCAGCGCCATATCTCCCTTGTAACTGATACATACCCTCAGTGCGAGGTGTCAGTGTAAGGATAAGTTGATATTACAATAAAGAATTTTTGCTGAATTGCAACGGATAAAGACTAAACTAAAAAGTCTTGTGCAGCAAAACTTGTAGCTTTAAACAAAGTAATCATGTCCAAGGTTCTTGTCTCCGATCCTATTGACCAGGCTGGAATTGACATTCTCTCGCAAGTAGCAACGGTTGATGTCAAAACAGGTTTAAAACCAGCAGAACTGATAGAAATTATTGGTGAGTACGACGCGCTGATGATTCGTTCGGGTACACGCGTCACCCAAGAAATTATTGAAGCCGGCACGCAGTTAAAAATTATCGGTCGTGCTGGTGTGGGTGTGGATAACGTGGATGTCCCCGCTGCCACACGCCACGGGATTGTGGTTGTCAATTCTCCTGAAGGTAACACGATCGCAGCAGCCGAACATGCGATCGCCATGATGTTGGCTTTGTCTCGTCACATCCCCGATGCGAATGTCTCGGTGAAAAAAGGTGAGTGGGATCGCAAAACTTTTGTCGGCGCGGAAGTTTACAAAAAAACTCTCGGTATTGTTGGGTTGGGTAAAATTGGTTCCCACGTCGCGGCTGTAGCTAAGGCAATGGGAATGAAATTGCTAGGTTACGATCCCTTCATCTCCACTGATCGCGCCGAACAAATTGGATGTCAATTAGTTGATTTAGATTTGCTGATCCAGCAAGCAGACTACATCACCTTACACATCCCCAAAACCTCAGAAACAGCCCATTTAATCAATGCCAAAACCCTGGCAAAGATGAAACCAACTGCCCGGATTATTAACTGTGCCCGTGGTGGCATCATTGATGAAGCAGCTTTAGCGGCGGCAATCAAAGAAGGTAAAATAGCTGGTGCAGCCTTAGATGTATTCGAGTCTGAACCGTTAGGCGAATCGGATTTGCGATCGCTCGGTAAAGAAATGATCCTCACCCCCCACTTGGGAGCATCCACTGCAGAAGCGCAAGTAAATGTGGCAATTGATGTGGCTGAACAAATCCGCGATGTCCTCTTAGGACTCCCCGCACGTTCAGCGGTGAACATTCCCGGACTCGGCCCCGATGTCTTGGAAGAACTCAAACCCTATATGCAGCTAGCAGAAACCTTGGGTAACCTCGTAGGACAGCTAGCAGGCGGTCGAGTAGAATTACTCAACATTAGACTGCAAGGCGAACTGGCAACTAACAAAAGTCAGCCTTTAGTGGTAGCATCCCTAAAAGGACTTCTATACCAAGCACTGCGGGAACGAGTAAATTACGTTAATGCCAGCATTGAGGCTAAAGAACGGGGAATCCGGGTGATTGAAACCAGAGATGCTTCTGTACGTGACTATGCAGGTTCCTTGCATTTAGAAGCTACAGGCACTTTAGGAACTCACTCTGTTACCGGTGCTTTGTTAGGTGACAAAGAAATTCACCTAACTGACGTTGATGGTTTCCCCATTAATGTCCCCCCCAGCAAATATATGCTGTTTACCCTGCACCGCGATATGCCGGGTATCATTGGTAAACTCGGTTCCCTACTGGGCAGTTTTAATGTCAACATTGCCAGTATGCAGGTAGGTCGCAAAATCGTCCGTGGTGATGCAGTCATGGCTCTCAGCATCGATGATCCCTTACCAGAGGGCATTTTAGATGAGATTACCAAAGTACCAGGCATTCGGGACGCATATACAGTAACACTATAAAAGTGCTGAGTGCTGAGTAGCGAGTTCTGAGTATGAAGATTTAATACTTCCTTTCTACTTACGAATTACTCAGCACTCAGCACTCAGAACTCAGTACTGAAAAGATGGCAAACACCTGGTGGGAACTACAGATATTATGTGAACCAGACCTAGAAGATACAATCTTTTGGCGACTGGAAAATTTTGGCTGTCGTGGAACAGCAATTGAAAGTAAAGGCAAGTCTTCACTCGTCAGGGCTTATTTACCAGAATTTCAGGTAGACTTGTTAGATTTGGCGGCGCTATCGTTGTGGCTACGTCAAGATGCTCTGTGTGTAGAGTTATCAGAGCCGACTTTAAATTGGCAGTTAATTGATGAAGAAGATTGGGCCACTAGCTGGAAGCAATATTGGCAACCAGAAGAAATAGGCGATCGCTTTTTGATTAATCCGGCTTGGCTACCATTCCCAGAGTCCACAGACCGCTTAGTAATTCGCCTCGACCCTGGTGTAGCATTCGGTACAGGCAACCATGCCACAACTCAGTTATGCTTAGAATCTCTGGAAATGCGGCTGAGTGAATTACCTAAATCATTTGTAAATTCAGAAACCGAGAAACAACCTATAATAATTGCCGATATTGGTTGTGGTTCTGGCATTCTTTCTATTGGCGCAGTCCTACTAGGGGCAGAAAAAGTCTATGCAGTGGATAATGACCCGTTAGCAGTGCAATCCACCTTCAGCAATCGCGCCCTCAACGACATTAGCCCAAAACGCTTGATCCCAGCAGAAGGCAGCGTAGACATCCTCAAAAAACTGATTGAAGCACCAGTAGATGGCATCGTCTGCAACATTTTAGCTGATGTAATTATCGAATTAGTTCCCGAAATCACCGCGATTACCAAACCCAGCACTTGGGCTATATTCAGCGGCATTTTACTTGAGCAATCCAAAGCCGTAGCTGATGCATTAGAACAACACGGCTGGGTGATTGCTACTTTGTGGAAGAAAAAAGAATGGTGTTGCTTGAATGTGCGACGGTCTTAGGGATTGGGGACTGGGAAAAAGCAGGGGAGCAGGGAGCAGGGGGAAAAATAACAAACCCCAATTACCATTACCTATTACCAATGCCCCATGCCCCATGCCCCATGCCCTAAACTAAAGCTTAGTTTGCAGACGTTGCACTAATTGCGGTGCTTGCATTACACCTTCAATCTTGTCTACTGGTTGACCTTGCTTAAACAACATCAGGGTGGGTAGGGCGTAAATTTGATATTTGGTTGCTAACTCTGCATATTTCTCTGTATCTATCTTGACAATTCTTAGACGGTCTTTTAATTGGGCATTCACTTGTTCCAAAATTGGCACCATCATCTGACAAGGGCCACACCAGTCCGCATAAAAATCTACCAAAACAGGTACATCAGACTCACTCAGCATTTCTTCAAAGCTGTTGAATTGTTTTTTAGTAGCCATGTGACACACCGATTTTCTCTTGTTTGATTTCAATAGTAATGCGTACTTTCAAGAAAAGGTGTAACATCACTTTATTTTAAAGTAAGCCAACAGCCTAAAATATCAAACCTATGTAAGATGCTTAAACTCTACTTTTAATGCAGCAAATTTGTGAAAATGTTGCATTACGGTAAACGTCTCACAGCATAAAATTTAAGGTTTATTTTATAACTTAATATTTAATAATTCATATTCATAATTCATATTATTTTTAACTGTTTAGTTATCAATTCCCCATCTTTGCAACAACCCACAAAACTCTTTCTCCCCCGTCCTCTTGTACAGACGCGATTAATCGCGTCTCTGCAACTCAGCACCACTAAAAGAACGTCTCCGCAAAACTTCTAGCAGAGTAACAAAGGTTTGGGGTGGGGGGGCTGTCACCTCAATTAAATCTCCAGATATAGGATGCTGCAACTTCAATCGCCAAGCGTGTAATGCTTGACCAGGCAAATTTACCCCAATGGAACGACCAGAAGCATAAACTGGGTCAGCAACTATGGGATGCCCAATTTTGGCGCTGTGGACGCGAATTTGATGGGTGCGTCCTGTTTCGAGTTGAAAGTGAATTAATGTGTAATTACCAAGACGTTCTTGGACTTGCCAATGGGTAATTGCATTACGTCCGCCTTCTTCAATAGGAACCACTGCCATTTTTTTGCGGTCTTGGCGGTGGCGACCAATCGGGAAATCTATCACACCACTTTCGGCTTTTGGCGCACCGTAAACTACACCCAAGTATTCACGTCTTGCAGTTTTGGCTTGGAGTTGTGCTTGTAGGTGTTGATAGGCGATATCTGTTTTAGCGATCGCGATCGCACCGGTTGTATCCTTATCTAGTCGGTGGACAATTCCCGGCCGTTGTACTCCTCCAATTCCCGGAAGATTGGGACAATGTGCTAATAAAGCATTAACAAGAGTTCCATCAGGATGACCGGGTGCAGGATGGACAACTAAGCCTGCGGGTTTATTGAGAATAAGTAGCTGGTCATCTTCGTAGAGAATATCTAAAGCAATATCTTCTGCTTGTAGTTGTAGGGGTTGAGCTTCTGGTATTTCTAGAGTAATGCGATCGCCTGTTTTCACATTAATTTTTTTCGATGTGCAAACTTTACCATTCAGCTGCACATTACCCTGTTCGATTAACTGTTGAATACGCGAACGGGATAAATCTGGTAACTCTTGACTAAGGTAGCGATCAAGGCGTTCGCTATTTTCTTCAACTTGTAAATTAAATTCGGTCACAGTTTATCTAAATTAATTCCCCTGTCTCGAAGTGCTGCTAGTTAATTTTAACGAACCAAAGCACCAAGGGTATCAATACTACTCGGTTAAGCGTTTTGAACTCAAAATTGGTTTTGGGGAAAAGGTTAAAGGTTTTTTCTGTCCCTTTACCCATTCCCCTTTTTCCCCTTAACCGACAAGTATTGCCAAGGGTATGATTTAACTACGAAAGCGGTTGATAATCAGGCGATACAAACGCAGAATACTCCAGAGAATGAGGCTAGCAACTACGCCAGTTGTCAGACTCCACCAAAACGCCGGAGTTTGGAAAAAGGGAATATCTGGGGGTGGGGGATCTTGGGCAAGAATAATGGAAGATGCTACTTGGCTAGTGGCTAATCCGACACCTGCGATCGCCACCGTGTTGCTAAGATTGCGATCGCGCTGTGTTTGCTCAATCTCCACCATCCCGCGAATTGTATTAGTCACGTTTTCTAACATGGCTAATCCTGCATTCAGGCTAAGAAAATCTGTTTCTAATTGCACGTTATATTTCTTTTCCGCTACTTCGCTAAAATCCTTGAGCCAATCTGCTGTTTTAAAATGTTTATTACAGTTTCTTTTGTAATTTTCTAAATTAATTTTTACTGTATGCTGTTGAATTTGCAGTAAATTTATATTTTGAATATATTTTGCTAGCTTTTCGCTATTTGCTTCTAATTCTGATTTGAGTGTACCTAAACCTTGTTTGGCTAAACTAGTTGATAAAACAGTAATATCTGTTTGGTGCTGAATTGGTTTAGCTAATTCTGGTTTGAGTTGTTTACCTTGTTGATAAGCCCAAATTATTTTATGTCGCCAATGAAATAAATCTCGCCAAGGAGTTTGATAATTTTTTGAGGCGTTGATAAAGGTTTGCTCATCAGGATAGAAGATAATAATTACATGACTATCTTTTTCTATCCCCTCCCACTCATTTTTTCCACGCCACATTTCATAAACAGTAGCGCCTAAAAAATTACCTTGGCTTTGATATTGATGTTTTTCAGAAACTAAAGCTTGATAAATCTCAATAGCTTCAGATTCAGCTATTTGGCTATTATCTGGAACTGTCCAACCTGACACCATCAAAGTTTGACCCTGATAGCCATTTTCCGAGAGTTGACCTAGTGGTAAATTACCCACTGTTGGCAGTAAAGCCAAATTTTTTAGTTCAAATAATATAGATGGTACGTGAGATAATTCAAACTCCTGATCGCAAGAAGCACTATAATTTAAACAATAGGTATCATAAATAGAAAAACGACTGTAAGAGCCATCAATCTGGCGGCTAGTAATTTTAAACTCTAAATAACCATTAGAGGTAGATGGTTTAGGTTCAACTAATTTCTGTTTTTGAATGTCGGCGGCTAAATCCTCCCAATATTTTTCATATTTGGTTTTGTCTGATACATCTGCCAGATTATAGATAAATAAATCAACAGTCGGATATTTGATTTTGTTCATTAAATAGCTCGTCTAATAACTAGCCTAATTTCCACTTCATTTTGTTTAGCTGCGACGCGAGAATCCGCCGCTTGTAAAATTGGTTGACCAATCTCTGTAATTGACTGTGCGGGTAGAGCAATTGATAAATTTTCAATCATATCAGGGTCATTATTATTAGCTTCGCTCTCTTTGTCAAGGTCACGGTATTTATTTTTCTCTTGCGTTTCATATTGCTTTTGGATATTAGACCGTGCTTGCCAATAAAGTTCACTGATACAATCATGTTTTGCCAGTTCCACCAACCTATCAATCCCAGCCTTGGGTTGTTCTAGTAATAATTTACCAACCTTATTAATTTCCTCTTGTAAACCCTGTGGTAAAGGTGTATCCAAATCTGCCAAAGCCACTAAAAAAGCAGCAAATGTGACTGTTTCTAATTGGTTGAACATAAGATTAAATGAGATGATTTACTAACTACAGTAATCCTGGAAACCTAAGATGATTAATTAATTCTTAAACATATATGTAGGATGTGTTAGCGCAGCGTAACGCATCCCCTCATTTGAATTTGTCGCGAGCTATTATACAGGCTTACCAGTTAAAATAAACCCAGCCCAATAATAAGGATGGGCATAAACAGGCATAGTATCATTCATCTTATCCGAGTCATTTTCAATCATTCTCGCTTCAGTGATTAAATAATCTTTCACTTGAGGTTCAGGCAAATTATGAGCTAATTCTTTATACCACACTGCCAAATCTTGATAAGTTAACTGACGTAGCCATTGTTTAGCTTTCCTCAGTGCAATACTAGGAGATTTAGCGGTTTTTAATAATTCATAAAATTTAATCATTAAAATGGCTGTAGAGCGTTCATCTACTGTCCATAGAGTACTAACAACATAGTTAGCTCCCTTGGCAAGAAAACCGCTTACCAAGCCGACATATTCATCTGTTAAAGTTTCTGAACTAGTAATTCCCGTTTCGCAAGATGAAAGGCAAATTACAGCATACTGACTTAAATCTATCTCGTCATCATCAACTATATTACCTAAAGTTAATTTATCAGATTTAGATAACATCAAAAATGACTCACGAGGTTCTTCTGGTATGTGGTCACTATGTCCAGTAAAGTGAAATAAACCTTTATTTTTTCGTAATTCTGCGATTAAATTACTTGGTTTCACAGGTGGGATTTGTAACTGCCTAACTTGTGGATACATTGCACATAAGGCAACTGATTCAATAGTCGCAAATGGTAAATTGCTGGTGGCTACGTTTACTATGTTCTGGCTAGTATTTAGCTGAAATTGATTCTCCTGCGCTAACAACTTTAAACCTATCTGAAAGCTTGGTAAATATGTAATGTTAAATCGCTCAGGAAAAAGATAATCTAGGGGCAGTAGATGTAACTCTCGATGGGGAATTAAAATTAATTCTTCAACTCCTTTGAGTTCATCTCGGATGCGATTAATTTCTAAAATGTTACGGAGTTGATTTTGCAACATATATTGCATCTTTTCTCGCCAAGGGGCTGATTCTTTAGCTGTACCTGTGTAATTACCTTGGGAATAATCTTGATAAGCTTGCTTCCATTCCTGTATCCAGTTTTGAAAGCGTAGGAGTTGATAAGTATGTGGGGGATAGCCTTGCTTTCTGAATTCGTCTGGTAATTGCGGTTGCAGGACTACAGGCGGTTGTTTATGTTTAACAATAAAAGTAGTGATTGCAATAGGACTGACGTGCCAATATACCGCCGCAGTTTTGGGATTAAGCAGCCTTTGCATATCCTGATAAGTAAACTTGCGCGGTTGATAATCCCAACCTTCCCGCAGCCAAGCAAGGCAAATATTCTTACGTTCTTCCGCTAATTCTAAAGCTTCTATATGTTGCTGTTTATCTTGCGACTTGAGGCGTAAATCTATTCGCAATTGGTGAAAAGCTGCAAATTTACGCCTGAGACTAATTTCTTGACCTTTATTTTGGCAATTTACAACTAATTCTTCTAGCTTTTGCGTCGCTTCTTCTTGTCTTTTTTTGAATGTTTGATTGTCACCCAATACAGAACATACTTGCAGTAATTCTTCTAATATTTGCAAATTTAGTTGAGGGAATTTATCAAAACTCAGAAAATTAAGGGCTTGTTCATAACTGGCTTTGGCTGCAAACCAATCTGGAAAAGGATTAGGTTGCAGCTTTCCGTAGTTATACAAAATTGCGCCCTTGCGATGATGTAACTTACCACAACCTATCTCATACTCTGGTGTCTCTGACTTAAGCGCATTAATGCCATCATGCCAGGTTTTGACAGCAGCTTTGTAATCTTGAGATTTCAGGACTGCTATACCTCGATTGTCCCAAGCTAGCCAATACTGATTATTTGTAAGATGCAAGGCTTGGTCGTAGGAAGCAAGAGCTTCTTGATATCGTCCCAGATTCACCAGTGCATTTCCTCGACCATTCCAAGCTAAATGCTCCTTAGCTTTAATAGCGATAGCTTTGTCGTAAGATGTAAGAGCTTCTTGGTTTCGCCCCAGATTCACCAGTGCATTTCCTCGACCATTCCAAGCTAAATGCTTTTCAGCTTTAATAGCGATAGCTTTGTCGTAGGAAGCAAGAGCTTCTTGATTTCGCCCCAGATTCACCAGTGCATTTCCTCGACCATTCCAAGGATTATATTCATCAGCTTCAATAGCTATAGCTTGGTCGTAAGATGTAAGAGCTTCTTGATTTCGCCCCAGATTCACCAGTGCATTTCCTCGACCATTCCAAGGATTATATTCATCAGCTTCAATAGCTATAGCTTGGTCGTAAGATGTAAGAGCTTCTTGATTTCGCCCCAGATTCACCAGTGCATTTCCTCGACCATTCCAAGGATTATATTCATCAGCTTTAATAGCAATAGCTTTGTCGTAGGAAGCAAGAGCTTCTTGGTTTCGCCCCAGATTCACCAGTGCATTTCCTCGACCATTCCAAGGATTATATTCATCAGCTTTAATAGCGATAGCTTTGTCGTAGGAGGCAAGAGCTTCTTGATGTTTTCCTAAATTCCATAGCGCACTTCCCCGACCATTCCAAGCATAGTAGTAGTCAGGTTTGATTTCTATTGCTTTGTCGTAGGATGCAAAAGCCTCTTGATTTCGCCCTAAATTCCACAGTGCGTTTCCCCGGTTGTGCCAAGCTAAATGCTCCTTAGGTTTAATCTCTATAGCTTTGTCGCAAGAAGCGATCGCTTCTTCATATCGACCTAAATTAGACAGCGTATTTCCCCGATTGTTCCAAGCAATGTGGTAGTCAGGTTTGATTTCTACTGCTTTGTCGTAGGATGCGATCGCTTCTTCATATCGCCCTAAATTAGAGAGCGTAATCCCCCGACTGTACCAAGCGTTACGGTAATCAGGTTTGATTTCTATAGCTTTGTCGTAAGATGCGATCGCTTCTTCATATCGCTCTAAACCATTCAGCGCAATTCCCCTACCATGCCAATCTCCTGCATCTTGTGGGATAAGTGCGATAACTTGCTCAAAGTCAGCCTGTGCTAACTGTATTTGCTCTAGCTGTTTATAAGTCAATCCCCGCCTAGCTAAAGCCAAAATGTAATTTGGCTCAGTTGTCAATGCTTGGTTGCAATATCCTATGGCATCTTGATATTGTTCAAGTCGATAGCAAGCTAAACCCAAGCTGTATAATACTTGGGGATTTTGGGGTTCTAGTGCAGCGGCTTGGTAAAAAGTATCTAAAGCTTGGTGGTAATTTCCCCCATCCAGTTGGTCATGTCCTTGCTGGAGCAACTCTGATAGGTTAGGGCTTACAGTCATTTCCTACTCTCGAAATGCATTGTTCTTATTATTACGTATACATAGAACAACTAGAGAATTCCTGCGCCATTTGTAAAATCTACGTAGGTAAGCCAGCGCTATGTGCGGGGTTAAACTTGCTCTAAGGGGTGAAATTGCCCGTTACTGGATCAATTATTTCTCAATATATGATGCCTGTACAGGTATTAAAAATTAACTAAAAAATGATATTTTCTGTACATTGTTTAGTTAACCGGATAAACCAAATAAATATTTATTTTTAAACAACATCTTTAATGTATGCTGCTCTATTTCATAATTCCTTCATTTACTTTTCACAAAATTCACATATTTCTTTTCCCTTTTTATGAATTTTGCAGTAACCTAAGTTTTAGTAGGGAAGTTACTGAATATTTACTATTGATCTGAAAAATTGCGAAGCGTTGCGATCGCAGGCTAATCCTTCGCCGAAGCCACAACATAGCAATTTCAAATCTCATTGAGTAAATGTTCTTGCATCGGGCCTTTTGACCCTTCAAATTGTGCAGATTGGCTATTTTTCCCTCATAACAGCAAAATACGTTGCTATTGCTAATGAAAAGCTTGCCTGCTGCTAAATTGGTTACCGTTGCATCTTGCCATACACAATCTGCATATCCAATACAAACTGATTATTCCTCGGTGCTAAATTACCATTGTTGTGAAACAGGTGATAATTTTATCCAAGTTTCTAGAGAGAACCACTACGATCTCCAATTTGGTAAAATATTAGGGTAAATATTTACTTAGTTACAATAAATACAGTTTCACAAATTGGAGACATCCTCAAGGTTAACTACTTACATAATTTCAAATGTCGCTCAAAAAGCTCATTAGCAATGATTTCATGCAATTAATGCATGAGCAATGCCCTACTTGTAACGCTTGCGTTACTGTGAGATGAGCTAGATTAGCGAAAGATACAGAAAGTAAAGCTGATTTTTGGAATACTGTTTCCTGGCAGTAAGTATAGCCATTTTGCTATTTGGCAAGAAATAGTATGGCTGTTCTACTAAACGATAGTGCATTGAACTGCACTAGCGTGACAGAGAGTGGGGAGTTAGGAGTTGGCAGAGATTTGCTTCTACTCGCAAAGATGTGAAGCACTATGTCTTTTTGAAAGCGCTTCTAGCTTGATCCCTGTGATACTCAGAAAGGGTTTCCAAAAATTTCGATTAAAAATATTGCTTTTATCTTAGAGCCGTCCCAATGAAGACACTTCCTATTAGTAGATACAGGTTTTTTCAAAAGATACAGCCCTTATCTCTCTTAAAAAAAATCACAAATAAATCTGTAACTGGGTGTTTACAAGTATTCAGCTCATCAGGTTCTTGGTCAATATATATAGAGGAAGGTAAACTGATTTATGCCTGCTACTCAGAGAAAATGTTTGAGTCACTTTACAGAAACTTGCAACGATTGAGTCAGCAAATTTCCACTCTTCCTAAAGGAATTGATCAGCAGTTGCGGGCGATATTTGAAACTGGGATCGAAAATCAGGCAATACCAAATCCAGATTATCTAGCTATTTGTTGGTTAGTTAATCAGAAATATATTAGTTCTTCCCAAGCAGGGATTATTATTGAACAATTAGCCTTAGAAGTTCTCGATTCATTTTTGAAGCTGGAAGAAGGTAGCTACGAATTTATTCCCGAAAGCTTTTTAGATGACTTGCCAAAGTTTTGTTATCTCAATTTACGCTTACTAGTTGAACAGTGCCAAAAATATAGAGGATCAGCTCCTTTTGGAGATAAATCATCACTATCTCAAGGTCATCTTAAATCTCAATTTTCCCCCAAGCCAGGGTCGCAATTTGCACGTCAAGTACCATTACAATCTCCAATTACAAATCCACCAGCATTCCCAAGACAAGCTAGCAATCAAGTTGCAGAAACATCTGATAATTTAACTGCGAACCTTCAACAGACAGATCCTCAATTTCATCAACTTGAGCCTGCTACTACAGACCAAAAACTATATACCATCTTCTGCATTGATGATAGCCCCAGCGTATTAAATGCTATTAAAAGCTTTCTAGATGAGCAGATGTTTTCTGTGATTGGAGTTACAGATTCATTAAAAGCTTTAATGGAAATTCTTCGCACCAAACCTGACTTAATTTTATTAGACATTAACATGCCACATCTCGATGGGTATGAATTATGTTCTTTATTGCGTAAACATTCCCAATTTAAAAATACTCCTGTAATTATGGTTACAGCTAAAACAGGGTTGATTGATAGAGCCAAAGCCAAGATAGTCAAGGCTTCTGGATATTTGACTAAACCTTTTACGCAAGGGGATTTGTTGAAAATTATCTTTCAACACATGGTGTAATTTCGCAATCAGAAGTATAACAATACCAAACCTACTTATTTTTTTGGGAGGTTGAGGGTTGGGTATTACTTGGGCTGGCAAAATTCTCATTGTCAAAGACTCTCTGCGAGAATGGGAACTGATGAGTTATTATCTCGGAGATTGGGGTTACAAAATAGTTAAAGCTTCTGGTGCTAAAGAGGCTTTGGAAATAGCATTAGAGGAAAGACCAGATGCAATTGTTACTAATGTGGTGATGCCAGGAATGAGTGGATTTGAATTGTGCCGCTTCCTGAAAATAAATTTAAGTAGTCAAAAAATGCCAATTGTGATCTGTAGTAATAAAAATCAGGCAGTTCATCATGCATGGGCTAGGAAACAAGGTGCTGATGTTTATTTAACTAAGCCTTATACTCCCGAAGATCTACTAAGTGCCATTAAAATAGCGACTGAGTGGAATTACATTATATCATGATGCGTAAAAAAATAACAAGAGTCAGGAATTAATAATCAAGGAAGGGAACAGCTTCGCAAAAATCAAATATGGTCTCTATATTTATCAGGTAAATTTAATTACATAAACCTCATCTAGCTTGAGAACGAGAGTTTTTCAAAAATCAATAGGGAAGCTTGTAGGAGTTACGAATAAAACCCGATTCTCAAAAACTAAGTGTTTCAAAATAGACGCGGTTTATGTAAGGGCGCACGGATGTGTGCCCTTCCTTACAATAATTTGTACCTCATCAAATTGTAGATTTTAGATTATTCTTTGAATCAAGTAGTATATTAGAATTCCAATTCAACAGTTGAGCAATTTCCACAGGTAGAGTAACTGGATTGAATGGTTTCAGTATGATACCTGAAATTTTATACTGTTGCAGAAATTTTGGATCTAGCCATTTCGCATTTGCACTCAGTATGACAACAGGAATTGCTTGAGTTTTGCGATTACTTCTGAGTTGTTGCAGAAACATAAAACTGCCACGCATTTCAATATCCAAGACAATTGCATCAGGCCGTTCCATCTCTGCTTGTTCCAATCCTGAGAATGACGAATCGGCTGTAAGTACATCCCATTTCGCTAAATCGTGGAAGCACAGTTCCAAAACCTCTCGGACAATTAATTCATGATCTATGAGTAAGATTTTTTTGGTATTTATAGCGATTTTGTCTACAGTCTTCATTGAATTAGGCTCCAAAAAAGTTAAAATTCATCATCTGAAAGCCATTTATTAATGCACTGAGCTAGAAAGTAGTGCAACGAAAATAGCCTCTGGGCATAATCGCGCGAATTTTTATGGTTTTTCTCTAAATAAATCAGCACTTGAAATGGTAGTGCTGATATTTGGGTAGTAGTAAGACTTGGAAGGGAAACAAAAGTAATACCAATTCAAAAATCAAAATAAGGTCGGTATGTATCTTAGTCATACTAATTTGAAAAAAGAATGCGACAGATACACAGACTCAAAGTCTTGTCCTGTTTAGATTCTTAATTTTGAATTTTGAATTGGGATCACATTGTTTTTTCAAACTGGTAAAACGCTTAAATATTTTTTACAAGTTTCTGACCAAAACCCATAGTTCTGTCCTGCAAGTTGAGAAACTTTGATGCACCCACAAGAAAGATAAGGTATAAAAATAAAGAACTAATAAAGAAATCAATATTGTGACATTCTTAATATAGTGAAGTTTATTTCGACCGACTTACTTAGTAAGACCGACCGCAATACTTGTCGGTTAAGGGCAAAAGGGGAAGGGGAAAAGGGGTAAGAAAAAACCTTTAACCCTTACCCTTTCTCCTGCGGAGACGCTACGCGAACACCATTTCCCCAAACCAAATTAAGAGTTGAAAATCCTTAACCGAGCAGTATTGAGACCGACGGGACTAATAGCGCACAGCGGAATTAAAAGTTAAAAATGCAAAATCAATACTGTGTAACTATTTCATAGATTGAGGATTCACCTCACCACTTGCGATCGGCGCTTGCGAGTCAATCCCAGCCGAGAATATCTGCAACTTGCTGGGAAATAGTAATGGGTTCAAAGGGTTTGGAAATGACACCAGCAATTCCCATGCGTGCAAAGCGATCGCGATCGCTGGGCAAAACTCTCGCTGTTAATAAAATCACTGGTATCGATTGGCTAACCGTATTTTCTTGCAGTTTCTCGAATACTGCAAAGCCATCCATATCAGGCATGGATACATCCAACAAAATCGCATCAATGGGTTGTGTCTGGGTAATTTTTAACGCTTCTTTCCCCGATGAAGCTGTCAGTGTTTTCCATCCCCCTAAGTCTTCTAAACAAGCCTGTACCAGTTCTCGGAGGTGATCGTCATCATCAACAATTAATACTTGTTTAGTCATTTGTTATTGGTCATTTGTCATTTGTCATTTGGTAATTAGTAATTGGTAATTGGTAATTGGTGTTTGTTATTTCCCCTTGTCCCCTTGTCCCCTTCTACCCAGTCCCCAGTCCCTAGTCCCCAGCCAAAGGTAGAGTAAAGAAAAAGGTGCTGCCTATACCTAAAGTACTCTCAGCCCAGATGTTACCACCGTGCTGCTCAATAATACTACGGCAGATTGCTAACCCTAAGCCTGTACCACCTTTATCACGAGAGTCCGAGGCATCTACTTGCTGAAATCTGCTAAAAATGATTTCTAATTTGTCTTGGGGAATACCACGCCCTTGATCGCTAACTTGGAATAGTACCCAATCTGTTTGCTGTTCTACACTCAGAGTAATAGTAGAATCCGCAGGTGAGAATTTAATAGCATTACTTAACAAATTAATGAGTGTTTGAATAATTGCATCTGCTGCCGCCCAAACTTTAGCATCAGTAGGGTGTACTTCTAGGGTAATATTTTGCTGTTTGGCGATCGCCTGTACTCCTTCTACTGCTTGTTGAACTAAATCAGCCGCATTATAAGTTCTTTGATCTAAAACAGCACGACCTGATTCTAAGCGTTCTAAATCAAGAATATCGTTAACCAGGCGCACTAAGCGATCGCTGTCGATGGCCGCAATCTCGATCATGCGTTTGAATTTTTCTGGTTTGTTGTCGTAGACTCCACTATTTAACAAGCCTAAAGCAGCGCGAATTGCAGTTAAAGGAGTGCGGAGTTCGTGACTGACAATACTAATAAACTCACTTTTTATCTGTTCAATTTTGTGCTGTTCGGTAATATCTTCCGCAATTCCCGTCATGCGAATTATTTCCCCGAGTTCATTTCTGATAGGGAAAGCGCGATCGTGAATCCAGCGGATGGAACCATCAGGCCGAATAATCCGATATTCGATGTCGTATTTTCCTGTTGTTATTTGTTCCCCAAAGGCAATTTCTACAAGCGGGCGATCGTCTGTGTGAATAGGATCTAACCAAGTTAAGGGGTTTTCATATAAACTTTGGCAGTTTCTTTGCCAAATCCTTTCATAGCCTTTGCTCACATAAAGAACTTGCCCAATTTTCAGATCTGAGATCCAAAACACTGCTTGAATATTGTCTGCAAGTTGGCGAAACTTTTCTTCGCTTTGGCGCAAAGCTTCTTCCATG
The DNA here is from genome assembly GCF_014696615.1 of Nostoc linckia FACHB-104. Taxonomy (GTDB): domain Bacteria; phylum Cyanobacteriota; class Cyanobacteriia; order Cyanobacteriales; family Nostocaceae; genus Aulosira; species Aulosira linckia_A. The sequence continues at coordinate 92,219 of NZ_JACJQJ010000014.1, read as the reverse complement.
CGTTTGCGATCGGTGATATCTTGATGAACCGCAACAAGAACATCGCCATATTGGGGATGAGTGAATACACAACAAGTGGCACTACACCAAAATGGAGTACCATCTTTTTTCACATTATGGACTTCATAGGTGGCTTCACCCTTTGATAAGACAGCCGCACGAATGGCTTGATTGACATCTTCAGCAGTTACCGATGCGGTGGCATAGTTGAGAATGGAAACATGCTGACCGTTAAGTTCGCCAGAGTTATAGCCAAACATCTGCTCAAATTTAGGGTTAGCGTAGACAATCATGGCATTAGTAGCGCGGATCAAGCATACTCCTTCGGCCATGTTTCGCGTAATGACAGCCTGAAAATCCAGTAGTTGTGCCTGTTGTACAAGAGCAAGTTGGGTTTGTTGCTGCTGTATTACCGTTTCTAGCAAGCGCTCATTTGTTTGCGTAAGTTGCGCTGTTCGCTCTGCTACTCGTTGCTCAAGTTCGGTATTCAGTTGTTCCAAGGCAATTTGGGCCTGTTTACGTTGTGTAATGTCATCACCAAACATGATAATGCCACCAATTTCACCAGTAGCATTATGCCAAGGGCGAATTTCCCAACGTATCCACTGTTGGCTACCATCTTGGCGCACAAACAATTCTTCATCACATCTTTCAATCGCCCCAGCCAAACACCGTTGATGAATTTGTCGCCATTGCTCTGGAATTTCAGGAAAAATTTCGTAGTGCGATCGCCCAATCAGCCATTCAATAGAATCAAAATGAAAGTCATCTACCCATCTTTGGCTGGCTATGATATAGCGCATATCGCGATCAAACATAGCAATCCCAGCCGGAACATACTGAAAAAAGAAGCGCAAGGTTGCTTCACTTTCTCGCAATGCTATTTCTGTTTGTTTGCGCTGGGTAATTTCTTCACACAAAGTACTGATACCAATAATGCGTTCGCCATCTTTTAATGGCCAAAAGCTTTCTAACCAAGTTCGCTGTACGCCTGGTTGAGCTGGGGTTGTACCAGTTAGTTCTACATTAAGAACAGGTGTGCCTGTGGACAAAATGGGGAGTAACAATTGTTCAGCTGCGTCTGCTAATTCAGGTAGCAACTCTCGGATAGTACGTCCAATATGCTCCTCCACCGAAAACCCATTTATTTCTGCGAGTCGCTGGTTAATCCGGACAAAGCGGAGTTCAGTATCTAAGACGCTCAAGCCAATTGGCGCTGATTGGTAGATGGTTTCGATTTCAGCCAATTGGCGCTGCAGTTGAATTTGATTTTCCCGGAGGGCGATTTCTGCTTGTTTACGCTCTGTAATATCTGTACAAGTGCCGATCCACTCCCGCAGGTTGCCATTAGTATCGACAATTGGCACGCCCCGAACAGCAAAATCCCGGTAGTCGCCATTTTTCATGCGGATGCGATATTCATTTTCATATAAGGTGCGATTTATGTAAGATTCTTGCCAGATTTGAGCAGTGCGATCGCGATCCTCTGGATGAATCACCTCCAACCAACCCCATCCCAAGTATTCGGCTGGAGATTGTCCGGTGAGTTCTTGCCAATTATCTGGGACTGCTATTCTACTCCCCTCAGCATCAGTGCGCCAGACAATCTGCGCTGAAGCATGAACTAATGCACGATATCGCTGTTCACTGTGCTGTAATGCGTTCTGGGCTTGTTTGCGTTCTACCAATTCAGCTTGTACTTGTGCCCACAAATCAGCTTGCTGGATGGCGATGCTGACTTGTGCAGCTAACTGTCGCAGTAGTTCAATTTCTGAAGCTTGCCACTCGCGAGCATCTTTACAATGATGGGCAATCAGCAACCCCCATAATTCCTCTCGATTCAAAATGGGAACGGCTAAATTAGCCTTGACTTGGAAATTGGCCAAGAGTTGCACGTGGCAAGGATCTATCCCAGCAGTATAAATATCCGATTTGTTAGTCACTAAACCTTGTTTAAAAGGTTCAATATATTCTTGGTTAAAGCAAGGATCGTAGATATTAGTAGATAAAATAGCTGTCCAGTTGGCTGCAACAGATTCGACAACCACAGTGCCACTCCCATCAGGAGCAAACTGGAAAATAATGACGCGATCGCACTGCAAAAATTGCCGCACTTCATCAACGGTGGTTTGTAAAATATGTTGTAAATCTAACGATTGGCGAATGCGCTGAGTCATTTCCATCACTAAGCGCTGTTGCTCAAATTGCTGTAGCAGGGAAATTTGGGATTGTTTGCGCTCATCAATCGCCATCACAGTTCCTGTAATCCGCACAGGTTGATTTGCTGCGTCATAAAATGCATGTCCCCTAGACTCAACCCAGTGGATGCTACCATCTGGCCAAATAATCCGATACTCATTCTGGTAGTTACTATGACTTTGTAGTGCCTGTTGTATTTTCTGGTTAACTGTTGGGCGATCTTCAGGATGCAAGCAAGCCTCAAAAGTTTCATATCTACCATCAAAAGCCCCAACCGCCAAGCCAAATAACTGTTCTTGTTCTGGCGACCAAATAATTTCTCCTGTTACCAGATTCCAGTCCCACATCCCCATTTGTGCTGCAGATAGAGCCATCCGTAGCTGTTGGGCATTTTCCTGCGCTAATTGTTGGCTCAGTTTTTGAATCTTCTGTTTACTTTTGAGAAAATTGCTAGTCAGCAGATAAATAATCAAGGCAACCAGAAGGAAAACTACTAACCGCAAGATATCTGGCCATAGTGGATTCATCCCCAGATGATATTTAGGAGGAATTAAGAAATAATCAATTGCCATTGTTGAAATGATAACTGTGACAATTCCTACTCGAGAGCCACCATACCAAGTACTGACAATGACAGCTATATAGAAAAACGCACTAATGGGCTGAAACAACAGCGATTGTAGCCAAAGCGACAGCAACAGCGCGATCGCCGTTGAGCCAATCGCCACCCCATAAGATAATAATTTAGAATAGATTTTCATAATTTTTTCTTATAGCTTAGAGGGTGTGGGGAATGGGTAATGGGGAATGGGTAATATAAATTTCTCCTTCGATACTTGTCGGTTAAGGGGAAAAGGGGCAAAAAAAACCTTTAACCCTTACCCTTTAACCTTTTCCCCAAACTCAATTCCGAGTAGAAAATCCTTAACCGAGCAGTATTGATTTCTCCTTGTCCCCCTTTCCCCTTGTCTCCTCAGCTCCCTCATCCCCTTAAAGAACGCACTCTCTCAATGCGACTCAGTACCCTTGTTACCAATTCTGGCCCTAACACTGGCTTGGTAATAAAATCATCGGCTCCGGCGGCAAATGCTTGTTGAAGGAATTCGGCTTCGGTATGGAATGTGACTACCAAAAGCGGCAAATCGCCCCATTGAGCATCCTGTCGCACAATTTGACACAATTCTAAACCACTAATTTCAGGCATTTCTACATCTAGCACCACAATATCTGGTGATGTTGTAATTAAAACTTGCCAAAATTGCTGTGGTTCGTTCAATGTTGTCACCTCCAGTCCCCAAGGAGTTAGTAAGGCGGCTAATGCAGCCAGCATCAAAGGGTCATCGTCTACAATTAAGACCTTAGCTTCTGTGATTTTTGGCTGAGTTAAAACACGGGCGATCGCTTGAAAAATTTGCTCAGTAGTGGCGGGTTTGTGTAAAAATTGCCGTGCGCCTAAGCGTGAAACCGCCAATCTATCAGCGAGGCTATCTCGTGCCGTAAAAACCACAATTGGTAAATGCGGCAATTTTTCTGTGAGTTCCCGCAGTAGGCTTAAGCCGTCTTCTTCTGTATCAGGAAAGCTCAAGTCTAGTAAAACAGCGTCAGGAGTTGCTAAAGTGAGGTTGGCGCGAGCTGTGGTTAAATTAGCCGCGATTTTAATTTCCATTCCCCAAGCCTCTGCTTCTATCAATAAACGCTCAGTCAGCAGAGTATCATCATCAATCACTAACACAACATGAGTTTGACGCGGCGCACTTGGGTGCGCGATCGCCGGAATTGGCGGCTTCGTTAACTCTTGTTGCAATGCCTTAACTAATTGGCAAAATTGTGTAATTTCATCATCTGTGAAAGTGCGATCGCTGCTGAGTAAATTTTCTAATGTCCGCGCCAGTTGAGAACCTTGGAAATAGCCAACAGACCCCATCGAGCCAGCTAGCTTGTGAGCCTCATGCTTCGCTTGTTGCTGTAAATCTTGGTGTAAATTTCCCTCTAAGAGTGCAGTTTTCGCTTCTTCCAGCACCACTACTCGATGATTCAAGGAATTAGTTAATCGTTCTAATACTCGATTAATGGCTGTTAAATCTTGAGTATGGGGTTGTTTTTCACCATTTTTATGTTCTGCAATAGATGCAGGAGTGGGCGCAGGTTGTAAGCGATAACCAATACCATATACTGTTTCTAAAATATCCTCCGTCATCCCTGCGGCTTTGAGTTTTTTACGCAAATCCTTAATATGCGTCGTCACGGCGTTCTCAATCGGCGCATCGTCAAATCCCCAAAGTCTATCTAAGATTACCCTGCGGCTAAAAATGCGATTGGGGTTTTGTAAAAACAATTCCAGTAGATTGTGTTCTGTAACCGTCAGGGAAATTACCTGAGCGTTGTAAGTAACTTTACCAGATATTTGGTCTAGGCACAGATTACCCCAAGTTAACTTAGAAGATGAAAATGCCCCACTACGGCGCAATAAAGACCGAATTCTTGCCAGTAATGCTTCTGGTTCACAAGGCTTGATCACATAATCATCAGCCCCAGCATCGAAACCTGCCACAATATCTGCATTAGAATTATTCGCTGTGAGTAACAAAATTGGTTTACTATAGCCAAGCGATCGCAACTGCCGACACAAACTAATCCCATCCACTTGGGGAATATGCCAGTCTAGTAAAATTAAGTCATATTCAGCCGTCATGGCTAGCGCTAGCCCAGTTTGCCCATTATTTGCCAAATCGATAGTGTAATGATTTGCACTCAGAAACTCTGCCAATAACTGACTGAGTAACAAATCATCCTCTATCAGCAAAATTTTCATCAGATGCATCCTTGGTTGGCTTTTTACAGCAATTATTTAGGTTGCTCAGTCCAGTTCAGCAAGATTTATAGCAGATTGCAAGTAGATGAGACATAAAAATTAATCATATAAATCTTGTTGTGCTGACATCTTTGCTCGTGAAGAGAGCATTTTCACCTTGCAGCACAGATATACGCCCATCGATCAGATGGACATCAATACTTTTCGGTGAAGGGGAAAAGGGGAATGGTTCCAGGGAAAGAAACAACCTTTCACCTTTAACCTTTTTCCCAAAAGCTATTTTGAGTTCAAAACTCTTAACCGAGTAGTATTGAGATGGACATGATATCACTCATTTAAATCCGCTGTAATGCGTGAACTTGAGATCATATTTTTCTTTTCCCTCTTGCTCCTGCATACACAGCAATATTAAGTATTATTAGCTACTTGCGTTTTGGCGCAGTTCCCCAAACCTTAATTTGTTTATCAAAACCACCACTGGCAAGCATTTGCCCATTAGGACTAAAAGCGATCGCACTTACCCAATCGCTATGACTACTGAGTGTATTGATTAACTCACCTGTAGTTAAATTCCACAATTTGATGCCATCTTTCCCCGCACTGGCGAGGGTTTTGCCATCGGGGTTCACAGCAATGGCGTTTACCCAGTTGTTATGTCCGGTTAATGTTTGGATGAGTTTGCCAGTCTGAATATGCCAAATTTTAATTGTGCGATCGTGGCTAGCTGTAACTAGGGTTTGGCTATCGGGTGTAAAAGCTACAGTACTAACTAAATCGTAATGTCCGACAAATGCACGAATTAATTTTCCTGTACTTAAGTTCCACAGCTTGACTACACCCTTATAGTCTCCACTAACTAATGTTGTACCATCAGGGCTAATTGCTAAGGCGTAAATTAAGTTATCAAAGTTGACTAAAGTACCTAAGGGACGTTGTTGAGGTAAATCCCACAGGCGAATTCCATCTATCCCACCACTGACAAGAACTTTACTATCAGGGGATACAGCTAGGGATAGTACATTTGTGCTGTGCCCAACAAAAGAGCGTTTAAATTGCTGATTTTTGAGATTCCAAAGATTAATAGTGTAGTCACTGCTACAACTGGCCAGGGTTTGTCCATCGGGTGAAATCACCAAAGATTCGACGGCTGTTTTGTGTGCTTTGCGGATAGTCCCCATCCGTGCGCCTGTTGTCAGATTCCACAAGCGAATTACACCTTCATTTTCAGCACCGCCACTGGCAAGAGTTTTGCTATCTGGACTGAAAGCTAAGGATTTAACAGTTCCCCCGTGCCCTTGTAAGGTGTAAAGTAACTGGGGATTGGCAAAGTTGGTTTGAGCTTGAGAGTTTGTTGCTGTTTCTGTAGCAGCATAAGCAGTATAAATGAAGACTCCTTTCCAGATTGTGACTGGAAGGATTATAGAAGCCATAAACGCCAGGACTATATACGGGCGCAGCACAAAATAGCCCCTAACTTTTCCCTCACTGCTCACAGTTTTTCTCACTTTCTAACGCCTGTTGCTACCCTACTCTACTCTTGAGCAAGGTGCCCTCCGAGGGTCTACTAGTTATTCTGTGAGAGTTGAGAAGTAATTCAGGAACATCAGATATTACCCACCCTCAAAATATTTGGGGTAAGCACTCAGCACTGTTTACTGTGGGGGTTTTTTCTTCGTCACCGTCAACATGGGTAAAGTCGGGCTAGATGAGCGTGAAGGTAAGTAATGTTGTACTACAGGCTCTTCAGGCATCGGAGGGCGGCTTTGGTACATACGCCACAGTTTCCAGCCAAGGCTAACTCCAGCTATCCCTAAGCCAAAAGTAAATAATGACCAGCTATCATCTAATCCACCAATTAGCGCGTCAACTACGCCCATCGTAATCAAGACACTTATTAGCGGTTCTTTGCGGTAGGATGACTTCAAAAAACGAGGTAAAAGAACGTTCATCACAGCTTGGTTTAATCCAGTTTAGCTTTATATGTAAATATATCGAAAATCCTTAACTTGTTATTGGGCTTTGATTGGCCCCCTGATGTCAAGGCATCTAAAGTATTATAATTTTATTAAGTAGGAGAAGAAGTGTAGTAATTTACCCTCTTGCATATAGTAATTGCCAGTCTAAGGTCTAAGTTGAAAGTGCTGAGTGCTGAGTGCTGAGTAATAATTCCCAATCCCTAGTCCCCATTGCCCCTTATCCCCAGAGGGGGCCCCGAGTTCCCCAGTACCTTTAACAGAATCTACCTAATAACCATAGACGTTAAGTCTTGGGAGGTAGTTTCGCTATTAATTGCTTAAGTTAAAACCAGCTGGAACAACCAGCTGGTCAAAACTCTCTAATTACTAGCTTAAAACTGAAAAATCTGTGCTTTTACAGCAGTACTACTTCAGACCGAGCCATGATAACACACCCTGATTGGTGAGGTATTCAATTAATACCATCAAAATAAAGCCAATCATGGCGGCTCGACCGTTCAATCGTTCGGCATATTCGTTAAAGCCTAACTTTGGTTCTTCGAGTTTGGGGGTAATGGTGGGCTTTGGTTGTGTCATCATCAACAATTCCTCTCTTATTTGTCGGCAAACGAAATTTAATTGTCAGATGTCTATAAACACTGCACCTTGAGGCAGGGATGAGACATCAGCACTTCTGTATGTGTGGAACAGAGTTGCTATGCTTGAATCCCAAGCAATACAACGTCAAAAGTCCAAACAGTAGCTTCTTGAACAGAACCTTTGTAAACAGTTGGTTACAATTATTTATTATTCTTTATATATTTTAAGAAGACAAGGGCAATAGTCAAGGGTACAGGTTGGCAACACTGTCACAGAAGGTAAGACACTCAGAGCAATTATTAGCTATCCCTAATACGGAAGTAGCCACTCTGAGACTGGCAGGCTAAAGTTAAACAAAAATTAATTAGAGGCTGTAAATGGAAATCGGCGTTCCTAAAGAAACTAAGGATCAAGAGTTTCGTGTAGGGTTGAGTCCTTCGAGTGTGCGGGTGTTGCGCGAAAATGGTCATCAGATTTTCGTCCAAACCCAAGCTGGTACTGGTGCTGGTTTTACCGATGATGAGTACAGTAGTGCTGGGGCGGAGATTGTACCCACACCAGAGGCGGTTTGGAATCGGGAACTAGTTGTTAAAGTCAAAGAACCTCTAGAAGCTGAGTATAAATTTTTGCAGAAAGGGCAGATATTATTTACTTATCTGCATCTCGCAGCCGATCGCAAATTAACTGAGAGTTTAATTGATTGTGGCACTTGTGCGATCGCCTATGAAACTGTAGAACAACCTGGTGCTAACAAATTACCTTTGCTCTCTCCTATGAGCATTATTGCCGGTCGGCTATCCGTACAATTCGGCGCAAGGTATTTGGAACGTCAGCAAGGTGGGCGAGGTGTGCTTTTGGGTGGCGTACCGGGTGTGAAACCGGGCAAAGTCGTAATTTTAGGCGGCGGCGTAGTTGGGACAGAAGCAGCTAGAATCGCTGTAGGTATGGGCGCGATCGTGCAAATTTTGGATGTGAATGTCGAGCGCTTATCCTACCTAGAAACTCTATTTGGCTCTAGAGTTGAATTGCTTTATAGCAACTCTGCCCATATCGAAGCCGCAGTTAAAGAAGCTGACTTGTTAATCGGTGCGGTTTTGGTGCCTGGACGTAGAGCACCAATATTAGTATCTCGCGAATTGGTACAAAAAATGCATCCCGGCTCTGTAATTGTGGATGTGGCTGTTGATCAAGGCGGTTGTGTGGAAACTTTATGCACTACCTCTCACACTAATCCCATTTACATTGAAGAGGGCGTGGTGCATTATGGCGTTCCTAATATGCCTGGTGCAGTACCTTGGACAGCTACTCAAGCGCTTAATAACAGTACCTTACCTTACGTTGTGCAGTTAGCAAATCTCGGTCTTAAGGCGCTGGATGTTAACTCTGCATTAGCTAAGGGTGTGAATGTGCAGAATCATCGCTTGGTACATCCTGCTGTACAGGAAGTATTTCCTGATTTGGTAAGTTAAGCCAATTTTAGATTTTAGATTTTAGATTTTGGATTTTAGATTGACCTTGACCACAAAGGGATGTTGGTCAATATTTTGGATTTTGGATGTTTTGGGGTGTGGATAAATATTCATGCCCCATGCCCTATGCCCTATGCCCAAAACTTCCATCCCCTTGAGGGTATGGAAGTTTTACTATAATCCTTTGGATTTTCGGAATTCCCGCACAACATCTTTAATATCCTGTAATTCACCCTCAACTAGGTAATTTAATTGCCGCATTTCGTCTGCGGAAATTTTACCAGCCAGTTGAGCGATCGCATTTTTTAACTGCGGATATTTTTCTAAGGTGGCTTTGCGGACAATTGGCGTAGCTTCATAAGGTGGAAAATACTGCTTATCATCCTGCAATACCACTAAACCCAAGCGGGAAATTTGCCCATCTGTGGAATTACCCGCTACCATATCTACCTGTTTTTGAATTAAAGCCCGATAAATTAAACCTAAATCCATAATTTGCGGTGATTTCGCAAACCGTAAATTGTAGGTTTTCGCTAAACCCGGAAAGCCATCTTCCCGTTCCAAAAATTCATAGCCAAACCCGCCACGCCACTGAGGAGTATATTTAGTAGCTTCCGAGAGATTTTGCAAATTGTAGCGCTTGGCATCTTCCCCACGAATAATAATGGCAAAAGTGTTTTCAAAACCCAAACTTGGCATTACATCTAAATTAAATTGTTCGGCGTAGGCTTGTTTTAGTTTTGCGTAAACTATTTTGGGGTCGTTAATTACTTGCTGTTTTAAAATACCTGTAAAAGCTGTACCTGTATATTCAATATAAGCATCGATTTTTCCTGCCGTAATTGCACTATGGCAAACAAAAGAACCACCCAAGCGGGGACGACGGGACACTTTTAAATTAGTTGTTGCTTCGATTTGTTGGGCTAAAAGTTCACCTAAAATATCTTGTTCTGTAAAATCTTTAGAAGCGACAATAATATCGCCACCACTACTTGTATTTGTATTAGGGCTACAACTAGCGATCGCCACTACTAAAGCAATCGTTAATAGGCATAAAGCCACAAATTTTTTCATCTTAAAAGATTACTTTTGACTCTGCAAATTTTGTTAACCTTTAACTTTCAATTTTCCTTCAATCCAACCAATTACCAAATCAGCAATTAAGGCAATTAATGCCGCGGGAACTGCGCCCGCTAAGATTAACTGATTATTTACTACTGCAATCCCGCGAAAAATAAATACACCTAACCCACCAGCACCAATAGCAGCAGCAATGGTTGCAATCCCAATAGCAATCACAGTGGCGACTCTTACCCCAGCTAAAATTACTCCCATTGCTAAAGGAATTTCTACTTGTAATAACAATTCTTTATCTGTCATTCCCATACCTCGCCCAGCTTCTCTAATTGCTGGATCAACACCAATAATGCCAGTGTAAGTATTGCGAATTATGGGTAATAAAGAATATAAAGTTAAAGCCACTATCGCTGGTACTACACCAATTCCACCAATTACAGGCACAGGAATTAATAACCCAAATAAAGCCAAACTAGGAATAGTTTGTAAAATATTGGCAATACCTAAAATTGGTTGGCGGAGTTGAGTTTGACGGGTAATTAAAATACCTAAAGGAATGCCGATTAATATGGCAATTCCAATCGCAATGCCCACCATAAATAAATGTTCCAGCGTATGCTGCAAAATTTCGGGGGCGTACTTAATCAAAAAGAAATCTTTCATAAATTGTCTTGCAGAGAATGCAGACATTGGAGGAAAGCTAGGCTTTCGGGATGTGAGGATAACATAAATTCATCCTTTGTCCCTAATACTATCAATTCTCCCTCATACATTAAACCAATTCTCGATGCCAACACAAATGCTTCTTGAATGTCGTGGGTGACAAACACAACGGTTTTGCCTAATTCTCGTTGTAAGCGTCGAAACTCCTGTTGAATTTCCAGTCTGGTAATCGGATCGAGTGCGCCAAATGGTTCATCCATTAATAATACAGGCGGATCGGCTGCAAGTGCCCTAGCTACACCTACCCTTTGCCTTTGTCCCCCCGAAAGTTCGTGGGGATAACGCCCAGCAAATTGTTCTGGTTCTAAACCTACCAATTGCAACAACTCATACACCCGTGTTTTAATTTGTTTTGGCTTCCAACCTTCTAAAGTGGGAACTAAACCTACATTGCGTTCCACTGTGAAATGGGGAAATAAACCAGTCTCTTGAATTACATAACCAATCTTGCGCCGCAGTTTAATTTCGTCCCATTGCGTTGTGGCGACACCATCAAATAAAACTTCCCCTGTGGTAGGGGTGAACAGGCGATTAATTAATTTCATCGTCGTGGTTTTACCACTCCCACTGCGCCCCAGCAAGACTAGCGCTTCTCCCTGGCGGATGGAGAAATTGAGATGAGATACCAAAGGGCGATGGTTGCGGCTAAAGGTGACATCGCGGAATTCAACAGCGATTTGGTGATTTTCTGGCATAGTTTAGTTGGTATTTTCCCCATCATCCTATGAGTATCAGCAATTTGAGTAGTTTTCCGGAATCGTCAAACATACCGTTGTAATCATTATCAGACAAGCAAATATAACGAAGTTCTATACAGAAAAGTTCGGGGACATACCCCAACAAAAACCCAGTAATTACAACTGGGTTTTTGTTTTTCAGTACCTTACTGCAAGGGTTACCCAAAAGCACCGCAATTTATGATCCGTGGATTTAAGCACAAAAAATTTCTGCTGTTAATAAGTTCAGTAGTTATGCGGAAGCGCTATAGGCATTGTTTCCAGCATTATTAAACCAACATATAGAGAACTCTTATACAGAAAGTTTAGGGATAACCCTAACAAAAACCCAGTAATTACAACTGGGTTTTTGTTTTTTGGTACCTGAGTGCAAGAGTTTTCCGCAAGCATCACAATTTATTATCAGTAAATTCAAGCACAAAAAATTAAGAGCATTAATAAGTTCAGTAGTTATGCGGAAGCACATTAGGCATTGTTTCCAGCATTATTAAACCAAGATATAGAGAACTCTTATACAGAAAGTTTAGGGATAACCCTAACAAAAACCCAGTGATTACAACTGGGTTTTTGTTTTTTAGTGCCTGAGTACAAGAGTTTTCCGCCAGCATCGCAATTTATTATCAGTAAATTCAAGCACAAAAAATTGAGGGCATTAATAAGTTCAGTAGTTATGCGGAAGCGCATCAGGCATGGTTTCAATCATTATTAATCCAGCAAGTATATAAAAGTTCTATACAGTAAAGTTTGGGGATTAACCTCAACAAAAACCCAGTGGTTTTCACTGGGTTTTTGTTTTATGGGACTTCCAGAAAATAAATTATCCCATTTTCATAGTGGCAGATTCTTTCTCCTCTGTTTCCTCTGTGTCCTCTGCATACACAGCGTTCGCGTAGCGTCCCGCAGGGATGAAATATTTTTTTAGTTGGAAGTCCCTATAGTATCCTTGCAGCTGATTATCAGTAGATTTAAGCACAAAAAATTGAGGGCATCAATAAGTTCAGTAGTTATGCGGAAGCACATTAGGCATGGTTTAAATCATTATTAGTCCAGCAAGTATATAGAAGTTTTATACAGTAAAGTTTGGGGATTAACCCTAACAAAAACCCAGTGGTTTTCACTGGGTTTTTGTTTTAGAGTGCTTTATTAGAAAAGTTTGCCGCAGGCATCGCAATTAATCATCGGTAGATTCTACCATCAACAAGCGGTAAGTTCCTTAATTGCTAGACATTAATGCCTTTGTAGCAGACTCACCAGCTTTGACTAGCTTCCGCTTGAGTTGGAACATCAATAATCCCACAGCACTCCAATAACCAAGAATTGAGAGCAATGCGGTGATAGGTGATATTGAGTTTGCGCCAGGGGCGATCGCAAAAATCGGCCCAATAACTGAAAGCAAGTAGAAATAATTATTGTCTCTGATGTAGGAGGAGAATATGGCTAAAACTATTACTGGTACTACAATGACAGCACCAACAGTAGCCGCAGCCCAAAAGATTCGATGCTGATTTTTGGTGAATAAAAATAGTTGAGCTATGGATGCATAGAGCATAGCTAAACTACCACATAACGCTAGACCGAAAAGACCTTTGATTTTTTGATCGAATGGAACTTGGGCAAGGAAGAGTAATCCACAGATAGCAATAATAGCAATCATGGCATTGATGGCGATCGCTAACAGTCCTGGACTTTTTTCACCCCAAATTAAATCCTTTACTAGCTTGCTATCTATTACTCCTTGAGAATTGGAAGTACGGCGATAACGTGCCCAATCTTGGAGTGCTTGGCGATGGGGATTGAGCGCAGCAATTAAATATAGAAACAGCCAAAAATCTAAGAACAATAAGCACATAAGATTTTCCGATAGGAGATATGTGCTAGGATTCTGGACTAAAACTAATCTTTGCCAATTTGCACATCCCAAAGTCATCAATGCAAAACAAGCAGTCAATAAATAACTCTGCCACTTGCTCAACATAGTTGTATTGGGATCGCGGAAGCAACGTTGTAAGGATTGCCAAATAAAATAGCTTCCCAAACCGTAAATCAATAAAGCAAAGCCAAGAGTTGTTACTAGGTTCTCTCCCAAAGGTAAAGCAAACCATTGAAAATTGTTAAGCCTTGTATTTGAATATTGAAAAACAGAAGTAATTGCAGTAGCGGGAATTAAGGAAGTAGGATTAATCAGTCTAGCAAAAACCAATGGATATTCATCTGGTATTGCGGTAACTGCTATTGGCATAGTCATTAGGAGAAAACCTAAAGCGACACCACCACCTAACCAAGCTTGAAAGCCTCCCAACCAGGAACCAACTAAGCCAAATAGCAAGGCGCTGCTATAGTATAAAATCCCCGCAGCAATTGCTACTGCGTAAAAGCTGAAAATCTCATTTAATGAAATTTGCCCAGCTACACCCAAGCATATATGTAAAGGAACCGCTAACAGTACCCCAAGATAAAGTAAAATCGGCACCCCTAACATTTTGCCCAATAAAATACTTTGAGGCGTTTGAGGACTCAAGCGAATAAAATTGAGAGTTTCACGCCGTTCTTCAGCAGCTAAATCATTAATAATTAGGTAAGTGCCAGCAACTAAAAGCGTAATAGAGCCAATAATACCTAGCCAGGTAAATACATCTAAATACCACAATTGCCAGTTGATAATTACATTATCAAATCCATCTAAAAGGCATTGCCGCGAATTATATTCGAGTTTACCCGTGCAATATCGGTCAAAGGAATTGTATACAACTTCGAGTTTTGTAGGTAGCTGGGTTTGAAAATACATAAATATGATAAATTGACCCAGCAATGAGATACCACCAGAAAGTATTAAGTTGCGCGGCTTTAGCCTTCCTTTAAGTTCGCGCAACAGTTGAGGATTCCAGTCTCCTACTTGATTAATCCAATTTAGATTCATACTAAAAGCTCTCTTTTGGTGTTTGCTTTTGGCTGTTTGTAAGAGGGAACAGATCAGAGGAAATTCCCTAATTAATCATTAGTTTCCTTGTCGCATTGCTCCCCCGATTCCTCTACTTTCCCCTAAGGGACTTCCAGAAATTAAATTATTCAATCAGCAAGGGCGAAGATACTGCTACCCTAGCTATAGGATATTTTTTAGTTGGAAGTCCCTAACGTCCTGCTAACAAGGCTTTAGTAGCAGATTCTCCTGCTAATTTTATCTGCTTTGCTAATTTGATGTTTAACAAGATTATGATGCTTACTTCAGCTATAAGTGCCTTAAAAACTGTGATAGTTGCGGCATATTCTAAACTCGCCCAAGGAAAGGTAGAAAATAGCCAAGCAACAGGATGTTCTTTAGGTGTAATACTTAGCATTCCCAAAAACATTGGTGGTAAGAATACTGCTGCACTGATAGCGCCAACAGCCCAAAGTGAACGCTTGGGATTTTTCATTAACAGCATTAATTGAGCTAAAGTGGCGTAAATCATCATCAGACTAATAAATAAAGCCACGCCTAAAATAGCTCTCAATCTGCCAATATCATTTACCCACTCTATAGCGGTGTTATGACGAGTATTCAACGTCGGTGCAAGTACAATCCAAACTAATAATGGCGTAGTTGCGATCGCTAAATTAATCAACATTGCCAATAGCGCTGGACTTTTTTCGTCTAATAGCCAATCTTTAAGCGCAAATTTCCGCCAAAAACCCTTAAAATTAGCAACTTTTTCATGTCGATATCTGGCCCAATCTTGGATAGTTTGTCTGTGAGGTGACAAAATTACCAGTAAGGAAATTAATAACACTATATTAAAAAATGCTATTAATACCCAATTTTGAGCTATTTGATAGTTCAAGTCATGATAACAAGGAAGAGATTTGCCAGAGCTGTAATCTGGGCAGTAATTATCAGAGTATTGCAGAGTAAATCCCCAGAAAATCACTTGATAACTCGCTACCAAAAAATAACTCTGAACTTTATTAAAAATTGCGCCCTCAGGATTACGAAAGCGGCGTTTCATTCCTTCCCAAGCCCAGTAAATGCCTACACCATAATTAAATAAATATAAGGCAACTAGACCAAAAAGACTCTTAGCCAGTGGTAAGTAAAAAAACTGTATTGCTTGTATTGGTGGTTCCGGATATCGCGGTGTGAGATATCCCAGTATAGTCACAGGGTTTAATAAGTTTAACCAAGCGAGTATATTGCGAAAATCTGCACTATAAAATAACGTCTGCAAACTAACGAATAGGAACAGGAGAACCAAACCACTTCCTAACCAAGGTTGAAAACCACTAAACCAACGACTAATTAAGCCAAAGAGCAATGCATTACTGTAGAAGAAAACACAACTAGCAGTTAGCACTATATAAAAAGCTAGAATCGAAGTGAAGGGAATTTGAGCAGCAATACCCGCCCATAAATGTAAAGGTAATGCTGCTAAAACTGTTAAATAGACAAGAATCGGCACTCCTAACATTTTGCCAGTTAAAATGCTAGCTTCTGACTGCGGACTGAGACGTAAAAAATTTAATGTCCCGCGACGCTCTTCTTGACCTAAATTATTGATGAGCAAATAAGTACCAGCTACTAAAAGTGTGAATACAAACATCACACTTAGCGTCATAAATATATATTTCCAATGGTCTTGCCACCACTGTTGCATATTTATTTGCTCGGATGGGCAAGGAGTTTGATATAACAGGTTCTCAAGACTGGCGATTTGCTGTTTTAGGGATTTCTGTTCTAACTTTAAATCGGGAATTTTTGCTAATAACTCTGAGTTTTTACTTCCACTATAAGTATTGATTTTGGAGTTGACTTGATCGAGACTGTGATTGAAATTTGTTATTTGTTTTTGGTAACCTGAACTGAGATTGCAGTACAGGCCAGACATGGGATATGTTTTGCTAGGCAACTCGCTAATTTGATATACATAAGTTCCCAGTTGAGTTAATAGCGATATTGCCAAGACAATTAACAAATTAGCGACTTTTAGGCGGCCTTTCAGTTCGCGCAACAATTGCGGATTCCAATCACCGATTTTGTCTAACCAAGTGAGCATCATAGATAAAATCTCCAAAGAGAGGAATTAAGAATTATTGAGTAATTAAGATGCTTGCTTATGCCCTAACTTTAAGAAGATGGTTTCTAAATCTTCTTGAGTACAGTGAAAATCAGTGATGGGAATACCAACTTGAATTAGCGATCGCAATAACTCAGCGCTATCTTCCTGCTTACCTGAAAAGTTGACTCTGACGCTGTTTGTCCCTGAGATTACTTCCCACTCTTCCACCAAAGGATGATTCTTTACTTCTCGTAACAGTGTTTCTAGATTCCCCAATGTGGACAACACAATTTGCTGACGGGATAGCCGCTGGTAAAGTTGTTGGAGGGAAGTGCTTTCTACTAAAAAGCCAAGTTCCATAATTCCCACAGAAGTACAGAGTTCGGCTAAATCACTGAGAACGTGGGAAGAAATCAAGATAGTCATTCCCGCTTCTTGCAAAGCCTTGATGATTTCCCGAAACTGCATCCTAGCTATGGGGTCAAGACCGGACACAGGCTCATCTAACAGCAGTAAAATCGGTTCATGAATAATCGTGCGCGCTAAACTTAAGCGCTGCTTCATCCCCCGCGACAGCGTGGAAATTAAGCTATTACGCTTATTACCGAGTTGTATTAGTTCTAATACTTCATGTAGGCGTTGAGTGCGACGTGGTTCTCGCAAACGATATAGCCGCGCAAAATAATCTAGGTAATCCCAAACTGTTAAATCCTCATACAGTGGGTAGTCATCAGGTAAATAGCCTAGACGACGCTTGAGAGTGGGATTGCTTTTGTCACGCAACAAGCGATCGCCATTAATATAAATCTCACCCGTCGTTGGCTCCTCTGCGGCTGCTAACATCCGGATGAGAGTTGTTTTACCTGCGCCATTCGGCCCAATCAGTCCGTAGACTTCACCTGCTTGGATCTCTAAATCAACATCATTGACCGCAACATGGCGATCAAATTGCTTCGTCAGTCCAGAGGTACGAATTGCTAATTCTTTTACCATACCTGCTTTGGTGCGGCTTGTGATTATAAGTTAACCTAACCTGTCTCTACAGCATTTGCCATGTCCGTTTCAGAAATGGAAACCAGGTTTACACAAACTTTATTGAATTGCGTGATTCTACTTTGCTTAATAATAATACTAGTTATTTAACATACCGTAAAATTACTACCAAATACTAAATCTAGGCATCATCTATAATCCAGATGTATTTATTCTTCACCAATTAAAGAATAATTGTAGGTTGGTTAGAGCGATAGCGAACCCAACATCAAATCGGCATTTTTGGGTTTCTTCTATTAACCCAAACTACGCAAATTAAAAAAATAGGTAAGGCATCTGCCCTACCTATTTTGTGTATGATTTAGGTTTGTGTCAGTATCAGCTCATCATCGATGCAGGGACTACAGGATCAATTCCATTAGGTGATGAACCACTGATTGAGTAACGATGTTCAGGAACCGGATACCCAGCTTCGCCAAAGGTTTCGCGTATAATTTTATTTGTGTCGAAGTAAACTTGCCAGTAATGGTCATTATTGCAATAAGGACGTACTGCTAGTACGGGGCCTGCCAAATTGAAATCAATAATTTCTACATCAGGTGCAGGATTTTGGATAACGTTGGGGATTTGGCTGATTTTGGCTTTCAAACGTGCGATCGCATCGTGATGATCTACAGAATGATGTAGTTGGGCTAGTAGGTCAACCCGACGGTAGGGATTAGCAGAGAAATTCTGAATATTGTCAGAAAAGATTTTATTATTGGCAACAATCGTCAGCACATTATCAGGCGTAGTGATATTAGTTGTAAACAGGCCAATTTCTGTAACAGTTCCCGTAACGCCTGCTGCGGTGATGAAATCACCAATTTTAAATGGGCGAAAAACAACTAAAAAAGCACCTGCGGCAAAGTTCGCCAACAGTCCACCCCATGCTGCACCAATTGCAATACCAGCTGCTGCTAGTAATGCAGCAAAGGAGGTGGTTTCAATGCCGAAGAATCCGAGAATTGCCACAACTAGAACAATTCTCAGTGTGACGGAAATGATATTGATAAGATAGTGAATGAGTGTCGGATCAATGTGTTGAACTTTGAAAGCGCGGCGTAATAGCTTCATTCCAAAGTCAATCAAGCGTTGAGCAACAACCCACAACAGGATAGCGCCTACAAGCTTCAAGCCGAACTGCGTTAGCAACGCCAAAGCAACCTGACCAATTTCCTTAAAATTCATAATTTCTTGTAGTTTGTGCCTTCTTAAACACAACAAACATACAGTTTTTTATCTCAAAAATGTCTATAAATACTTTTTTTTTAATTTTCTTGCTTGGCTGTATACCCAAATAGAAAATCATTTTATAAAAATTGTTATATTTACTGAATATAAAAGTGTTGTGAATGTAATCTTTAATCCCCAAATATTACTTGCAAATTCAAGATAATTCAATAATTCGGATTTACAAATCCTATTAATAGAGAAGTATTTAACAGCATAGGAATACTTTTTTATAGGTTGCAAATGAAGTATAAAGTATAAAATAATTCGGCTTCAATTTCTGGTTATTGTTGCCAAATCAAGCCGTAACGCTCAAGATGCCTGCTCCACAGGAGTTAGATGATAAAAGTTTCTCCGTTATATACCTGGAATCTGCTGTATCACATCATGACTAGCAATGCCCGATGCTCGATGCCCGATGCCCCATGTAATAAATTGAAAGCTCCATTGGTGCAGATTGCTCGGTATGATATTTAATCTGTGAGAATTATTGCACAACTAAACATCTACTTAGTAAACAGCAGCTATGACCCAGAACTACCGCATTACCCTACTTCCCGGCGATGGCATCGGCCCCGAAATTATGGCTGTAGCGGTAGATGTGCTAAAAATCGTAGGGCAGAAATTTGATCTGAAGTTTGATTTTCAAGAAGCCCTCATTGGTGGTGCAGCAATTGACGCTACAGGGGAACCTCTACCAGCGGCTACTTTAGATACTTGCCGCAATAGCGATGCTGTATTACTTGCAGCTATCGGTGGTTATAAGTGGGATACATTACCATCTAATCTCCGTCCAGAAGCAGGTTTGTTGGGATTGCGTGCAGGTTTGGGATTATTTGCGAATTTACGCCCAGCGAAAATTTTGCCCCAGCTAATTGATGCCTCAACCTTAAAAAAGGAAGTTGTAGAAGGCGTTGATATTATGGTGGTGCGCGAACTCACAGGGGGGATTTATTTCGGTAAACCCAAAGGAATTTTTGAAACGGAGACTGGAGAGAAGCGCGGTGTCAATACAATGGTTTACACCGAATCAGAAATCGATCGCATTGGCAAAGTAGCCTTTGAAGCCGCACGCAAACGTGGTAAGAAACTTTGTTCGGTGGATAAAGCTAATGTTTTAGAAGTATCGCAACTGTGGCGCGATCGCATCACCAAACTTTCCCAAGAATACCCCGATGTCGAACTATCTCACCTCTATGTGGATAATGCGGCAATGCAGCTAGTCCGCGCGCCTAAGCAGTTCGATACCATTGTTACGGGTAATTTATTTGGCGATATTCTCTCCGATGCTGCTGCCATGCTCACAGGTAGTATCGGGATGTTACCTTCAGCCAGTTTAGGCGCTTCTGGGCCTGGTGTGTTTGAACCAGTACATGGTTCAGCCCCAGATATTGCTGGACAGGATAAAGCCAACCCGCTAGCTCAGGTGTTGAGTGCAGCCATGATGTTACGTTATGCTTTAGACCAACCAGCCGCAGCAGATGCCATTGAAAATGCCGTCTTCCAAGTATTAGAACAAGGCGATCGCACTGGTGATATACTCTCACCCGGTACCAAGCTTTTAGGTTGCCGTGCAATGGGCGAATCATTAATTAAAGCAATTCAAGCATAAAGGGCATGGGGCATGGGGCATTGGGCATTGGGCATTGGGCATTGGGCATTGGGCATTGATAATAGGTCATAGGTCATTGGCATAATTATTTCCCCTTGTCCCCAGTCCCTAATCCCCAGTCCCTAATCCCCAGTCCCCAATCCCTAAACAAAACTTGACCATTTTGGCAACCGTTACGGAAACTTTCATATAAACTAGAGACAAATCTAGAAAGCAAATAACTGAATAGTGTACGCTTTACGTCAAGGATACGAAAACTATACTGCTCCCAAAAACCAGCATTCCCAGCCTCCTTTGGTTGATCCGGCTGTCATCCGGGCTGCTGGTCAGATTTACTATACTCTCTGTGAAGCGCATCCTGAAGTAACAGGACAAGCCACAGGTGTAGCGATTAATCGCACTACCCATCGCGGTAAAGTGGTTTTTACTAACAGCCCAGTGCTGTTACCACAAGAATGTTTTGTACCACTAAATCAAATTGAATCTCATATGTATTAGTCAACAGTCAACAGTCAACAGTCAACAGTCAACAGTCAACAGTCATGACAAATGACTAATGACAAAGTACAAATGACACATGACTAATGACAAAGGACTATATGGACATTTTGATGATTGTCCCGGCGAGTTTACTCGTCTTCATTTTGGGTGCTTCTATTGGTAGCTTTATTAATGTTGTGGTTTATCGACTGCCTGCGGGGTTGTCGGTTCTTTGGCCTCCCTCCCGTTGTCCCCATTGCCTCAACCAGCTCAAAGCTTACGATAATGTACCCGTTTTGGGGTGGCTGTGGCTCAGAGGTCGGTGTCGTTATTGTAAAAATAAAATTGCTGCCCGTTATCCTGTGGTAGAAGCGATAACGGGCATAATTTTTGTACTAGTTTTTTTACTATTTAAAGTTTCTATTTTGACAATTGGCTATTGGGCTTTTTGTAGCTGGTTATTAGCCCTATCACTCATAGATTTAGATACGATGACTTTACCCAACCAACTAACTCAGTCGGGTTTGGTTTTGGGGTTGATATTTCAAATAGCGATTGGGTTTTTCCCGGAAGGTAGCTCTGTGGGCGCAATCAAACACCTAATGATGGGGATTGTGGGGGCTGTACTGGGCTTATGGTTATTTGATGCGATCGCTCTTTTGGGTTCAATAGCTCTGGGTAAAACCGCAATGGGAGCAGGAGATGCCAAATTAGCGGCGATGATGGGAGCCTGGCTAGGTTGGAAATATTTACTCTTAGCTGGTTTTATGGCTTGTGCTGTAGGAGCCTTAGTAGGTGGCGTGGCTATAGCCCTGTCACAGCGCCGCTTTGGACAGAAAATACCCTTTGGCCCGTTTCTCGCCTTGGGAGCTGCGATCGCTTTATTTGGTGGGGAAGCAATTTTATCAGTTTACCTGGGGCTATTTTTTCCAGTAACGTGAATAGAGGAGTCAAAAACCAATTTACCATCCAAAATTATCAAATTTCATTTTCTCCCGCTTCCCTTAACAACCCATTAAACCATCATAAGAAATTTCTACCCCCTATGACTGTAACCGCAATTACGCCACTGCCCCTTGAGATTTTGGTAATATCATCCTGTGACCTGTATTACCCTCTTAAAAAGCTGATTGCTCATAACCTTATAACACTAATTCTTGATTTGGGAGCAAGTATCCCCTGGCGGGGTTGGGAAAGAGCATCCTGTTTGGGGGTAAATATGCAAACGCTTGTGCGGATACCTTCACAAGAACGACCCAACAGCACACTTGTGTTGGCATAAGCATTTTCGTTAAGCTGGCAACCAAAGATGCTAAATAAGGTCTGAATTGCTTACAAGCGTAATTTGACGATGTAGTCAATAGTCAAGAGCCAAACGGGATGAACAAGTGTTCCCTTCCCCTAGCGGAGCCACCAAACTCTCCGCATTCCCTCTCTAGTCCCAAATCATAACTTTGAAATGAGGACTTTTACCCTGTAATCCCCATCGCTTCTTGGCCCGTTTTCGACCTCATTACCCACTTGATAAGATAAAAATGGCAAACAACGAAGAATCACGCGGTTTAAAGTCTCTATTGGATTGGTTTGCGAATCGACGGAAATCCGGAACCACCAGCATGGAACGTCAGGAACGCGAAATCGCTGATGGATTATGGCATAAATGCGCTAAGTGTGGTGTATTGGCATATACAAAAGACCTGAGAGCAAATCAAATGGTTTGTGCTGAGTGCGGTCATCATCATCGCGTGGATAGCGATGAACGCATTCGCCAATTGATTGACCAAAACACCTGGCGACCGATGGACGAGCATTTGCGTCCTACCGATCCTCTGGGATTTCGCGATCGCAAACCCTATAGCGATCGCCTGCGGGAAATGCAGGACAAAATTGGTTTAATCGATGCAGTCAAAACAGGTTTAGGCGAAATCAACGGTTTACCTGTGGCGTTGGGAGTCATGGACTTCCGCTTCATGGGCGGTAGCATGGGTTCCGTTGTCGGCGAAAAACTCACCCGCTTGGTTGAGCAAGCCACCCAGCGCCGCTATCCTGTAGTGATTGTCTGCACTTCTGGTGGAGCCAGAATGCAAGAAGGAATGCTCTCTTTGATGCAGATGGCGAAAATCTCCGCAGCGCTACAACGCCATCGCGATGCCAAACTTTTATATATTCCCGTTTTAACTCATCCCACTACTGGGGGTGTAACAGCAAGTTTCGCCATGTTGGGCGATATTATCCTCGCAGAACCAAAAGCCACCATTGGATTTGCTGGTCGGCGAGTGATTGAGCAAACCATCCGTGAAAAACTACCAGACGATTTCCAAAGTGCTGAAGATTTGCTCAAGCATGGCTTTGTAGATGAAATCGTTCCCCGGACGCAGTTAAAAAATACTCTATCTCAGTTGATTGGCTTACATCAGCCCGTACCCACCGCCCCCCACATGGTTTTGTGGGAAACCATGAGTTTGAGTTCTAGCGCGGCTGAATAGGAGAAATGGGGAAAGGGGAAAGGGGAAAGGGGGAAAGGGGAAAAGAAATGCCTCCTCATCTCCCCCACCTCCCTCATCTTCCTCATC
Organism: Nostoc linckia FACHB-104; assembly: GCF_014696615.1. Classification (GTDB taxonomy): domain Bacteria; phylum Cyanobacteriota; class Cyanobacteriia; order Cyanobacteriales; family Nostocaceae; genus Aulosira; species Aulosira linckia_A. Next base: position 68,687 of record NZ_JACJQJ010000014.1, on the reverse strand, counting down.
TCCCCCACCTCTTCACTGATGGGGTTCTTTGACAAACATTAGGGGTACAATCGCTAGGAGGCGACAGGCGCTAGAGAGAGCGAATAAGCCTAGTAAGCCTCCTTGTTCGGCAAATTGGGCGATGAAGCCACCAATGGTTGTACCTAAAGCACCACTGACACCCGCTACAGCAGATGCGATCGCAAAATAGATAGACTGGTTTTTTAGTGGTACTATACCCAGTTGCATATTGTTATTGCACAGATCAATTGCCGCCCATGTTCCGCCTGTGAAAATGTGTAATAGCGGTAACCACAGCCAAATATTCCAGCTAGTAGCATTAACACCCATCCACAACAAGGGTGTGAGTGCAACCAAAATTCCAATTACAATCAGAATCCAGCGATTACCGATTTTATCCGCCAATTTACCCCACAACACAATCAACAGCATATTTGCTCCAGCTTGTAGGCTACCGTAGAGCGTCACACAACTTACATCTAAATGCAGCTGGTCTAGCATATAGAAGTTGAAAAAAGGTGCGCTGATATTCACAGCCAGCATCCAGAAGCCAAAATAAAGCAGAAACCTTAAAAAGTTAGTGTTACTCCAAATGCTAGCAAACTCGTTGCTTGGGGTTGCTAGCGCACAAGTTTCTTCCTTTTCTATGGCAGCAGATTCACTGATGTGCTGGTACTTTACAAGACTAGTGTTTTGCACAGCAGGATTCATATCCATCTGAAAGTACTGACATGCCAAACTGATAATCCCGAAGAATATACCTACAAACAGGATTACTCCGTAACCTTGTAAAGTTCCACCATACCAATGAGATACAGCTAGCCCCGCCAAAGGGACGCAGAGCAAATTAGTCAAGCTAGCTGCACTATTGCGAATGCCAAAATACCTACCGCGCAACCGCCGAGGCACAATCATCGCTAGCCAACTCAGCCATGATGCGCTTCCTAGTCCGCCTAAAAGACTGCTGAACAAGACAACTAACAGCGTTAATCCTACTAACTGGGAAGCAGTCAGACCTATCCAGCTTGAGCCAATAATAGCAATGCCGAGAATTAGCCACAGCAACCGAGCAATTCCATGAGTTCTTAAAGAATAGTAGAAACGGCTACTGCTGCGTTCTGACAAATAAGCACCCAATGGCTGAACTAAGTTCACCAGCATGGGAATAGATGACAGCATTCCAAAAACTACCGGACTAGCACCCAATTCCAACAGGAAATTGCTCAGTAAAATACCACCTGTAGCCACACCAAAAACTGTGGCAAAAACTGCATCCAGTGTTGAAGCTTTTAAACTGGTGCGAATCGCATCCTTATAAAGCTGCGGATGGCTTTTGGTAGTAGAAGTTAGTGTTAATTGCGGCGTAGTAATCTGGGTAATTTCCAGAGTTACAGGCGCAGCTGTTTCAATCGGAACAGAAGTCATAAATTACAGTTTTACGGATGACATACCGTAGATGAGTTTTGTTGCCGATAATTTCTCGTCATTCTAGCTTGCATTTCTCAATAAAAATTCAGATTTAGAAATATTAGGCATCAATTAGAGACGATATAAGTAGAAATAGAGAGATTAGCAACTAAAGGCTGAAGTATGAAGTATGAATTCAATTCAATAATCAATTTAAGCCATTCATAATAGGATACAGATTAGGCAATTTTTATCAACTGCTAAATCTGAGAGATAATCACGAATTTATTGTTTTTTTCATCCTTTATCCTTAATCATTCATCCTTTTTAGTGATTAGAAATAGTTGGTTCAAGTTTTGGGGACTGGTAATTGCGATCGCGATCGCCATAATTGGTTGCCACAGTTTAACACTACCCAGCGCATCCACAAGAGTGACTGTCAAACTTAGTGGTTGGGGAGGTAATCCTGTGGAACAAAAGCTTCTACAGCAGGTACTAAAAGACTTTGAAGCACAGCACCCCAAGATTAAAGTCAAATATGAGGTCATTTCAGACCAGTATATGGACGTAATCAAAACTCGCTTGGTAGGAGAAGCCGCACCAGATGTTTTCTATCTAGATGCGCTAGAGGCTCCTTTCTTTATGAGTCAAAACGTCCTCGAACCGTTAAATGCTTATATCACTCCTGAATTTGATTTAGCAGACTTTGAACTTAACCTACTCAATAGCTTCAAGTACCAAAACCAAATTTACGGTTTCCCCAAAGATTATTCCACTTTATCGCTGTTTTACAACAAAAAAGCTTTTGCTGAGGCTGGTTTGAGTAATCCTCCCAGCACTTGGGAGGAATTACGCAACTATTCTGAGAAATTAACAGGCAAAATCAACAAATATGGCTTTGGAGAAATTCCTGAATTAGCGCGTCAAGCTTATAAAATTAAAGCCTTTGGTGGACAAATTATTAATCAAAATGATTATGCCACCTTTGCTAGTGAACCAGGCTTACAAGGATTGCAGTTAGTCATAGATCAGTATCAAAAAGACCGTTCCTCTGCCCAAAAATCTGATGTGGGAACAAACTCAGGTAGTGAAATGTTTGGTCAGAGTAAGGTAGCAATGGTAATTGAAGGAAATTGGGCAATTCCTTATTTGCAAGAAACGTTTCCTAAACTAGAGTTCGCTACCGCAGAGATACCTACAATTAATGGTAAAAAAAATACTATGGTGTTTACAGTTGCCTATGTAATGAATAAACAAGCCAAACACAAAGCTGAAGCTTGGGAATTAATTTCTTATCTCACAGGTAAACAAGGAATGCAAAAGTGGACAGGAACAGGCTTTGCACTTCCCACGCGGAAATCTGTAGCGGAGAAATTAGGCTATGACAAAGACCCCTTGCGATCGCCTTTTGTCAGTGGTGTCTCCTACGCTACACCTTGGCAAGCTGGCAAATATCCAGCCGCAATTGTCAATAATTTTGATAACCAATTTATTAGCGCTTTATTAGGTCAGCAACCATTAAAGCAAGCAATGGTAAAAGCGCAAACAGAAGCGAATCAGCAAATCAAAGCAATGGAATAAGCTGTAACAAAAATTCCTCTTTTAGTTCTTCTTGCAAGAGCGATGTCTGACGACAAGCCACTGCGTGTCTACGCTTATACCAATTTTGGATTTGGGATTTAAAATCTTTAAAATCAGGCTGATTCAGGGTTTTCAAATACTACATCTTCGTAAAGGTCAGCCATTGTACCTTCAAATTTAATACTCTGTAATTGAAATGATTTATCTGCGTCTGTGTAAGATTGTAAAACCCATAAACCTTGCTCATTACGGCGGAAACACTCAACACGCTGACGTTTGGTGTTAATTAAAACGTACTCTTGCAGACTTTCTAAAGTTTGGTAATCAGCGAATTTATCTCCTCTGTCAAAAGCTTCGGTAGAGTTAGATAAAACTTCGACAATTAAACAGGGAAATTTTTTATAAGCAGGAGTTTCGCGATCGCGTTCGTCGCAAGTCACCATCACATCAGGATAGTAATATCGATTCAGAGATTCAATGCGTGCTTTCATATTAGCAATGTAAACACGACAGCTTGAACCGCGTACATGATTACGGACAAGTGCAAACAGGTTTCCCGCAATCGTAACATGGGAGTCGAGCGCTCCAGCCATTGCGTAAATGTAGCCGTCGATGTATTCATGCTTGATGTCGCTGTTTTCCTCCATTTGCAAGTATTGTTTAGGGGTGAGGTAGATTTCAGGTGAAGCAACCATAGTTAAGACCTCAAGATTTAACAACAAAAATTTCTTGCTTTCATGCCTATAATACTCATGCACTCGCGATCGCAAAACAGATAACCCGCTTTTATGTGCAGATTTCCTACAGATAGATTGTGAAAAATCTCATATAACAGCTTATTGCTTCAATGTGGAGTGCAAACAGTCATTTACTCAACAATTTCTACTATTTTTATCACTGTTATTGCTGAGGCTGCTAATTATTCAGGACTTACACAACCGACACATGAGGTTTTTTGGACTCTTGACATTTGAACGCCAGTTCACTCAACGGAGGGAACCTCCGCACGTGACTGGCTCCTCTGGACAAACCTAAACGAAAAAAATATGACATTTGCGTAAGTCCTATTATTAATTAGCTTATACAAATATATTCATCATTTTATCAAAAATTATTCATGATAAATTCATAATTCAATCATCAAATTTTTATCTATCTTTCTAGAAGATTTATGAATATATAATTTTGATAAACTTGGAAATTATTATTTTTAAGATTTCAAGAAAATCAAAAAAAATTAACCTTATATATACCTATAAAGTCTATATTTTTACGCAAAGCTATTGAGAAAATATTCGTAGATAAAAAATTATGGCTACCATAAGGATTAATGCAGGTGGACAGGCTTACACCGATAGCATCGGTAATTTGTGGCTTGCAGATCAATATTTTTCTGGGGGAAATATTTACTCAACAACAGCTGCGATCGCCAATACAGTTGAAGACTCTCTTTATCAAAACGAACGCTGGCTGAATGACTTTTCTTATGCAATCCCAGTCACTAACGGAGACTATACAGTCAAGCTGAAGTTTGCAGAACTGTTTTTTACAGGAGCAGGTCAGCGCGTATTTGATGTGAATGCAGAAGATCAGCTAAAAATTGATGACTTAGATATTTTTAAAGAGGCTGGTGCAGCTAACACAGCTTTAGACAAGTCATTTACCGTCAAAGTTACAGATGGCGCACTGAATTTAAAATTCCTCTCCAGTGTCAACAATGCCAAAGTTGATGCGATTGAAATTATTCCTCTGACTACGGCTCCAACTGCACAGGTAATTGTGCAACAGAGTGGTGGAAATACTGCGGTAACCGAAGGTGGAACTACTGATAGTTATTCATTAGTTCTCAACAGCCAACCTACCGCCAATGTCACAATTAACCTTGCGACTACTGGTAACCAAGTTACCCTCAATAAAACCAGCTTTACCTTTACTCCGAGTAACTGGAATACAGCACAAACAGTAACGGTCACAGCGGTTAATGATACTGCTGTTGAGGGGAATCACACAGCTAATATTACCCACACCGTTAGCAGCACAGATAGTAAATATAACAATCTGGCTGTGGGTAATGTTGCAGTTACTATTACCGATAACGATACTGCTCCCACAGGTAAAGCCATACGTATTAATGCAGGTGGAGCAGCTTATACAGATAGCCAAGGTAATCAGTGGCTTGCAGATCAATATTTTTCTGGTGGGAACACCTATGCAACAACAGCTGCGATCGCCAATACAGTAGAAGACCCTCTTTATCAAAACGAACGCTGGCTGAATGACTTTTCTTATGCAATCCCAGTCACTAACGGAGACTATACAGTCAAGCTGAAGTTTGCAGAACTGTTCTTTACGGGAGCAGGTCAGCGCGTATTTGATGTGAATGCAGAAGATCAGCTAAAAATTGATGACTTGGATATTTTTAAAGAAGCTGGTGCAGCTAACACAGCTTTAGACAAGTCATTTACAGTCAAAGTTGCAGATGGCACACTGAATTTAAAATTCCTCTCCAGTATCAACAATGCCAAAGTTGACGCGATTGAAATTATTCCCCTGACTACGACTCCAACTGCACAGGTAATTGTGCAGCAGAGTGGCGGAAATACTGCGGTGACTGAAGGTGGCGCTACAGATAGTTATTCACTAGTTCTCAACAGCCAACCTACCGCCAATGTCACAATTAACCTTGCGACTACTGGTAACCAAGTTACCCTCAATAAAACCAGCTTTACCTTCACCCCGAGTAACTGGAATATCGCTCAAACAGTAACCGTCACAGCCGTTAATGATACTGCTGTTGAGGGGAATCACACGGCTAATATTACCCACACCGTTAGTAGCACAGATAGTAAATATAACAATCTGGCTGTGGGTAATGTTGCAGTCACTATTACCGATAACGATACTGCTCCAACTGCACAGGTAATTGTGCAGCAGAGTGGCGGAAATACTGCGGTAACTGAAGGTGGCGCTACAGATAGTTATGCATTAGTTCTCAACAGCCAACCTACCGCCAATGTCACAATTAACCTTGCGACTACTGGTAACCAAGTTACACTCAATAAAACCAGCTTTACCTTTACTCCGAGTAACTGGAATACAGCACAAACAGTAACGGTCACAGCCGTTAACGATACTGCGGTTGAAGGAACTCACACAGCGAATATTACCCACACCGTTAGTAGCACAGATAGCAAATATAACAATCTGGCTGTGGGTAACGTTGCAGTTACTATTACCGATAACGATACTAATCCCACTCCTACGCCTGGAGCGATTCGGATTGATGTAGGCGCAACTAAAAGTTTTACTGATACGAAAGGTCAAGTATGGCAAGCCGATCAATATTCTATTGGAACTAGTAATGTCTATACTGTCACAGCACCTATTGGTAAAACAGAAGATGACATCTTATATCAAACAGACCGTTATGCCCAAAACTTGGCTTACGAAATTCCTGTAGCAAACGGTAACTATACAGTAAATCTTCACTTCTCAGAAAATTACTGGACTGACTTCGATCAACGGGTATTTGATATCTCTTTAGAAGGTCAGAAAGTTTTCTCCAATGTAGACATTTTTAAACAATCTAAAAATGCTTTCTTCCCTGGAAATAACTCTGCTTTAGTATTATCTGTTCCTACCCAAAGTGTAAGTGATGGCAAACTCAACCTCAATTTAGATGCTAGCGTTAACAATGCTACAATCTCAGCGATTGAAATCATTCCCGTAACTGGGTCACAAGTTATTTTGCAACAAACGGGGGGTAGTACAGCAGTTGCGGAAGGTGGTGCTGGTGATAGTTACTCATTAGTTTTAAATAGCAAACCCACCACCAATGTCACGATTAACTTAGTAACAGACAAAGCTAACCAAATCACCCTCAACAAGAGTAGTTTCACATTTACTCCTGATAACTGGAATATTGCACAAGCTGTTACTGTCAATGCCGTTAACGATACTACTGTAGAAGGTAATCACACAGTTAACATTAGTCATAGCGTTACCAGTGCCGATAGCACATATAACAATCTCAGCATTCCCCAAGTTGCTGTTAGCATCGCAGATAACGAAACAGTTCCCATCAGCTTTACGCAAAAAGTAGTAGCGACAATCAATGTGTCTACACCTGCTGGCCCTACTACAGGAGCTTGGGGCCCAGATGGCAGACTTTACGTAGGCGATTACGATGGCACTATCAGGGCATACACTTTCGATCAGAATTACAACGTTACCAATACCCAAGAGATTACTACTCTTAAGGGTTTGTATAACAGTGACATTTTAGGTCTCGCCTTTAACCCTTATGATACCTCTGATGCACCTAGCATCTACGTGGCTCATAGTAAGCTCTATGCCAATCGTGGCGGAGCTTTTCCTCAGACAGAACTTTCGCCTTACAGCGGTCAAGTGTCTATTCTGCAAGGAACTAACTTTTCCCAGTTGATACCTTTAGTCACAGGTCTACCAACTTCTAACCATGACCACGGCATTAACGGTTTAACTTTTGATAATAAAGGCGATTTATACATTAATGTTGGTGGTAATACTAATGCCGGGATTACCAATGACAATATAGGTGGGATTCCAGAATCTCCCTTCTCTGCTGCTATCCTCAAGGCAGAAATTTCCAAACCTACCTTTAATGGTAAAGTTCAGTATTCTTTACCATCGAATTTCCAACCGCCAGCCGGATTGACTTTTGACCCAGCCATTAGTCAGGTGTTTGGAGATAAAGCCAGTGTGAAACCTGGGGTTGATGTGTCTGTTTATGCTAGTGGACTGCGGAATCCTTATGATGCTGTGTTTTCCACCAAAGGATTACTTTATGCCACAGACAACGGTCATAACCCAGGTTTTGGAGATATTTCTACCTCAGCTACAACTCAGAAACCTGCAACTGGCGCTCCTGATGAACTCAACCTGATTGAACAGGGTAATTATTATGGTAGCCCTAACCGAAATCGTGGCGTTTCAGATCCTCGCCAGAATGTTTATTACGATCCATCACAAGCGAGTATTCCAGGAGTATATACTGCTCCTATTGCTACTAATATGGCCTCAACTAATGGTATTGATGAATATCGAGCTACAACATTCAACAATCAATTACGAGGCAATTTAATTACCCAGCGCTGGAATGCGGAAGTTTCTACTTACCAACTATCAGCAGATGGTAAAAAGGTACAAAAAATCGATACTATCAATAATGTTGGCGGTGGGTTAGATATCTTAACAGGCCCAGGCGGTGCGCTTGTGGGCATCAACTATAGTGATAAAAAAATCACAGTCGCGACTCCTAATGATTCTGCGGCGATAGGTGTCACCGCTTACGATATCTTTCCTTGGCGCGCACCTGCTAATAATGATGCAGGTAAGAATACATTTGTGATTGGTGGTAAGAACTTTGGTACGTTGGCAAATACTCAAGTAATTATTGGCGGTAAAACTGCCACGCTGACAGAAGTTAGCAGCGAAAGAATTAAGGGAATCTTGCCATCATTTAGTAATACAAATCCCATTGACTTGTTAGATGTGACTATTAACAGTAAAGGTCAGTTTTCAACGATTGCAGATGCATACTTACCACTATATGGATCTGCCACATTCGTGTAAGGAACTTAGTGCATTTCTCGAAATTACTCATAAAAATGATTAATCTCTAATTCTGTCCCCCAGTTACCTTTGTTTGCAAGGTGATCTGGGGGATTGATTTATTTCAGCATTTTAGTGAAAGGTGAGAAAACCTAGGAAAGAGAAAGTTGCAACGAAAGTTTGAGGTGTGACCTTATACATTTTCTAACAGGGTTGTGCCCGTTGCCTGTTCTCTCTTTCGATTAATTATCACGACACTGTGAGTTTTTACTTAACTGTGGAAATTAATAACTCACTCTATTTGGTTAGAATAACACCTATCAGTAAAATATATATCTTTATCTAAAATTTATAAATTATTGCTGATGTATTTAGAGAAAATTTATAAACTTTGGAAAGTTATAAGCATCTAATTTAGCACTTGTTTTAATCTTTAAAAAAAACTCATAAAAAGTTTACATAGCACCTTGTTTTAGGTTGAGTTTTTTCGAGAGATTAAGTAAGAAATGCTTTAAAAAGAACAGCAATGGTTACCATCCGGAGAATCAATACAGGTGGTGCAGCTTACACCGATACCCAGGGTAATCTCTGGGAAGCTGATAATTACTTTTCTGGCGGTAACGTATATAGTAAAACTGTAGCGATCGCCAATACTGTTGAAGATCCTCTTTATCAAGACGAACGGTGGCTAGACAAATTTGCCTATGCCATTCCTGTTGATAACGGCGAATACACGGTTAACCTCAAGTTTTCCGAACTCTTCTGGACGGAAGTTGGACAACGTGTCTTTGATGTGAATGCCGAAAATCAGTTAGTCATTGATGACTTGGATATTTTTAAAGAAGCGGGCGGTATTAACATCGCTTTGGATAAGTCTTTTAAGCTTAAAGTCACTGATGGCACACTGAATTTAGATTTCTTGGCTAGTATCAACAATGCCAAAATCGACGGGATTGAAATCATTCCTGTAGGTACAACTCCTACGCCAACACCCACACCTACAGGCAAGACAATTCGCATTAACGCAGGTGGTAAGGCTTATACCGATAGCCAAGGTAATGTTTGGAGTGCAGATAATTATTTTGATATCGGTAACACCTATGGGATAACATCTGCGATCGCTAATACTGGTGAAGACCCTGTTTATCAAGACCTACGATGGTTAAAGAAATTCTCCTATGCCATTCCCGTTGAGAACGGCGACTACACAGTTAAGCTCAAGTTTGCCGAAACCTACTGGACTGCAGCTGGAAAACGTGTCTTTGACGTAAGTGCTGAAAATCAGCTAAAAATTGACGACTTAGATGTTTTTAAAGCTGCAGGTGGCAATAACATTGCTATAGATCAGTCTTTTAATGTCAAAGTCGCTGATGGCACACTGAATTTAGATTTCTTAGCCAGTGTCAACAATGCCATCATCAACGGGATTGAAATTACTCCAGCTACCACACCCACACCCACGCCTACACCAACACCAGGGGCCATTCGGATCAATATAGGTGGCGCAGCTTACACTGATACTAAAGGTAATAAGTGGGATGCCGATCAAGCGCAATATTTGCTTGGCAACAGTAACATCTATAAAACCACTGCAGAAATTGGCAAGACAGAAGATGATCCTATATATCAAGATGATCGATATGCACAAAACCTGGCTTACGAGATTCCCGTAGCCGCTGGTAACTACAGAGTAAATCTGCACTTCGCTGAGAATTTCTTCACTGACTTCAATGACCGCATCTTTGATGTTTCTTTAGAAGGTCAGAAAGTGTTCTCTGACGTAGACATTTTCAAACAATCTAAAAATGCTTTCTTCACAGGTAATAACTCAGCGTTAGTACTATCTGTGCCTACTGTGAGTGTTAGCGATGGCAAGCTGAATCTGAATTTGGATGCCAGCGTTAACAATGCTCTCCTCTCAGGGCTAGAGATTATACCACTTACTGGCCCTCAGGTGATTTTGCAACAAACACAAGGTAGAACTGAGGTTACAGAAGGAAGTGCTGGTGATAGTTACTCGTTAGTTCTGAATACACAACCGACAACAAATGTCACCATTAATGTAGTTAAAGGCGATCGCTTAACTACAGACAAGACTAGCCTGACCTTTACTCCTGCTAACTGGAATGTTCCGCAAACGGTAACTGTCAATGTAGTTGATGACAAAATAGCTCAAGGTGCCGACAATCTCACCATTTCTCATACTATCTCTACTACAGATAGCAACTATCGAAATCTCACCATTCCAGAACTTCCTGTCAGCGTCAACGATAATGATACCGTTGCTGTCAGCTTTACTAAGAAAACAGTAGCGTCAATCACTGCTCCCTCAACCGCAGCTTGGGGGCCAGATGGCAGATTATATGTAGGTACCTACAGTGGTGAAATCAGAGCCTATACCTTTGATGAGAACTACAATGTTACCAATACCCAAATCATCACCACAATTCAAGACAAGGCTGGCAACAAACCAAACATCTTGGGTATTGCCTTTAACCCTTACGATCAATCTGGTTCCCCCAGTATTTACGTTGCCCATACAAGGCTTTATGGCAACGGTGGTAGTGCATTCCCGAAAACAGAACAGTCATTTTATAGCGGTCAAGTTTCCATACTAGATGGGGCGAATTTCTCCAACTTGACAGCTTTAGTCACAGGACTACCAACTTCCAATCAAGACCACGGGATCAATGCTTTAACATTCGATCAAAAAGGCGATTTATATATCAATGTTGGTAGTAATACTAATGCTGGTGTTATCAACGACAATATAGGTGGTTTACCAGAATCGCCTTTATCTGCGGCTATCTTAAAAGCGGAGATTTCCAAACCTGGCTTCAAGGGTAATATCAAGTATGTTCTGCAAAATCCCCTACCACCTGGTTATGAAATCCCAGCAGGATTAACTTTTGATCCGGCAGATAGTCAAGCATTTGGTGATGTTGCCAATGTTGTACCGGGTACTAACGTTTCAGTCTATGCAAGTGGTCTGCGAAATCCCTTTGGTGCAGTTTTTACTACCAAAGGATTGCTTTATGCTACTGATAATGGGCATAACCCAGACTTTGGAGAACTTTCTACCTCAGCTACAACTTCTATCCCTGCACCTGGTGCGCCAGATGAACTGAACCTGATCAAACAAGGTGAATATTACGGTTCCGCTAACCGCAATCGTGGACGCACAGACGATCGCCAAAATGTTTATTATGGGCCAGATCAACCAAGCATTCCTGGTGTTTATACAGCGCCACTCACAACTTTTGCTTCTTCAACTAATGGGATTGATGAATATCGTGCAACAACGTTCCAAAGCCAATTGCGCGGTAATTTAATTGCACAGCAATGGAACCAAAAACTTTACAGCGTGGCTTTATCGGCCGATGGCACAAAAGTTATCAAAAATACAGTTATCAATGCTGATTCTCCCGTTGCAGATGGCTTGAGTGTTTTAACTGGGCCCAGAGGTGCAATTCTTGGTATTGACTATGCTGATAATTCAGTTAGCGTTGCGACGGTGGACGATCTTTACATAGTAGATACTACTGCTTATGATATCTTCCCTTGGCGCGCACCAGCTGCAGGTGGTAATACATTTGTGATTGGCGGTAAAAACTTTGGTAACTTAGGAAATACTGAAGTTTCAATTGGCGGACAAGTTGCCAAACTAACTGCAGTTTCATCCCAAAGAATTTCCGGAATTCTACCCAACTTTACCAACAACCAATTCATTGATCCCAATAAAGATGGATTGTTAGATGTACGTGTGAATAGTAATGGTCAAACATCTGTAATTACAGATGCATTCGCACCATTAAATGGCAGTGCAATCTTTGTTTAATAAAACATACAATTATACTGGGCGCTGATAGCAATCCTATCTGAGTTGTGAAATATAAGGTATGAACATTGCATCAATGATTTAGGAGTACTATTTAGTGGTTCTAAATCGTTTTTAAGATATTACAGGGACACAAATAATTTGTGTCCCTATTTTTATGAATAAATTGGAACGATTAGGCATTGTTATCATGTCTGAACCCAAGAATACCATTTTGAATGCATCACGTGGCAGATAGTTACAACAACAGAAGCCACTATCGTTAAGTCAATAGTGGCTATTCTCAACTCAGTAGTGGCTATTCTCAACTCAGTAGTGGCTATTCTCAACTCAGTAGTGGCTTTGCTCAACTCAGTAGCGGCTATTCTCAACTCAGTAGTGGCTATTCTCAACTCAGTAGTGGCTATTCTCAACTCAGTAGTGGCTATTCTCAACTCAATAGTGGCTTTGCTCAACTCAGTAGCGGCTATTCTTAACTCAATAGTGGCTTTGCTCAACTCAGTAGTGGCTATTCTTAACTCAGTAGCGACTTTCCTAATATTTCCTACCTCTTGTTTTTGCCTCTTGCCGTGCCCCTACAAAGAATTTATCTGCCGCAAACATTATTTGAATTGGTATAAATTTTATATTTTAGTGAAACGTGGTATTACTCTAAGAAAAAAGAAAGCGCTCAGGAAGGAGCAAGAATAAAATTGTTAAATCATGAAACTATCTCTATAAACATTCCTAAACTTTCGATTATTATTCCCGCGTTAAATGAGGCTGCAAATATTGCAGAGGCAATTATCACAACTCAAGGCAGTATAAATACAGAAATCATTGTGGTTGATGGTGGCTCTCAAGATGACACTGTAGCTATAGCCCAGTCATTAGGTGTGAAAGTTATCGTCTCATCTCCTGGGCGAGCGATGCAAATGAATGCGGGTGCTGTAGCTGCTAGCGGTGAGATTCTGCTGTTTCTCCACGCTGATACTCGCTTACCTGCTGGCTTTGATGCGATGGTGCGGACTGCACTCCCACAACCAAAAACCGTGGCGGGTGCGTTTAGGTTGCGGATTGATGCATCATCTTGGGGTATCCGGTTGGTGGAATGGGGAATAAATTTGCGATCGCATTTTCTGCAAATGCCCTATGGTGACCAAGCTATTTTTATCACTAAGCCAATGTTTCAGAAAATAGGCTGTTTTCCTGAATTGCCTATTATGGAAGACTTTGAACTCATCCGCCGTTTAAAACGCATGGGTAAAATTACAATTATTCCCGTACCAGTTATCACATCTGCGCGGCGATGGTTAAAAAAGGGAATTTTTCAAACCACCCTGATTAATCAAATAGTAATTATCGCTTATCTACTGGGCGTATCACCTGAGCGAATTCGTAGCTGGTATCGCCAGGGAAAATTTAGAAAGATTTAAGCTGATTCTCAGGGAAGTAGAATATTTTGGTTGTAGATAGCAAGACGCTCAACAGTAAACAGGTTCATCACTGATAACTGAAAATGCCAAAGCGCCAATCGTATCCTAAATTTAAATTCTTACTATTAAGTTGTCTAGTTGCCACAATCATAATTGCTAGCCAACATCTCAATATCCAAGAAATCTTACATATACTCATAATGTGGGTTAACAGTCTTGGCTATTTTGGCCCGATTGCTTTTATCGCCATTTACAACTTAGCGACTTTATTATTTATACCAGGTTCTATTTTGACATTAAAAGGCGGTTGTTTATTTGGTGTTTTTTGGGGTTCTATTTATGTCATAATTGCTGCAACTATTGGAGCCACTTTAGCTTTCTTAATTGGGCGCTATTTATCACGGGATTGGGTAGCGCAACAACTAGAAAAACATCCTAAATTTAAAGCAATTGATTTGGCTGTCTCACAACAAGGGTGGAAAATTGTTTTACTAACTCGTCTATCTCCTATCTTTCCGTTCAACCTATTAAATTATGCTTTTGGAGTCACACAAGTTTCCCTTAAAGATTATATCTTAGGTTCTTTTGGCATTATTCCCGGAAGTGTGATGTACGTTTACATCGGCTCTTTGGCGACAAATCTGACAATGCTGAATACAAGCAATCATCCTAGTAATACCCAAGCTCAAATTGGGGAATGGATGATACAAATAGTGGGTTTAATTGCTACGGTGGCAGTGACTATATATATAACCAAAGTTGCTCAAAAATCTCTCAAACAAACTGTAGCGACAGTTGAAATTACTGATGATAAAATTAACGAAAAATAACAAATAATTCGACTTTTTACGCTATTAAATTTATGTAAATTATTATCATTAAATGTAGCCATGAAAAATGCGATCGCTCGGCAAGCTGTCTTATTATTTACCTGCTCTGTATTGTTGATAGCCTGTAGTCAAAGTAATAAAAATACAACACCCACAACTAATAATACATCGATATTAGAAACAATTAATGGTATTCCTATTGGTATTGCTTTTGCTCAAACAAGTAATGTAGCATTACTCGGTCAAGAAGGAACTGATGGCGTAAAAATTGCCCAAAAATATTTTAACGGCAAAGGCGGTATCAATGGCAAACCGATTAAATTAATCTTTCAAGATACTGGTGGCGATGAAGTAGGAACCGTGAATGCTTTTCAAACTTTAATTAATCAAAATAAAGTTGTAGGGATTATTGGCCCTACTCTATCACAACAAGCTTTTAGTGCTAATCCCATTGCCGAACGCAATCAAGTTCCAGTTATCGGCGCATCAAATACAGCTAAAGGTATTCCCGAAATTGGTGATTATGTGGCTCGCGTTTCTTCCTCAGTTGCTGTTGTTGCACCTTATGCAGTGAAAGCAGCAATCAAACAAAATCATAATATTAAAAGAGTAGCTGTATTCTACGCCCAAAATGATGCTTTTAATAAATCAGAAACAGAAATATTTCAGAAAACAGTTAAAGATTTAGGACTAGATTTAGTTACAGTTCAAAAATTCCAAACTACAGATACCGACTTTCAAACCCAAGCCAGTAGTGCAATTAATTTAAAACCAGATTTAGCAATTATCTCTGGTTTAGCTGTTGATGGAGGTAATTTAGTTAAACAACTACGAGAACTTGGATATAAAGGAATTATTATTGGTGGTAATGGGTTTAATACATCTCATATATTTTCAGTATGTAAAGCTCTTTGTGATGGCGTGATTATTGCCCAAGCTTATAGTCCAGAATATCAGAGTGAAATTAACACTGCATTTCGCAAAGCTTATTTTGAGCAATATCGTAGAGAACCACCCCAAGTCAGCGCTCAAGCTTTTGCTGCGTTACAGGTATATGTAGAAGCGCTGCAATCTTTAGATAAAAAAGGGAATATTAATCAACTTTCATTACCACAACTGCGTAAAGCATTAAATCAAGAATTACTCAAAGGAACTTATCAAACTCCTTTGGGTGAAATTGCTTTTACACCAGTTGGTGATGTCATTCAAAAAGATTTTTACGTTGCTCAACTGAAAATGGAACCAAACGGGGTGAAAGGCAAATTTGCGTTTTTAAACGTTAAATAAAACAAGTATTTCACTCACTTAAAATACACTGTTTGACCAATTTATTTGCTAATGCATCTACCTATATAATCCAATATGGTTCAGTTAAGAAAATTAATTGATAACAAAACCAAAAAACTAGTTACTCAACAAAAAAAACCGAATAATAATTTTGGAGGGGGTTTGGGGGACGCAACCGTCACCCAATCGGGGGTTTGGGGGAGAATCCCCCAATTGAGCTGGCTTCTTTAATAAGTGACAAATCAATCGCTAATGAGCTTAACCCAAGCGTATTAGAGTATATCTATTTAGCAGAATTTAAACCAATCACCCCAATAATTATCAACGCCATAGATATAAGTTTGATACTACTAGCAGATTCACGAAAGAAAATAATACCAATAAGTGCAATCAGTGTAGTTCCTAACCCAGCCCAAAAAGAATAAGCAATACTAACATCAATTTTTTGCAGACACAGAGTCATACAGGTAAAACAAAGTCCATAACATATAAATATTAATACCGAAGGAACGATGTTAGTAAATCCTTGGGACAACTTCATACAAGTTGTACCTAAAACTTCAAAAATTACTGCTCCAACAAGGTAAACCCAACTAATTGACATATTGATAATAAAGGCTTGGTTATGCTGTATTACAAACAAGAGCCTTTTATTATCTCTAGAAATAAATTAAAAATCAATAAGTAAAAATATTTGTGATTAATTAGATAAAGCTGTCTGAAACAAGATACTTGTAGCAATTAAATATCAAGTAGGGTAACGTAACAATTGACTACTGTAAGTATATTTTTCCAACTCAATAGGAATACTATATGTTTGCAGTTTCTTTGACCAAGATATAATTATTTGGGTTGTGCTATTGATCTGAAGGTGGAGATAAATAAGTATGAAAATCTCTCGCGTTGTCATTAGTTTAGCAAGTGCGATCGCCTTTTTAACAGCGGCTGGTTACGGCTACGTGTTTATTTTAGGCGCGCCGCAATTAGATCCACCTAAAGCACAAGCAAATACAGGGTTAGAGTTTCAGCTAAAAAGCTTTAACTCCCAAGCAATGGGACAAGTCCGCAACTATGGGCTAATTTTACCGCCTGATTATCGCCAAAATCCCCAAAAGCGCTATCCTGTTATTTTTTTATTACATGGGGGACATGATAACGAACGTGCTTTTGCTGATAAATATGCACTTTTAGATGTACTACATGAACTGTATCAAAGTAAAAAATTAGCCCCATCAATTGTAATTACACCTGATGGTAATGATAATCGTGGTTCTAGTCCTTTATACGATCCAGATTATTTTGATGGCCCTAATGGCAAAATTGGCACTTTAATTGGTTCGGAATTAGTCAAAGTTGTCAAGTCAAATTATCGCACTTTAGATAATCCGCAATTTTGGGCGATGGGAGGTGTATCTTCTGGAGGATGGGGAGCATTTAACATCGGGTTACGCTATCTGAATAACTTCAATGTTCTGTTTAGCCATTGTGGTTACTTTACAGATAATAGCGGCCCCCAAAATAGCCCCGAACTGATTGTGCAAAAATTAGCTATTCCCGATAAAAAGCGATTACGAGTTTATCTTGATTCCGGACGCAGCGATGTGGAATTCTTAGCTTCTACTCAAGCTTTTCACAAGACTTTAAACAAATTAGGTGTTGCTAATATATTCTATGCCTTTCCTGGTGGGCATGGTGTATCTGGTGCAGATTTTGGCTGGAACTATTTTCACAAACACCTGAGAGATTCACTTTCGTATGTAGGGAAACAGTTTGATAATGCAAAAGTTAAGAATGCTAAATAAAGATATACCTTAACAAGCAATTGTAGGACTCATATTTGATTTTTAAACCAACCTAAGTACACTTTTATTTATTCTTCCCTATTTCCTGTTCTCTTACTAAACAAATAATTTCAGAAATTAAGAGGTATTTATAAAGCATGGATGGTGCGTTACGGCTAAATTTCATTGCCTCTGTGTGCCAAATCCTTTCACATCTGTAACACATCCTACTGTTCTAAACACTTGAAATCCTGACAAAGGACACATGACAAATCACAAATGACAGCCAGTTATCTTTAATTTTGCCGACCTACTTAACTTATCATCAATGAAAAATGACTTCTAAATTAAAAACCAAAATCGGACTGAGAGTTGCAGCTTTTCTCACAGCTTTAGTCGGATTAGTCAACTTGGTTTCTGCTGTTACGCCGACATTACCTGAACGGACTCACTGGTTAAAGCAATTCTTACCCTTTGAAATTCGCGCTACTGGACATATATTTGCGGCTTTAACTGGGTTTGCATTATTAGCATTAGCAACAAACTTATTGCGACGGAAACGTATTGCTTGGTTACTCACAATTGGTTTAATAGTAATTTCTATTATTAGTCATTTAGTCAAGGGTTGGGACTATGAAGAGAGTATACTTTCTTGTATATTGTTGGTGCAATTAATCTCCATGCGCCATGTATTTACTGCTCAATCAGACCGTCCTTCAATTGCACGGGGAGTTAGAGTATTATTAGGCGCTTTACTATTTACTTTGGCATACGGCACAATTGGATTTTACTTGCTAGATGGCAAATTTTCAGTGAATTTTGATTGGCAAGACGCAATATTTCAAACTCTCGCCATGTTTTTCACAGAAGATAATGCTGGATTGCAACCGACAACCCAATTTGGTAATTTTTTTGCTGATTCAATTTATGTAATAGCAGCTTGTACGTTTATCTATGCATTGGTAATGCTATTACAACCAGTTTTTTTGCGTGATTCAGCAACCCTAAATGAACGCCATAAAGCTAAAGAAATTGTCGAAAAATATGGTCATTCTTCTTTAGCCGCCTACACCTTATTAAGTGATAAAAGTTATTATTTTAGTTCTTCTGGTCGCAGTATCATCGCCTATGTTCCCAAAGGTAGAGGTGCGATCGCATTGGGAGATCCCATTGGCCCCATAGATGAACGTCAAGAGGTAATAGCCGCTTTTGGGGAGTTTTGTCAGCGTAACGACTGGTATCCCGCCTTTTACCAAACCTTACCCGATGATTTGGATATTTACATTTCTCTCGGTTTTCGGGTACTCAAAATTGGTGAAGAAGCGATAGTAGATCTGCAGACTTTTACTTTACAAGGTAAAGCTGGTCAAAAGTTTCGCTCTGCAATTAATAAATTGACAAAACTAGGCTATGAAGTCAAGTTTTACCAACCACCAATTCCTGACGAATTATTACGCCAACTGAAACCTGTAAGTGATGAATGGTTGAAGATGGTACAAGGTTCAGAAAAAAAGTTTTCTCTGGGTTGGTTTGATGAAGCCTATTTGCGAGATTGTGTAATTGCTGTGGTTTACGAACCCCAAGGAAAAATTACTGCCTTTGCCAATATTGTGCCAGAGTATCAACATAATGAAGTTACTTTGGATATGATGCGCCATCGTCCATCAATGGAAAATGGCACGATGGACTTTCTATTTAGTTCCATGCTCCAGTATTTTAAAGAGAAAAATTACGATAGTTTTAATTTTGCACTTTCTGCTTTAGCTGGTGTAGGTGAAACCCCAGAATCGCGCCGCTTAGAGAAAGTATTAGGCTATCTCTACGAACATTTAAATCGCTTCTACAACTTTAAAGGCTTACACGCCTACAAAGAAAAGTTTCGCCCCCGTTGGGAAGCACGTTATCTGGTTTATCCTAGTTTAAGAAGTTTACCAGATGTCGTGGTGGCATTAGTTCGCGCCGATTCAGGCGATCGCCTTCTCGATTATTTCAAACCTGGTGCTTAAAATCATCATCGACGCAGATAGATCTAATTGCTAATCGACAATGGTTTGTTGAATTGGAATTTGAATTACAAACTTTGCTCCCTTTCCTAGGGAGGAAATACATTGCAATTTTCCTTGATGTTTTTCTGTAATAATTTGATAGCTAATTGACATTCCTAAACCTGTCCCTTTACCTATAGGTTTAGTGGTAAAAAATGGTTCAAATAAACGCTGCTGAACTTCTTCAGATATTCCCATGCCATTATCACTAATTTCAATAGCAACCCAATCAGTATTTATTAGCTGAGTCCGAATAGTAATTTCAGGTTGTGCATTTACTTTTTGATTAATCATTGACTCTTCTAGAGCATCAATTGCATTAGTAATAATATTCATAAATACTTGATTAAGTTGCCCCACATAGCAATCTATTAAGGGGAGTTGAGCATAATCTTTAATAATATTGATGTGCGGAGATTCTGTTTTACTGGTAAAGCGATGTTGCAAAATCATCAGCGTACTATCTATTCCGCTATGGATATCAACTTCTTTCATTTCTGCTTCATCCAAGCGCGAGAAATTGCGTAATGAAAGGACAATATTGCGAATGCGATCGCTGCCAATTTTCATTGAGTCTAGTAACTTTTCTAGGTCTTCAATCAGGAACTCTAAATCAATATCTTCTATGAATTCTTGAATTGCTGCAGTTGGTTGGGGATATTCTGTTTGATAAAGTGTTAAGAGTTCTAGTAATTGTTGAGTATAGTCTTTAGCATGAGTAATATTACCGTGAATAAAATTCACAGGATTATTAATTTCATGCGCCACACCCGCCACTAATTGTCCCAGAGAAGACATTTTCTCAGTTTGAATCAGTTGTGTTTGAGTACTTTTTAATTGATCAAGAGTTTGTTGCAGTTCTTGATTTTTTTGGGTTAATTCTATCTCTCGTTCTCGTAAAGCTTTTTCTGCTTGTTTTACCGGAGTAATATTTAAACCCATTTCCACAACCATTGGATTACCATTCATATCCTTAAAGGGGTAATCGTAAATCTGATACACCTGCTTTGTTTTACCATCAATCCATTCCCATAGTTGCGGTGCTTGAGTATCAAAAACCCGGAAAGTGGGGCATGATGGACAAGGTTGTTTTAAACCTGCGATCGCTTCGTAACAGCGTTTCCCTGTAGGATCGCCAAAAACTTCCCGGAAGCGTTGATTATAAAAGCCGACTCCATAATCCTGCGGTTGGAGATATAGAAAAGCTGGTAACTGATCGAGGAGGTTATATAAGCTATTTCTTTCTGTAGAAAGTGCTGTGATTTGTTGCTGTTGTGTAGTGAAATCTTTGCCTACTGCATATGTCAATCCCTCTTGGGAGGTAGATAAACTCCAAGACAACCAGCAATAACTACCATCTTGATGCAGATAACGGATTTCTAAATGTAAATTTTGCTGTGCAGTTGGCAAATGCGCGATCGCAATATCATCTGGATGCACTAACTCTAACCAAGAATGCCCAATTAAGTCTGCCGATTTCCACCCCAACATTTGTTCCCATGCAGAATTCACTTTTTGGTAACAACCATCCGCTGCAATGATACAGAATAGGTCAGGTGAAAGGTGAAAAAAGGCTTCCAGATCAAACACGGTATCTTTTGGCAAAAATTATGCCTTCAGAGTAACTACGGAAGGTGAAGAAATTCAAGGTCAAGATTACGGAAGTGAGATAGGTATTCTGGAATTTTGTTGCGTGATTATACGTAAATAGTTACCGAATTTTAGATTTTAGATTTTAAATTTTGGATTCAATCTAAAATCGGCAATTTAAAATTGATTCCCCTGCATTGATGCATTGGATTAATCTAAATTGCAAAATCCAAAATTGATTGACCAAACTGAGAATCTAAGCTCAATGAAAATTCATGAAAATTCTTTACGTTAAGTTTTTGTGTGCATCTTAGGTAAATAGCAACTTCAATGGGAAAATTTGGACTTATCGTCTCAACAAATTCACTGAAGATATGGACGATCGCAAAAAAGCTCTCCAGTCTCTTGCTAATGCCCGTTGGCGAGTATCGCTGTTGCTGAGTGGAGCCATGATGGTGATTTATTTTGGCTTTATTCTGCTAATTGCATTCAATAAACCATTATTAGGTTCATTAATATTGCCAGGACTTAGTCTTGGCATTTTGCTAGGGGCATTAGTAATTGTCTGTGCATGGATATTGATTTTTCTTTATGTGCGCTGGGCGAATACTAAATACGACGATCGCATCGCTAATCTGACACGTAAGTAAGCGCCAATCACTCGTTCTCTATCAAAAATTCAAATTTGTAATCAAATATGGGCATCAATAGTTTGTGGTACAACTTCCCACTAGCTGTAGATAATCTTACCAATTTGGGGCACTTCAACCCGTTGGCGATCGCGTTTTTTGTATTGTTTGTGGCGACTTCCCTCGGTATTACCTATTGGGCGGCAAAGTTGACTAAAAGCACCGTCCACTTCTACACAGCTGGAGGTAATATCAGCGGTTTCCAAAATGGGCTAGCTTTAGCTGGTGACTTTATGAGTGCAGCTAGCTTTTTAGGAATTGCTGGGTTAGTTGCGCTTAATGGCTTTGACGGCTTAATTTATTCCATCGGCTTTTTGGTAGGCTGGCCGATTGTCATGTTTCTCATAGCTGAACCTCTCAGGAATCTCGGTAAATATACTTTCGCTGATGTCGTCGCTTATCGCTTACAGCAAAAACCTGTACGGATTGCGGCGGCAATTGGTACCTTAGCAGTCATCAGTTTTTATTTAATTGCCCAGATGGTAGGTGCAGGGGAACTGATTAAACTACTATTTGGCTTTGAATATGAATTAGCCGTGGTCATCGTTGGTGGGGTGATGATGGCTTATGTGATTTTTGGGGGGATGATTGCTACTACCTGGGTACAAATTATCAAAGCTGTTTTATTGTTAGGTGGAACGATATTGCTAGCGATTTTGGTACTAGCAAAATTTGGTTTTAATCCCCTGAATCTCTTCGCCGCCGCTGCTGACAAATACTCTGGTGTATTAGCCCCAGGTAAGCAAGTGTCCGATCCCTGGGATGCAATTTCTTTGGGGATGTCGTTAATGTTTGGAACTGCGGGCTTACCCCACATTCTCATGCGGTTCTATACAGTACCCGATGCCAAAGCAGCACGGGTTTCTGTGACTTACGCCACGGCTTTTATTGGCTTTTTCTATCTTCTTACCTTTATTCTCGGTTTTGGGGCAATGGTATTAGTAGGTCAAGATGCCATCAAGCAAATTGGTACTGGTGGTAACATGGCTGCACCGATGTTAGCTGAATTTTTGGGTGGAGATGCCTTTTTAGGCTTTATTGCGGCTGTTTCCTTCGCCACAATTTTAGCGGTAGTTGCAGGTTTAACACTTTCTGGGGCAGCTGCATTGTCCCATGATTTGTGGGTGAATGTCGTGCGCGGCGGTCATGCCAACGAATCAGAACAGCTAAAAGTCGCTCGTGGTGCCACAATGCTGTTAGGTGCATTAGCCATATTGCTAGGTATTTTGTTTAAAGGACAAAACGTAGCTTACATGGTGGGTTTAGCATTTGCGATCGCAGCCAGCGCCAACTTCCCCGCCTTACTATTATCAATGCTGTGGCGACGCTTCACTACTAACGGTGCTGTAGCCAGTATGTTAGTAGGAACCCTCTCTTCTTTAGTGCTGATTTATTTCTCTCCCACCATCCAAGTCACAATCCTCAAACACGCGACAGCACCTTTCCCCTTAAAAAATCCTGGCTTGGTGACTATTCCCCTAGCATTTATTGTAGGGATTGTCGTCTCCCTTCTCTATAGCGAACAAGAAGCACAAGAAAGATTCGCAGAAGTAGAAAAGCGCATCGACCTTGGTTCCCAAAGTTGAAACTGTTGCCTATCAATTCAGGGATTATTTGTGAAGGGATGGGAAAAACTCTCATCCCTTTAGAATATTTGTCAATTAGGGAGAAAAAAATGCTCTCAGCTTCAATTTCGTAAATTTTTTTAGCAGAAGATTGTTTGGGATTGTTGAAGAAACTACAAATATATATATAGATAAAATACAATGCATATCATAGATTTAATCAATCATTGATGAAATATCACACCATTGATGAACTCCTGAGTAATAATCAGTCTTGGGTTGCAGAAAAACTAGCTGTAGACGCAAATTACTTTAATAAGCTGTCAAATGGGCAAAAACCTCCTTTTTTGTACTTAGGTTGTTCTGACAGTCGTTTACCCCTCACCAACTTTACCCGCACAGAACCCGGAGAGTTGTTTGTCCATCGCAATATTGCTAATCAAGTTTCACTTACAGATTTAAACTTCTTAGCTGTTTTAGAGTATGCGATTTGTCATCTTCATGTGGAACACATCATTGTTTGTGGACACTACGATTGCGGTGGAATTAAAGCAGCGTTAGAGGGAAGAACCACTGGCATTATTGATAACTGGGTAAATCCCATTCGGGAACTCTATCTGCAAAACCAAAACGAGATTGATGCTTTACCAACCAGAGAAGCGCGTCTGAATTTTTTAGCAGAAATTAACGTCCTAGCGCAGGTAAAAAATCTCTACCACACTCCCATTGTGCGGAAAGCACTCCATGAAGAAAACGCCCCAACAATTCATGGTTGGGTACTAGACATCAAAACAGGGTTAATCAAAGACTTAAATGTCTCGACTTTACAAGGGCAATTAACTTCATCTTCCTTGTTGTCTCAAATACCTTTAGTTACCCCAAAGATACATCCCACAGATGGAGTTGCGGGTTGTTGTTGCGAACAAGCTAGTGAGTTAGGTTTATCTACAGTTGAAAATTAGGCTGGGATTGGGGACAAATCAATTCAAAATTCAAAAGAATACACTGTTCCCTGTTCCCTCTTACCAATTACCTATTACCTATTACCAATTACCAAATGACAAATAACCGTGAGATAAGCTTGATGTTTATGATCAAGTCTGAGGATCTCTGCTGATTTACCACGATTTATCTACTGACAAATATTCTGATAACTAATATTAAATACTTCATTATTTTTTCTAAGAAATCTAAATCATCTCGGCTAAAAATCAGAAATTATTTTTATACATAGCCACACACTTCGCTGCATAATTTCGCTGATAGCACTCTACTAAAATTGTTAGATTACTGATATTTTTGGGAATTTTAATAACAGCAATCATCTCCTCAAGCAATTATTAATCCCCAGGCTATGACATCCGCAGCACCTCAATTTCCGGCAATTTCAGGCTACACCATGACTGAGCAAATATATCATGGTTCGCGGACAACAGTGTATAGAGCAATACAAGACAGCCAGAGATTACCCGTTGTCATTAAGGTGCTGCAACGAGAGTATCCCACCTTTGGGGAATTGGTGCATTTTCGCAATCAGTATGCGATCGCCAAAAATCTGCCCATCACTGGAATTATTCAACCCCTAAGCCTAGAGCCATTTGCTAATGGCTATGCCCTCATCATGGCTGATTGGGGTGGTATATCCCTGGAAACATATCTTCAGCGACAGCCATTAGATTTAGCAGAAACCTTAGGAATTTTTATTCAACTGGCTGACATCCTCCACGAACTTCACCAACATCGAGTTATCCACAAAGATATTAAACCCGCCAACATCTTGATTCATCCAGAATCCCAGCAAGTTAAACTGATAGACTTTAGCATTGCTTCGGTATTGCCAAAAGAAACCCAGGAAATCCAAAACCCCAACACCTTAGAAGGAACCTTAGCTTATCTGGCCCCCGAACAAACGGGACGAATGAATCGCGGTATCGATTACCGCAGTGATTTTTATGCTCTCGGTGTCACCCTGTATCAATTACTCACAGGTCGCTTACCCTTCGTTGCCGACGACCCCTTAGAATTGGTGCATTGTCACATCGCTAAAATTGCTACATCTATCCATGAAGTAAATACTGCTGTGCCGCCAATTTTGGGGGCAATTGTCGCTAAACTGATGGCGAAAAATGCTGAAGAGCGCTATCAAAGTTCCTTGGGACTCAAGCATGATTTGGCACATTGTTTAAAGCAGTGGCAAGAAACTGGGTCAATTGCAGAGTTTGATCTGGGACAGAGGGATTTGTGCGATCGCTTTCTCATTCCCGAAAAGCTCTACGGCAGAGAAACCGAAGTTCAGGTATTATTGGATGCTTTTGAGCGAGTTACCCAAGGGTCATCAGAAATGATGCTGGTGGCTGGTTTTTCGGGTATTGGGAAAACAGCCGTGGTCAATGAAGTGCATAAGCCTATTGTCAAACAACGGGGTTACTTCATTAAAGGCAAGTTTGACCAATTTAATCGGAATGTGCCTTTTTCTGCGTTTGTGCAAGCCTTCCGGGACTTAATGGGGCAATTACTCAGTGAAAGTGATAGCCAATTGCAGACTTGGAAATTCCAGATTCTAGAAGCACTGGGAGAAAATGCCCAAGTGATTATGGAACTGATTCCCGA
This sequence comes from Nostoc linckia FACHB-104, assembly GCF_014696615.1. Taxonomy (GTDB): domain Bacteria; phylum Cyanobacteriota; class Cyanobacteriia; order Cyanobacteriales; family Nostocaceae; genus Aulosira; species Aulosira linckia_A. The sequence continues at coordinate 42,457 of NZ_JACJQJ010000014.1, read as the reverse complement.
ACTGGAGCGGATTATTGGAGTGCAACCCCCAGCACCGGAATTATCAGGAACAGCAGCCCAAAATCGGTTTAATTTGTCGTTTCATCGGTTCATTCAAGTCTTTACCACCCCCGAACACCCGTTAGTGATGTTTGTAGATGATTTGCAGTGGGCAGATTCGGCTTCACTGAATTTGATTCAGGTGTTAATGTCTGAGTCGCAAACGGGCTGTTTATTACTGTTAGGGGCGTATCGGGATAATGAAGTTTTTACCGCTCACCCATTGATGTTAACTCTCAGTGGTATGGAAAAAACTGGGGCAATCATCCACACCATCACCCTGCAACCCCTGAATTTTACCAGCCTGAATCACCTGATTGCTGATACCCTTCATGCTCCCCCATCGGTAGTGCAACCTTTAACAGAACTGGTAATGCAGAAAACCCAGGGTAATCCCTTCTTTGCTACCCAGTTTCTCAAAGCATTACATCAAGACCAGTTAATTACCTTTGACTTGGATGCAGGGCATTGGCAGTGTGATATTGTACAAGTGCAAGATGCGGCTTTGACTGATGATGTGGTCGAATTGATGGCGCAGCAATTGCAAAAGCTACCGCCAGCAACCCAAGAAATTTTAAAACTAGCGGCTTGTATTGGAACACAGTTTGATTTAATCACATTGGCGATCGTTTCGCAGCAATCTCAAACAGAAGTGGCAACAGATCTGTGGAAAGCGTTACAGGAAGGGTTGATTTTGCCCCAAAGCGATCTGTACAAATTCTATTTGTCAGAAACTCAAGCAACACAGCACACCCCACCAGAAACCCTCAATTATCGTTTTCTGCACGATCGCGTCCAACAAGCTGCTTACTCATTAATCCCAGAAGCGCAAAAACAGACAACTCACCTGAAAATTGGGCAGTTATTGCTTCAGAAGTCTGCAAACAGCGAACGCGAAGAACGATTATTTAAAATCGTCAATCATTTGAATATCGGTAGAGCATTAATTTCACCACCCCAAGAACGAGAAGATTTAGTCCAGTTAAACCTGGAAGCAGGGCGAAAAGCAAAGACATCTACCGCCTATGAAGCAGCGATCGCCTATTTGTCTACCGGAATAGAGTTATTACCGAAAACAGCTTGGGAGAGCCACTATTCCCTATCTTTGGCACTGCATGAAGAAATTGCCGAAGCCAGCTATCTGAATACCGATTTTGAGCAGATGGAAAAGTGGGCTGATTTAGTTCTGCAACAGGCTAAAAACTTGCTCGATACCATCAAAGTTCAGCAAAGTCGGATTATGGGAGCCAAAGCCCAAGGACAAATGCTGGATTCGCTCAATATTGGGTTACAGGTTTTAAAAGAGTTAGGTATTGAATTTCCCGAGCCACCAACCGAGGAAGATATTCGAGCAGCATATGAGCGATCGCGATCGCTATGGATTGACAAACCGCCCCAGAGTTTGCTCGATTTACCAACCATGTCTGACCCCCATCTTCTGGCGGCGATGAATATGCTGACGGTTTTAACACCTGCAGCCTATGTTGTATCGCCGAACTTAATGCTGTTGCTGATTTTCGAGCAAGTTGAACTATCCATCAAATCAGGCAATGCCCCTGTCTCAATATTTGCTTATGGCGACTATGGTCTCATCCTATGTGGCATCATGGGCGATATTACCAATGGATACGAGTTTGGCGAATTGGCATTAGGTTTATTGGAAAAATTCCAAGCAAAATCGTTCAAAGGTCGTTCTTGGTATGTGGTTCATGCTTACATTAAGCATGGGAAAATCGGTTTAGGCGAGTTAGTTCCTCGCTTGCAGACAGCCTATCACGCTAGTCTGGAAACTGGAGACATGGAAGCACTAGGTTGGAATGCTTTTGGTTATTGTGGTTATGCTTATCATGAAGGGCAGAACTTAACAGAAATAGTTCAAACAATTGAAGCTTATCGCCAAACCATGATTCAGTATAAGCTAGCATTCTGTTTGCCATTCCAAGAAATTTATCAACAAACTGCCCTGAATTTACTAGGACAGACGGCAATACCCTACATCCTCACTGGCGAAATATTTAACCAAGAACAATCTCTTCCTCAACTACAAGCAACCAATCAACGCACAGCATTATTTTTCTGGTTCTTTAACCAAAGCATTCTTTATTACATCTTTGGCAAGAACAAAAAAGCTATGCAAACCTCTGCGGAAACAGCTAAGTATCTAGATGGGGGTACAGGTATGTTTATGGTTCCCCTCTATTGTTGGTTTGACGCGCTGATTCAACTAGCCCAATGTGCGGAAATTACGCCAGCAGCAGAACGTCAATCTATCCTCATCAAAGTCAAACAACATCAAGAGCAATTACATCATTGGGCAACTCTATCGCCAGTAAATCATCAGCACCGTTGTGAACTACTTGAGGCAGAACAATACCGAGTACTCGACAATAAAACTGATGCTATGGAAGCTTACGATCGCGCTATTTTCAGTGCCAAAACTAACGGCTTTATCCAAGATGAAGCCCTAGCCAACGAACTTGCTGCCAAATTTTATCTCAATTGGGGTAAAGATAAATTCGCCGCAGGCTACATACAAGAAGCTTACTACTGTTACAGTCGCTGGGGTGCTAAAGCCAAGGTTGCCGATTTAGAAACTCACTATCCTGAATTGCTGCGCCCCATATTGCAACAAACAGCAACATCGGCTGATGGGTTGAGGACGCTGATGACCATTGCTGCGCCTGGGGTATCGGTTCATAACGGCACTCATCATAGTTCCAGTAGTAACAGCATCAATCAAGCTCTCGACTTTGCCACTATCCTCAAAGCTTCTCAAGCCCTGTCTAGAAGCATTCAACTGGATGAGCTACTACAGGAACTCACCCAAATTATTCTCCAAAATTCGGGAGGCGATCGCTGTGTGTTGATCCTCCCCAATGAAACCGCAGAATGGCAAGTGCGAGCGAGCGCCACACCTGATGATGTACAACTTTTTGCTGAACCGCTCACCAATAATCCCCATATTCCGGTGAAATTAATTCAGTATGTGAAAAATACACAAGAAACTGTGGTCATTGATGAACTCAAAACCGATTTACCCGTAATTGATGACTACCTCAGACAACGCCAACCCAAGAGTATTCTATGTTTACCACTGCTTAATCACGGTCATCTGATTGGGATTTTATACCTAAAAAACCGCCGCGCCAGTGGAGTTTTCACCAGCGATCGCCTTCTAATTCTCAACTCCCTCTGTACTCAAGCTGCCATTTCTCTAGAAAATGCCCGCCTCTATCAACAGGCAAAAACCTACGTCCGGCAGCTTGAACAGTCGCAATTGCAAATTGTCCAAAGCGAGAAAATGGCATCTTTAGGAAATTTGGTTGCAGGTGTCGCCCATGAAATCAACAATCCTATCGGCTTCCTCAATGGCAGTATTAGCAATGGCCAAGATTACGTACAAGATTTACTGGGACATTTAGCTCTTTATCAAGAGTACTATCCCCACCCAGTAGAGGCAATTCAAGACAATGCCGAAGATATCGACTTGCAATTTCTTTTGGCAGACTTACCAAAGTTATTCGATTCGATGAAAGGCGCAACCCATCGGATCACAAATATCAGCAATAGCCTCCGTACCTTCTCCCGTGCTGATACCGAATACAAAATCAGTGCCAATCTTCATGAAGGACTCGATAGCACGTTGTTAATTTTGAAATATCGCCTCAAAGCTAACGAACACCGTCCCGCGATTCAAGTCATCCCAGACTTTGGAGATTTACCCCCAATAGAATGCTTTCCTGGACAGTTAAACCAGGTATTTATGAATATCCTGGCAAATGCTATTGATATGTTTGACGAAATTGCACAAACTCAATCCTTCCAAGAACTGGAAGCAAATCCCCAAAAAATTACTATTCGCACTGAAGTTGTATCAAACCAGGTACAGATTTGTATCCGCGATAATGGTAAAGGGATGACAGAAGAGGTACAAGAGAAAATTTTTGACCACTTATTCACTACCAAAGCTGTGGGTAAAGGTACAGGATTGGGATTGGCGATCGCTCGTCAAATTGTAGTAGAAAAACATGGTGGTAGCTTAAATGTGTGGTCTGAGTTAGATCACGGAACTGAGTTCACAGTCCAAATTCCCATCAGTCTTCATTCTTGACTTTCAAAAATGAATAAAAATAGCTTCCTCTGGGTTCCAATCAGCACCTTGACAGAACTCATCCACCCAAGAAGAGACAGTAGTAGCATTACTAGGATGTGAAAGCTTGACTTTCTTGGGTATAGGTGGTAATTGCACGTTCAGGGATTTACCGTTGCTAGGACGCTTGATAGTCACACCAAGAGATTGCAATGTTTTTTCATTGACAGATAAGTAGGTAGGCTGGAGTTGCGATCGCTCTGGTTGCTGTTCAGGTAAAATCTCCTCTGTGGGTTTTTCAGCAACTAGCGTTGTAGCATGAGACTCTCGACTCACCGCCGTAGCCACTGCAACCGATGATTCCGGTTGGCGATCGCGAACTACGCTATTAGTTGTAAAAGATGGTACAGCAATTTTTGTGGGAGTGCGATCGCTCAGGAACGGTTCGGAATTTAATACCCGCGTCGGAGATTCGGAAGTAACTGCTAAATTCTCAGTAGCTAATAATACAGGCTGCAATTTATCCTGAATTTCCTCTAAAGGCTCAGCAGAAAATTGGTCAGAAACAATAGAATCCTCTCTAATAATTAAATCTAACTCTTCATCAGGATTGAAGTTCAGACCCAATGCCCTAATTATTTGATCAGGGTTATTATTGAGTTCCATAATAAAACCAAGTATCTGATAAAACTCTGGTTCTAACACAGACAGAGTAGCCAACATAAAACCAGATGAAGGTCGCCGCAGACCATCATAAGTAGCCCAAATCCGCATTTTTACTAACCAGGGCCGGTTTTGTTCGTAGTAACTCAGCCACTTCATTTTCAATGATTGACGTAGCTGTTGAATGTTCATTGGCTTCCTCACTTCAGTCAACAAAGAGTGCAGACTTGATATTTTTAAAACAGGTTTATCCCTGGGGATGAAACCGATAATAAAGCATCTGCTTGACTCTTTGATCACCTATTAAGTGTTGTTCTACCAATAGAGGTACTTCGCTTGGTTGAACTCGGCTATACCAGACCATCTCAGGTAATACCAGTACCATCGGCCCATTACCACATTGTCCCAAACAGCCGCTAGGTGTAACGATGACACCGGGAACAGGTAAAGCCGCAAAAGCAGCTAACACATCTGCTGCGCCTTGTTTTTTACAAGTGCGGTTTTGACACACCCGCACGCATTTTGGCACAGCAGCAGGATCTATGGTGGGGAACTGTGGCTGAGTAGTATTTGACATGGGGACAAATCAATTCAAAATTCAAAATTCAAAATTCAAAAATAAATAAGATTTTTGAACAGACGCGATGAATCACGTCTCTCTAACAGACGCGATGAATCGCGTCTCTACAATTTTTAACTAATCTACGGAAAGCCCTTTAGCAGCCAGCCATTCGCGGTTAAATATGCGCGACTGATAGCGGGAACCACTGTCACAGAGAATGGTAACGATGGTGTGTCCTGGGCCTAACTGCTTGGCTAATGCAACAGCCGCAGCCACATTAATACCTGTGGAACCACCCATTAACAAACCATCTTTTCTCAGCAATTGGTAAACTACTCGCAAAGCTTCCTGATCATCTATCTGGATTGCATCATCTGCTGGTGCGCCTTCCATATTGGCTGTGATGCGACTGTTACCAATACCTTCGGTGATGGAATTACCTTCCATCTTGATTTCACCTGTTTTAATGTAGCTGTAAAGTCCGCTACCAAGGGGGTCAGCAACAACGCATTTCACCGCTGGATTTTTTTCTTTTAGGTAAAGTGCGACACCAGCAAATGTCCCACCAGTACCGGTTGCAGCTACCCAACCGTCAACTTTACCGTCTGTTTGTGCCCAAATTTCTGGCCCTGTGGTTTCATAATGAGCATTGCGGTTAGCTAAATTATCAAATTGGTTTGCCCAAATCGCGTTGTCTAACTCCGCCGCAATTCTGCCAGATAGCCTTACATAGTTGTTGGGGTCTTTGTAGGGAACAGCGGGAACCGGACGAACTTCTGCACCTAGTGTTGTGAGTGCGTCTATCTTTTCTTGAGATTGGGTATCAGGAATAATAATGAGGCATTTGTAACCTTTAGCATTGCAAATATGCGCCAAGCCAATGCCAGTATTACCAGCTGTACCTTCAACTACTGTACCACCAGGCTTGAGTAAACCTTTCTTTTCTGCGTCTTCAATAATATACAGTGCAGCCCGGTCTTTCACGGAACCACCAGGATTGAGAAATTCGGCTTTAGCTAAAATTTCGCACCCCGTTTCTTCACTAAAGCTGTTGAGGCGAATCAGAGGTGTGTTACCAACTGTGCCTAAGAAGCCATGTTTGATATCCATATTTGACCGTACCTAAATTATTTTCTATAAAAATTTTGGCGTATAGTGGCTGCGGTATTTATAGTTTTTTTAAGCCTTCTATATCTAATATTAGCTTGCAATTCTAATTGACAATTTTCCCGATCATTCATCCCCAGTCCCCAATCCCTAGCAAAGTAGCGATTATACTGAGGCTTTACAAGTTTTAGTAAAATAAAATACATTTATGTGACATGATTACTTAAATCATGTCATTGTCCTAGACGGAGTGGACAGTAATGGAAAGCGATCGCAATCAAGAACTGGAACAGCGCGAACGTGAACTTCGACAACAAGAAGTAGAATTAAGACTCCGGGAAATGGAAGCAGAAATTAATCCACCTGTTTATAAAACTGTTAAGCATCAGCCGGAAAAGCTATCTCAGCCGTTGATGAAAAAGATCATGCTGGGTGCAAAGTTGTTTGCTATTGCTATAGCGGTGCTGGTGGCGGTGAGAATCGCTGCAGCTTTGGCGGGGATGATTATGTTCGCTGCGCTAGTGTGGCTAGCTTACAAGCTATTCCTGGAATCTTCTAAAAATCAACCTTAATTAGGGTATGAATCTGATGAGTAATCAAGTTGCCACTGATACATTTATCAACGATTTAGAACGGGTTGCACAAGTGCGATCGCAGATGGCTGATTGTTTAAGCAAACTTGCAGACACAATTAATCAAGCTGAATTGGTTGGGGAATCTTCCTCAGGAAAACTCAGCCTTGAAAGAGATATTGAAGATATTACAGTAGCCAGTAAAAATCTCAAGCAAGGTGTATTTCGTCTGTTAGTTTTAGGCGATATGAAACGGGGTAAAAGTACGTTTCTCAATGCCTTAATTGGAGAAAATTTATTACCAAGTGATGTTAATCCCTGTACCGCAGTCTTAACTGTATTGCGCTACGGGCCAGAGAAGAAAGTCACAATTCATTTTAATGATGGCAAAAGTCCCCAAGAATTAGACTTCCAAAGCTTTAAATATAAATATACAATTGATCCGGCTGAAGCGAAAAAGTTAGAACAAGAGAAGAAACAAGCATTTCCTGATGTTGATTATGCAGTGGTTGAGTATCCTTTAACGCTATTAGAAAAGGGGATTGAGATTGTTGATAGTCCAGGGTTAAATGATACAGAAGCGCGTAACGAATTATCCTTGGGTTATGTAAATAATTGTCATGCTATTTTGTTTGTGATGAGAGCATCACAACCTTGTACTTTAGGCGAACGTCGATATTTAGAAAATTACATTAAAGGTCGAGGCTTAACAGTCTTCTTCTTAGTCAATGCATGGGATCAAGTACGGGAATCATTGATAGATCCTGACGATACAGAAGAGTTAAATGCAGCCGAGAATAGATTACGGCAAGTATTTAAAGCGAATTTAGCAGAATATTGTCATGTAGATGGTCAAAATATTTATAGCGAGCGAGTTTTTGAGCTTTCTTCAATTCAAGCGCTAAGAAAAAGATTGAAGAATCCGCAAGCAGATTTACAAGGAACTGGCTTTCCAGAGTTTATGGGAGCATTAAATACTTTTCTAACTAGAGAACGTGCGATCGCAGAATTGCGACAAGTCAGAACTTTAGCGAGACAAACTTGTAATCACACACGCGAAGCTATAGAAAGACGCTTACCTTTACTAGACAAAGATGTTGATGAATTGAAAGAAAGAATTGAGTCTGTAGAACCAGAGTTCAAGAAGCTAACCAATATTGGCGATCAATTCCAAAAAGAAATTATCAATACTAGAGATACACAAGCTAAAACAATTTCGGAATCTTTTCGTAGCTACGTTTTAAACCTAGGTAATACCTTTGAAACCGATTTCTTGCGCTATCAACCAGAATTGAATTTGCTTGACTTACTCAGTAGCAGTAAACGAGAAGCATTTAATGCGGCGTTGCAAAAAGCTTTTGAACAATATATTACCGATAAATTTTCTGCTTGGAGTTTAACGGCTGAAAAAGATATTAATGCAGCTTTTAAAGAACTATCACGTAGTGCTGCACAGTATGGCGCATCCTATAGCCAAGTTACAGACAAAATTACCGAAAAATTAACTGGACAACAAGTAAAAGTTCATTCTACAGGTACGCCAGAAGATGATCAATCTCCCGGTTGGGCAAAATGGGCGATAGGATTGTTATCCTTATCGAGAGGAAATTTTGCGGGTGTAGCTTTAGCTGGTGCTGGGTTTGATTGGAAAAATATTTTATTAAATTACTTTACCGTCATTGGTATTGGCGGTATGATTTCGGCAGTAACGGGTATGTTTCTTGGCCCTATTGGATTTGCATTGCTAGGCTTAGGAATAGGTGTTTTACAAGCAGATCAAGCACGTAAAGAATTAGTCAAAACTGCCAAAAAAGAATTAGTGAAACATCTCCCACAAGTAGCAAACGAACAATCTAAAACTGTATATGATGCAGTGAAAGAATGTTTTGACTCTTATGAGAGAGAAGTTACTAAGCGGATTAATGACGATATTACATCTCGCAAAGCGGAATTAGATAATTTGTTGAAGCAAAAAGTCACACAGGAAATCAATCGCGAAAGTGAATTAAAGAGGTTAAAGAATTTGCAAGAAGCGGTAATAGAAGAACTGCGAAAGATTGAAGCTGCTTACAGCAATTTATTAGCCTACTATAGCTGAGAAATTTTCTCTGCTTTGAATTTGTTGCCCATATCCCCGACTTGTTAAAGAAGTCGGGGATCTACATCCCATATCATATAATCAAAATTATTAATTATCTACGTTATCCGGTAAAGGAAACGAGAGAACAAATATGCAAGCACAATACCAAGATTATAAAGAGCTAATTAATTTACTAAAATCTGCATCCACATTACTAGGGTTAGATAGTAAATCACAACTACATCAAGATATAACTGCAATTTCTAATTATCTAGCTAATCCTAACTTCCAGATTGCAGTATTTGGCCCTTTTAATCATGGTAAATCTACGCTGCTCAATGCCATATTGGGAAATCGCACTTTACCGATAGATTTAATTCCCACCACAGGCGCAGCAATTAGCGTCAAATATGGGACTGATTTACAAACTCGCATTATCTTAAAAGATGGTACTGAAATTGAGCGCGATGGTACTGAAATTTTGCAGCAGTTTGCCATTTTGGATGGTAACAGACAGATGCGCCAAGATGTAGCATCTGTAGAAGTTTTCTGTCCTCATTCTTTTTTAGCAAGAGGTATAGAATTACTAGATTTACCAGGTACAAATGACAGAGAAGCCCAAGACAATTTAGTCCGCGATCGCCTACTCTCTACAGATTTAGTTATACAATTACTTGATGCGCGCAAGTTAATGACTTTAGGTGAACGCGAAAACTTGCGAGATTGGCTATTGGATCGGGGTATTAAAACAGTTATTTTCGTTGCTAATTTTATTAACTTACTCGAACCAGATGAGCAGCAACAAGTGCAAAATCGTCTGCTGTTTGTTGCAGAAAGCTTCCGCGCCGAATTACCGCCAGGATTTAGTAATTTATATCGTGTGGATGCTTTACCAGCCTTAAGAGCCAGATTAAAAGGAGATGTTGCAGCAGCTACTAGTAGTGGGTTAACTACCTTTGAAGCAGCTTTGCAAAATATTGTGGGTATTTTACAACAAAATCGCGGTAGTGTACGCTTACCCAGAGTACAGGCGATCGCATCTCAAATTCAATTAAGTTTAAAAGCTAAAATTGACCCCCTTCTCAGCGAAGTTAGCTCTTTTGATGACAAACAAACTGCTAAAATTGCAATTAAACAAAAAGCTGCCAATCTTATTCAGCAAGGTTTAAATAAGAGTATTGATGAATTACGCAATTGGCTAAATTTAGACTCTCTACTCAAAAAATATCAAACTGATGCCACAGTCGCACTTGCTGAAAATAAGTTTAAAACTTGGCAAACAGATATATTGAAAAAAGACTTAACAGAGTTACAACGCTCGATAATGAAATGGCTATATCAAGCTTACGAATTTTTTCAAGAACAAAGACCAGAAGATTTATTGATTCCCTTACCCAGCGAACCCCAAATTAATCTACCTCCCAAGCCAAATAATAGCAATGATTTAAGTGAAACTGGTACGGTAGCAGTTGGTAGTGGTATTGGTTGGTTATTAGGTGGGCCTGTTGGTGCAGCCGTATTAGGAAGTATTTCTTATTTATTAAATAAAAATATTCAAGATGCTGATGAACAATCAGCTAAGGAATCTTATCATCAGCAAGTTGCCCAAATTTGTATAAATGCAACTGAAAATTATTTTACTGAATTCAGTAAGCAAGGATTAGCAATCTTAGCTGAGTATGAGCCAAAAGCTAAAAAAGTAATCCGATTTGTAGGTAGCCAAGAACCACTAGAAATTGCTCAGAAGCGGCAAAATCTACAGCAGTTACAAAATAATTTTAATCAATTACTGCAAGAGTTAAATAAAGCTAAGATACCTACTAATTATCAACCTTATCGAGAAATACCAAAATATACGCCATATACCCCACCAGTAGAACCAGAACAAAAAACCTACTCAAAAGTAGAAGAGAAAGCGAATAGTTCTGCATCCTCCACATATCGCAGTTCTACTCACCGCGTTAATACTCCTCCCCCACCAAAGGCTTCACCATCTCCCAATCCAGCCGAAGTGGAAGCAAAATTTCGCAATTGGGAACTCGATGAAGAAATAGCGCGGATGAAAGCAGAAATGCGTTCTCCGGGTTATCAAGCTAACAAACAAAGCAATACAAATCAAAATAACAATACATCTCAGCAGCCTAAAAGCCAAGCGGAAAAAGACAAGATTACTCGCGCTTATTCAGTTTTAGGATTGCAAGCTGGTGTTTCATTGGCTGAGATAAAACAAGCTTACAAGACTTTAGTTAAAAAATGGCATCCAGATTTATTTGTTAATCAGCCACAATTACAAAAACAAGCTCAAGAAAAAATGCGGCTAGTTAATGAAGCTTATACAATTTTGTCGGAAAAATCTCAATAAAATTCTAATATTCTTGGATAAAAAGTTATACTACCAAACTTTACTCATATTCAAAACAAACCCAGGTAACACTGGATCACCGCTAATAGTATTAGGATTATCTAAACATTCTGCCGGGTTACCAGGACGATAAATATAAACTTGACGATGTTTGCGATCAATTAACCAACCTAACTGTACCCCAGGTTCTCTCATATATTCTTCCATCTTGTCCTTGAGAGGTTGAAGATTATCACTAGGCGATCGCAATTCAATCACAAAATCTGGACAAATAGGTGCAAACTTTTCTTGTTGTGTGGGGGAAAGACTATTCCAGCGTTCCAATTTCATCCAAGAAGCATCAGGAGATCTATCTGCACCTGTTGATAGCTTGAATCCTGTACTGGAGTCAAAACAAATACCTGTACCATCTTGTTCTGACCACACATATAATTGGCCAGCTATATTAAAGTTACGATTCCCTGATTCTGAACCCGTAGGCGGCATAATCGATATTTCTCCTAAATTATTACGCTCGATGCGTAAATCACGATTCACCTGACAAAACTCAAAGAATTGTTCGTCTGTCATTTGCATTGATGGCGGAATTTGCAACACCAAGGGAGATGAGAACATAATGCTTACCAGACTAACTTTTATCTTTATTTTGACCTAAACAAGCAAAGGCGCAAAGTTTTACCTTCGCGCCTTAACAGCAGACAGTTTGAAGTAATTTGACTTATTTGTTAGGCTGAGGAGTCAAGCGCAGATAGGGTTTAACTACCTCGTAACCTTTGGGGAATTTTTCCTTCAATACTTCTGGATCTTTGAGTGAGGGAACAATTACAACCTTATCCCCGTCTTTCCAGTCAGCTGGTGTCGCCACACTGTAATTATCTGTCAATTGCAGAGAATCAATTACCCGCAACAGTTCATCAAAGTTGCGTCCTGTGCTAGGAGGGTATGTGAAACTCAGACGTAGCTTTTTATTTGGATCAATAACGAAAACAGATCGCACTGTCACTGCTGCGTTGGCATTAGGATGAATCATATCGTACAGGTCAGAAACCTTACGATCTGCATCTGCCAAAATTGGGTAGTTGAGAGTAGTGTTTTGGGTTTCTTCAATATCACCCACCCATCCGTTATGGGATTCTACATCATCGACGCTGAGAGCGATCGCTTTGACATTGCGCTTGTCAAATTCTGGTTTCAGCTTGGCAACTGTACCTAGTTCAGTGGTGCAAACAGGTGTATAGTCAGCAGGGTGTGAAAACAGCACAACCCAGCTGTCACCTGCCCATTCGTAAAAATTTATGTCGCCGTGTGTAGAGGCTTGCGTAAAGTTGGGTACTGTATCACCTAGACGGAGAGTCATGAGAACTTCCCTGTAATTAGAAAGGCATTAAGTATTCTACTATGTGATCGTCACATAAAACCCCGGTTCATCAATCGGGTTAAGTGCCTGGTAAAGAAATGTTATGTTACGTAATTTCCCGCAAACAAGCTCAATAAAAATGGGCATGGGGAAATATACCCCAGATGCCAATAAGTTAGGGTCGCAGAATTTGTTGGTATGCTGAAATCATTTGGCGAGCGATCGCATTCCAGCTGTAATGTTGTAATGCATATTGCTGGGCGTTGAGTCCCCGACGCTGGCGTTCTGCGGGGTTTTGCAAGGCTGTTTGTAGTAAATTGACTATTACCTGTACATCTAACTCCCCAACCCATCCCGATTCGCTTTCACTTACCTGGTGACAAATATGCACCTGATCGGAAATTACCACAGGTACCCCTGCTACCATCGCCTCAGCCACCGCAATGCCAAAATTTTCATAGTAGGAAGGCAAAACGAAAACATCGGCAGCTTGCAGTAAACTAGCTTTTAGCTCACCTGTAACGAAACCTGTAATTGTAGTGTGCGATCGCAGTGGTGAATTTTGGATTTGAGAAATGATACTTTGTTCATAATCTGGATCTTGGGGATTTGTCCCAGCTAAGACAAAGTGAAAATTACAACCAACAGCTAACAGCTTTTCTAGCGCAGGGATTAACAAATTCAACCCTTTTTTGGGGTCAATCCGCGACATAAATAATATTACAGGTACATCCTGGGGAATCTCTAATTTTTGCTGATGTGTTGCTAATTTTGGCGGAACCACACCCAAAGGAATCACCAAATCTTGCGTCGCTACCCCAAATCTGGCTGATATTTTTGCTTCTTGATCACTAGTAAAATGAATAGCCGCCGCACCAGCTAAATTTTGACGTTCAATAATTGCGGCATAAAACTGTTTTAATAACTTTTTCTTGCGTAAATCAGATGGATCGAGAGTTCCTAAAGGACGCAAAATATAAGGTAACTTTTGCTGACGGCAAATAGTTGCTGCCGCACTACTAACAGGAGAGAATAAAGCATGAATATGGGCTATATCATACTCACAAGCGTGACGTTTTAACCACTTAAATAAATCTAGAGAAAACTTATAACGACGAAATGGCGCACAACGAAAATAGATAATTTCATAACCATCTTGTTTGATCGCTGCATTTAAAGGAACATCCAGAGGTTTTTGTCCATTATCGCCATTACTATCAGTTGTAATTACCGTAACTTCCACCCCCTCCTTTACCAAAGCAGGAGCCAACCCTAATACCATTTGACTAGGGCCGCCATAAATAAGAGAAATAGAAGGAACAATATGTAATACTTTCATAATTTTATCCTTAACATCAATAACTCTGATAAAACCTCCGCACCCCTTTGCGTTAAAAAATAAAATTCAACAATCTCTAATAAAATACAGTTCAGTAGAAAATTAATTGATCACAAAACCAAAAAACTAGTACCGCAAGGCGGAATTCAAAATTCAAAATTCAAAATTCAAAATTAAGAAATAGTAAACGTTTTATTGATTTTGTAGACGCAAAGCGGCTTCCCGTAGGGTATGGTCTTTTTATTTATTGTTGTACTAGTTACTCAACAAAATAACAGAAGAATAATTTTGGAGGGGGTTTGGGGGACGCAACCGTCACCCAATCGGGGGTTTGGGGGAGAATCCCCCAATGTTGCTGGCTTCTTGAATAAGTGAAAAATCAATTGCTATTGTTCTCTAATAACTCTTGACAAGTTCCCTATAAAAATCTAATTGCTGCTGTGCCAAAGCTTTATTTGTATATTTATCCATCGCTTTTTGATAACCCATAGCCCCAATTTTATGCCGTAATTCTGGGTTATCAATTAATTGTGTTAAGCAATTAGCTAAAGCTTGGGAATCACCTTCAGGGAATATTAAACCAGCATCACCAATCACATGAGGAATTTCGCCAGAATTAGAACCAATCACAGGCACTTTACAAGCCATCGCCTCAATAATTACATGACCAAATTGTTCTTTCCAGCCCACCGCAGTTAAAGTTTTAAATTTATAAGTAGTTTCAGATGGTAGTACCAAAGTATCCATTAAATTGATATATTGTGGCACTACATCATGGGGAACACTTTCAATTATTATCACTCGGTCTTGAATCTGATTTTCTGCGGCTATTTTTAGTAGTTCCGCCTGTAAATCGCCTCGTCCCAGCAACAGTAATTTCCAAGGTTTATTTTTAATAGATATTAATGCTTGCAACAGAGTTAATAACCCCTTTTCTGATACGAATCTGCCTACAAAACCAACTACAAAATCATCAGAAAAAATCCCCAATTTAGCTGCTAAGTCTGGTTGAACTTGGGGAGTAAAAACACGTTCATCTACACCCAACTGTGGCATCACCTTAATCGGCCCCTGATAGCCTCGCTGTCGTAAAACTTCTGCCCCATCCTGATTACCAGAAATAATACCGTGGCTATTATCTAGGTTAAATTTTTCTAATAAAGCAACTGGAAACTTGAGTTCGTATGGCAAATTCCACCAAGTAAAAAATATATTTTTCGCCTGCAAGCCCAAAATCTTATTTAAAATAATCATTTGAGTATAAGCTAGCCCCCTAGAAGCTTGCTCAACTTGAATAACTTGGGGACGAAATTGCTTTAACAAAGCTATTAAATCAGCCCCAAATGTGAGCAACCCTTGATGATTTTGGCTAAAGTTAGAAACCGGGACTATTTTAAATGCGCCTTCATCCTGATATTCAGGCTCAATAACTTTATTTTGTACCCCACCAGGTCGCCAACGTTTAGGAACAACAACCGTGACTTCAATCCCTGGTTCTAATTGCGATAAAGCGCGTAACTTTTCGCAGTTTAAATCTACAATATAAGTATGACTAGCAACTAAAATTTTCATATTTCATTTAATTAATAAATGTAGGGTGCGTTAGCGACAGCGTAACGCACCATTAACTTTTTAAATAGAAATTCTCTATATCTGCGTTTATCTGCGGTCAAGATAACTAAAACTCCGGATCAAGCCGACTGTAAATTTGCCCATCATTCCATAATGATTGAATCACAGTCCCCACAGCCTTGAAAAAACCCAGAATATAGAAAAAGCCACGAGTGGCGATTTTGATGGGAGAACCGCTTTTATGACAAGGAGGTCGCCCTAGGACGTGACAATCAAATAAACGGGCGTAAAGGCGTAAAGCTTGGCTAACGGTGAGGTTTTTCAGCCCCAGTAAAAAATGATTGTGGTAGAAAGTGAGTTGATACTGGAGCGATCGCATACTAATATCATGACAACCTCCAGTTTCTTCACCCAAATGCACTAAATCGGCTTCTGGGTCGTACCAAATCTTATATCCTGTCTGTCGCACCCGCAAACAAAAATCCGATTCTTCCCGTACCGCACTACCGCGAAACCTTTCGTCAAATCTCAGCCCATATTTAGTAAAAATTTCCCGGCGAAAAGACATATTACAACCCCTCGCGGTTAATACCTGCTGGGGTTTGATGGTGTGGACTAAATCTATGTGATACCAAGCAATTCCAGGGTCCATTGCTTGGGGAGGAAGATATTCAATTTGCAAATCTCCCCCAGAATCACCTAATTTCATTCTGTCAAATACTCTGCCAGCTACAGCCCCCACCTCTGGATTTTCCACATAGTTTCTCACATGGGCTGACAAAAAGCCGGGTTTTAATTGGACATCATCATCAATAAATAAAATTATTTCACCCTCTGACCGTCGCACCCCATAATTACGCGCACCAGGTAAACTCGCCCAATCTAAGCGGAACCATTTAATTTTACCTGTTGTTGCCATTGCTTCGAGATAAGCTTGAATTTCTGGTTCATGTTTTGGGGTTTGGTCTACAACTATAACTTCAAAATTGGCATAATCTTGTTTCAAAACATCTGCAATACTATCTCGTAAGGCTTCTTCACGATAATAGGTAGGAATAACAACAGAAATTAAAGGTAAATCGCTCATAATTTTTTCTATAAAATAAACATTTAATTTAAACCTGCGGCTGCTGCATACAAACTATCAAATAACTCATTTTGCTTTTCGGCACTATGGTTATTTTGGATTTGTGTAAGCGCACCTGCACTGAGATATTCATAATGTTCTTGCTTGTCTGTTCGCTCCAGAAACTGTAAGATTTTCTGCAATGCTTGTTCTGCTAAATAGTCATAGGTGCTATTCACAATTTCCCAATATTCATCAGTCTTAGTTTTTTCACCATGTAACCAATCATTCCAATGCCGAATTTCATTAAGTGGTAATTTTAAGTGATAGCCATTTTCCCCATCATGAACAAACTCTGGTAGGGCACATATATTAGTAGTAATCGCCGGAGTCGCAACTGAAAAGCCTTCGATGACGCTATAGCCGTAGGTATCATGTAAAGTAGCTAAAATTTGAAAATGACTTTGGGCTAGTAAATCTAAAACTTTTTCATTGGGAAGACTTTTATGAAAAATTACATTATCCAAATCCAATAGTTTTAAATCTGTTGCATATTTCGATTGGTCGGGAAAATCTGTAGGTACTCCTAAACCACATCTTAAATTAGAGATAATATGTACTTTAATCGGTAACCCTAAAGACTCAGCTTTTTTGGCTACTCTTAAAGCGACAATTCCACCTTTTCTCGCTAAATGATTACCGACAAATATCAGTTCAATTGGTTCACTATCTTTATAGGTTTTAGGTTGATTAGCTCTAATCCCAAAATTGGGATGAATAATAGTTAATTTATTTGTTAATTCTTCGCGAATATTCCATTCTGATATACGATTGACAAATCGCATTTTGGCATAATCAGATATAGCGATAATTTTTTGACAATTTTTCAGTGCTAAACGGTTATTTAAAATTGTGTAGGCTATTGTTTCTAATTTGTTTTTGGGATTTCTATATAAAAATCTATGGTCTTCAAAGGTCACAAACCAAGGTTTATTTGTATATTCAATTCTATTGAAAGCGTGAACAACTTGAAACTTTTTCCAAAAAGGCTGCCAATAACTAAGGCTATTTAAAGGATACCAAATTTTTTCTAAGGGATACCTCCCTGAAGGAAATTGTTTAGGGCGAATTAATATATGTTGAGATTTGCGCGGTAGGTTAGGAGTACTAAGATGTAATTCTCCCGCTATAATGACCTTTGCCATTTTTTATATATTAAAATTACGTATTAGTAATTACGAATTATTAGTCAAACTGAATCTAGCCTAGTCTACAGTTAGGTATCTGCCATCAGGGAGTTTACGGGAGTGTTCTAAGTAGTTCTTCGCAGTGATTTTGAGGAGGTTGAGGAACGAACCGCAAAGTACACAAAGTACACAAAGAAAGAAGGAAAAGAAGAGAAATTGAAAAGTTAACTCACCAAGTAAAATTTAATGGGACAAATTACTAGGTAAATTCTACCTTGACATTAATTTGGCAATTATAGAGGACGTTTCCTGTTTATTGTCTGTTGCGCTTCGCTACTTGCTTTTTCTTGTTTATCTATTAGTGGTAATTTAAATAGAACTCCGGCATAAAACCAGTAATAAACAGCAACCGGATCGACATCTAAAGGATAATAGTAAGTGTTGTAGCTAATAAATAAGACAAATACCCACAAAGCAGCACCATGACTGCGTAAATTCCGATTTTTTATGGAACGATATGTTTTAAATGCTGATATTGTGAGGGCGGTAACTAAACCTAAAAATCCTAAGACTCCAACAATTCCTACTTCATACATTACTTTAGGGTAGTAAGTTTCTATAAGTTTGGTAGAACCCATAGAACGAGCAGAATTAGTAGCCCTTCCTAAGCCATTTCCTAAAGGCCCAACATTTTTCAAGTTGTCTTCAAATTGCTGAATAATAAAATCTTGGGGTGGTGAAGCTTCCCAACGACTGGTAAAACTCTCGGTTCTTTCTTGAACTACAGTAGGGTTAGTGACCATTGCAATCCCCAAAATTATAGCCAGTCCTATACCAATAGGAATAAAACGTTTGAGGTTGGCAATTTGACCAGTTAAAAATAGCAAAATCACAAAACAAGTTGGTACTAAAGCTAAGGCAATTCTCTGTCCAGAAATCACCGCATTAATAAAGACTGATGCTAAGGAACCTAACCCAATTAATCGCCAAAATATAGAAGGATCTGTAAAGCCAGTAGCAAATGTAAAAAAGGTACTAGAAATTAAAAACCATGCCCATTGCCAAGGAGCTACAAAAGTTCCTGGTAAACGGATAACGCCTTCTTCTGGACTATATAATAATGAGCCGCCAAAATAACATCTAGCCTCTAATGTGGCTCTAAATAAGAAATCACCTTCAAAACCTCTGGTACCTTGGCAGACACCAGTTAGTAATAATAAATATTGAATAACTCCCAATACACAACAGATAAGTGTGAGAACAACTTGTAACCGTGATAATAATAGGAAATCTGTTTTATTACGAATTAAATAGTAAGCACAAGCAATTAGAGGTAGATAACCTAAAAATACTTTTAATCCTAAAATTCCCAGCCCTATAGGAAATTCCTGTGGTGCTTTTTGTAGCGGCCCTACAGCAGGTGGGTTGAACTGTTGCCCACCATTCACAAAAACCAAAGTTAATAAACAAAAGCCCAATAAAATCAACAAGGGCGTTTTAATTGCTTGGGGAATAATGAAGGGTAAACCTTGCTTACGACAACTTTGCCAAAGTCCAATTAAAGCTGGAATATAGAAAGCGTCTTTAGCCAATTGCAGTACAGGACTGTTGCCCAGGTAGTAAGTGATAGTACCCCCAAAGGGGACGTAAATTATGAAGGCAAACAGGGCTTGACGAGGGTATTTATAAGATAAAGCCAGAATAATAATTGCTAAAACACCAGGAACTGCTATCTTAATTCCACCTACAAAAAATAGCAGTATGCCAAAGAAGACACCGCCAAAGGAGGCGGCGGTTAGTAAACTCGTGAATTCTTTTTTTGCTATGTTAGCTTGGCGCTTTTGGGCTAACTGTTCTTTGAGACTCAGCTGAGGTTTTTCTGATTGTGACCGCTTTTTTGATTTAGAGGATTTTTTCTTGGGTTTCGCCATGAGTTTCAGTTCTGAGTGCTGAGTTGTGAGTTTATGTAACTCAGCACTTCAGCACTGGTTATCCTAGATGTTGCTGGACTTGTGATACCAATTCATTTGTCCAATGGTTAGTCAGTTCCGCATTGGCCGCTTCCACCATAACCCTGATAACTGGTTCTGTGCCAGAAACACGGACTAAAATTCTGCCAGCATCACCCATTGCTGCTTCTGCTTGGGCGATCGCTTGTTGTAAAGGTTCGCAATCTTTCCATGCTAAACGGCGATCGCGGTCTAGGACTCGCACATTCCGCAACAGTTGGGGGTAGGTTTGGAAGCTTTGGTCTACCATTTCATGCAGGGAAATACCAGCTTCTTTAATTAGGGCTGCTATATGTAAGGCTGTTAATAAGCCATCACCAGTAATGCCATAATGACGACACAAAATATGACCAGATTGTTCGCCGCCTAGCATTCCCCCATGACGCAGCATTTCTGCTTGCACATACTGATCGCCTACAGCGGTGCGAATTAACTTACCACCAATTTGTTGCCAAGCCTTTTCAAAGCCTAAATTGGCCATAACAGTAGAAACAATCAAATTCTCTGGCAATTGTTGCTTTTGCTGTAGATGGCGACCCCAAAGGTAAAGAATGTAATCGCCATTAACTTGTCTGCCTTTACTATCTACAGCTAAAACACGATCAGCATCACCATCGAAAGCAAAGCCGACATCAGCATTATGTTCTTTAACAGCAGCTTGCAAAAATTCTAGGTGAGTAGAACCACAATTAACGTTAATGCGATCGCCATCTGCTTGATTATGCAAGCAAATTACCTCTGCCCCCATTTCTGTAAATACCGTCGGGGCTAACCCAACTGCTGCCCCCCATGCTAAATCTAAAACAATCTTCATGCCTTGCAGATTTACTTCACTCTGTAAGGGTTGTTTCAAAGCTTCGCTATAATCTCCAATTAACTCTTGGCGTGAATAATGCCGTCCGCAATGACTCACATTTGCAACGGCTGACATATTACCGCGTAGTCCCGCCTCAATTTCTGCTTGCAATGCTAGGGGTAACTTTGCACCATTCCCACCAAAAACTTTAATTCCATTATCCTCTGGGGGATTATGGCTGGCAGAAATCATCACACCACCAATGGCATCACTCACACTGGTAAGATAAGCAACGCAGGGAGTAGGGCATAATCCCAAATGCCAAACTTCTATACCTGCTGCAGTTAACCCAGCACTCAAAGCCATCGCCAACATATCGCTGGAGTTTCTGGAATCCTGTCCCAGAATAACTGGCCCTGGGCTAGCAGCATGGCTACGCAACACAATCCCCGCCCAAAAGCCTACCTGCAATGCTAAAGGCGCATTCAGTAAGTCTCCAACTTTGCCGCGAATCCCATCTGTACCAAATAAAGGATTTTTGGGCAGTACTATTAAATTCCGCTCTGAATTGCTTTCAATATTATCTGTTGCAGTCAAGCCTTTTTGAATGCCACTTTGAGAACGAGTTATAGATGAAACCATAATTTTAAATACTCCACACACTCACACAGGAGAATAACACTTTACACTTTGTTAAACAATTTTGGGGCATTGGGCATTGGGCATTAGGTAATCGGTAATTGCTATTCTCCCCTTGTCCCCCTCATCTCCCAATCCCCAGTCCCCAGTCCCTAGCCCCCACTATATACTTCTTTCTTTGAGAGACAATTGATTTTAAACAGACTGTTATTCAGTAAAAATACTTATGAATATTCATAGCTAATTATAAAGATTTCCTAAGCGATTCATTGCTTGAAATTGATAATTACTGTCTGCAAGCATTACTAGTGTTGATAATCAGCTTGGTTATCAACTTAATTATTATCGCTAAGTATTAACACGTTAAACCAATGTATACTGTAAAGATATGGTAAAGAATGCTATTAATTAATACTCATCCCCTAATAAAGCATTTTTTGCTCAAAAAATCTGATTAAAGCCTAAATTAGGCAATGCAAGCTCTTCATTAAAAAGTGGGAACAAAAGTTCACTAAAGCTGAGTCTGCTAACTAGGCAAAAAGTAAAACTTCTGGTTGCTTAAGAATTTTTAATATAAATTCTCATCAAATGGTTCTAATGTAACGTTTTAATGGCCTTTTTTAGCCAGTCATAAATCGATCCTCCGGTAGTTGACCTTTTAAAGTAGAGAAATTTAGCATGAGTAGCAATTTAGCAAGCAAATTGCGTGTAGGCACTAAAAAAGCCCATACGATGGCAGAAAACGTAGGTTTTGTCAAGTGCTTTTTAAAAGGGGTGGTAGAAAAAAGCTCGTATCGCAAGCTAGTTGGTAACTTCTACTTCGTCTACTCAGCGATGGAAGAGGAGATGGAAAAACATCGCGACCACCCAATTGTTAGCAAAATTTATTTTACCGAACTCAACCGCAAGCATACCTTAGAACAAGACTTAAGTTTTTACTACGGTAGTAATTGGCGCGAGCAAGTACAACTATCTTCAGCAGGAGAAGCTTATGTACAGCGCATCCGCGAAGTATCTGCAACCGCACCAGAGTTGTTAATTGCCCATTCTTACACCCGTTACTTGGGCGACTTATCTGGCGGTCAAATTCTCAAAGGTATTGCCCAAACAGCCATGAACCTGAATGATGGCCAAGGTACTGCCTTCTACGAATTTGCAGATATTACCGATGAAAAGGGATTTAAAGCTAAATATCGTCAAGCTTTGGATGAGATGCCCATTGATGAAGCTACAGCCGATCGCATTGTTGATGAAGCTAACGCTGCTTTTGGCATGAACATGAAAATGTTCAATGAACTAGAAGGCAATTTAATCAAAGCTATCGGCATCATGTTGTACAACACCCTCACCCGCAAGCGTACACGTGGCAGCACCGAACTTGCTACCGCCGAGTAAGGCATTACTAGGATAATTATCCCTTCGTAGTGTCAGCAGGGGAAGCAGAGGGAGCAGAGGGAGCAGAGGAGGAAACTCTTAAGCATCGTCTTGACTCTGAAATTGACAATTAAATTTTCCTAACCTTTAGGGGCAATTTCCCTGGGGTCACCTGATAAAAATTAGGCGATCGCAGAGAAATTGCCCCTCTTGTCATTTGTCATTTGTCATTGGGTAATTGGTAATAGATCCCCATCCCCCTCATCCCCCTCATCTCCCAATCCCCAGTACCCATTCCCCAATCCCCCGCAATCAGGGAAAATGCAAATGGGCAACATTCTAATTAAACAATGGCTACAAAAATTCCTGTCACAGTAATCACAGGCTTCTTAGGTAGTGGCAAAACCAGCCTGATTCGCCACCTGCTACAAAACAACCAAGGACGCAGAATTGCGGTGTTAGTCAATGAATTTGGCGAACTGGGTATTGATGGCGAATTGTTGAAATCTTGCCAAATTTGTCCCGAAGATGGTGATGGCGGGAGTAATATCTTTGAATTGACGAACGGCTGCTTATGCTGCACCGTGCAGGAAGAGTTTTATCCGACGATGCAGGAATTATTAAAGCGTCGGGATAGCATCGATTGTATCGTCATCGAAACTTCTGGTTTAGCTTTACCAAAACCGCTAATTAAGGCTTTTCGCTGGCAGGAAATTCGCACTGGTGCAACGGTGGATGCAGTGATTACCGTCGTCGATTGCGCGGCGGTAGCAGCGGGGACATTTGCCAGCGACCCAGAGGCGATCGCAGCCCAACGCCAGGCAGATGATAGCCTAGAACATGAAACTCCCTTGCAAGAACTGTTTGAAGACCAGCTAGCTTGTGCAGACTTGGTAGTTTTGACAAAAACTGACTTAGTGGATGCTGATACCAAAGCTAGGGTTGAGGAGTTAGTCAGACAAGAGTTACCAAGAGTAGTCAAAATTGTGGAAAGCGATAACTCTCAACTCGACCCATCTATTTTACTGGGATACCAAGCTGCCGTTGAAGATAACCTCGATAGCCGTCCCAGCCATCACGACACCGAAGAAGACCACGATCACGATGATGATATTACCTCAACTCACGTGATTTTAGACCAGGCCTTTGACCCCGAAAAACTCCAAAAACAGCTAGAAAAACTAACAAATCAACAAGAAATTTACCGGATTAAAGGTTTTGTGGTTGTGCCGAACAAACCCATGCGCTTAGTCATGCAAGGCGTAGGGAACCGATTTGATAAATTTTACGATCGCCCTTGGCTACCAGAAGAGGCTAAGCAAACCCGCTTAGTTTTTATCGGTCGTAATTTGCAAGCTGCGGAGATCGAATCGCAACTTGTAGCATTTTGATGTTGTAAAAGAAAAAACTTGACTTTTTCGACCAAATTGTATGTCTGAATACTATTTGTTGACAAAAGTCAAGGTAGATTTAACCAGTGCAAAGGAGTGTCAAGGGTGCATTTACTAAATATTTAGCCTTTTTTCCGGAATTGTAACGAGAATTCAATAAATAAATGCGATCGCCTGCCGAGTATACATGGACGCAAAACCGACAAGTGCGATGTCTACGATGGGCTACGCCTACGCATTAGTTTTATCACATAAAAAAACTACCTCTGTTTAGTTAATGACAACAAGAGGTAGGTTTGTGTGGAGAGGATAAAGAATCAATAAGTGATTAGAGAGTAATTTAGTTACCTATGTTCAGCGTTTAACCTGATTGAAGATGAACTTCTTTTACATCGAAATTGATATATCTTGGTAGCATCAATGATTAACATTTCCCGGGAAAGATATTGATGGTATCTCTAGAGTAATTGAGGGAAAACTAGGGAAGCTAGGAAAACTAGGAAATGTAGGTTGAGGATTTGTTGGATGCGCTACAAAGCTAGGATCGGGATTGCTATCGTAAATTTCTTCTTGAGTACTAACTTTTGCTATTCCACCAGCAACGTTATCTAATTCAGTTTCAGAAAGTTCAATAGTAACAATATTTTTGATTTGTTCGGACATCATTTTGCTCCTGATAATTTAATGAGTTAACCTGTAATTTAAAATCTAAAGTAGAAGCAAGAACCTGGTGTAGATGAGATATCTAGTTGTGACCAACCAGGGTGCTAATTTTCAGAATTAGCCATCAACTAATAGTTTTTGTGTCGGCTCATGGAAACCACTATCAATAATATGATTGCTGCCAAAGCAAGGAAATATTTGTTGAGGAATTGTTGGATGTGAACCAAAGTAAGGATATGGCTGAATATGGTAAGTTGGTTCTGGCTCATTAATTGTTTTTAATCCACCAGCAAATTTATCTAATTCAGCTTCAGAAAGTTCAATAGCAGCGATGTTTGCGATTTCTGGTGACATAATTGCACTCCTGATGATGTAATGATTTTGTGTGTGAATTGAAATGTAATGTGGAAGAAAAAACCTGGTGTTAATGAAATATTGAAGTGTGATTACACCAGGTTTTTAATTTTAAGCGTTACCAACAAACAGTCCTTGACCAGCGTTGCTGAAGATTTCTTGAGCGTTAACCAATGTGGTTGTACCAGCACCACCAGGGCCTGCAATTGTTTGTTGAGCAACTGCCAGATTTTTTTGTTGGAAAGTGCTGTCAGTACCTAATGAGAGAGTTTGACCACCACCAAGAATAATTCCACCAAAACCGCCAGCAACGTTATCTAGTTCATCTTCAGAGAGTTCAACAGCAGCGATATTTTTGATTTCGTTAGACATGACTTTATTCCTTGCAATTTAATGAGTTAATGTGTGTTTACAAATGTGAAGTAGAAGAGATAACCTGGTTTTGATATATTGTTGAATTGTGAGCAAACCAGGTTGTTAATTCTAGGAATTAGTTACCAATAATCAGTTCTTGACCAGCGTGGCTGATGATTTCTTGAACATTAACCAATGTGGTTGTACCAGCACCATGAGGGCCTGCAAATGTTTGTTGACCAACTGTCAGATTTTTTTGTTGGAAGGTACTACCAGTGTTCAGTCCTAAGCTTTGTCCATCACCAAGAATAATTCCAAAACCACCAGCCACGTTATCTAATTCATCTTCAGAGAGTTCAACAGCAGCGATGTTTTTGATTTCGTTAGACATAATTTTTCTTCCTTGTTAATTGTGTAATGTTTTAAGATTTAGCAGCTTGTATTAACCAGGTTATAATTTGTTTTATCTTGGTTGTTTTCGCTGCGCTTTTCGTTTCGCTTCATGTGTTCATAGTAGGAAATCAGGCAGAGGAAAGCCATCGGCAAATAGTTTGGATTACCAAAAGATGGATCTCAATCAAACTGTCTCCAACTAAAGTTGGATATCGAAAGATGAGGGAATTTGGTGAAGCGTAGACACGCAGTGGCTTGTCGTCAGATATCGCGCTCATGGTTGCATTCCCACCAGGCAGAAAGCGGCTCAATACCTTTCCCCGTTAGGGCGTTCCAGAAAATAAATTATTCAATCAGCAAGGGCGAAGATATTAAGCAAATTCTTTTTTTACCTCTGCTCCTCTGCTCCTCTGCTCCCCTGCTTCCTCTGCTACCCCTAGCGATAGGATATTTTTTTTAGTTGGAAGTCCTTTACCCCAGTGGGAATAAAGACTTGTTGCAGAATCCTGGAAAATCTGATCGAGTTAACAGGTCTCAGATATATGAATAAGAGAGACCGTTGATGGAATTTGCGAAAATGCTGGGACGTTTTAAACTTGCATCTCAATTTACGCTACTGCTAACACTCATTTTTATTGCTGGAATTGGATTAGGGGGATTTGCATTATCTAAAGCCTTGGAACAAAAAGCGTTAGGGGAGATGAATGCACGCGGACAGATGGCAATACAGATAGTCAACTCGGTCAGAAGCTATACCAGTAATGATATTGCGCCGCTAATTACCCAAATTGCCGATCCGCAAAATGAATTTATCCCCGAAACTGTACCCAGCATCGCCGCTAAACGAGTCTTTGATAATCTCAAAGCCAATTGGCAGTATAAAGATTTGATTTACAAACAGGCGACGCTGAATCCTACGAATCTCAATGACCAAGCTGACCGCTTTGAGGCAAAATTAATTGAGCGGTTTGAGAGCGATCGCACTTTAAAAAGTCTCTCAGATTTACGTTCCCAAGCTGGAGAACAGTTATTTTACACGGCTCAACCATTGGTAGTTAACAGTTCTAGCTGTCTTAAGTGTCATGGTAGCCCAGAGCAAGCACCCAAAAGCCACGTCGAACGCTACGGTACTCAAAACGGTTACGGCTGGAAGCTCAATCAAATTATTGGGACTCAGATTATTTATATTCCAGCTAGCGAAGTCTTCGGTAACGCCCGCAACGCACTTTTCCTGTTCATCAGCATATTCATTGGCATTTTTGCATTAGTTCTAGTGTCCATTAACTACTTACTTAAGTGGAGAGTAATTCAACCTTTAAAACCAATGGCTCAACTTGCCCAAACAATTAGCCGCGAAACCGTTAGCGCTAACGAAGTCCGAGATTTAGAACGCCAAGGACTCACCCAAATTGCCCAACGTACCGACGAACTAGGGCAACTGGGAAGGGTATTTCAGAAGATGGTACGCGAAGTTTGCGATCGCGAACAACAATTATCCGCACAGTTAAAACAATTACGTGTAGAAATCGATAACAGCAAACGGATACATCAAGTTGAGGAAATTGCTGAGAGCGATTATTTCCAAAAATTGCAACAAACAGCCAAAGAGATTCGCAATCAATATAACAATCCCGAAGAATAAGCCCTAGCCCACAAAGGTGAGAGACTTAATATACAGCATCAAAAATAACTCGTATTACTAAATATCGGAGTCAAAAAAATGACAAAAATTATTTCTATTCACTCATTTCGTGGTGGTACAGGTAAATCTAACGTGACTGCAAATCTCGCAACTGTATTGGCGCGTGGGGGTGCGCGAGTAGGAATTGTAGACACAGATATTCAATCACCTGGGATTCACGTCCCCTTTGGGTTAGATGAAACTAAAGTCAAATACACACTTAATGATTACTTATGGGGACGTTGTGCAATTGAAGCCGCTACCTATGATGTCAGTTCTGTATTTGCAACACGCAAAGGTTGGTTTACAAATAATCGCGGCAAAATCTATCTAATTCCATCCAGCATCAAAACTGGAGAAATATCTCGAATTCTCCGTGAAGGATATGATGCGCGTTTACTCAATGATGGATTTCGCCAACTCATGCAGCGTTTACAGTTAGATTATTTATTTATTGATACTCACCCTGGCATTAACGAAGAAACTCTACTTTCGGTGATTATTTCAGATATATTACTGGTAATTTTACGCCCTGACAAACAAGACTATCAAGGAACAGCAGTCACAATTGATGTGGCACGTAAATTAGAAGTTCCAAAAATGCTATTAGTAATGAATAAAGTATTACCTAGCTTAAATACTCCATCTTTAAAACAACAAGTTCAAGATATTTATAAAGTTCCTGTTGCTGGGATTTTACCTGTTTGTGAGGAAATGTTTCATTTAGCTAGTAGTGATATTTTCTCTATGCGTTATCCAGAGCATCCTTGGACAAAAACTATCAGTGTGATTGCTCAAAGTTTAATGGAAAATAATCAACCCGTAAATAACAATATATTCGCCAGAAATAGAAAATAGGTAAGCGAATGGGGGTTAGAGACTGGGAATCAGGGGAAAAGACAGCAGATTGAAAATTAGTGAGACGCAAGTAATTGCACGGGTACAAAATTTTGTGCCCTTACCGCTTTTTAAGTTAAAAATTCTACCATATTGGGATAAGTAGGGCATGGCAGCAGTAAGATAAAGAGTGTGTTTTTACCTTTCTTTCTGCCTTCTAGCTCTGCCATTCTCATGACAATAAAAATCATTGTATCAGCGGTTAATTTTCTGTAATCCCAGTATTACCTCTGAGGAATGGGTTGACCAAACTCAACCACCTGAGTCTCCGGAATGTTAGGTGGAGAATTGGGAATTGTGGGGACAGGAAAATTAGGACTGACAACAGGTGCAGGGCTGTTAAAGTTACCAGGTTGATTTGGCAAAACTGGTGGTGGAAGATTAGCTGGTAATTGGGATGGGTTGTTAGAAGTGAGGGGTGGTACAGTGACGAAGGGTTGCTGTTGGTTATTGCTGATTGGGGGTAAGTTGTTGGCAGGCGGCGGTAAAGTAAAAAAGGGTGATTGTTGGTTATTACTTATTGGTAGTTGATTAATCGGTGGTTGCGGATAGTTAGTGGGGATTTGAGGTATATTTAGAGGATAAGGATTTATAGGTAAGTTACTAGGTAATTGGGGATAGCTTCCCGGTTTTACAGAATTTTGATAACCAGTAACAGCAGGACGTAAAACCCAGCGAGTTGGGTTTTTCTTAGAAGCAGGTTGCAATTTTAACTGATTTGGATCTAGAAAATTGCCTGGTGCTAAATCTAAAACAATGCGAGTCACATCTGCATTTAATTGAGAAATGCGAACTCTTTGAATTGCTCCAGAATAATTTTGTTGAGTGGGAACATAGCCTAATTTGGTCTTGGGTAAATCTACAACTATACGCGCAGGTTGAGCTAGATAAAAATATTTAGGAGTTCTAGCAGAAGATAGCGTAAATTCTAGTTGCATCGCCTCTGGAGAAAAGCGCCAATTATCCAACCTAGCTAATGAGCCTGTGACATTTGTTGTAGCAGGTTGCACGGGTAGATTGGGATAATAGGGAGGTCTTATTTGCTTTGCTGCTGGTTGAGCAATACTACTACCAGCTTTTATAAATGTGACGATGGATATACCTAACAAGCTGATATTCAACAGTCGCTTGTAGAATTGGAAAAATTTTCTAGTCCTCACACCTTTGTCCATAATCTTTATTTCTTGATTGAAAAACTCTCTACTAAATTTATCTAGATTTATCTCAGTAGACTATTTCGGAAGCTGAATCTCAATTAATTTAACTTTTCATACTTCATCCTTTTTTAATGCTTTTTAACTGATTGCGATTTTTCCTGTGTTTTTTGTGGTATAGCAGTAAAATTGAAAATTTGTGATCCACTACTAACGTTTAATTGCCCGGTAAAATTGCCTTTATCCAGCAATTGCATTTGCATTTTAGCTGAGTGAAAAGGTGCATTTTGGGTAGAAGCAATATTGCACAGAGATGAACCATCAATTTTGCCAGATAAATTTAATTCTTGGTTTCTCAAAATGCCTGAGAGAGGATGAGTTTTTTCATCGCTAGTAGTATTTTCGGAGTTAGCATCTCCTGGTAATAAAGAAGCATTTACATAAATACCTGATTGTTGAATTTTGAGAATTGGGGCATCTGTTTGATTACAGTTCGGTAGCTTTTTATCCCAAGTTAGACGATAGGAACCGTTGATTACAGGAGGAGCTTTGAGATTACTTTCCCCGTAAGCACTCACAGTTTTAAATAATAAGAGAACTGAACTGATTGCTATGCCATAAAAGGCTAAGGATTTGACATTGAAATGATTCATGGTATTAGCTCCTAGCTGCTGATTCTGGACTACTAACGTCAGGAAGCACAGAGGCTAAATGCGAGGTGACTTGGCTGTAACGGCGGGTAATAAGCAGTGAAGAGCGACATTGAATAGCGAGTTCATCTGTGTATCTTCCTAGGGTTTGGCGTTCGATACCCCAAGCGCGGCTAGTACCAGCAATCGTTAAATCGACAGACTCAGAAGCTTCAACTACAGCTTGGATTGGTTCTGGAGCTTCAATCATTTGAATTTCGATGCGATCGCGGATACTGCTTGGTAATTGCTCCATCATTATTTGTAATTCGTGGCTCAATTCGTACTTAACCTGATTTTCCGATCGCACCTGTAAAATCCGCAATATACAGGTATCTCGATTAACGAGCAATCTCAAGGCGAGTATCAGTGCTAAATCATCATGGATATTAGCTGAGTAGGGAACTAGCAAGCTTTCTAAGCGTTCTCCTCCCCGATCAATAAATACTGCTACATCTACAGGAGCACTAGTAAGAATTTGACCAACTCTCCCACCTAAGCGATTGTTACTAAAAGCTGGGCGGTGCCATCCTACTAAAATCAAGTTAGGTTGCTCAATTTGGGCAATCTGTGCGGTTTCTCTAGCAACGTTGCTTGATGTACGGATGATAGGATGCACATAAGCCCGAGTGGTAGAAGGTTCGAGAGTATTAATGACTTCTTCTAGCTGTTGGCGGCGTTGGGCAATTAAGCGGTTAGCCTCCACGGGTGTGCTTTCAAAAGCATAGTCTTCATCAAATTCAATCAGGCTGAGGGGATGCACCACGGCAGATTGACGATAGTTGAGGGCGATCGCAACTGCTAACTGTAATAAGCCTTTTTGGGTGCTGGGATTGGCGACTGGTACTAAAATTCGGTATTCTTCTCCAGTTCTGGCTGGTGTATCAGTTTCTTCTGCTAATTCTGGTTCTACTACATCTAACCTGATCAGCTTCTTGGGATAAGTCCATTCCAGCAGTGGTGAAGTCATAAATGTAGTTACCAATGCCATAATTACCAGCATGGTAAATAGTAACGGTGAAACTACACCTAACTCGAGTCCAATATTCAGCACGATTAACTCAGTCAAACCGCGAGTATTCATCAACCAACCAAGGGCTGAGGCTTCCCGCTTATTAATCCCACTCACACGAGCTGCGGCATAAGTCCCAATATACTTGCCTGCGATCGCCACTCCTAAAACTAATGCACACAGTAACCACAATTCTGGGCGGTTGAGCAAGCCAATTTGCGTCCGCAAGCCGCTATAGGCAAAAAATATGGGGAGCAGAAATACTAAGACAAAATCTTCGGTTTTCTCTGCTAGTTCCCGCACCAAATCGGCATTTTTGGGCATGGCTGCACCCAGTAAAAATGCGCCAAAAATCAGGTGAATGCCTATTAATTCGGTAACTAAGGCAGAAGCCACAACTCCCATGTAAATTAACGCTACTACCAATTGGCTTAAGCGTCCCGTGCGCTGGTGGTAGGTAGCAAGACGTTGCAAGAACCAACGCCCCACAGTCACCATAAAGCCGATGTAGAGAATGCTTTCGACAATTGTCGGCCAGGCGCTCACAATGCTACCTTCTCGAGCAACTGCGATCGCCACTGCTAACACGCACCAAGCCGTGACATCATCCACTGCCGCACAAGTTAACGCCAATGTCCCCAAGCGCGTCCCTTGCAAGTTGTTCTCTGTAATAATTCTCGCCAGTACCGGAAATGCTGTAATTGACATCGCCGCCCCCAAAAATAGAGCAAAGGCGGTA
This sequence comes from Nostoc linckia FACHB-104, assembly GCF_014696615.1. Lineage (GTDB taxonomy): Bacteria > Cyanobacteriota > Cyanobacteriia > Cyanobacteriales > Nostocaceae > Aulosira > Aulosira linckia_A. Next base: position 10,316 of record NZ_JACJQJ010000014.1, on the reverse strand, counting down.
AAGGAAACGCTAGCATTAGAAACCAGAGGATAAAGCAACACTGCAAGCAGCGTTCCTAAAGAAAATGGCACCAAAATGCTGACATGAGAAGTCAAAACAGCTGTTTCTAATTGCCCACTGAGGTATCTAGGATTCAGTTCTAAGCCAATCAGAAACATAAAAAATATCAGTCCCACCTGAGACAGCACATTCAAAAATGGCACGGCTTCAGGCGGAAACAAGGTAGCTGCTGCTGATGGAGCTATCAAACCAAATAGAGAAGGGCCGAGCATAATCCCAGCTACAATCTCACCAATTACCAGCGGTTGCTTAATTGACTTAAATCCCAGTCCTACTAGCCGAGACAGTCCAATAACAATTAGCACCTCAAACAGAACGAGTATTACTGTGTGCATAGTTTCCTCGCAAGTGACTATCCGGTTTCCCTAAGATGATTCTTTATAACACTCAAAAATGTCAACCTTTTTATACTCAGCTTGAATTAAGGCACACTACTTTGTGATGTTAATTGTTGTTAAGGGTAGGGCATGGGGCATAGGGGATAAGGCATTTGGTATGGGGTAATTGGTAGCAGAGTGATGTGTCATTTCTCTTCTGCTTTCTCTGCTTTCTTTTCTCTCTTCCCTTCCGATCCTGATTTTGAAAACACTAAATTAATTTAGAATCCCTAATACCCAATCCCCAGTCCCTATTCACCAGTCTCCAATCCCCATTCTCTAAGCTAGAGATTTCTCATAACTCGTACCTTGCAACAAATAGGCAACTAGTGGTGATGCCATTAATGTTGTCACGATTGCCATAATAACCATGATAGTGAATAAAGTTGGTGTAATTACTCCTTGTTCCAAACCAATATTCAGGATAATTAATTCCATCAACCCGCGAGCATTCATGAGCGCACCAATTGTTGCTGATTCTCGCCAAGTTTCGCCAGCTAATTTGGCGGCGAGCATACAAGCAATGCCTTTACCAAGAATTGCGATCGCCACAATAATCAAGGTAATGAACCACAAAGTCGGTGTATTTACTAATCCTATTTGTGTATTCAGTCCCGAGAATACAAAAAATATCGGTAGTAAAAAACCCGTTGTCAAAAATTCAGTGCGATCGCGTATTTGTTCGGCAAATTCACCGCGGGGCATTGCTGTACCTAAAATAAACGCACCAAAGACTGCATAGATACCAATGGCATCAGTAAACCAAGCACCAAACATCAAAATTGTTAGTACTAAAGTTAATGTTTGAATTGTCACTCCTCCATCTTTATGGGTGATACGAGTAAAGATAGTTAAAGCAGGTTTACCCACAAAAATTGTTAATAAAACATAGCCAATACCACCACCAATAGCAAAAGCGGCAATACTAGAATTAGCATTTAAACTGGCTAACACAATAGCGAGTAAACACCATGCAGTTGCGTCATCTATGGAACCTGCAGCTAAAGCCAAAGTGCCAAAAGTGGTTTTCGCAATTCCTCGTTCATAAAGCATCCGGGCTAACATCGGAAATGCGGTAATCGACATCGATGCACCCAAATATAAAGCCGCAGCCCAAGGAGTTACGCCAGCTTTAAAAAGGTCGCCTCTACTGTATAGGAAAAAAGCGGCGATCGCACCTAAGCAAAAAGGTGCAATTATCCCTGCGCCAGACACTAAAGCTGCACTTTTAAGACGCTGCTTGATTAAATCAGTATTAAATTCTAACCCAATCAAAAACATATAAATTACTAACCCAATCTGACTGATAGCGAAGAGAATTGACATCGAAGGATTGGGGATTTTTGCTCCCGTCGCTAACAAGATTGGTGCTTTGGGAAATAGCCATTGCTGTATCTCTGGGGTAATTAGACCCAGTAATGATGGGCCTAACATGACCCCCGCAATCATTTCACAAACAACATCGGTTTGTTTGAGATATCGCGTGCCAATAATAGTAACGATGCGACAAGTCACTAAAATTATTGTTAATTGTAACAATAGCTTGAGTACTAGCTCAAAATTAGACATGGGAATTGCCTGATAAAAAAGGGGGAGATTGAGCAACGTAGATATAGCAATCTTAAGCTAAAAGCAAACATATTCAGTTGCTAGATGCATCTATTTTTGCTGTAAAATATTTAAATTTTGCAACTCTACGTAGCAGTACTTATATATTTGTAATAAAACCCAAAAGCTGCTTTTGTAGTGACATCCAGCTAATCCAGATGCAAAATCTATCTAAAAAGTGAGCTTTTTTACAGATTGCGATCGCGCTTTAAATGCTTTATAACCAAACCTATATCTTTATTCCCATCTAAACTAAGTAATTCTGCATTGATAATAACCTGCTGCAAGCCCTCAACTTCTCCTGTTAGAGAAAATACGTATAGCTTGCTTCCCTGTAGTTTTACCGTAACGGCTCCCCGAAGCATTCCGCATCTACTTACAGCATTTTTTAATTGCATGAGGTACAAATTAACTGGTTTTGAGATAGGAGGCCTTACAAGCACCACACTCATCTTTAATTTAGTATCTGCTTGACCGACTTAATTACGAATTACGAATTACAAATTAGTAATTATGAGCGCTAAAGAAATATTTCTTCGACCTGCTGTAAAAACAGATGCGTCCTGTATGAGTGCAATTCATATTGCTGCTATCAAAGCGCTACCAGCAACTTTATATTCTGAAGAAGAACTGTTAGCTTGGCGAAACTACCTTGACCAGCCTGATGGTTCTAATCTTCTCAGAAGTATGAAAGTGGAAAATTGCTGGGTTGCTGTCCATAAAAATGTAATTGTCGGATTTACTAGTTACATTTTTGATGAACTTATAGCCTTATATGTGCATCCTAAATATCAAGGAAAAGGTGTTGGTAGAGCGTTAGTTACTCATTTTTGTGAGCAAGCAAGTAAGCAAGGTATAGATCAGGTAATTACAACTGCTAGTCTTTATGCTGAAGGATTTTATACGAGGTTAGGTTTTACATTTATCCAAAGAGCGCCTCATTACTTAAGAAGAGGGATAATTGTTCCAGTTAGTAAAATGAGTAAAACTATAGTTTCCGCCATAAAATAATACAGCCTCTTTCAGGTAAATAAATTCAGTAGTAGATTACACAGCTAAAACGTTGCTTTAAAAAATGTTCGTAGTTGCGCTTTAGCGCCGTTTTAACTATAAATCTCATGCTATAAATCTCATGCACACAATTAGTCGTGACATTCCAGTAGAGTGCGTTACGCCAATGGCTTATGCACCGAAAATTTTGGATGATGCATTACGCGATCGCTCACGCACCCTACATCTATTTTCATAATTAAATTATCAGTTTTATATAAAAAATGAGTATCTTTACTCTAGATTTAGAGCCAATTATACCCAGGTAAATGAATATTAGTAAATAATGTGGTTTTAACTACGCTATGGCGGGGAATTAGTAAGATAAACTTGCCAGGTGGATGTCATTAAACTCTTAAATTGAGTTTACTAACAACAAAGGATAAACATTAACCATGCCGAAAGAAGTAGCCAAAATCATCTTATGGGAAGAAAACCAAAAAGATTTTCTCAAAAAGTTTTATGATCTCCCATTTGTTCCTCGTATTGGGGAGGAAGTTTACTTAAAAAAGGAGAAATGGAAAGTAACTAGAGTTGAACATGATGTAGAAGTGAGTGAAATTAATGTCTACATGGAAATAATCAAGAAAGTGAAGCAACAGGATAAATCATCTAATTCATAGTCTCTACTGAAACACTATCCTACCTCAGCATTTATTCTTTCTCTTCTCTTCCCTCTTTACTCCCGCAGGAAACAGTTTTAGCGATCGCATCGGCTGACTATAACTTATTACCTGCAATATAGATAATTTGCATAAAGCTGCTAAGGCGAACCTACATAGATAGCAATCCTATTTCAGTTGTGGCTGTTAACAGTTGACTGTCAACAAACCTTGATGCAATATTTCACAAATCATTTAGGATTGCTATACTCAGCAGCTTTCGGAATTATCTTACTTCACATCCTCCCCGACTAGGATAGCTGAGTTCAAGTAGATGACTATAGCCTGACAGGTAGTTCTTATGCAGATGTGAAACTATCCGAAATATTTGGTAGATACAATTCATTAATTGTGTCTACTTATAGTCAAAAATCTCTACTTTCTCCAAATTTGCCCGACTTGGATATGAGTCTCATTTAGATTCTCCTCTTCTAGGCTGCAAATAAAATACGATAATTCTATCGATTTACTGTATCAAAAGACATATAAAACTTATAACTATAAAAATTGCAAAAATACAATGCGTAGATTCCCGTATTTTTTAGGGATTGGGTAATTTGTGAAATAATTTTTGATTCAGCAAGGGCTAAACGCCCCGCTACCACTAACAGCACTCAACTCTCAGCACTGAGTTTGTTCGGAATTGATGACTTCGTGAAAAAAATATGATAAGGGCGTTAGTTCTGAAATCTATTGCCAATAAATAAAAATAAGCATTCTTGCTTTTCAACTCGATGCTTTCACAGAAATATACAAAGTGACAGGCAAGGAAAAACTAAGATATTGTGTAAATTACGCAATCATCGGTTTTAGTGGATAAGAACCACTAAAGGTAATGGCAAAACTTGGGTATGAATTTTGAAGTTCGCTAACAAAGCAGTTGCTAAAGCAAGCCCCAGCCAAAATAGTGGCCGATGCATTTGTTCTAGATTTATGCGAGGTATATGATGACAACTCAGACTCATTCTTCAGTGTTGCAAAAGACTGCTAGCTTGACTTTATCCAAGCCTGTACAAGCAACACTTTATGTTTCCTTGTGCGCGTTGACGCTGTGGACTGTTTATTTTACAACCTACCCAGCAATTCATGATCGCGTACACAATCCCCGTCACCATACTTTGCTGGTTCCTTGCCACTAAAACACTTAGCAACTGTTTTGGAATCTTCAAGTTAATTCATAATTGATTATTCGCACTTAGAATGTCAAAATTTAAGCTTTATACACTCATCAGTATTATTTGTATGATGAGTGTAGTTTTTTATAGTTTTGTGGGCTTCTCGCAGTCATCCCAACCCAGTGTGAGACTGATTAGCCCAGCGCCAGAAAGCCAAATTATACCTTTTGAAGCGGAAGCCAGTACACCCCAATCCCCAGTTAAATTAGCATTGCAAGCAGTAGATTCTGAAGGTAAAGCTTTAGACAATGCTAAATTCCATCTGGAAATTTTTACGCCACCACATAACCCTTGGTTCACAACAGATTTCCCTATAGTTGAGGGAACCAAGCTGCTTGATATAGAAACAATAGCTCCTCAAGGGCAGTTGGAATTACAACAAATACTACCAATTCGCGGAAATTACCAATTTAAGGTAAATGTTACCCCTGTGGTAGCTAACGCCTTTAGCCCGATAGCACAAACTCTGACTTTACCAGTAAAAGAGAATTGGGTAAAATACCGCAATTTTGCGATTCTGGCTGTAGTGTTGTTGATAGTTGGGTTAGCTGGCGGTTGGATAATTGGCGGTTCGCAAGCTGTCGCACCTACCGAAATTGCCCCTGAGCGTGTGCGATTATTGTTGAGTGGCGCAATTGTAGTTGCGATCGCAGCTCTATTATTCGTTAACATTAGTGCAGAAGTTGCCCAGTCAGAGAGTTCAACACACACTCATCATCACGATCATCATGCATCAAAAAGTGCAGTTGAAACTGATAGCTCTGGGATTGCTCGACAACAGGGTTTACAGGCACAATTATTAGGCGATACTAGCGCCACAGTAGGAAAACCTGCGGCTTTACAGGTAAAAGTCATTGATGAAAAAACCAATCAGCCTGTTCAAGACGTAATCCTAAATATTAAAACAACCATGCTGGAAGATGGTTGGGTAAATTTTGCTTACCAAGCTGTTCCCGATACCACAGGAAAATTTGCTTGGGAACAAGGATTTTTTGATGGCGCGCCTCACAAATTAGAGGTAGAAATTGTACCCAAACCCAATGCATCCCGCCAATTTACACCTTTTAAAGTGCAAAAAGAAATAGACGTGGAAGGAGTTGCACCACCATTATCAGTGCGGTTCATTAGTCTAGCCTATATGACAGCTTTCGTGATTGCGGGATTGTTAGTAGGATTACGACTACGGGGTAATTCCTTAACATCTGTTTCCTAAGTTTTCTTGAGAAATTAGAGCTTTAAATTAAGGGCTAAAGTCCTTGCTAGCATCATTATCAGTATTGCCTACCCTACAATTCAGCTTGTAGGGATTTTTTTATCAAACCGCATTTTTATACAAAAGTGTACAAAAAGCATCCTGCAATTATTGCTAGTAAGGACTCGGAGCAGGTTCTCCCGCACTGTTAGTCCAGATGTCGTTTGGCAGTGAGCGATCTCGGTGACACACCCGATCAAGGTCAGGATACGTGATTGTGTCTACTGCCGCTCGGGTGCCGACTACTAGGCATCGCGTTGCCTTGGCGCTACAATTCTCAAGGAAGTGACCTACCGACACTCCTGCTTGAAAAGTTGCAGCGTCACCAGGACGTAGTACAGTCTTTGTGTCTCCTTCAATGAGCGTGATCTCGCCTTCAAGGACATAGACCATTTCATCCTCAGCACTATGCCAATGCTTGATCGATGAACGAGAGCCTGGTTGCAGGACTTCGATGAACGCACCGAACTGGGTAAGCCCTCCTGCTTCGCTGATCCAGAGCGTGCGATTTGGCTCGTGCGCGCTGTGAGAAGGGCTTTCCTCTATGACGAGACGATCAGAAGTAATAACAGTCATGCTGACACCTCTAGGAATTCTGGGGAAATATCTATTCCATTATGTCTACTGTACAAATCGAAGCAAAACTTCTCTATGTTTGTGCCTTTTTAGCGATCACAGAAGTTTTCGGTCTACTGACAGTTCATGTAGGATGCGTTAGCGTAACGCATTACAAGCGCTGATGCGTTACGCTGAGATTTTTTCATAAATCAAATCCGATTTCTCTATAGAATTGATATTTAATTTGTTAAAGCAAAGTATATTTGTAGTTTCTGCTTTCTTATTCCCTACCTTAATCAATAATTTTGCAACTACTACACAGATTGATATAGATTCTCATTCTTAAATTAGTAACTTGTAAAAACTCATTTTTTTTATTACATTTGAACGATAGCTTATATATCTCACAAATTACTAATTGCCAGCAAAATGAAGCGGAAAATACATTCAGAATCTGACCATTGCTGTAATTGTGGACATGATGCTCATGAGAATCATCATCATAATCATACTCACCAACATGATGAAAATCATAACCATGACCATAATCATGAGCATGGTACAGAATTTAATCTCAAAAATGAGATATTTCCGTTAGTTTTGATTTTGAGCTTGTATGTACCTGGTGTAATTTTTGAAGAGCAATTACACAATACATTCTACTCTATAGGCGAATATTTACTTTTCATCCCTGCGTATTTATTAAGTGGCTGGAGTGTTTTAAAAACTGCAGGTAGGAATATAATCCGAGGACGAGTATTTGATGAAACATTTTTGATGACGGTAGCGACATTGGGAGCGATCGCCATTCATAAGTTACCCGAAGCTGTAGGGGTAATGTTGTTTTATAAAATTGGTGAGTTGTTTCAAGATATTGCCGTTAACCGTTCCCGCAATTCCATTAAAGCTTTATTAGAAATCCGTCCAGATTATGCCAATGTAAAAACAGATGGAGAAATCCAAAAAGTATCGCCAGAGACAGTAAATATCGGTGAAATTATTGTAGTCAAACCAGGGGAAAAGATTCCCTTAGATGGTGAGATTATCGATGGTAGTTCCCAGGTTGATACATCTGCCTTAACTGGAGAATCTGTACCGCGAACGGTAAGGATTGGTGAAACAGTTTTGGCAGGAATGCTCAATAAAATGGGTGTCCTCACAGTTAAAGTTACCAAGCTATTTGATGAGTCTTCCATTGCTAAGATTTTAGACTTGGTGCAGAATGCCAGAAGCAAAAAAGCAGCAACAGAGAAGTTTATTACTAAGTTTGCGAGATATTATACCCCAGTAGTAGTTTTGGCTTCTCTAGCAGTGGCATTATTACCACCTTTATTTTTGAATGGCGCAACAGCTTCAGAATGGATTTATCGCGGTTTAATATTATTAGTAATTTCTTGCCCATGTGGATTAGTTATTAGTATTCCCCTTGGTTATTTCGGGGGGATAGGTGGCGCTGCTAAACGCGGAATTTTGGTGAAAGGCTCGACTTTTTTAGATACTTTGACAACAGTAGATACAGTTGTATTTGATAAAACTGGGACGTTAACTCAAGGAGTATTTAAAGTAGTAAACATTAGTCCCCAAAACGGGAGAAATCAGCAAGAGTTGCTAGAATTAGCTGCCAAAATAGAATCACACTCCAATCATCCCATCGCCCAATCGATTAGAGAGGCGTATCAGGGAAAAATCGATGCATCGGATGTGCAAGATTATCAAGAAATCGCTGGTTATGGAATTAGCGCCACAGTAGAGAATCAATTAGTAATAGCAGGAAGCGATCGCCTATTACATCGAGAGAACATTGCTCATGATGTTTGCAATACAGAAGGTACAGTCATTCATCTAGCAGTCAATCATATATATGCAGGGTATATTACGATCGCAGATGAGGTGAAATCCGACGCTAAACAGGCTATTCAAGCGCTCAAACGCATCGGTGTTCGCAAAACCGTGATGTTGACAGGAGATAATCAAGCGATCGCCTCCCAAATTGCTCAACAACTGGGTATAGATTCCTACGAAGCCGAGTTATTACCAGAAGAAAAAGTCAGCGCCATTGAAAAGTTACTCAGCACCACCCCCAAGCATCATAAAGTCGCCTTTATCGGTGATGGAATCAATGACGCGCCAGTAATTGCAAGAGCTGATGTTGGTATTGCAATGGGTGGTTTAGGCTCAGATGCAGCCATAGAAACTGCTGATATTGTGATTATGACGGATAGTCCCGCAAAAGTAGCCGAAGCCATCCAAATTTCCCGAAAAACCCGCAGCATTGTCTGGCAAAATATCATTTTCGCCTTAGGAATCAAAAGCATATTTATTGGCTTAGGCATTTTTGGAATAGCAACAATGTGGGAAGCCGTTTTCGCCGATGTCGGCGTAGCACTGCTGGCGATTTTTAATGCAACTAGGGTAATGGGGAGTGGGGATTAGGGATTGGGGACTGGGGATTGGGGAGAATACCAATTACCCATTACCAAACACCAAACACCAAACACCAAACACCAAAATCTGGAATTAATATCTGAGAACTTGTAGAACATAAAAGCAATGAAGCGAAACTATGTTCATTGAACACTCCTAACTTCAGCACAGGCGCGAGCGATCGCGTCTGTTTATTTCTCAGCTTCCAGCGTAGAATCTATGAAATCCTCTATCACACGTATCGCTACAACTACGTTAGCTTTAATACTCAGCTATTCACTAAACCCAGTATTCGCCGTACCGCATACAAGCCATCAGTCAGTTACCGTTGCTCAAGCCAAAAAAGCCGCAGACAATTTAATTATTCCTGGGGAAAGAGTGGGTTTTGTAACGCGTAACACCACCAAACAAGATTTAGTCAAATTGTATGGTGCATCACGTCTAATTGATAAAACTATATCTGGCCCGGAAGGAATTGGTAGTTTTGCTGCTACTCAAGTAAACCTCGGTAAAGAGCGCTCATTTCTTGTAGTTTGGAGTGATAATACTCGTAAAAAACCTCTAGATGTGCGCGATATTGGTTCTGCTTGGAAAACTCCTGAAGGCTTAAGTACTGGTACTCCTTTAAGTGAGTTACGCAAAAAACTAGGCGACTTCAAACTCTCCGGGTTAGGTTGGGATTATGGCGGTGCAATTTTCTTAGAGACTAGCCGATTATCTCGCTATCAAGGCAAAATTTTCTTCCGCGTAGATGCTGCTTCTAATGCTTACGAGAAGTACCCAAACGATTACCAAGCAGTATTAGGCGATCAAACTCTTTCTGCTAGCAACCCTCACTGGAAACCTTTAGGAATACATATATCGCAAATCATTGTTGTGTTAAATCCAGAGCAGTAGTCATTATCAGCAAATATAGTTCGTTAAGAAAATTATATTGATAACAAAACCAAAAAACTAGTTATACAAAATCAAATAATGTTTGCCACACATTAATCATATTCTAGAGGGCAAGGCAGTGCCTTGCCCCTACAATCTGTCGCATTCTTTTTTTTAATTAGTATTACTCAACAAAAAAACAGAACAATAATTTTGGAGGGGGTTTGGGGGACGCAACCGTCACCCAATCGGGGGTTTGGGGGAGAATCCCCCA
>NZ_JACJQJ010000139.1 GCF_014696615.1 Nostoc linckia FACHB-104 | reverse complement strand
GACTTTTTGAAAAAGCGTATCAAAAAGTACAGTTTTTTAGGCAACAGTAAGGTGTGCATGTATCGATCACAGAGCGATCGCAGAACTTTTAGGTCTACTGACATTGTCAGAAGGTTCGGTAGCTCTCATACCAATTCACGAAAACTATGATACAGATAAATAAGGAATAAATATTAACGAGCAAAGATGGCTGGAGTAACCAAAGTAGAAATAATAGAGTCAGTAGAAGAATTGCATGAGTTGCTCTTAAAACAAAAAACAGCATCAAGTCGCGAACGGATTCAAGCTTTGTATTTGCTGAAAATAGGACAGGTGAAAACAATACAAGATGTGGCGGTGGTAGTAGGAAGGGCAAGGGTAACAGTACAGAGATGGTTAAAAAATTATCAAGAGTCAGGAATCAAGGGTCTATTAACAACTCTAAAGAGTCCAGGGCGACCAGCAATAATTAGCTTACAAGTAAGAGAGCAGCTAGACAAAGAGCTTCAAGAACCGCAGGGATTCAAAAGTTATGAGGAAATACGAACATGGTTAAAAGCAGTAGAAGGGATAGAAGCATCATATAAAGTAGTACACGATACAGTACGCTATCAAATGAAAGCAAAGCTAAAAGTGCCGCGAGCAGTAGGTATTAAATACGATAGCGAAGCAGAATCAGAATTTAAAAAAAACTGCCACAATATCTAGTAGTCATTAAAAAACACATGATAGCACCAGTAGATAGACAAAAAACAATTAGATATTGGTGCGGGGACGAAAGCCGTGTGGGGTTGAAGACTGAAGCTGGGAGACTAATTACCAAAAAAGGAGTCAAGCCCATCGGCATTATGCAATGGAAGCGGGATAATTTTTATTTATATGGATTAGTGGAACCATTAACTGGAGAGTATTTTATCTGGGAATTCTCTCATTTAAATACAGCCTGTTTCAATGTTTTTTTAGAAAAATTCTCACAGACTTATGCTCAAGATATTCATATTCTTCAGTTAGATAATGGGGCTTTTCATTTAAGTCAGCATCTAAAAATACCAGAAAACATAGTTTTATTATTTCAACCTCCACATACACCTCAAGTTAATCCAATAGAGAGATTGTGGGAGGAAGTTAAAAGGCATTTAACTTGGGAAAGCTTCCCAAGTTTAGATGAATTAAGAGAATTTATCTGGAATCGGTTGGAACAATTAAACACATCAGTTGTTGCTTCTATCACAGGTTGGGATTTTATTCTTGATGCTTTATTTGTATCAGGCTTTTCGTGAATTGGTATCAGATATCTCAACTATGAGCGATCGCTTATGCAAATCCAGCTAAAAGAGCGATCGCTATAATAAAACCAGTATCACGCTCGGAAAATCACAATGTCCATTACACTCGATCTACCACCGAAAATTGAGGCGCTGCTGCGACAACGTGCCCAAAGCACAGGACAAGATATTTCTCAAATGGCGATCGCAGTTCTGACTTTGGGGCTGAGTTTGGAAGATAATGATTTTTTTGAGGCTTTAAAGGGAATTCAACGCGGGCTTGATGATTTTGAACAAGGACAATTTTCGAGTTTAGAGGACTTTATTGCTGAACAAAACCAAAAATATGGATTATCTCTTGAAGCATGACCTACCGCATTGATTTCTCTAGTGTTGCGAAAGCCGAAGCGGATGCTGCTTTCTTAAGTTTTTCTCAGTTTACCACACCAGAGCGCGCCCAAACCTGGTATCAAGGGCTAATTGACGCAATAGTTTCTCTACAAGAAATGCCTCGGCGCTGTTCCATCGCTCGTGAGGATGCTTTCTTTAGCCAAGAAATTCGTCAACTTCTTTACGGGCAAGGAAAACAAACCTATCGCATTTTGTTCACGGTTCTTGAAGACCAAACCGTTCCCACAGTTAGAATTCTCCACATTCGTCATACAGCACAGAAGACAATCGGTGAGCCGGAAGTAGAGGATTGATAGTATTGAACTCGATTCACAAAGTACCTTGAGTGATCGCACTAGCCTCAAAAATTCAGCGATCGCTCACAACTATCTCAGCTATAAGCGATCGCTCAAGAGAATCAGAAAGTGATCGCACTGAACCCATCTGGTTCTCGCTATGGTTCTAGTAGTTGACGCAGATAGTCGTTGAAGAATAGTCCTTTTGGATCAAGGCTCTTGCGATAGGTGTTGAAGGCTAACAAGCGTTCACCTCGACGTGTGCGAAGGTGAGCCAGAAAATTCGGATTAAATGGCCCCGTCTTAGAATAAGTACCGGGAGCATCGCTTGGGTCATAAAAGCCGTAGATCTTGCCATTGTGTGGAAATCCACCCATCTTGATCCACTCTCGCTCTACATCGGCGAAGAACTTTAGGAGTTTTGGTGGATAGTCAGATGCCTTCTGCTTGTGATCAACGAAACCAATCAAATCCAGATTGACGAACCAGGCATTCGGGTCGTCATAGTATGTTCCTGACATAGCAGAGTTACCACCCTTGACAAAGCGGAACTCCATAGGGGCTGCGATGTGGAAATTATCATCCTGCGTTACTATCTGAGAAACCACATCTAAGCCGTCCCACACTTTACCAAGTCCTTTAGCGTTGATTTCTGGTAGTGGTATGTAGTAGGACATGAAAATGACTTGTGCTGCTTCTGTCAGCCAAAGTTCTGAATAAGACGCATTGGCAGTCTTTATTTGCCTTTCGATCTGCTCGAATGCGATAGCAGCGATGATCGCAGGATTTGAAATACCATCTTGATAAAGACCCTTAAGAAAACCTTCTGGCGTATTGCCTGGACTTGTGACAAACTGAGCCTTTATGGCAACATCTTCGGCAATATCCTCAATCACATTCTCCAAGTAAGGAGCGCCGTATTCAGGTTGTGGTTTATTGGCAAAGTCACACGCCGTCTGCGGATCAATCTGTGGAGGCTGGTTTGCGATTTTGGGCATTGGATCGTTGACTACATTCCACCACAGTACCAGAAAGTTCTTGGTATAAAGGGGAAACTGATCCACGTATTTGGTAGCGTAGGGAGTGAAAAAAACCTCCAACCGGGTGTGGTTCGTTAACAGCGTTTGAAACTGAGCTATAAATGCTGACTTATCCTTTATCCCATATCTTGTACTACCTCCCTGGAGTGTTGTTGCATAAGGGCGTGGGAGGACATCGATCGTGACCGATGTTACTATCCCCAGGCTACCTAGTGAAACCCTGGCAAACTGCAAGGGAGACCATCCGGCGATCGCTGGTGACTTTTCATCAATTGTTATGACTGTACCATCAGCAAGCAAAATGGTGAAGGCCGACACAGTCTCTGCAAAAATCGGCGCGTGTACCGTTCCGCCATGAACGTCCACAGATGTCATACCACCGATGCTAAAAAAGCCGCCTGCTGTAACTGTTTTTAGCATGAGGTTATTTTTGGTTAGGAACACATCCAGTTCATCTTCACGAACGCCTGTATTTACTGTAATTTGGTTCTTTCCAGCTCCCAACACAATATGCTGATCCTGATTAGATCCTAAATCCTTATAGCACGACAGATCTACAAGATAAGTTCTTGTAGTCTGTGGCACTTTATCACGGTTATCATCTGCAACTAATGGTGGCTGAGAATGTCGCTGACCGGAAACTCTAACTGTTATACCTCCCACTTTTGCAGCATTAGAAAGTATGTTTTGCAACTCAGTGCGGTTGGTTGGCATGAAATAGTACTTCATGCCATCTGACGCGGGCTGATGCACCAAGTTACCGCTCCAGTTTGTCCACGGTTCTGAAGGAGTGGGTGTGTTTGGGTTTGGATTATTCAGCATAATTTCACAATAATGAAAATAGTCCTACACGATTGGCGAGCTATGAGCGATCGCACTCAGCAGTTATCATCAAATCTTGAGAAAAAAAGCAATGATACCTCAAAAACCAATTCTTTCTTGGATCACTTAACCGTAACCTTGTATTTGACTGTGTAGTTCCAAGTAGAATAACCGATTCCTTTCTCGACTATGTTCCACTGGTAAATACTTTCCCCTGGTTTTAGGTCTTTAACAGTAAGGGTTTGTGAATAAATACCTAGTCGATCATCTATATCGAAACCTGGAGCTTTAGTTAATGCTGTTAGTCCAGCTTTTACTATTAAGCCTGTTACTGGCGTAGCAACAAAACCGACAACCGTACCAACAGCAGTACCGACTAATCCAACCCATGTTTCGTGTTGACTCCAATCCTTAGCAACATCCTCATCATAGGCTGCCATTTCCATGTATATAACATAACTACTCTTGACTTCTGAATCAAAAGCCTTGTAGTTAAGAGGTTTGGTTTGACGATCATTAATATCAACCTTTTTAGTTAAAATCGGTCTTGCCAATGAGGGATCTGTAGTCGAGGTATTAGTGTCAAAAACTGTAACTCCACCAAGAATATAAAATTCGTCTGCACCAGTAACATCTTCTGTGTTGTCACAGTAAACATCAATTAGTTCAATAGTTATATGGGATAGCGTAGGCGTAACAGGCACAGGCGGACGATCAGTTGTAACGGTATATGTGAGGCTATAATCAGCACCTTTAGTAAATCTTGCTATACCAAAGTTCACATCAGTGTTAGAGACTTTGAACTCACCAAGAAAGTCATTAGGATCCCCCCATCTTGGATTGTCCTCATCCCATAGTTTGATCGAGGCATCATTATTAAAATCATAGGATTTATTTAATGACCAAGTATCTCCTTTTTTCATGTCCTGCCTTAAGGTAGTCCGCTGCTGTCCATCAGTAAAAATTTCTAAAAAGGTTTCGTCACCACCAATGTAATCCTCTGTGCCATCACATCTTAGGGTATGTAAAATAAGTTTCCGAACCATTTTTTTCTCCTTTTTAATTCAATACTGCCTAGATTGAAAAATAGCTTGTTTCATCAAAAACCCAGAACAGCAAGCATTTGGATTAACCAATACATACGCTAAGAAAGAGGATTGATGATTAAGCACTCAATGATTTGTTTAAGACATTACCAAAACTCCGGGGTGTCGTCTTTACAGAAAAGTATGGAGCTGAAGTATGTAAAGTATGGTTTGATGATCATTTGATGCCTTAACTTGAAATACGATCACATGACGGAGCGATCACGCTATTCCATTAATTAAAGCTATTACGACCGATTGCTTTTAATATCGGCAAATCTTGGCTGACAACTTATCTTTATAGAAAAGTATGGATTTGAGTGTGAAAAGTATGGTTTAATTTAGCCTAAACAAACTAAATTTTTGCAGAAAAGGCATAAATATGGAGTTTGAACAGGCACTAGCGATCGCTAACCACGCTTTAAGCAGTAAAATCGCTAGAAATCTAACTGAGATAGAATTTAACCTTTTGTTCGGTGCCTGGAACAACTGGAATTACGATCGCATTGCCACTCATGCAGGCTATTCCATTAACTACTTACAGCGAGATATTGGCCCCAAATTCTGGAAGCTTTTGAGTGATACTTTGGGTCGCAAAGTTAACAAAACAAATCTGCGCGGCATTCTTACCCAACTTAATGCACCCATCCCTAATCACCAACCGCAAAACCAACCTTCCGTAGATTGGGGTAAAGCACCTGATGTTTCTAGCTTCTGCGGTCGTGAGGAAGAGATAGAAAAGCTGACGCAGTGGATAATTGCAGAACACTGTCGCTTAATTGCCTTGGTGGGAATGGGTGGTATAGGTAAAAGTGCTTTAGCTACCAAAGTCTCTCAATTGGTACAAGCAGACTTTGATTTTGTAATTTGGCGCAGTCTCCGCCACGCTCCACTTTTAGAAACTTTGTTGGCTGAACTAGTACCTTTCCTTTCCCAGCAGCAAGACATCCAAGCTAAACCAGAACGGTTACTGTACTGGCTGCGGACTCATCGCTGTTTGGTGATTCTTGATAATCAAGATACTCTCTTACAACCAGGTCAGCACGCTGGCAATTATCAACCAAATTTCAGCAATTATAGTGAATTATTTCATTTACTCGGAGAATCGAGTCATAAAAGTTGTATTTTACTGACTAGCCGTGAGAAATCTGCGGAAGTGGCATTATTTGAAGATTGGAATGGCGGAGTGCGATCGCTCTTTTTGAAAGGTTCCTGCGAAGCATCCCTGGCATCAATTGACTCGAAGGGATTAGTAGGAAATGAGACTGAAAAACACTACCTGTGTGAATTGTATTATTGCAATCCTTTGGCATTAAAAATGGTAGCTACCTCTATTCAGAGTTTGTTTGATGGAGAAATTACCAAATTTTTGCAAACAAAGACTCCAATATTTAACGGGATTCGTCGCTTACTCGATCAGCAATTTCAGCGGTTATCGCCCTTGGAACAGATCATTATGTATTGTTTGGCGATTAATCGAGAATGGACAGCGATCGCCCAACTGCAAGCAAATATTGTGCCTGCTGTTTACCGTGCCAGTTTGTTGGAATCCCTGGAATCGCTTACCTGGCGAAGTTTAATTGAAAAGCGATCTGGCGAATATACCCAACAGCCGGTGATTATGGAATATGTCACAGATTGTTTAATTCGACAGCTTGCCACTGAATCAATAACAGTACAAACGTCATTTTTCAATAGACATATTCTAAGACTCACAAACTAATATTTGCATAGCTTTGAGACCAAACCTTGCAAATTTTTTTCAACCTAACAATCAGCATTCGATATGGTTACTGATAGTTGAGATCTCAAATATAGAATACCCTAATAAATGCTATCGCCTCATTGCAGAAACCCGCATAATTAAATATTTAATTAACAAGCAAAAAAAGTTACTAATATGCCCAAACTACTCGATCAAGGATTGTCAGATGGAAACTGACAATTTTTCTCCTCAGTTTCCTTAATCGAGAAGTCGTGACATTTATAAATACAACTAAAGGTTTCAGGAGATGGAAATCGCAACCTTTTTGCGTGACGGAGGTATTCTCTATTCCCCTTAGGGTGAATCCTTGGGATACGCTACGCAAGCGTCAGTCACTCATGAGGAGCCACTGCGTTGCGGGGGTTCCCCCCGTTGTAGCAAGTAGCGTGGAAACCTCCTAGACAGCGCTAAATCACCTGTTCCTTGTTATCAACTATTGACTATCCGTTGAAGCAGTAGGCGCTTGCAAATTACTCAAATTTTTCCAAGAGTGAGTACTAGTGTCGAAGCAGCACCATTTTGCACTTTTGGGTTCTTGGTAGCAAAATAATGTGCGGTCTTGACCATCCAGGTAGTCAGTTAAATAATAGACAATGCCTCTAAAAGGATAGGTTTTGCGGCTGAGTCGTTTAGCTACTGCTTGATTGGGACATTCAACCACGAAAACCGGTTTTCCATCCAGGTGCGCCAAAGAGAAGATACACATCCGCAAAATGGCTCTGAGCCAACTTTCAGAATTGTCAAAGTAATCATCTATGATTTTGTTAGTCAGAGCTTGTTCAAGGGTACGGTCTTTATTTTGGGGAGTTTGGGCTTCAGACATAGCATCACCTATTAGCTACACCGATGGTTTGAGATTAAACCAAAATATTGAAAAGTGACAAGGGTATAGGCAATTATTGTCTCTGTCCCCTTGTATCCCTTGATTAACACTGTCTCTTGTGAAATGCCAAGAGTCAAGGACTCCCTAAGACAGACACACCTACGCAATTTTTAGGAGTTGAGCATGACTGGTAAAATATACTCATAGCTTTATGAGCAAATTGTCATGCCTGCTGAAACTAATGAAGTAAGTCAAACAACCACTGGTGCTGATGCTATTGATGTAGCGATCGCAAAGGGAATTGATTTTGATGGTTCTCCCATTCCTACTGTCAAGCTAGAACTTTATAACAAAGTCATGGCACTAGAGGCCAATAGACAGCGTAGCGGCGTATCCAATACCATGCGATCGCGTATTGTCAGAATTGGGGCAAAGCACATTCCCCAAGCAGAACTCGACACCTTGCTCACAGAAGCTGGTTTTGCACCTTTGAAAGAAAAAGAAATTGCCTTTTTTTACGGCGGTAAGTAGTACATCTGCTGACTGTACCCTGTCTTTGTGAACTTGCTAAGGTAACAAAGACAGGTATTTTTATGTATCAATGAAATACTTTCACCCCATAGGATATATAACCAGCAAACAATAAGTACTGTAAATGCTCTTGGCAAGCAAAAAAACTAGTTAACAATCATAATGTTATGTGTCTAGTTAATTACTAAACTTAACTTATGCCGAAAGCAATTTGGAATGGAGCAACTCTAGCCGAAAGCGATCAAACTATAGTTGTAGAAGGTAACCATTACTTTCCAGCTGATGCTATTAACAAGCAGTACTTTAAAGAAAGTAATACCCACACTACTTGTCCGTGGAAAGGCGTTGCCAGTTACTATAGTATTGAAGTTGATGGGCAAGTTAATCAAGACGCAGCTTGGTACTATCCCAACGCCAAAGAAAGAGCTAAAAATATTGAAGGCTATGTTGCCTTCTGGCGCGGTGTCAAAGTAGAAGCTTAGTCAAGATTAATCTCTAGTTTATTCCTGAAACTCTTTGTTTTTCAGGTTATTTACACAAGCCAGCCAGCCATAATTCTACTGTTTTTATTGGTGGTTGATATTAGTCAACCACCAGAATAGAGACATAATTTTTTGATTCATTTGTTTAATAAACGCAAAATAATTTGGCGTTTTTGACGTAACAGTAATCCCTCCTCTTCAAACTGCTGTAAAAGTCTGGTTACTGTGACTCTAGTTGTATTTAATACTTCTGCCATTTCTTGATGAGTGGCATTCAAGTCTATTAGGGTGCCCTCTTCTACCTCACGACCAAATTTTGTACTTAACCACACCAAAAATTGCCATAACCGCAGATACATCGGTTTACAATGCACTATACTTAACAGTTCTTCTGCCTGTTGAATGTGAGAAAGTAACGCATCCACATCTTGATACCAGAGATGAGGTGGCACAATACTTACTTCTACACTAGTCAAACATTCAATTTGGTAAGGCTTAACTTTAGACAATGGAGAACCTATCAAATCACCAGACCCCCAGTAACCTAAAGTAATAAATGTTCCATCTTCGCTCCAGGTCAAAGTGCGAACAGCACCACGTTCAATTCGCCACAATATATCGTTGCGTGGTGGTATCATTTCGCGCTTTGTAAATAAGCGATGAGGTATTTGTTCTTTGAGAACAGAGTTATACGACAAATTGGCGGAAGACATCATAGGTACATCTTGGTAGAAAAAAGTGTGTAGTTGCTTGAGAACTGATCAGAATTATCCCAGATGCAAGAATTGACTTAGATTAAATTAATACTTGCAATTACAACAGCAAAGGCAGATTTATCACAGATATCATCTATGTGTAAATATCGGGATAGTGGGGATAACCATAGTTATGGTCTAGTTACCCATGACACCCAATTAAAATCAATACCTATGCCTTTCTGACGATATGGGGCGAAATTTATAAAAATTATTGACAAGATAGTAAGCATAGTATGATTAGCTTTGCAATAGTACCTGATACTCTTCCGCCGCACACTGCATTTATACGGGAGTAAAATTTTGCATAAAAGAACACTCAATGTAAAAGTACATGAGTGTAATACGTAAAAATGGGTATGGGGCATTGAGCAAGAGTCTTTCTCCTCTTGTTCCTCACATTTCTGATTTCCCTGATCTCTAGCTTGCTGCGCCCAAGGTAGTTAACTATTCTCTAGCAATCACAATATCGTTCGACTTAATTACTGCGTAGGCTTCTGCTCCCTCAGTTAGATCTAATTCTTCTGCTGAGACTCTGGTAATCATAGAGGTTAACTCTACTTTATGAACAATCTCTAGAGTTACTTCTGTATTAACTGCTCCAGTAACCACCTTTTTAACAACGCCTTTGAGAATATTGCGTGAGCTAACTTTTAAAGGTTTCTTTGAACTACTAATTTCTATCCCAGGTGTATAAGCATTTGGCATAACATCCTGCTGAGTGGGTGACGCTACCGCTGGTGAAGAGTATTTATTCAGCCCACGTACCAACTCTCTTAAAATTTCCGTTTTGGTACGTTGAGACTGATTACAAAACTCTTCCAGTATTTTGCGTTCTTCTTCTGAGGTTTGAAATGTTACCCATCCTTGTTCTTTTCTAGGCATATTTTTACCAATTTAGTTGGTAGCTACTTTTGATCATGCTACGATCCTACCAAGGGAAATCCTCTGAAATAGAACACCCTAGAATAAGTT
Source organism: Nostoc linckia FACHB-104 (assembly GCF_014696615.1). Classification (GTDB taxonomy): domain Bacteria; phylum Cyanobacteriota; class Cyanobacteriia; order Cyanobacteriales; family Nostocaceae; genus Aulosira; species Aulosira linckia_A. The sequence continues at coordinate 302 of NZ_JACJQJ010000139.1, read as the reverse complement.
GAGCCGAATAAAAATAAAATAAACTAAAGTGTCAATGTTTCTTATGCCATACAGAGATATTGAATAAGTGAGAAAGTGCGATCGCATCTCTCTCTTATACAAGTTAGAAATTATACTAATGTAATTAGTATAATTTCTTGGTTTAGATAATTTAATCAACTATGTGATTAATTGCATAAATTAAAATCAGCAAAAGTAATCGGGTGCATCCCACTTTTTATTATTTCAACAAGAAAAAATAAGCGGGAAGGATGGTGACAGAAATCTGAAGTCAGGAAGCAATGGGACACTAGGAAGGGATA
>NZ_JACJQJ010000138.1 GCF_014696615.1 Nostoc linckia FACHB-104 | reverse complement strand
TTATTGTAGGATGCGTTAGGCGCTGGTTTCCAAGATGATTTGTCACGAAATAACTATCCTAGCGCCTAACGCATCATCCATGCGGCGGTGCGTTACGGCTAAATTCCATTGTCTCTGTGTCCCAAATCCTTTCATAGCCGTAACACACCCTACTTAAGATTTACTTTATAAATGGTCTCTCAAAGCCGAATACGTCCTGCACATGATATTGGGTGCTTTGGCAACCTTACCCCCTCAAGAAAACTGGAATCTGCACCTGGTTCTCAGCAGCCACAACACGCAAGTGTTCCGGGAATTAGTCACTACCAAAACCAGTGGCACCCATACCATAAGTTTTGGCGGTCGAGACAAGCCAAAAACCCAGGTTGTTCTCACAGTCTCCCTTGTAGTGCCTGAAGGAGCCGGCAGCTATGCCTTTTGTGCCGCCTACAAGCCAGACCCCCTAATTGACATCTCCGGTCATGTCATCGCCCTGGACTTTGGCACATCCACCGTTATTCCCACAGTGTTTGCTCCCAGTGGCAAGATCATTCACCGCAATGTGCTGGCAGTGGGGGGATGTGTCGATTTGCTGGAACAGATCGCCGCCGATGTCGAACTGGTGAAAGACCTCGGCACAGGTAAAGCGGGTAACACCGAACTAATCCGCCAAGCGATTGAAAACCACAGTTTGAAGTACGGCACCCGCAACTTCAGTTTTCAGCATTTGTACACCCGTCATCTCAAAACCTGGCTCGATGACCGCATCCGCTTGGCTTTAGCAGAAGTAGAAGAATGGCGAGATGCTGCTCAAAGTCTCGTCGCCTGGGGTGGTGGCGCGGCCTTGCCTTTCGCCCAAGAGAAATTTCAGAAAGCAGGCATTACCCCCATCCCAGAAGCTTGCTGGGCAAACGCTTTGGGCTTACAACGGATTGCCGAAGGTCGTTACCAGCGAGGTAAATAACATGGCAGAACTAAAACGGGTACGCCTGGAAGAAGATTTACAACAATATCTAGAAACCCAGGCAGAGCGAATTTTAGGAAAAACCCCAGAGACATTGACCCCAATAGATTACTCAACCTTAGTCAACCGCGCCCTTTACGAACACAAACTAGCCCACGGTATTACTCGCAAAATGCCTTTGGGACGGCTGGTGGACTGGCTGCTGAGTTTCTCGCCCTCTGCTCGGAACTTTTCCTTCATACCGCAGGGTAGAGCAGGAGAGTCTGTAGCAGTTGCCGCAGAAGTTGATGATTTTAGTTTGGACTACCAATTAGGAGAATTATTTGAACAGGAGGCAGCATGATACCCAACAACAGCAACAGGGAAGAACCCGCGATCGCACAAACACCGCAACCATCACCTGCAAATGTCTTGGCTCGGATTGCAGACATTCGCCAATCCATCAACGATGTAGCGCAAGACCCAGCAGTGCTGGAACTGGTTTGTTCTGGTACATATCACCCGGATTTACGGATGGGCGATGCTATTCAAGCATTGGACGAACTGGCATACGCCCTGAGCGAATTTGAGCAAAGAAATATAGCACCCCTGCCCAGGCTGGCTACCAAATCAGGGGTACTTGTTTCCTTAAAGCTCCATCAAGCATAAGAACTATAAGGACATCATTATTATTATGCGACAAAATGTAACCACCCTAAATCAGGGGCAACAGAATAGTTTGTCCAGTCATCAGCAGATCGCCTACCAGCACCCACAACACATCAACTACCTGCTGGACTTGTTGCTCAATCAATTGTCCCCAATTGCCATAGCACAAGGGAGGGCAATCTCATGAAACCAATTGGCTACTACACCGCATACACCCCAGGGGATGAAGGATTACTAGCAGAAATGCAAGAAGCGTGGGGAGCGCAGTTCCAAAAACTCAACAACACCGAACGCCTCTGGATGATCGTGAAATTGGCAGAAGATGTCTGTGCTGAACAAGAAGATGACATTAGAGCCAGCGTAGAAGAGGCGATGATACGGCTCGATGAACTTTCCGCCAGTGACAAGCTGGGTCTCATCGAAGCCTTAGTCAATCAAGCAAAATCTCCTGCATAGCATTCACAGGGACAGCAAGAATAACTGAAGGCTGGGTCAACACCCAGCCCCTGAACATTCCATAACCTTTTCCACCAACCTATGACACGCTATCAAATACCAGCCACCTTTGGGCTGTTGGGATTGCTGTGTGTCGCTTCCCCTTTAATCTTCAAACTGCCATCACAGTTCAAGGCGTTTAACGCCAGTTCCCAATTGGAAGCCCAAAACCTCCTAGAGCAAGCACAACTACGCAACAGCGAAGAATTAGAACGCAGCAGAATTGAGCAGCGCAAACAAACCGCCGACAAACTAGCACAAACGGGTGTTCTGCCGAACGGACAGAAGCTGAAGATTCGCGGCTACTATGATACCCCCCGACGCAACCCGAAACCAGACACCACAGGTTGGCTAGCGGATGAGGAGGTGTTTGTCTATGACGCTGCTGGTACATGCATCGGTCAAATTCGCAACCGTCAATGGTTGTGGAAACACTACTACCAGAATGTCTGTAACAACGCCCCTGTCCTGTAAGAGAGCAGGGGGAGCAGAGGAGGCTGGGGAGGTAAGAGAGTTGTTAATTGTTATACCAATTTTAAAGAAGAAGGCGACAGATACATAGCCCCAAACCCTCGCCTTGTATGGGTTCTTAATTTTGAATTTTGAATTTTGAATTGGTATTACTTTTTCGTTCCCCCTGCACTCTCTCTACCCTGGCTTCTCCAGCCCTTCTCTTTGCTTAAATTTAAATGAGGTAGCAATTATGACATTGCTTGATAAAGATACTAAGGAAACGGCATCCAACCGACAGCAACAACAGCAAAAATCCGTCATTAACTATGTAGAAATTGTTGCCCAGTGGCTGGTAAATATCATCTCCATCCCCGTCAGCTTTGTTTCCTACATCCTGGCGCAATTCGTTACCCCAGGCTCAAGCGGCTCAAAAATTTTAGGCGCACTGGGATTTTTCATCGGCACCCTGCTGAGTACGGATGGTATCTGGCAGGTAATGTTTCAAGGAACACCTTTACTACCGTGGTTTGAAAGCACCTGGATCGGCTGGCTCGGATGGCTGAACTTACCCTTTAATCCCTTGTTTTGGCTATCAGTAGGCATCAGCGCCCTCGTACAAATTATGGAAGCCAGAACCCTACGCGGCAAGCGTCCTGACCAAGCCAAAGTAGAATTTGAAGCAAGCACCCAGTACAACTTGCCCGCCAAACCCACGGGCAAGATTGATTTATCTCAAGCCTTGTGGGGTGATTACAAGCGCGCCGGGATGCGGGAACGACATACCGGAGGAGCGATCGCCCTTTTCTTCTGGGTGTTTGATATTGTGACAACCTTTGCTGGTCGCAACCCCTTCCGTTACACCAACCCAGGGCAGATTATTGCCTGTCTCGCCTATAACATCGCTACCATGTGCGCTGGCGAGGTGGGATACAGCATTTGGAAATTAACCAGCAAGTAAAATTTCGTACCTCAATCATACTCTTTACTGAGGTTACAAAGCGTCTACTTGGGGAAGTAAATCACTATGAACTTCTTTGATCATCAACACCCAACAGAACCCTCAACCCCGATTGCACCCCAACCAGTAAAACCACCCCAACCCTTGCCAACCCTGACCACCAGAGAAACCGCACGGCTCAGGGACAATTACCCCAGCATTGAACACCTAGAAGCCGGAAATGCCGCCTCCTGGCTGGTGGAACGCCAAGACCAGTTACTTTACCGAGGACAACGGGGACGGGCACAGATGAACGTTGCCAAACTGATTACCCTGGCCGGAACTGCTGTTGGGGCAGTCTGTTACGCCACCAGTCCCTTAGCTCCGATTGGAGCATTGATTGCTGGCGTAGGCTATGTGTGGTCGGTGGGACAGGATTTAAACGATTCGCACTGCTTCGCCCCCCTTCCCTTTTTACGCGGCAATTTCTTTGAATTCTTAGCAGCAATGGGGGACAGCGAAGCGCGGATAGACTGGTTTAGCCAGAAAAACGAGCTGGCAGACCTAATGTTCCACCTCGATTTATATGAACGCTACGAGTTTGCCATGCTCCGCGAGTTTAACACCCCTCTCAGTGCCTATCTTGACCAAGTAGAAACCGGGAAACGGTTTTATGCGTATCGCTGGTTACTTGACCGTTACATAGATTACAAAGGTGCATTGCCTGACCAGGACAGTTTAAATCAACATCTGGCCTCAGTGTCCCTTGACCCACAGCTTAATTACCGCACCGTGCAAGCACTGCAAGAGCAGCAAACGCAAAGAACTGCACTCCCACAACCCAAAATCATCTCCCTGCCGCCGCCAACAACTGTTTCTCTCCCTGAACCACCAACTGTTAATCTCAAGGACAGCCCTTCTGCTGTAACAGACGGCACAACAAGGCGAATAGATACCCCGTTATCTCCCAAGCAATCCACGCCCTCAACTCCTATTAATATCGATTCTCTCCTGGCGTTACCGCTCAACCAACGCGCCGAACAGATTATCAAATTGTTACACCAGGCAGGATTCGACCTCGCCAAATGCGTGGACAGACAGATTACTGTTATCTGCGGCAACCAGCGCGGTGGCAAAGGAACCTTGATGGCAATCCTCGCTATCCTTGAGAGTGCCTTATCTCCCGACTTGAAAGTTCACTATTTTACTGCCGGCACCGACCTCTACCCCTTCCACTGCGATCGCCTAATCTGCGCCTATAGTTTCCCCGAAAAGGACGAACCAGATAAATCCGTCGCGGCGGAACTGTACCGCTACTTGCGGGAGATGGACAAGGCGGCGGTAGGGGCCTACGCCGACCGGATCATTGTCATTGATGAAGCTGTCGCCTTGTCAGATTACTTGGAAGCGGAACAAAAGCAATGGATGATCCGATTTTTACTGTCCCGCGCCAGCAAGAAAGGCGCACAGATTTTCGTGGTGCTGCACGGCCAAAACCTGACTTCTTGGGTAGGCACAGGCAATACCAGTGGACTTAGCAGCACCTTTAAAGCTGATGTCACCTTTATCGGCTGTGAATCGACTTCCAAAAAAGTTGGCACTCTCCGTTCCATTGCTGTGGCCACCGGAACTTATTTTCTGGCAGACCCGGAAAGCTTCGCAACTCCTTTACCCAGAGGCGAAATCGGCACCATCCCAGCTTGGCTGAAAACCGAAACCAACCCGTTCACGGGCCAGCCAGACCCCGCCCGTACCCTGCTGACTTTCTTTCCGGAATTAACCGATGCTAACCATCCCAGGCATCAACCAATACTGCCGCAGGATTCCTTAAACATAGTTGAAAGGCAGGAACTCACAAACGCGATCGCCAAAGTCCAATCGAGTAGGCAGGCGGAACAGTCAACCGAACTGTCCCCCAGTGCTAGAGATGTTCTGGCCTTTTTCGATGCTGTCAAAGCCCAATCCCCCAAAACCTTGCGGGACATGAAAAAAGCCAGTCGCTTGTCCGGTTACACGGACGCGCAGATTTTTCACGCCCTAGCGGAATTGGTGGCAGCCGGAACGCTGATTTTTGATGGGGCAGATAGCTGGTGCAAAGCCGACTGGTAAACCGCCGCACTGCCTTGTTGCCGTAACAGCCAGCAAAAACCCAGCTCTCAGCCCACACACGGCAGTAGAGCAGAAACAAGGCAACCCTGACACTGCAAACAAGGCAGCCACGGCAGGGGGATACGGCTTGCGGGGCCACTGCCTTAATTACGGCATTTACGCACGCTGTGGTCAAAAACAAGGCAGCCCCCATGAACAAGTTTCACCAGCGTTGCATGAAAATATTTTTCTCCCCCAGCTCCCCCAGCTCTTTCAAGGCAGGCCAAGGCAGACCACGGCAAGGGATGACAGGCTGTAGTCGCCACAGAGAAAGCCTATCTCTGACAGCCTCAACCAAAGATACCTGCTATAGTCTGTCCTAAACCGACTCAACCCGAATCAGCTCAGACAGACACCCAGAAACAAGAGGAGAGAAGAGAGATGAAGCGTCAGCAAAAATCTATGGCAGCGAGAACAATGCTAACTCTCTCTATTACCACCCTGGCCTCTATTCGACTAAAAAATCAGAGATCCTTCTCTGGGAGGATTTTTTTGAAGAAAATTTAACAAGGCAAAACTCCCTGATAAAAAAGCTCTGTCAGGGAGTATCCTTATTAAAAGGCAAATAAATTTCATATAGATTTTTGTTTGTCTGATGGGATTTTGCCACGGAAATTGCCCTTTTGGTTTGGCGACTGAAAACAATTCCCGCGTGCTTTCCCGAATCGCAGCCGGCACATACAGCAGGAGAAATAAGTATTTCATACTGAGGGTGCCTTCTTTAGTCCCTGATATACCGCGAGCAGACTATGTTTTATGCTTATCCCCCAGGAAAACTTAAAACGGCATTCTCAATGCCTCGGTTTGACTCTGGTAGATCCTGCTGATAAAACAGCCTGATAACGGCTAACCAAGCTGAAAAGTCCATTCTGCTTTTTAAGCAGGCTGACGTTAATAGTCAGTCTGGCCTTCCCATTGCCATTAGTTTATCACAACGCTGTTTCCAGTGCTTGCTGCTGGTGAAAAATTTTCATGGAAAATTTTTATCATGCAGCCAGAAAAGAAGAAAAAAGGATACAGTACCCTTGAGGGACTGTTACCAGAAGATATATTGGGTCAAAAATTTCTCCAGTATTTTTACCATCCTTGGGGGTTTATTTACGCACCCGTACCACCAGATGGTGAACGTCCCGCCTGGCAGACAGAAAGCCGCTATCCCATCCAGCCGCGAAACCTCTGGAGTCAGTATTTGAACCCGGATGTGTTGCTGGGCTTGAAGTTTGGTAAATGGACGCGCTATCTCATGCTCGACATTGACCGTAACAGCCAATACCATCCTTATAACAACCCTCAAGCCTATGGCAAAGTGCTGGCCGCCCTGGAGAAAATCGGCTTATGCCGTCCAGTGGTAATCCAAAGCAGTGATAGTGGTGGTATTCATATTTATTATTTTTTCGGCTCAGAAATACATTCCTTTTCTCTCGCCTGTGCGGTGTGGCTAGCGCTGAAGGAAGCCAGACTCACGACCAAGGGCGGGCAGTTAGAAATCTTCCCCAATCCCAAACCTTATAGTAAAGACAAGCCCACGAGTTTTAAAGCCCATCGCCTGCCCCTGCAAGCGGGTTCATATATATTAGATGCGGACTGGCAAATCGAAAGTAATGACCTGGCGAAATTCCTACGGGCTGCCAATTGGTCAGCTCAAGGACAAGATGATCAGGGATTACAGCAAGCGATCGCCGCCGCCAGCAAACAGAAAATGTTCTGGTCAGACAACGGCATGAGCAATGCCGTCTTTCTGTGGCAGCAAGATCTGCTGGAACGCATCAGAGAAGGCTGGACAGATTTTCACCAAACCAACGACCTGCTCAAGGACATCGCTTGCTATGGTATTGTTTTCGGTAATCTTAGCGGGCTAAAACTGATTGACTACATTGTCACAACCGCCCTGGCTGCCCCCGGCTACCACCAGTATTGCCGCCACCAGCACGAAATTGAACGACGTGCTGCCGAATGGGCAAAGTGCTGTGAAGGATTTTATACACCGTATCCCTCCTATCCCAACCGCTCGGCCAGTTACCGCGAACACTTTGCTGCTAGTTATGGCAATAACAACCTGATTGCCTTCCCGCACCCTAACCAGCAACGCCAACAGGAGACCTTGGAACGAATTACTGCTGTTGTGGCCAACCTCAAAGGGCAGGGGAAATTTCCTGCTACCGCCAGCGAACGTGCCAAGGCAATCATTGCTGCTTCCAAACAGCAATACGGGAAGGGGACGAGCCAAACCACACTCCATAAGCCAGAATACCTGTGGTTGTGGCATCCTTTGCATGAAGGGCAAGAACATCTTCCCACCCCTAAACAGCATGTAAATGCTTCGCCAGAGCCAGTTGTAGCCACCTTACAGCCCGAAAAATACCCAAAATTACCAGATCCGTGGCTGGCTGATGAAAACCCGGAATCCTTGTTACAGCAGCAGACTCAGCAGATTTACACACCCCCCCTCTTAATGAAGGTTTTTTATCTACCTCCGGCTGATGCGGGCAACGGCGTTAGCCGTCAGCCCGCTATCAGCTCTCAGAGTGAGATTCTTAATACAGCTGAACATCGGCCTTGTGAGAATCACTCACCTGAAAACCAAGAATCTAATTCTCATAATCCCCAATTTGTTCAAGATGAGATTTCACTTGAAACCGTAAATAAATCAGCTGTTAATCAACAATGTGATTTCCAGGGATTTGAAAATCAAGAACCTAATTCTCATAATTCCCAATTTACTCAAGATGAGATTTTACAAGGAACTGTAAATCGACAATCTGAAAATCAACGATTTAAAAATCCAGAATTTAATTCTCACAATCAACAATCCGATTGTGATTCTTCAGTGATTCATAAGCAAAACCAATGCCTTTCAAATTCCGGCGACTGTCAAAAGTTTGATAAATCAGACTTATCAATCATTGAAACAATCGGGACACCCATCCACAGCCAAAATATCACAGAACCTGCCAGATCGGCTGATAGCGAAATTGTTATCAACCTCCAGTCAGCACCAGTGTCTGTACCAGCTTCTCCACCAAATTCTCCACCAGTTTCTATACTTGGTTCTCTACCCCTTTCTATACACCCAGGTATCAGCGATACAGGCTTATCAGCACCTGATGCCTCTGTCGCTTCCCACACGGCTGCCTCTCCCCCTGATGTTTCTTCTCCAGAGGAACCGGAATCATCGTCAGCTGTGCCTGACGGTGTTGATAGCAATCCTGCTATCAGTACGCCAAACTTCACCCCAGAGCAGCATCGAGAGGCAGCCCGCCTGAAACTCCAAGCGATCGCCCAAGCGAAACACTGGGTTAAAACATACTGTATGGCAGAAGACCTGTACTTGCCCCCGGTGCTTCGTCAAAAAATGGAGCAGCTTGCCCAACGGCTGCTGATGCGGGAGTCCAGTTCCCCGATTCTCCGGCATGAGGCCGAGCAGTGGCTAGCTGAAAATCCGCCCAGTGAGGAGCTGCTAGCGCATTTGCAAAATCAAACCCGCCTTTAATCTCTCTGGCTAATCCCTGAGATCGCCAATTTTGTATTGGCATTGTATACACAAAATTTGTATACTCATTGTGTGGACAAAAAATCAAGTAATTTATGCAGCCCCAAACAGGATCATTCAACCATCAAAACCGTGATGTTACCATCAACATTAGGGCACACCAGGGACAACGGGATTTAATTGACCGGGCAGCAGAAGCCCTTGGCAAGAACCGTTCCGATTTCATGCTGGAGACTGCCTGTCGAGAAGCAGAAGCAGTTTTGCTAGATCGGCGGCTGTTTATGGTGGATGATGAAAAGTTTCAGCAATTTGTCGAACTACTGGATCGGCCACCAGCCACCAATGCCAATCTGCGGAAGTTGCTTGCTAAGAAAGCGCCGTGGGAACAGAGTGTGGGGGAGTAGGCGTGACAGGCTCAAGAGAACCACAAATTCAGGCTCCAGAACCTCTCAATGCCAAGCATCTATTAGAAAATTTTGATTCTGGTAATGCCGAACTGGATGAGTGGTTAAAAAAACGTGCCCTGAAAAACGAAGCTAGCGGAGCTTCCAGAACTTATGTGGTAACGGTGGGTCAGAAAGCGATCGCCTATTATTGTTTGGCAAATGGCAGTGTCATCAATACCACCGCTCCTGGTAAAGTCCGGCGCAATATGCCAGACCCGATTCCTGTCATGGTCATTGGTCGGCTGGCGGTAGATATTAATTGGCAAGGACAAGGTATTGGGTATGCGCTATTGCGTGATGCGGTGCTTCGTACCCTCCAGGCAGCAAAGATTGCCGGAATCAGGGCGATTCTTGTTCATGCCATTTCTGTTGAAGCAAAGCAGTTCTATGATAAATGCGGTTTTACCCCCTCACCCATAGCGCCTATGACCCTCATGATCACGATCGCAGATGCTCTTGAAGCATTTAAAGCGGGGTAGATGAGAGCAGCTTGGGAGCGACCATTCACCACAGAGATTTTGTAACCCAAATCAGCCTGTGGCAGAAGGATTCAGACTAGATCGGCATACTCCTCTTTCCCGATCTAAAACGGCTGGTACTGGTCGTTTTTGGGACTTGGTTCATCATTTAAATCTGTTGACACCGGGGTGAGCATACTCAACATCGCGATCGCGCCGCGAATCTGATCTGATTCAACCTCCAGATACCGTTGTAGCTGTTCCAGGTTGCGATGTCCGCTGATTTCCTGAATCACCCGTAGCGGCACGCCATTGCGGTGCATGATGGTCAGGGCGGTGCGTCGGCAGCTATGGGTCGAGGCCCCCTCAATGTCAACCCGTTGGCATCCCTCCCGGAAAATCAGCGCTGCGTAGTCCTCATGCAAATGCCCGCGCCCCCAGCGTCCTGGGAAAAGGTAACCATCTAAGGAAGTCTTGGGTTTATAGAGTTTCAGGTGACGGCGCAAATCGTCCAGCACTGGGATAGTCCGGGTAGCTAGTTTACCCTTGGTGTTGCCTTTGCGGAAAATCAACTCTGGCCTCACCCGTCCCTTGCTGTCGTACACATCCCTGATTTTCAAGGTGACACATTCCTTGACCCGGCACGCTGTGTACAGCATCACCGCGCATAATGTGCGATCTCGCAGGCTTAAAAGCCCCTCGGTGAACAGGCGTTGAATTTCTTCTTGTTTGAGAACTTTAGCTTTGCCGTGCCGATCTATCTTCACCGCTGCTGTCTTAAAGGTAACAACAGCCTCATTATCGCAGAAGTATTACTGAAGCTAATTACTAAAAGTGAAGTTCAGCGCTCTCCAGCAAGACCACTCTCGAGCGAGCGCTCTAGTAATAAGGTAGCGTGGGGTGCATCCCACTTTTTATTATTTCAACAAGAAAAAATAAGCGGGAAGGATGGTGACAGAAATCTGAAGTCAGGAAGCAATGGGACACTAGGAAGGGATA
>NZ_JACJQJ010000137.1 GCF_014696615.1 Nostoc linckia FACHB-104 | reverse complement strand
AATTCACAATCGACAAGCTATTGCTGATTCTTTTTCTCAAGATACAACTGTTTGGTCAATGAAAGGGGCTAAAGAAGCTGCCGAAGAATTTGATTCTTTATCCCTCTTTCAAGAAACACATGGCGTAAGGCTTATGTTTGTTGAAAGAGGGTTAATTCAAGATAATTTATCTAAAAATGCCCTAATTTCCCAAACTATCCATTTTTTTTCAGATGTGCTTAATAATGAAGCAAAGCGATATTTTCTGAGTGTTTTATTAAATGCAGAAACCGTAATTGGCTGCATAGGTTTGGCAATAACATCATTAATATCTAATACATATTCATGGCAATTTTGAAAAGACCAACCTAACAACCAACGCTTTAACCAAAATCCATTTTGGTTAATTTTAATTCTAGTTTTTGAGATGGGACTGAGGACATAATCTGCAATCCTCGGCAAAATTAAGAATAAATATGTGAATAAAAGAAAGCATATAAAAATAAATATAAATAAATTTAAAAAAGACAAGTATTCAAAAAATAAGACCCAGAAAGTGAGTAAAAACAATCCATTTCCTAGCAAGAGAATAATAGGAATAAACCAACTAGCATAGTTACGTAATAGCTTGGGAGGAATTTCTATAGTTAATTCTGCTTCGGTTTTATGGAAGATAATAGAACTGTTTTTTGGTCGCTGTGGTCTTGTTAAAGAAAAATGGGATATAACATCTTGAATCTGTTTTTCTCTTCGCAGTACAGCTAAGGCTAAATTAGCTGAGGGAAATCTGTCATCACTGACTGGCTCCAGGAGAATATCCAACCAGTTAGCAAAATCTGGGGAAATGTGAACATGGGGACGAAAATCTATTTTGAGATGGCGTTGTGGTAAATCTGCTGGGGATTTTCCGGTCAGCAAGAAAAGTAGTGTAGTTCCCAAGCCATATAAATCTGTTGCTAACACAGCTTGTCCACGAAACTGTTCGGGAGCCATATAGCCATAAGTTCCTACTACTGTGCTACCACCTGTGACTGTATTGTGATAGGTATCTTGTACTGCACCAAAATCTACTAAAAATATATCTCCCCTATCTTTTGCTGTTGGGGAAAAGTTGAGGATAATATTCTGGGGCTTAATATCGCGGTGAATAACTGGGGGTTTGAGGGATTGTAAGTAAATAAGAATTTCTAAAACTTGTATGGCGATGTGTCGGACTTGCTTTTCTTGGGGTTGCCAACCATTTTCTATTAATGTGGCTAGAGATTTACCTGGCGCAAGTTGTTGAGCAATATAAAAGAATCTGTCAGAGCCTGTGTCTACTTGAAAATAATCGAGATAGCGAGGAATTGCCAGATGATAGAGTTGGGAGAGAATTTTTGCTTCTCTTTCAAACAATTCTATTTTTTTCCAGTCACTCATCCGCCGGAATGACAAAACTTTCAGCGCCACGCGATGGTCGCTTTGCGAACCGGCGTAGCCATCGCCACTCTCTAAATCTTCGGCTGCATACGTAATACCTACCCCACCTTGTCCCAAAATTTCTAAGATGCGGTATCGTTGTTGAATTATGTCTCCTGGTTGATGTATTAATTCCATAGATACTTGATTTCTGGTTACTCCTTCGCGCCGTTCTTTTTCAAAATGTCGGCGATCGCCTGATTCTCTGAAGAGAGTTCTTTATCTTTTGGATCGCCAATATAGTTTTTAGTGATCAATTGCAATGGTGTGTTACCATCTTTATCCTCAGCGTTGACATTTGCGCCCTGTTTCAGCAATTGTTCGATAGTTGTTGTTTCGTAACTGTAACTTAATACTGCTTGATGCAGTGGAGTTCTGCCTTGATTATCTGTGGCGTTGATATTCACTCCCCCTTTAATTAGCTGTTGGATAAGTTGAGGGTCTGTGTTAACTCTGCCATAGACTGGCGGCTGATCAATTTTAGATATGGCTAAATGTAGTAAAGTTGCACCACTGCGATCGCGCTGATTGATATCTCCACCTGATTTGAGCAGTAGTTTGATTATTTGCGCTTCTGAGTTTTGCACTGCTAATTGTAGAGGGGTTTTACCTTTTTGATTCTGGAGGTTAATATCTGCACCTCTAGCAATTAACATCTTGGCTATTTGATAGTCATCTCCCGGAATATATGGATCAAATGGCTCAAGAAATAGTAGGTGTAAAGGTGTATTACCTTGACGATCTGGAAGTTTAACATCCGCACCTTGAGTGATTAAAAATTCCGTTCCCTTAAAGTTATGACGATGAATTGTGCATACCAACAAAGACATTCGCTCATTTTCACCATTCGGCGATGACTCCATCACTAAAGCATTGGCATTATGTACTTGGTGATAATAATCTTTGATGGCATCAGTGTTTTGACACATACTTGAAAGTGGTATAATGCCAAATACACCTAAGAATAGCCATTTGTAAGCATTCAGCAGAGCGATCGCCATTGTCGATGTAGCAATAGTTACTCCTACTCCAGCGATGGTTTTCCAAGATACAGGAGTACTGACCTTAGCTGCGATCGCTTGCTTACCACTTAAAGCTGCTAAAGCTTCAACAGCAGAACTAAAACGTTCTTCCACATCCGGCTCTAACATTTTCTCTAACCAGTCAGCAAATTCATCACTAATCTGCACATGGTGACGAAAATCAATCTTCAGCCGTTCCATTGGTAAATCAGCCGGGGAACGGTGCGTTAGTAAGAAAAGTATCGTTGCTCCCAAACCATACAAATCAGTAGCAGGTACAGCTTGCCCCCGAAACTGCTCTGGAGCCATATAACCATATGTTCCTACTACCGTACTACCACGCATAAAGGTATTATAATAGGTATTCTGTACTGCACCAAAATCTACTAAGTAAACCTTTCCATCGTCACGGCGAATAATATTTTGGGGTTTGATATCCCGATGGATCACAACGGGATTAAGGGAGTGGAGATAAACGAGAATTTCTAAGATTTGCGTGGCTATATATCTAACTTCTTCTTCTGTAGTGCGCCAACCATCAGCAATTAAGGCTGCTAAAGATTTTCCTGGCGCTTGTGCTTGGACTATGTAGAAACAATGCTCTAATGTAGTCTCTGTGTGAAAATAGCCTAGATAACTGGGAATTGCCTGATGATGGAGTTGTGCGAGAATTTTCGCCTCTCGTTCAAACAACTCCATCAGCTTCCAATCATTCAACCGATGCAGTGATAAGGCTTTCAATGCTACCAACTGATGGCTATCTGTATCAAGAGCTAAGTATGTAGTACCGCTACCACCTTCCCCTAAAATTTTGATGATACGGTATCGCTGGGCAACAATATCTTCTGGTTGATGCAGCAGTTCCATAGGATTTACACAGTTGGCATAGCGGTGTTGATGATTTATGCTACACCTTGGGTTGAGTCAATTCCAGTAGCTTGCGTCCAGCTTGACGAATTGAGCGTATACTCTACGTATTTTTCTGCGTCACCGTTTTGGTATTGAAGGCAATGCGGAGTAGCTTTATGACCGAATGGCACTAAGAAAAGCTAGAAGGTATACGGGATAAAGATTATAGCTTTTAACGCTAGAGCGCGGAATAATGGCATAGATAGCTGCGATCGCAGATGGAAAACACTATATTCGTGAAGCTTAGGAAAGTTAGAAATTTGACAATGCACTGACAACTCAAATAAAGCCTTAACAACAGAAAAAGAATGACAGAAAAAATAAAACCCAGATTCCGCAGGTTTGTTAGTAAAGGAGATAATATTTGCGACAAGGAGAACCAAAAAACTGGAGAATCCAAGACCGTTCCTGGGTAAGATTTGCAATTTGCTTAGTTTGGGCAATCGTTACCAAATGAATCGACATAAAACATTGGAAAACCCAACGTAAAGTAGGAGTAGTAGTTGGTTTACCTAATTGATTATTGATAGTTTGTTTAGCCTGATCCAAAGCTTGACGTAAAGCTCGTTGACCCAAACTATAAACTAGCAAACATAAACCCATAACCATTGCTAGTGCTGCAACTCTTTTGGTTGAGTTAAGGAAAACGCTTGAGGTAAAAAATAATGGGTCTTTGAGGAAGCGAAAGCCACGCTCGGTGGACTGCTGTGACTTATATTCGCGCAGGATATCGTCATGAGTGAGTTGGTTAATATCAAGAACATTCGTTGCCAGGATAAACTTACCAGCTCTTTGAACTTCAATATCAATGGCAGTTTGTTTGGATGTAATTGTTGCACACAGTAGATAATGCTTCGCTAGTTGAGCATCCTTGCGGGGGCGACCACGCTTTTGGTGTTGCACAACTTCAACCACTTTGATGTCAACCAGTTGATGTAAAGGCAGATTACGATTCAAACGTTCAGCCGCCAGTAGCACATCTTTTTCACAGGCAAAGAAAGTGTTGCTGGCATAACTGTTTGAGTTCTGCTTGGGCTTTTACCAACTGTTTAGTTAAACGTTTCTCCAACTGTTTGAGGTCGGATGCTTTACGTGCTTGGCTCTCAACTACCAGCAACCGTTGTTGTATACCGCCATAGCTATTACAAAATGGGGCGATACGGTATCCTGGTGATGAACAGATGACTAACGAATCCTGATGAATGTTATCTAACAGTTGTTTAGCTGCAGTCACAGTTGCAGGCACTCTCGATACCCACCTTAACTGCTTCATCTGTTGTAAGTTTTCTTCTGTGTACAATGCTGCATCAGCCACAAATAAGGTATCTAGGAGCCACTGCTGTTTAAAGTCGGCAATTAATTTGGCAAATATGGCTGAATCTGATTCGTTCCCATCAGCGACTCTCAGATACAACGGGATATCTCCGTCCCCACTACACATCAAGTCGAGAATAAATTGCTTGAGGTCTGGACGGTGGTCTCTGGAATAACCATAGGTAATCTGGATTGCTCCTGCTTCCTCGCCTTCGCTTGATACAGCGTATTCACCATCGACATGAAACGAACTAGAATCTAAGTGTAGACTGTCCATTTTTACACCAAATTTCCTTGCCGCAGACAGTGCTACTGTGACAAATACTTCTGTTAACCCTTTGGAGTAAAGTTTATCCAAAACTCGACCCAGGCGGTCATCGTTTAAGTGTTCTGGCTGTATCCCCTTTCCTAGTAGGTGTTCTGTAGCTTTGCCAATAAAAAATTTCTCAAACAGATATAGTGGCGCGCTGACAAACCCTAATCCATTGATAATCATTGCTTTTACAACTTGACCTGCACTGATTATTTCTTGCGGATGGCAACAAGCACTCGGTTGATTTGCTCTACTAGTTCCATCTCATCACATATTCCTGCGACTATACCGCAGTGGTCAATATCTTGTACTGTTATATCTAATGGTGATGCTGTCATGCTTCACAAATGCAGCATTTACTTCATTTTCAAAAATACAGCATTTTCCGATCGCACCTGCGGAATGTGGGCTCAATGAGTTGGAGTATCAACTTGCATCTAAGTATGGAGTGATATTTGAGTCCAAACAAAGCTACTATGATTTGTTTAAAGAAGCACGTATTAGTTGGAAAAAATCTCAAGCTAATAATCCAAAGCATGATCCTGAATTAGTTGCCGTAAAAAAAAAGAAATTAGCGAATTGTTGGAGAGGCGACGACCCCAAATCGAATCTGGAGAACTAGTTGTATTCATGGTTGATGAATGCCATTTACTCTGGGGAGACATAATAGGATATATCTGGGGGACTCGGAGTGAGCGCGTTTCAATTCCAGTTGTCAATACTCGTGATAAACAAACATACTTTGGTGCATTAGACTATAAAACAAAGGAATTTCTCACCTATTCTGCCACCAAAGGTAACTCGGAAAACACAATTAATTTTTTGGAGTATCTCCGCGCACAACGTCCAGATGCACAACTGTTAGTCATTTGGGATGGTGCTAGTTATCATCGCTCTCAAAAAATCAAAGATTATTTAGATTCTTTGAATACGAACTTAGAAAAAGAACAATGGTTGATAACTTGTGTTCGCGTAGCGTTTCGCAGAAAAAAATTTGCCCCAAATGCACCTCAACAGAACCCAGTAGAAGATATTTGGTTACAAGGAAAAAGACTGATTCGAGAGTTTTATTTTTTCTGTCATTCCTTCTCTGTTGTCAAGGCTTTATTTGAGTTGTCTCTTAACTGTCAAATTTTTGACTTCCCTAAGCTCCATGAATATGGTGTTTTCTCATGAATCATTTAGGATTGCTATAGGACTTTTTCTCATATTTACTTATCACCATAGCTAACTATTACCAATATCCTCATAACCAATTCGTAATGCTTAATTAATTTTCGATAAATAAAGAAGTTTTAACCAGAGCATAACATATCACAGAAATCACTGCTATATATTCATAAAATACCCAACAAAAAATTTCCTACATAGTTAAACAATGACGACATAGGACGTTTTCTTTATATTTCTCATACCTATAATTATCCAAACCCATGCCTAAACTAGGTGTGGGTTATTTACGTTTATAGCCTTAATATCCAATAAGTACTTTTCAGATTCAGACATAAACAAAGCTTAACCAGAATATAACGCAATAAAGTTCAGATAAACCTTTTTTCCTGTGATTTTTTTTCATTGGAACTGCTGCTTCTGCCAGCATCAACAGATAAATTTTCTTAACTGAACCGTATTGCATTATAGTAATTTTTAATATTTAAAAATCTGGAAATTTTTTCCTATAAAGTTATTAACACCTTAAAATAGCACTATTTTCATCCGCAAATTTTTAGACCATCTGAAGATTAAATATGCTCATCAACAAGGTTGTTTAGCTGTATTTTCGTGCGTCTAAATTTAATGTGCAACACATACTTCGTCTGCATTCATATCATACCTGAGGTGTAAACATACATCATGGCGAATAGTCACGTTTCCAATCAACCTATTCCATTGATTATTGATGATGATGGTAGTCAAGATGGGATGACTGCTTTAGCGTTTATACTAGAGAATCCCAAGTTTGACATTAAGGCAATTACGATTGCCCAAGGAATTGCCCATCCGGAAATTTTTGTGAACAATCTCGCCAAAATGCTCACCCGACTTGGTAATACAGATATTCCAGTGGGTATCGGTAGAGCAACTCCTTTGGAGGGTAATAATGCATTTCCCGATTTTATCCGCGATGGTTCAGATACCTTTTGGGCACCGTTTGTTACCTTGCCAGATGTGGCTGCACCAATTAAAAAGCAAGATGCTGTTGATTTAATAATTGAAACGATCAAAAAATCACCAGAACCAGTTGCAATTCTAGCAACTGGCACACTCACCAATATTGCCGAAGCCTTGCGGCGCGATCCCTCGATTATTGACAATATTAAAGTTGTAGAAATTCTCGGTGGGGCAGTCTTCGTACCTGGAAATCTTCCCGTCCTACCTGTTCCACCCTTTTCTACCAACAAGGTTGCTGAATTTAATATTTGGGTTGACCCGGTTGCAGCACAAGAGGTCTTTGAGGCAGGAAAAAAAGGCTTGAAGATCCAATTAACTCCGTTAGATGCTACAGCCAAGATTGAATTCAGTCGTGACGATTATGAAGCATGGTTGTTAACTGGTACACCTGAAAGTAAGATTGCCGCAGAGTTCTTAGATTTTGCCTTAACTGTCATTCAAAGCGGCAATGATCCTAACCCAGTCTGGGATCTGGTTGCTGCAATCAACCTGAGTGAACCGGACTTTTCACCGGAAACGCCACTGCACATTGAAGTAGATACCAAATCTCCTCCAGGCGCTACCCAAGGGCAAACTAAAGCGATCGCTGGCTTATCTCCTAATGCCTTAGTTTCTTTAGACCCATCATTTGACAATCTCCCTTTTAGCGCCAGCAGTTTATTTAAATATATCG
Source organism: Nostoc linckia FACHB-104 (assembly GCF_014696615.1). GTDB lineage: Bacteria > Cyanobacteriota > Cyanobacteriia > Cyanobacteriales > Nostocaceae > Aulosira > Aulosira linckia_A. The sequence goes on along the minus strand of NZ_JACJQJ010000137.1, from coordinate 3,303 downwards.
ATGCTCTCAACACGCTGCCTAAAAAGAGTGTTATATCTGGAACCTCAGGAATTGACACCTTAGTAGGCAAGAAAGCAGATGAACTGATCAGCGGTTTGAATGGGAATGATGTTATCTACGGAAATGGTGGTAACGATATCCTCTTAGGTGGAGGTGGCAAGGATACAATCGTAGGTGGTTGTGGCAATGATTTTATTGATGGCGGCAGTGGCAATGATCGCATCTATGGTAATGGTGGTAAAGATACTCTAATTGGTGGTGCTGGGGATGACTCAATTTTTGGTGGTGATCAAGCAGACATCATCCTAGCAGGTGACGGCGATGATCGCATCTATGGCAATGGTGGCAATGATCTCATCAATAGTGGTGCTGGCTTTGATACCGTCTGGTTAGGTAAAGGTAAAGCTACAGTGGTGCTACGTCAAGATGATGGTTATGACACCATCAAGAACTTTCGCTTGGGTGCGACAAAGTTGAAAGTTGCCAGCCTCAGCAATCTCAGCTTTGCAGATAGCTCTCATGGTGTTGAGATTTTCCAGAATAATGATCTACTTGCGGTTGTTTCTGGGCAGTCTGCACGCAACTTTAGCACACATATTAGTCAGATTTTCGTGGTGTGATCTTCACTAGGAAGATATCCATACCCTGGTTGTAGATTGATAAGTAACAAATATTGAGCGTTGCTTGCCTTAACACCCAACAACAAAAAATTGGCGATCGCACCCCAAAACCGCAATCGCCTTTTCCTCTTTGAACATTGTTAGTTTATTGCAGCCGCTATCGCTTCTATTCAAAGAGGATGAGGAGCGATCGCAAGATTTACATAATAGATTTTAGTCAATACCTGCGATCGCTTCAAAAGCGCAGAGCGATGGATGATTTTTTATGAGGTTGTAGAAGACCTTATACCAGTGATGAAAACCTCATCGCCAGAATCTTGTTAGCCACTGCTAATGAGACAGGCATCACCGATAATCGATTTCCTGTTTTCACTACCATTAGTTCTTCAGGGCTAAATTCCTCTTTGAGCGTTGACAACAAGATAGGGTGAGAAAAAGTTTCCACGAATTCTACTACAACTGTTTGCCAACGCGGAGATTCGAGACTTGATTTCGAGTCATAGTAAATACTATTTGGGTCAAACTGAGTTGGGTCAGCAATACCTGTTTGTACTACACGCATCAACCCAGCAATACCAGGAGGATTAGTATTAGAGTGATAGAAAAACGCTAAATCTCCTGGCTGCATTTGGCGCAGAAAGTTACGAGCTTGATAATTGCGAACACCGTCCCAGATAGTTTCACTCTGCTGTTGTAGGTCAGTGATGCTATAAACTTCTGGTTCTGACTTCATTAACCAATAACTCACCGCGCACCATTCCCCTTTGCTTGATTTCGTAGCTAAAGCACATATCCTACTTGTGACAGCAAGTTATCACTAATTTTGAGTTTTGATAAGTAACAAATATTGAGTATTGCTTACCTTAACACCCAACAACAAATTGGCGATCGCATCACAGAACAAGAGAAATGGCAGGTTATGTCTGACTTAACTTTGAAGTGAGATGTAGCCAAAAGATGCGATCGCTTCTCAGTAAACCTTAATTTTGTCCAGATTCTAGGGATTACACATAATTATGATGAAGTGTAATTCCTAAAGAATCTAAGCTAATGAGCATTTAAGTTGCATAACCCCAAGGCTGAACCGCTGACCACAAGCGACTCATCCCGGAAAAATGAATGACGATTAGCTTAAATAAAATTTTAAGTTGTCCAATTTTTAACTGATTTGATGAAAATCTAAATAAGAGGCTATTTATAAAGTAAATCTAAAGGCGGCTAGGAGAGGATTACCACAAGGATTAAAATACATCATGTACAGTATATTTACATAGTTGCTCATGGCACGAAAGTCTTATCCCACAGACTTAAATGATATGGAGTGGGAAATCCTGGCACCCTTAATTCCACCAGCCAAAGAAGGAGGACATCCGCGCACAACTGATATACGCGCAGTATGCAATGCAATCTACTATCACTTAAAAACTGGATGTCAATGGAATATGCTTCCAGCAGACTTTCCTCCCAGTTCAACAGTTTACAGCTACTACAGAAAATGGCAGCGCAAGGGAGTTTGGGAAAAATTAAACCATACACTACGTGGTCAGGTGCGCTCGAAATTAGGCAAATCAACACAACCAACTGCGATAAGCCTAACGGCATGGCTTCGCTTACCGCAGCAGACAGCCAATCAGTAAAGACGGCTGAAAAAAGGGGGATGTATACGGCTTTGATGGGGGTAAAAAGATAAAAGGACGAAAACGCCAGACTTTGGTTGATAGTCTGGGACTCTTGTTGAAAGTGGTGGTTAGTGAAGCAAATGCCCCAGAAAGATTGCTTGCTGCCTACGCTTTGATGGAGCTGCTAGAGGAACGTCCAGAATTGCTGGAAAAAGTTGAAGTTATGTGGGTTGATTCCGGTTATGACGGCGATAAATTTGCGCTTTGTGTCTGGTTGATGATTCAAGCTCATGTTGAGGTAATGCGACGTACTGAGCAAGAATTTCAGATTTTACCCAAACGTTGGGTAGTAGAAAGAACATTTGGGTGGTTTAACCAGTACCGTCGTCTCAGTAAGGATTATGAGCGTCTCCCAGAAATGAGTGAAGCAGCTATATATGCTGTCATGACTCGTATCATGTTACGTCGTCTTGTTGTCTAAAGATTTACTTTATAAATGGTCTCTAAAAGTTTAAAACTCATAATTCAATCGGGGTCAGCCATTACAAAGATCCTGAATATCAAATCGGTCAAGCGTCAATCTCTATTAAGTAGAGATTGACGCTTTATAAATAGCAATTTGGCTGAAAAATCAAGCGTTTCTTCTGTATTGCTCTCATTTTTCAACTAGGATATCGCCTGTCATCCAATACGATGATTATTTTCACATACAGAAATTTACTTATAATCTGCACTTATAAAAGAGTTAAGCAATCTTTTCGTTAAACTTCTTTACAATCCGTTACATTCTCTCTAAGATAAAAATCATCATAAGTAATTATTCCCGCGTACACAAAACGCAATCGCAATCATAAAACAATGACAGCAACCTTACAACAGCGCCAAAGCGCTAACGTATGGGATCGCTTCTGCGAATGGATTACCAGCACCAATAACCGTTTATACATCGGTTGGTTCGGTGTTCTCATGATCCCAACCCTACTAGCTGCTACAGCTTGCTTCGTTATCGCCTTCATCGCTGCTCCTCCAGTAGACATCGATGGTATCCGTGAACCTGTTGCAGG
>NZ_JACJQJ010000136.1 GCF_014696615.1 Nostoc linckia FACHB-104 | reverse complement strand
TAACAATTATATGATTCGGGTGCTCAGTTGTTGTTTCATTGACAATACATTAGGTTCTTCTAATTGCTTGTGTCAAGCCTAATTGAGACGCTCTTACCCTGTTATATGGCGCGATCGCCTGGATTTGATATGATGGGTCATCCGTTAACGCACTCTGTCTTAGCGATGCTCATCTATGCGTCTATCAGCAGTACTTAATCTACCTCGGTTTCTGAAGTTAATCATCAATTTAGTAGTCTTAGCTGCACTGTTATTCATCTGTCAGCGAGTTTGGGCGCAAGAGTGGCTACCTGTGCGGGGTGGTATCCCTTTTGGTATCAGTGGAATCGCGCTAATTCAGCAACAAAGCAATTCCCTAGATTTTCTGATTGTTCATGATAATAAAAAACCCGGACAAGGTCGTCTAGCAATTATTAATATTAAAGGTAAAAATCAACCGGAATATTTAGCTTTGAACTGGTCAAGTAAAGTATTACCAGAGGATTTAGAAGCTTTAACATCTATTCCCGGTACGAATAATACTTCATTTATTGCTTTAGCCAGTGCTGGTAAAGCTTATTATTTTAAATTAGATGCTGATAAAAAAACTATCTCTGTTATTAAAGAATTTACTTTACCAGCATTCCCAAAAGGCAGTAATTTTGAGGCTTTTTCTCTACAAGATATAGATGGTAAATTAATTGCGGTTTGGGCGCATCGGGGAGAAGCTGAACAACCTGCAACTATTTATTGGGGATTGCTGGATTTAACTAAATATCAAATTATTCTCGCAGGTTCTAGCAATTTTACAGTGCCATTTCCAGATGGAAATGTTCGCCATGTTTCTGATATCAAAGTTGATTCGGCGGGAGTTGTATTTATTAGCGCAGCCAGCGACCCTGGAGATGATGGGCCATTTCAATCGGCTGTATATGTTGCGGGTTCCTTGGAATATCGTAATAACAAAATCGTCTTCAGACAAAACTCGCAACTTGTACCGCTTTATCATACTAATTACCACAAAATTGAAGGTATAGAACTAGTTCCTGGTGCGAATGGCGGTGTAATTGTTGGTACTGATGATGAGAATTTCGGTTCTGCTGTGTATGTTGTCGGTGGAGAATAAAAACCGCCGATGAAGATAGATAAACGCCGATAAATCATCTGCGTTCATCTGCGTTCATCGGCGGTTAATTGCTCACATTTATCCTAAACGTTGAATCGGAATAACATCACATCGCCTTCTTTAACGATATATTCTTTACCTTCACTTCTCACTAAACCTTTTTCCTTCGCAGCATTCATCGAACCAGTTGTTACTAAATCATCATAAGCAACTGTTTCAGCACGAATAAATCCCCGTTCAAAATCGGAGTGAATGACACCTGCTGCTTGGGGTGCAGACATTCCGGCGTGAATTGTCCAAGCGCGAGTTTCTTTAGGGCCACTAGTGAAATATGTCCGTAAGCCTAACAGAGTGTAAGTAGCACGAATTAAAGATTTTAAACCGCCTTCTTCTACACCTAAAGATGCTAGAAAATCAGCTTTATCTTCTTCTGGTAATTCCACCAATTCGGCTTCTACTTGAGCAGAAACTATGACGACTTGGGCATTTTCTGGCGCTGCTATTTGCCGCACTTTCTCCACAAAATCATTGCCAGTTGCTAAGTCATCTTCAGAAACATTAGCGGCGTAAATAATTGGTTTATTCGTCAGCAGTCCTAGTCCTCTAATAATTTCGGCTTCTTCTTCAGTTAAACTGACTTGTCTGACTGATTTACCTTCATTTAAAGCCGCAGCTAATTTTTCCAGAACTGTGATTTCAAATTGTGCATCTTTGCTAGTCCGTGCTTGCTTGCGAGTGCGGTCAATGCGCCTCTCAATTTGTGCTAAATCTGATAAACCAAGCTCTAAATTAATGATTTCAATATCCCGTGCTGGGTCAACTGAACCTGCGACGTGAATAATATCATCATTTTCAAAACAACGCACCACATGAACAATTGCATCTACTTCCCGAATGTGGGAGAGAAATTGATTCCCTAGTCCCTCACCCTGGCTTGCACCTTTCACCAAACCGGCTATATCCACAAACTCAATACGCGCTGGGATAATTTGTGCTGAACCGGCAATGTTCGAGAGAACATTTAAGCGCTCATCCGGTACTGCGACAACGCCGACATTTGGTTCAATGGTGCAAAAAGGGAAGTTAGCCGCTTCGGCTTTGGCGTTAGCAACTACAGCATTAAATAAAGTAGATTTTCCGACGTTGGGTAGTCCGACAATTCCGGCTCGTAGCATCTTAAGATTCTAGATTTTGGCTTACATTACCAAGATAATCTAAACAGGTTCAGGAATTGTTTGGGGAATTGGCGCTGGTACCGGCTGGGGAATCGGCGCTGGTAAAGGTTCGGGTACAGGCTGAGGAATGCTTGGTCTTGGTGAAGGTTCAGGACTGGGTAGGGGATTTGGGACTGGATTGGGAATTGCTGGTTCTGGTATAGAAATAGCTTTAGGTTGAATCATGAAAAGTCTAAATTAATTTAGCTGACTTTCCCAAGCTAAATGACAACATAACCTGCTGACATCTCCCTAAATAGCTAAGTCGGTGTAATCAAAAGTAACTAGTACCTCTGCGCAGAAGTCAAAAGGAGCCAGTGCGTTGCGCGGGTTTCCCGCGTTGTAGCAACTGGCGTTCAAAAGGTGTAAAAAACGTAAAAACGGCAACTGTATCGTTTCACTGATAGTCACCGTTGTTGAATAGTCTATGTATGCAACCAGTATAAAACTGAAAACAATTAAGGAAGGGTGAGAAATAACCCACCCTAGACATTATTTACTTTGCAGTGCTTTCAGCTGGTGTGCCAATTAATTTTGCAGCATTTTCTTCGCTTTCGAGAATACCGAATTCAATCAACAATTCTTCTAGTTCTTCCATTTCAATTGGTGTAGGAATTTGAAGATTCTGGTTGTTGATGATTTTGTTAGCTAATGTGCGGTATTCGTTAGACTGGTTGCTGTCAGGAGCGTACTCGTTAACAGTCATCCGACGCAACTCAGCGTGTTGAACAATATTGTCGCGAGGTACGTAGTGAATCATTTGGGTATTCAAACGTTTTGCCAGAGTTTCAATCAATTCGATTTCTCTGTCAACGTTACGGCTGTTACAAATCAAACCACCCAAACGCACACCACCAGTGTGTGCATATTTCAAAATACCGCGAGCGATGTTGTTAGCTGCATACATCGCCATCATTTCACCAGAGGTAACGATGTAGATTTCTTGCGCTTTGTTTTCACGGATAGGCATAGCAAAACCACCGCAAACAACGTCGCCTAATACGTCGTAAGAGACAAAGTCAACATCTTGGTAAGCACCGTTTTCTTCCAAGAAGTTAATCGCGGTGATGATACCACGACCAGCACAACCTACACCGGGTTCTGGGCCGCCTGACTCTACGCATTTTACACCACGAAAGCCAGTCAGCATGACTTCTTCAAGTTCGAGGTCTTCTACAGCACCACGTTCAGCAGCCAAGTGAAGAACGGTGGTTTGAGCTTTAGAGTGCAACATCAAACGAGTTGAGTCTGCTTTAGGGTCGCAACCTACAATCAGGATGCGTTGGCCCATTTCTGCCATAGCAGCCAGAGTGTTTTGAGAGGTAGTAGACTTACCAATACCGCCTTTACCGTAGAAAGCTATTTGTCTGATTTTGCTATCGATAGACATGGTTGGTGTTTTCCTAGAATTAATTGGTCGATGGGAGTGAAAGGCTAACTGGGACTAAACGCTTGGTAGTTTTGGCATATAGTTTTTGCCAAGCAACACACCAGGCAAATAATAGTAAAGGTTGCAAATGCGAAGATTTGATTTGTGTTTAAGGACTATTGCAAAGATGGCTCTTGCGAGCTAGCGATAGAGATATTTGTCAGGATTTCCTATCAAGAGAATCTTGGCATCAGCATTCTAGGTTGTTGTAACTAAACCGTCATCACTGGTTTATGCATTCAGAGTTTTGAGATTAGCAATTTCAACCTCTACAGGGTTTTTGCCCTGCACCCAACCAACCAAAATTGCAGTTTGCTCTTAATGTTTGTTACAAAATTTCTATGTTGCTTGTGCCATAATTGCCCGATTTTCTATCCTAAAATAACGAGCGATCGCTTTTTAGTATTTCTTGCAATTATCCCTAAAAAATCACTTCATGCTATTGCTACTAATGCAGGAAAATAACTCCCCAATTACAAGGTAAGTTTCTGCATTAAGAACCTTTAACACTATGGTTTAGGCAGTATATTGGTGAATTTTGACAATCTAGTTAAATTCCTAAATTTCTTGGAACGGTATCTACTCTGCTAGAATTTTTAATTTTCCCAGTAAGCAAATCTTAGAACATAGTTTTCTAAGTTAAGTAACCATTCTAATTGATTTCGGATTGCCAGGATGTACTAAGAGTCTTTCTCCCTAGACTCTAAGAGGAATTGGTTCTGGCTTTTTAACTAACTAGTATAGCCAAACATTACTTGGCTATTACCTAAGCAAGCTATGATTGACTTCAAGCCATTACTAAGGTGATTATCTTGATGTTCTGGCTATTATTATCGTTACTAAAAAACCATAACGATATTGAAGCGGACTTACCAGAGCAAAAGGACTTTATCGAGTTACCTCAATATTGTCTTGAAGTCTTTTTGCATTCTTACTTTTTGATTCCTGCTTTTACATTAACACAGATTTACTAATTTATTTTTCCTAATTCAAATTATTTTCCGATTTTTAAATTATTGCTCATATCTAACTAATTTATATTTTATTAACTTGATTTCTATCTATAAAGTATTAGTTTTAGCAATTTTTATTAGTGGAATGCTTTAGTATCGCGCGCACATCAACTGAAAGGTCTACATAATAGAAGTGATATATAGCACCTAATATATACATAACCTATATAGTGCAGTTTCGAGATTGTCCAACTAAAATATCGGGATCAATCAAAAACTTACCTTTGTAAAATATGTGACTTAAACTTTAGAAAGATATTCTGTAGAGTAATGGAATATCGTGTTAAGGTTGAAGATGAGAATAAAAGAGTATACAAGTTTTGTTGTTATTACTAACAAGCTTTTAATCTTTCTTATTGACAGGGTTGTTTGTTCCTTCTGTACGCCAGTGATTTCAAGAATAAAATTCTATTGCTATATTCATAAATCTGCGAACTCACCAATGTGAGAAGACAAAAATTTAAGATGATTTTTACTTAATCCTTTAATGTCATATATTTATGGAATCTAAAAAATACAAAGTTGAATATAAGTTTCATTCTATTCACATTGAAGAGGAGTCATTAAGCAGAAAAGCTTATTACTATAAAATTTTTGGGGAATTATGCCATAACGGCGGATTCGTCAATTCAATTGCTGAGGCAGAAAAAGAAGCAAAAGATAAGATTGACGAAAAATTTCATCTCATCGAGAAAAAAGCTGCATTGCACAGATATTGTGTAATGCGTGATTTTGAAAGTTTTGTGGAATTACTCAACCAACAACAAGAAATCTCGAAAGAGGTAGCTTATCAAGTAGCTTCTCAACTTGCTTTAGCTTCAACTTTAAAGTCTTTTACCAAAGAATCTATAAGCCTTGATACTAATAGCTCAGTAGATGGTAATAGAGATGCAAGTATAGAAAACTTGCAGTAATAATCAATTATGGTTGTGTTTGCAGGTAGCCACTAAAATGCCGGCTCCATCACCTTTCCCTTGGTAAGCAGGCAAGCTTCCAAAGTCCATAAATTATTACATAAGGCAAAATCTGGCACTTTGAATTCAAATGGATGGGGTGGTGGTTGTAATAGGGAAGGTGCAACTTGATTCTGTGCTTCAACTAAGCTGACTATCCAAGGAAGAAAATCTAAAATTTCTGTTGGCAAGATAGTTAATTCAAAGTCCCACAGGATATTAAGCCCTCGGGATTTTTGGAACTTTTTTCCCATCATGAATTGAAGAGCGCTTTTGTTAATAGCTAATCGCAGAATAAACGGGCGCAATGGATTAAATTCATCTGGTGCTGTATAAGCGTAGATGTTGACATAATTTAGTTGTTCCCTATCATCTATCCAAGATGCAATGGGTGAGTTACTACTATAAGATGTGCTAGTAATTCTCACTGGAGTTTTCATAGCAGCAGCGAACAGAGAGTAAAATTCACTCCTGAGTTCGTTAACAATGTGTTTGGTTTCTGGGGTCATGTTTACTACACCTAAATTATTGTGTAGATTGTATGTATAAGAGAATTTTTAAGGATAAAGGAATTATGCTGAGTACCTCCCAAAAGGATGGGAGAACTATGAATTACCTGCAAAAGAATCTAAATAAGCTCAGAGATAGCACTGCTGAATTTCTCGTAAGGAGAAACTCCAACAATAGTTTCTACTAACTCACCATCTTTGAAAATTAAAACTGCTGGAATACCGCGAAGACCAAATTTTTTGAACAATGGTTTGTTACTATCCACGTCTACTTTAACAACTTTAACGCTACCTTGATACTCTTGGGCAATTTGATCCATTAATGGGGCAATAATACGACAAGGGCCACACCAAGTAGCAGTAAAGTCAACTACAAGAATTTTTTCTTCACTTAAAAGCGTTTCAAATTCACTTTCTTGGATATAAGAGACTAAATCTGTATTCGTGGACATTTTGGAATTCCTCAATATTAAACTAAAAATTCAAAAAAATAGTTATCGGCAACCTTATAGGCAACGAATATTCAATATTTTACCGACAAATTGAGCCAAAAATTTTCTTTATTAAACGGCTGATAATTTGTTTGGCAAGTTAGCAATGCTTGCTTTGGCAAGCAAAATTGTTTAATAAAAAGGCTCAGGCATTTTTGCCTGAGCCGCTAATACATCAAGTTAATTAATTGATCTAACGGGTTAGGTCAACTAGCCAAATTAACGAAGCTTAATAACGGTTGCGTCCACCGTAATTACTACGGTTACCACCACCACCAAATGAGCCACCTCTTTCTTCTCTGGGTTTAGCTTTATTGACTTTTAAGTCTCTTCCCATCCACTCAGCACCATCAAGAGCCTCAATAGCAGCATTTTCTTCTGCATCTGTACCCATTTCGACAAAACCAAAACCGCGCACACGGCCTGTTTCACGATCAGTAGGTAGCTGAACTCGCTTTACAGAACCATATTCTGCAAAAACTGCATTCAGGCTAGATTCGGTAACTTCGTAAGAAAGATTGCCTACATAAACTGACATAGATTGTCTCCGAAATTGTAAATATGTAGAGATTTAGATTTCGGAGAAAACTTTGTAAATACCAAAAACAAAAAACCTGTCAATACTAAAAACAAAAGCTGTTAACCGAATTATTTCTCATCTCCCATTATGGCATATAAATTTAGTTTTAGGTGAAAGATGGAAAAATAATATAGCAATCTATTTGATTTTTGAAGCAATATAAATTTATTCTCCATTCCAAGGGTGCGTTAGCCTTAGGCATAAAGCACCCTACTAGACTGACACCACTAATTTTGTGCATGAGATTTCTAGTTAAAACGGCGCTAAAGCGCAACTAAGAACATTCTTTATGCAACATTTTAGCTGTGTCAATCCACTACGAGTATGACTTTTAGGTCAACGATGGGAAAAACAATATTAGCTTACTAATTCAACTAAAGCTTCCCTCTCAAACCTGACTACGCATGAGACTAAGCAGCCGCGGTAATGCCCACTTGTGAATACTGAGAGTGTGACATTAGACTGACCTAGATCTAAAATTTGTTTTACTTTACAAAGTTGCCGTTTATTTTTGCAGTATGCAACTATGCGATCGCCAGCTTTGACATCCAACGCTTTAATTTTCAATTTCTACTCACTACTATAATTATTCTTTTAAACCATCATATTTATGGGGATGCTTTTGTCCTGCTTTTCCTGGGAATTTCTTTTGTTTTCTATGTAGCCACAACAATCATAGAAATACTTCAGTGTAATATCTACACTAAGACAAGGTTAAGCTACATCTACGATGGTTTTAGCTCTATTGATTTTTAGGCTATAACCCATCCATTCAGTGCCTCTTAATCCATTAATGGCTGCTACTTCTTCGTTATCTGTGTCCATTTCTACAACAGCAAACCCTCTCTTCTCACCGGATTTTTGGTTTGTAGATACTAGTATCCTTTTCACAGACCCATACATTAAAAAGACTTGTCTAATGTCTTCATCTTCAATTTCATGGGATAGATTACCAATATAAACTGACATAGAGTATCTCCGAATTAACAGAATGTAGAGATTTAGATTTGGAGAGGTATCTCTATAGTCACTTGACCAAAAATATTTCTCAATAATTTAATAGTAACATGGTTTTAAATTTCAAACCTACTTAAATCGCCACGAGTATTGAGCAGCTTGATTTTATAGCGGAAAATTTTATCAGGATATATAAATAGGCTAATTGACAGGAAAATAAATATTTGATTTTTTTTGAGAAGCAGCAATTGATAGCTCACTCAGCCCAGAAAAATTTACAATTTTATAGAATTGTTGCTGAATAATGTATTTTTCATGTGCAAATTTAACTAGCAACAGCAGCAATTTTTGGTTGAATCTACAAGTATTTTTTCCACTTCCGGGTTAAATTTTCTGAGTCTTTAATTCCTCAGGCTTTATCGCAGTTTCTTAATTTTGAATTTTTCATTCCCTTAAGAGGCTAACAGTGCGTTGCACCATATAACAACGCACTCTATGGGATTGTAACTTGTAGAGACTTATGCCCTTTGTGCGCCCGCTTTCCCGTTTTGTACTACAAAGGAAGCTAAGGTACTAATAGAGGCATTAGGATTAATGATAGTTGAGACAACGCGGTAATCGCTCTGCCAAAGTTCTGGTGTGAGTTGGCAACGAACATAACCGCGAAAAGCACCATCAAAGAATTTCGTGTGGGGATTGTCTATTAAGGCGGCTTGAACTGGGGCGATAAATTGGGCGGGGAAGTCAGAGGAAATGGAAGTTCCAACGAATTCTGTACCAACTGTAATGGAAGCTGGGTTGTTGAAGTCGGCTTTGAGATCGTGTACCCAACTAGAGTGGATATCACCAGTAATTACTACTGGGTTGGAAGGTTGACGTTGTTGCAGAAAGTTTAATAGCCGATTCCGTGCTGCTACATAGCCATCCCACTGATCCACATTGAATAATCCTATATCTGGGCGACCATCAAAATCATATTCAGCTAGCATAGTTTGTTGTGCAATTACATTCCAGCGCGATCGCGATTTATCTAATCCCTGGAATAACCACTTTTCTTGTTCTTTCCCTGTCATCGTAGCATTGGCATCGAAAGCTTGAACACAACGGGGTTTAAGTCCATCATTACAAGGTTGATCGGTGCGATACTGGCGGGTATCTAAGACGTTAAACTCTGCTAAATCACCGTAAGTAAAACGGCGATAAAGTTGCATATTTGACTTGTTGGGTAGGGAAGACTCACGCAATGGCATATGTTCGTAGTATGCTTGGTAAGCATTGGCTCGCCTCGTAATAAATGCTTTCTGGCTTTGGTTCTCTTCAGGGATTAAATTAGCGTAGTTGTTTTCGACTTCATGATCGTCCCAAGTTACTATCCAAGGAAAGGCAGCATGAGCAGCTTGCAGATTTGGATCTGTCTTATATAAAGCGTGACGGTTGCGATAGTCAGCAAGGGAGAAAATTTCAGCACTATTATGCTGACGTGGGCCTCCGGGTTGTGGGCCGTATTCGTAAATATAATCACCAAGATGAACTACTAAGTCAAGTTCTTCTGTAGCTAAATGTCGAAATGCTGTATAGTAACCGTTTTGCCAGTCTTGGCAAGAAACAAAGGCAAAGTTGAGTTGCTTGGTAGAACGATGGGTAGAACGATGGAATGCGCTAGCTGTGCGAGTCCTTCCAATGGGGCTAACTTCATTACCAACTCTAAATTGATACCAATACCAACGGTCAGGTTCTAAACCACGGACATCTATATGTACTGAGTGTGCTAGTTCTGGAGTGGCTAAGGCTTTGCCTTTTTGCACAACTTTTCTCATATTTTCATCCAGAGCAACTTCCCAACGCACTACAATGTTTGCCATCGGCATTCCACCACCGTTAAGCGGATCTGGAGCTAGTCGCGTCCATAAAACAACACCATCTGGTAAAGGATCGCCAGAGGCGACACCAAGACTGAAGGGATAACCAGAAAACTTAGGTTTTGCGATCGCTGGACTCCATTGGCTAGTCATCGCCAACCCTGTTAAGAATCCTGCACCTAGCAAAAAACTCCGCCGTCTGCAACGATTGTTTAGCAGTTGATTGCAATGCATGAATTCCATATTCACTCCTCGTCAGAAAGTTTCTCGGCTTTAACAGCCTGTGTTAGGCAACACCGAGAACTTACCGACCTACAATCAAGCCGCGATTAAGATATTGTTAACTTTTCTTTTTGGGCATGGGGGATAGTCACCAATGCCCTATGCCCTATGCCCAAAGCGCCGGGATGGCTGTCCCTCTCCAGCCAAGGATAGGAGTTTCTCGCCGCTTTCAATGAATATTGAGAAATGTTAATAATTCTGATAACTTTTGCAAAATTTATTTGATTTATTAGTGTTATTTATCAGACTATGAGAAAAAGGGTATCACCGTGCGATTCGCAATCTATACAATCCCTGCTAGATACTGAAACCTACCCCACTGAAGTCTAAAGTCATGGTTCTTCCTATGGAAGCTTTATTTTGTTTGTCACCACGCTATCGTCTTGATGATGAATTACCTTGGCTCGAAGGAATTGACCCAAGTCGTCACTATTGGGTTGCAGTGAATGGCAACATTAATCTCACCGTAGCTATTCCAGGGTTAACGGTGTCTAGTAAAAGTGAACTAAAGGAAGTTATTGGGCAATTCCGTTGTCTACAGCCTGGAGAACAGATGACTTTGACCAGAATTGCCAGTGATTGTCAGATTCACTGCATTAGCCCCAATTGTTACGCAGTGGAAGATAAAATCAATGGCGCGCCTGTATGGCATTTATTTGATTTAGAAACTTTAGATAGCTTGTTGATGACAGCACACCCCGATTGGCAATGTGCGCCATCAGATGTTGAATTAGGTAGAAAATTGTTGTTACGCTCTTTCCAAAGCGCTGCGGCTGCTAAGAGTTAAGGCAATACTAGAAGGGATAGCGTTTTTAACTCAAAATAGGTTTTGGGGAAAAGGTTAAGGGTTAAAGGTTTTTTCTTTACCTTTTCCCATTCCCCTTTTTCCCCTTAACCGACAAGTATTGCAACACATCCCAGGACTTACGCAACTGGCACAATGCGATCGCCAATTGCTAGTACATAGGTATTAGTTAAATCTGATTCCGAAAGCCTTGTATTCGTAATAGAAGTCGGTG
>NZ_JACJQJ010000135.1 GCF_014696615.1 Nostoc linckia FACHB-104 | reverse complement strand
AATTGTTTGTGTACCATTTGCAGTATTGGCAATTCTCTTCTGGGGATTGAGAACTTTAGGAAGACGGAATTTGAAAAGTATTAGACTTAGGAGGCAAACTTTTGTACCCTGGAGAGAAGTTACTATCATTGCAGGTATAGTTTTAGTTTGTTATGTCCTGCTCAAGTTCTACATTCCCCGTCGTTTAGCATTTATGATATCGCAATCGGCGTTTGAACAAGTTCGGGTACAACTTCCTATTTCTGCAAAAGGAAATATCACATTAAACCGCAAACTCGGTTTATATGAAGTTGATGAATACGCTATGGACTCCCGTGGTGGTCTATATTTTCGTGTCTTCTGGGGTGGTGATGGTCTAAGTCCTGATACCATATCCTATGGTTTTGTCCATCAACCGAACAGTGAAGGAAGTCCATTTGGTGCTGCTAAGTACCAAGTATTTTACTTGTACGGTGATTGGTATTGGTTTCGTGTATCCGATGATTTTTAGGGATGACAATTAAGCTAGTTTTGAGTTATGGATAAGTGACATTACTACTTATGAAGTCACAAATATGAAATCTCATATTCACCATACCTTGATTTTGCTAGTAGCAATAACTGGGATAACATTGTTTTCAACTCCATCTATATCTAGTGATACTTATCAATCAATATCTTCTATCACAGTTAAGTCTGCAAAAGAGAATTCATTACCCCAATTATGGGATGTAAAAATCAACGGTAAATATGGATATATTGATCGCACTGGGAAATTAGTAGTTAAACCCCAGTTTGATTATGCTTCGTCGTTTTATGAGGGATTAGCTCAAGTCCAAGTCGGTGGGAAATGGGGGTATATTGACCACACAGGTAAATTGGTCATCAAGCCACAGTTTGATGATGGCGATCGCTTCTTGAATGGGTTTGCTAAAGTCGAAGTTGATAAAAAGTGGGGAATCATAGACAGTAATGGTAAGTTTGTGATTAAACCACAGTTTGATAATCTTGAATATTTGGTCAATGGTTTTGCTTTGGTTGCTATCGGTAAAAAATGGGGATTCGTTGATAATAAGGATAAATTAGCCATCAAACCTCAATTTGACAGTGCTTGGTCATTCTTTGAGGGGTTAGCAGCAGTTCAAATTGGTAAAAAATGGGGATTCGTTGATAACAAAGGTAAATTGGTAATTAAACCTCAGTTTGATACTGCTTGGTCATTTTCTAAGGGGTTAGCAGTAGTACAAGTTGGTAAAAAATGGGGATTTATTAATCCAAAAGGTAAATTAATCATCAAACCTCAATTTGATGCAGCTTGGTCATTTTATGAAGATTTAGCAGCAGTTCAAATTGGAGGTAAATGGGGATATATTGACCGTACAGGAAAACGAGTGATCGCACCACAGTTTGATAAGATTGGTTATTTCTCCGAGGGATTAGCAGATGTACAAATTGGAGGTAAATGGGGATATATCGATCGCACTGGTAAATTAGCGATCGCACCACAGTTTGATAGTGCTTATTCTTTCTCTAATGGGTTAGCAGAAGTGCAAGTTGGAGAAAAATTTGGATATATCGATCGCACTGGTAAATATATTTGGCAACCAACCCAGTAATTATATAATTTTCAATAGATTTGAGTCTGAAATATTACGAGATAATGAGATGACAATAGAAATGGGAATTCTCCAAATTAATACCGGGAATTATGAGGTGATTCCTGTTGCAACTAGCGAAATATTTTATCAATTTTGGTTGCCTGCTTGTAAGTGTCTTGGGTTACAATTTATTAGCCATTTTCATGATGGGTCTTTAAATGTCGTATCAGTAAAAGATGTTCCTAAAATTGTAGAGGAATTGATTTGTTTACATTCTTATACTTTAGAACAAGAAGATTTAGCTTTTATGAGCGAGAGGATAGAACGTATAATCCAGGTATTTCAAACAACAGATACGACATTCTATGAATATGATTTTGGATAATTAATGTAATTTTAAAGATTGATATTTTCTCAAATGATAAAACTAAGCAAGGAACAAATTCTAGAATTTTTAGCGGAATTAGCAGCACCTGTTAGTCCAGAAATTTTTGCAGGTTTTGGCAGTGAATTTCAAAGGAATAGATATGAGTGGGAAAAGCAAAATCAAGAGATTGACAAGGAAGAAGAATATATCTCTGCTTGGATTGAAGAACAGGAAGTAATACACACCTTAGATATCTTACTTGAGATTGCATATAATCCACCAGAGAGAGATTTATATAATGGAATTGCCCAGCGCAGACAATTAGACTGGGAATACTATTTAGCTTTGATTATTTATCAGTTGGGTATAAAAGATAGGGTTTTACTTATTTCTAAATTGGAAGCAAATAATGATAATATGAATCCTATTATTGAATCTGTGAAAGAATATTTGGCAGATGATTAGGTAAAGTAAGAATTTTTCTCCAAATGATGTGTAATTTAGGGATACAGTATATTATATATGTACTCCAACCTTTCTAAAATTCGTTGAGATCGCATCTCAGCTTGTTCCGCATTAAACCTAAAGTTGTACCGCATCTTACCCATATTCTCAATTCGCCATTGGTTGATTTTATAATCTATTTCATCGCTCATCCTCACTTGCTCATTTGTGAGTTCAGGATCGATATTAAGTCCGATGGTTTCTGCAAGGAGTCTGGCAAAATTCACCGAATGAAAGTATGGATAATCTCGAATTAATTCCCCAGAGCGAAGAAAAGCCAGTAATCCTTCAATTGTAGATAACCCATATTGAATATCATCTAGAAAATCCTTGAGCCATTGTTCTGGGGAAAACTCACAAAAACGAATCCAATCCCCCTGAATTTCAACCTCGTATCCTTCCTGGGTGAGAAACAAATCGCGCACAGGATTATCCCAATCGACAATTCGTAACAACCCTGGATATTGCCGATTTCCTGGATTTTTGAGCCAATCCCCCAACTTTGCCGCTTTCAACTGTGCGAGGAACTCAGGTAAAGGCTGATTCCATAGTTCAGCAGAATTGTTCGCCATAACGTCCTCAGCCGACCAGTAATGTCCTAGCCGTTCCCAATTGCCACCATTGCAGACTTCTAGCAAAAACGTTCTGTAAACGTCAGGTAGTTTAATTCCATGTTGTGCTTCTAACGCGCTCAACTTTGTTTCAGAACCAATTGGCGGATTAGTCGTGATTTGGGCATAGCGATTGTATGGATCGAATTTTCGCAATCGAGCGAGGGTGACGTGAATTCGTTCAGGAACGCTTAACCATTTTCGCAGAGGTAATTGGCAACCGAAATGACGCTCCACTGTAAAAATGTCTCGATCGTACACCCTCACCCTTCCTTTCGCGTCGTGAGAGAACTGAATTTGTAACTGAGTCAACACCTGACAGAATTGCTCTGCCTCAGCATCAGTCGGAAATAGTCCCACAAGATGGGGATGCTTGATTCTCTTAATCTCCCGATACATAAACTTACAAGCTTCCGCCTCATCCGTAAATTCAAACAGCAGCTGTTGAACCGCACCACGCTCGGTATAAACAACTTGCCAGCTATCGTCCGTTTGAATCAAGCAAATCTCATCATCACCGAAGGAGCGAATCTGATACAGGCTACAACCTTCACCCCAAAGTTTGAGATCGAGTAACTCTGCATTCAGATATTCAACTTCCCACATCCACTCACCTCGAAAACACGCATCTCAATCACCGCCAGTTATGTCTTCACGATCTTGTATCTTTTTATCATGGGTTTTCCCGCTATATTGATTAGGCGATCGCAACAACTTTTATCCCTTGCTTGGTGGCAACAATAGCTTGGAAAGATGTGTAGTCAAACACCAAAGTATTAACCACTGCATCCACGTCATAGGTTTTTATTATTTCCCCTGTCTGAGCTGACAGCACTGCCAGAATTTGCCCTACACCACATAATAAGCTGTTGTTATCCAGCCAAACGATATCACTTTGCCAAGGATTTAATCCATCATGGTCATGGTACAACCGAAAGAATTGACCCCACATTTTCGCCCGATATTGTGACGATTTTTCCCATTTTTTCCATATTTCATGGAGTGGTTCCTGCGTTTGCGGGGATAAAGTGCTTAATATCGAGCGTTCAAGCCGAAAACTTAACAAATCAACACCTTGATATCGATATGCAGTATAAGCCAGACGCTGACCATCTGGGCTAAAACTCAAGCCGCCACGATGACAACGCACACCACCTGAATATTCCCCCAAATAGGTCAATTTATCCTCAAGCATACTGTCAATTCTGTAAAATTGATGGGACTCATCCATGTCTACAGAATTAACAATGAGAAACTGCATTTGTGGATCGATGGCAAAAGCAGCATTATAATCTCGCCAACGACGCAACCAACGAATCTGCTCACCGCTTTCTAAATTAACTAGATAAATATCTCCCCAACCCTCACCAACCAATAAATAGCCCTGGCAAGGTGTTAATCCCAACCAGGAAATATGAGTACATTTACCATGTCCATAATACTCATCCTCCTGGGAATTCTCCTCATAGGGTGCATGGGGTAAGTCAACTCGTTGCAAAACGGAAAAATCATCCCAGCGACGAATCTCAATCCCAAATTCTGGCGTAACCTCAGAAGGAGCCACAGCAAACCTTTCCCCATCCGGTAACAAAACAATACTTGGTACTGATTCAAAATCATAGGGTAACTCGATTTGTCCAATTATCCGGGGTTGTTGGGAAATATCCCACTTCACCAAAGAATGAGGGTATATTGGTGCGATCGCCTGTTTCCTTACCGCGTCGTAAATTAGTGCTTTGCAATCCATACACCTTGCCCTCCTAGCCATCGCCATTAATTTTTCGGCTTTGCTAAATCCAGCTATGAAATATTTTCTGAAAGCCTGGAGGCTCTATCCAAAATCCGGCGGAATCATATTTCCATTCAGCAACGTATATTCTGATTATTCCAGAAACATCTCTAATTATTAATCATGACTCCCCTTGTTCTGCCCGAAAAAGCCGGAGAAAGCCCCCATCAAACCATTCCCCATAGTGAAATCGCAGTTCCCCGGATAGTAGCATCTGACCTCGACAGTAGAGAAAGTAGGTTTCCTTTGGGAAATAACTTTGCAAAGGGAGCAATCCTTTTTTCAACACCGTTCGCTCCCCATTTTGCCAGAGTCTTGCCAGGTGAGATGCTAAACAGTTCAAGAAAAACTCAGCTTTTGGTAAGGAAGGATCTGTTCCTAAAGTTACCAACTCATCTTCTCTTCCTCTCCAATCAACAGACATTTCCCAATCTTCGATGGGAGGTAAGCAGGATTCCAGCGCAGCCCAGACAACTAACTCTAGGTACGTCGGCTCATTCACGTTGGTAAATAAGGCATTCGCATTTATCGGCATCGTAATTTCTAAAACCGTCAACAAGCCGATCGCATTGTGATGTACACTTCCTGTCACCAGCCGATATTGCTTCCCATCGGCTTCAAAGGGAATCGTATAGGGGTATTGCAATTTTGCTTTTTGAAAATGCTGTAAGCAAAGCTGATGAAAGTCAGGTTGAGGTAGTGGTGGATCAAAAAACATCCAATCTAAACACAAACTATTTTTTTCTTGGCTCACAGAAGCACCATCTAAATAACGCCATAGTTTTTCAGCTTGAATGACGCAGCGTTGCAGATTTGGATAAGCAACTAGACAAGCAAGAATTTCTGGTGAGATTTCACGGTTGAGTAGGTTGGCGATCACCATCTGATGCAGCAGTTCATATCGAATTGCTGCAACCTGGTTGGGTGTATATAAGCGTGCTTTTTCTTCAAAAAATAGTAGATATATACTAGCGGCTTCCTCAATCTCAGACAAAATCTGCGGGATTAGTAAAGAGTGAGTAGGACTCGCAGCAGACGCAAAGCGTAAATTCCACTGGGTTTCATTGAGCAGTTCAATTCCCTCGATTTCTTGCAGATTGCTCCAATTCCGCGCAACCTGTATCACCTTCAATGCAGTTCCATAGGGAATACCGTACATCGGATAGTAACTCCCTGGATGCCATAAACAAATCGGTTCATTGTAAGACTCGCCATGAATTTGAAACAGCTGATCTATCAGTTCCCAAACTGCCCAATTTTGATAAACTTGCGGTAGTTTCCAACTGGGATAGCGAATCAACTGCTGGCAATTCCTGACAAAGAAGCGATTATCCTCATTCTCATACATTTCACGCGCCTGAAAGCACTGCCAAAATGTATCATGATGGGCATGACGTGCCAAAAACTGAATTAGGAGCGAATTGTCATATCGGGTTATAGCTTTGCGACTGTGGCAACCAGAGAATAAAACACCTGAATCGCTTTGCGCGATCGCTAGTGTATATCCATCAATTAGAACAAAGGTTTTTCCATGCTTATCTCTCATCCAGCAACTGGTTCAAATAGGTGAAAAATGCTGTAATAATGATTAAATGCTTGAATTTCTCCAACCTTAACCATTAAAGAGGTATGAATTCAGCAGTTTTTAAAGCATTCCTCCAAGCGATACGAGCAGCCATACGATAATCAAACCCCCTACAGATAGATTCGTGATAACTGCCATTAAAGACAGTAATTTTTAGGGATGAAAAAGCTTTATTTTCTAGATGAGAATATTTAATCAGCCCATCGATAATTCCTTCGATCGACTCTGAAATATATTCGTCAATAATATCTGTCTCATTTGGAATTTGCCAAATAATTTTAATCTGATTGTTCTCTAAATTCTGTTCTAATCTGAATGCAATATGAGCGGGCTGACCGATATAAGAGCTACCTATGGTAAATTTACCCTCAGCAATTAATGGTTCTTTAATTGAATAACGTTGATACTCACAACCATGCCAAATATCTAATTCAATTACATTCTGAAATGTTTCCCAAATATTTACTACCCAATGCCACTTTTCCACATATTTACAAATATCGTACCAAGCGGAGTTACGAATATGTTCATAAATTTTCAGCAATATATATAATTCACGAATATCCTGTTTATTCGGCTCCTCTTGGATAACTAATTTCATTAAACGTTGAGCAACTGTGATAGTTTCCTGGGTAAATAGCTCTTCTGAGTCTTCATCGTCTTCATATTTTCCTAATTCTGGTTGCTCATGTAGTGACTCAATTATTTCATTTAGCCAACCAATCTTTTTTTGTCTGGCTTCATAAGTATAGTCTTTTACCCAGTATAATTGTTTGCGGTTCATATAATCAAATATTTTCTAATAATAATTATTAGATATATTATACAGAAAATACTATTTTATGACCTAAATATAGGTGAATGCACTCATCAAGTAATCTATAATGTTAGTTAACAATTCAGTTTTCTTGCATCAAAAATGCTTTTACTATGTCCACCATATCTCATCTAGCAACTCTCGTTTTCTTTCTAAAGGAATTGCGGGACAATTTTCAATAAACTGCTTCAACCTAGACTCGGACAAACCCATTAAATATTTTTGGAAAAGAAGATACGGACTGTGCTGAGAATTCAAAATTGAGATCGATTTTTCGATTTCGTAAATCCCTTTATTTAAAAAATTGAGATGCATTTGTAACCATTGCTTCGGCGTATAGCGTTCCATCACAACATAAGTCAACAACGGTTGTAAGCAGATTTGAATTTTCACTTCATGTCCTTCTTGCGTCAGAAACAACCCGTAAGTCTCTTGTTCTGGAGGATACAACCCAATCCGCAATAGTCCAGGAAGGGCGTTAATTTTCAGGAGATAGGGTAACTCGACTGCATCAGATTGTTTTCCTGTTGCCAGAAATTGGTGAACGAAATCAGGCGGTGACTGATGCCATAACTGGGTAGAATTATGTTGCATAATTTCATCAATTGTCATCCAGCGATCGCGCTCGGCACAATCCCAACACCCTCCATTTCCCACCTCTAGCAAAAAAGCAGCATAGGCGAATGGTAGCTGAATTTCCAATGCTTTTAGAATCGCCATTGAGCCAAGCGGTGGATTTAAGTCTATTGCAAAACACATTCCATCTGGATCGAGGTATTTCAAGCGATCCAACGCGAAACGAATCTCCCTAGCAACTTCAATCATTGCAGTTTGATGGGCGGTTAAATGCATAGCTCTAACCCAGAGACTTGCTCCAAAAACACAGTAGCAAAGGATTCACAACGAGGCATGATTTTTGGAAGTTCAGCCCGTAGCAGGGAAATGGCAGCATCAACATCCTCACAATCACAGTATAAATGTTCTAGATGATACCCTAGTAAAGTTTCAGGTATTTCCGTACTCCCACAGCAGTTGTGAGCAACCCAAGCGATGAAGGATTTTGTTGCGCTATCGCATTCGATATCCAACAAATAAGCTCGAATAAAAAATTCCTCTGAGTAGCCAAGGGCAATTGGAAGCGTTTCAATCAACCCTTTTTTGATGCACACTTTCGCACCTTTAGTGGCAATTTCCAGTAAATCATCAGCAGGTTTTTCAATCGCCAGAATCTGAGCATCAGCCCAAGCGATTAGGTTCTGCTCGGACACCAACCCAATACTCCAAAGGGTGAGTGCGATCTCTAAAGGACTTGGATTTTCTAGTGGCATACTCCTCACATCTTCCAAGTAAAATTGGAAGATTAAATACTCAGTATAACGCCAAAAGTATTAATTTAGTGTTAAAAGCAAACAAAAATACTGTAGCTATATCGCCCAGATGTTTGATTTTCCTGTATGTATACGTAAATTTGCAAGATATTAAGTTAACCTAAATTAGGATTTATTAGCTCAAATGTTCCCAAAACTAAGATGGCGATTGCTGCTTTTCATATTTCCTTTGGTGGTGGTTGGAATTTATCTGCTGCAACCGACTCCCCCCGCACCTTGTGGAAGCCTGAAGAAATTTGGCGCGCTCGAGGAAGGAGAACGCTGTATCATCAATCGTAACGTTACCCTAGAAGGCAATCTCAAAAGACTTCCCAATCAACTAACCGTCAAAGGCAACCTAACTATTAGCGGTACGTACATTGAAGAACTGCCCAATGCAATGGTAGTTGAAGGAAACCTTTTTTTGTACAAAACTAGCATTGCTAAACTTCCCCCAGATTTGCAGGTTCAAGGAAGTTTCGATCAATATAGTGGATTTGGTTCTCCAGGGGTTAAATGTAATGCAATCCCTAAAACTGCTTTTATCAAAGGGAATCGCAACTGTCACTAATTGCGATCGCAATAGACTGCAAATCAAATCTGCTAACTGTATGTCGCCACTCAGCAGACTTTGCCACACTAATTCACTAATTGGATTCATCAATTTAGTCCAATTTTAAAGAATAATGTTACAATCCTGGCGAATCAAACCCAGGAAATAAATCGTGCCTAAACAATTCTCTAATCTCAAGTGGTTGAGATTTAATCCTACCTCTTTCACCCTATTTGCGATTCTATTTGCAATAGTTGTGATAATTGCCCTCTTCTTCCGAGATGATTGGATTAGACCGTTACTGGGCGACGTTTTAATTGTCATGGTGATTGCTTACTTTGTTCATGCTTTTATTGCAGTTCCACTACGGAAGGTTGCTATTGGAACTCTCATCTTTGCCTACTTGATTGAGTTGCTTCAGTTTCTTAATCTCATTGATATTTTAGGCTGGCGAAACTCCCAGCTAGCTCATTTAACAATTGGATCTACTTTCGACTGGCGAGATTTGGTTGCTTATACGCTGGGGATTGCGATCGTTTTCCTCACTGCCAATCGTTTGAAGTCATAAACTACTATTATTTTCCTCTTTATTATAAATTCAAGGGTTTAAGACTCCTACGCCTACACATAGTATCAGTTGATTTGGGGTTTAAATCCCCGACTCCAACTGTCTTTAATGCGTGAATAATTCTTGAGCTTCAGTACAAGTTTTGAATTTTTTAGCTTTAGCTTCCCGCAGGGTATTTTGAATTGTTAACGAGTATTCATCATTGCTTTGATATGGCGTAAACTTCACAGATTTAAACGATTTAGGCATTGCTTCCTTCTGGTTTGACTACCAAAAAACTGTGACTATTGTCAGAATTATATTTGATGATAGCTAATATCTTCAACTTGGTTTTCTGGATTGTTTATATATTTTCACGAAAATTTTCTATATGAATACTCAAAAGAATATCAATATTTTTCCTATAAATTGTCCTACTTTCTACATATACATACTATCTATATTCGGTTTTATATCCTTGATATCCTTGATTTGGTTATCGGGAAATACTAAATATTCACTCAGAGGAGGATCTTTTAGTAGTTTTTTCTTGACGATTTTAGTCCTAATTATTTCTATTACAGCAGTTATCCTAATTTTTAAATCAAATTTGTCTCGGTGGTTAAAATTCGTATTGTCTATACCTCAATTCTTGGGAATAATGTCCTTAAGTTTATTTATTGTTCAATTGTTTGTAGTAATTTTTATTTTTGGAGCAGGATGTAGAACTGACTTTGTTTCTCCTAGTGGGAAAAAATCTATCGCAATTGACGAGACATGTTATATGGACTGTCATCATGCTGTTTTTAGACATTATTGGCTATTGGAAAAAGAAATCGGCTCAATTTCCCATAATTCCCAGAGAAGATGCAAAACAGAGGATGATTTCCAAGTAATTTGGAATTCTGATGAAACTGCAATTAGATTGAAAGAAAATAATAATTATCCTCAATCTCAATTAAAAGGAAGTTTATTAATAGATTGACTTGAATTGCAAGAGGGAGCAACGCTATTTGATATCGAAAAATTTCTAGGAAGTAATAAACTAGTATTATTTGCCTCTTTATCTAGTATTCATCATTGCTTTGATATGGTGTAAGCGTCCCAGATTTAAACGATTTAGGCATTGCTTACTTCTGGTTTGGCTACCAAAAAACTGTGACTCAAACTTGCAGTACTGAGTTTGATAACGCTCCCAAAGAGCTTGAGTGGTATCTTGTCCAGATGTAACTGGGGCTTGCTGCGGCTCGTCTTCTGAATCATATACAGCTATCCCCTTTAGATCCGCAATGCGATCGTTATTTAGCCGAGCTAAACAGCGATGATAGAGCATGGGTGAAATTGAACCTTCCTGAAAAGGTGCAACCAACTCAGTACAATGGGCTTCACGATACTCTTGCCAGTATTTCTGTGCGATCGCAAATGTTGGCTGATACTGTTTCGATAGTCTTTTTGCCCAATCGCCATAAATGCTTGATTGCAAAAACTGAGTTGTTTTCGACCAATAGACCGCGCATCGATTTAACCCGATCTGCGTCTTATCCACACAATTTAGCTCTGGAATTCCAGGTCGTACAGAACCCTTGAAGAGAGCTAAACCACGAGCAGGCGCTTTCAAAAGTTCTTCAAGTTGACGAATTCGAGCCTCTCTGAGACGCTGATGACATTGAGGCAATCTCCGGTTGTTCTGGGAGAATAGAGCTTTTTCGATCTGGCAATACTGAGTTTGATATTGCTCCCAGTGGCGTTGCACCGATGAATTTCTCAATTTGAGTTGATCGAGTAAGGAT
>NZ_JACJQJ010000134.1 GCF_014696615.1 Nostoc linckia FACHB-104 | reverse complement strand
TCCAAAATTATTGTTTTGTTTTTTTTGTTGAGTAACTAGTTTTTTAGTTTTGTTATCAATTAATTTTCTTAACTGAACTGTATTTAGTTAAAAGTAAGCCGTAACGCACTAGAAGTTCTAGGAAAGGTACGTTAGCGTAACGCACCCTACGTAAATTTCAAAACTCAAATATTAAATATGAGTCTTATAAAACCCTACCAAGGTGATTATCTTCAGCAGCGTCAAAAGCATTGGAATTAATGTGATGCAAATACTGCTAAATCAGTTTCAGGGTCAAAAAAGTGAATTTTATCTGGAATTAGCGATAACCATAATTGATCGCCAACACTCACTAATCTTTCTGATGGTACTCGCACTTGTAGATAATCACCTGTGTTAGCTGTGGGAGATTCAGTAAGTCTGACGCTAAGAAAACTATCGTTACCGAGGTTTTCTACTAAATCTACTTGCACAGGGAGATTTTTTGTAGCAGGTACACTGACGTTAAAGTGTTCTGGACGAACGCCTAAAATGAGAGTTTGACCATCATATTTTTGCAAGGCTGTCCCCCAAATTTCTGGTAAAGTCAAACGAAAGTGAGGATGGGTAATTAATAAGGGAGCCTGAAATTTCACAGGAATAAAATTCATTGGTGGTGAACCAATAAATTCGGCAACAAAGCGATTAGCTGGGCGATTATACAGTTCTAAAGGAGAAGCTACTTGCTGAATTTGTCCCTGATTCATAATTGCAATGCGATCGCCCATCGTCATTGCTTCTGTTTGATCGTGGGTGACGTAAATTGTGGTCGTCCCTAACTGGCGCTGTAATTTGACAATTTGGGCGCGAGTTTCTGCACGTAATTTCGCATCTAAATTAGACAGCGGCTCATCCATTAAAAATACTTGAGGATTGCGCGCGATCGCTCTTCCTAATGCAACTCGCTGTCTTTGTCCCCCAGATAGCTGTTTTGGTAAGCGATTCAGCAAGGTTTCAATTTGTAATAATTGGGCAACATTCCGCACTTGGTGATCTACTTGCCGTTCTTTGTCAGAAATATAACGCAGTCCCTTCGGTAACTTGCGCGTCATTCCCACAAACAGGTGTTCCAACCAAGGCGGAAGCTGGGCGGATGAGGACATATTTTCTCCCCCTGCTCCCTGCTCCCTGCTCCCTGCTCCCTGTTCCCCTGCTTCAAAGCGGCGACGGAGTCCAAAGGCGATGTTGTCATACACCGACATATGAGGATAAAGGGCGTAATTTTGAAACACCATTGCAATGTCTCGTTCTTTGGGTGGTAAATCGTTTACCAAGCGATCGCCTACCCAAATATTGCCGCCTGTCATCGTTTCTAAGCCAGCAATTAACCGCAGTAGGGTACTTTTACCGCAACCAGATGGCCCCACAAGCACCATAAATTCCCCATCTGCGATCGTCAGGTTAATGCGCCGCAAAACGCTGATATTTTCTGCACGTTCTGGCTGTGCATCACTTTTCTTGCCAGAATCTAAAGCCAATGGAGTTGGCGAGGCGATACCTTCCCCTTTACGAGGGGGAAAACTTTTATAAATGTTTTCTAAAATAACTTGGGACACGAGTGTTAATTATTCTCATTGGTTATCAGTCATTAGTCATTAAGCAAGACAAATAACAAATGACAAATGACGAAGACAAAAGACAAAGACAGTTTAGCCCTGATTTTACAAATTCCATCTGAATACGAAAAGTTAAAAAACTGGCTTTCCGCAGCAAAAGGAAACTAACCTTGATTTTAGGGCTTTCCGAAGGTCAGATTATGACAAACTCTGTATCCGAAAATCCTACTCCAGAGCCAACAGTTAATCCTGTTCATGACATTGTAGACGTAAAAACCACCGATTGTTGCATTGTCGGTGGTGGCCCGGCTGGGGCTGTGTTGGCACTGTTGTTAGCACGTCAAGGCATTCCTGTAATGCTATTAGAAGCACACAAAGATTTTGATCGCGACTTTCGGGGTGATACGATTCATCCGTCAGTCATGGAGATTATGGAGGAATTGGGGTTAAGCGATCGCTTGCTGCAATTACCCCATACGAAAATTCGCCAACTTCAGATTCAAACTGCCCAAGATAGTGTTACTTTGGCAGATTTTAGTCACCTAAAAACTAATTATCCTTACATTACAATGCTTCCCCAAGTGAAATTCTTGGAATTTATTACCCAAGAAGCGCAGAAATATCCTAATTTTCAGTTAGTCATGGGGGCAAATGTCCAAGAATTAATTGTAGAAGATGGGGTAATTCAAGGTGTACGCTATCGCGGAGGCGGTGGTTGGCATGAAATTCGCGCGAAACTTACTGTTGGTGCAGATGGTCGCCATTCTAAGCTGAGACAATTAGGAGAATTTGAATCAATAGAAACTTCTCCACCAATGGATGTCCTTTGGTTCCGTCTACCCCGCCTGCCAGAAGACGCAGAAGGCGGAATGGGGCGAATTTCCCAAGGACACATTCTCGTCATGCTAGATCGGGGTAACGAATGGCAGATTGCTTATGTAATTCCCAAAGACGGTTATCAAAAACTACGTGCGGCTGGCTTAGAGGAATTAAAAAAATCTGTTGTGGAAGTTGTACCAGAGTTAGGTGGGCGAATTTCCAATTTACATGATTGGTCACAAGTAGCTTTTCTTTCCGTAGAATCCAGCCGCGTCAAGCGCTGGTATCGTCAAGGATTGCTATTAATAGGTGATGCGGCTCATGTTATGTCTCCTGTAGGTGGCGTTGGAATTAACTATGCCATTCAAGATGCTGTCGTCACAGCCAATGCGATTAGCAAACCACTAAAAAATCAGAATTTAAGCATTAAAGACTTAGCAAAAGTACAGCGTCAACGAGAATTACCCACAAGGATTATTCAAGGATTTCAAACCTTGATCCAAAAACAGATATTTGCTCGCATTCTCACCTCCGATCAAACCTTCCAACCACCTGCTTTTCTGCGCTTACCTATTTTGCGTGACTTTCCAGCACGTTTCATCGGCTTAGGCGTTTTCCCTGTTCATGTAAATATATAGGGCATGGGGCATTGGGCATGGGGCATGGGGCATAGAGGATTGGTTAAGAGAGAATAGTTAAGAGATGGGCGGGAAATTTTGGTTTCAAAGGTGCAACTTTCAAGCTTAAAGGTGCAACTTTCCGGTTCAAAGGTGTAACTTTCAGGCTTAAAGGTGCAACTTCCAGGCTCAAAGCCTCAACTTCCAGGCTCAAAGCCTCAACTTCCAGGCTTAAAGCCTCAACTTCCAGGCTTAAAGCTTCAACTTCCAGGCTCAAAGGTGCAACTTTCAAGCTCAAAGGTGCAACTTTCAAGCTCAAAAGCTCAACTTCCAGGCTCAAAGGTGCAACTTTCAAGCTCAAAAGCTCAACTTCCAGCCTCAAAGGCTCAACTTTCAAGTTCAAAGGTTCAACTTTCAGGTTCAAAGGCTCAACTTTCAGCCTCAAAGGTGCAACTTTCAACCTCAAAAACTCAACTTCCAGGCTTAAGAGACTTCGAGAAAATAAATTATCCCATTTTTAGAGGCATATATTCTTTTTCCTCTGCTTCCTCTGCTCCCTCTGCTTCCTCTGCTTCTCTTGTCCCGTGATAATTTCTGTGTGAAACCACAGACAGGATGGTACAATTATACTACTCAGTTGTAGAATCAATGCTTGCCTAAGTCAGGCGAAGGTTGCGAAAGCATCCATCGCTTGGCTTTTATGCTAAAACTGACTGAAAATGAAGAATGTCTGTCAAAAATGCAAAACTTAAAAATATATATAGAGTAGGTTGGTGCTTTGAAAGCAAAATATATAACATTTCGTGAGGAAAAAGGTTAAGGGTGAAGGGGTAAGGGTTGTTTCCCTTTTTTCATTACTCTTTTCCTCTCCGGATATAGTTCTGTTTATTTGTCATCATCTACTTAATCAGTAGAGCTAGATAATTAAAGGACTTCCAAGTAAAAAAATTTCATTGCTATTGTTAACTGTTGACCGTTGACGGTTCACAGTTAGCAGTCAACAGTCAACAGTCAACGACTTGAACAGAATAATTTATTTTTTGGAGTTTCCTAAAACCCGACTTTTTAACTAGCAAGTTTGATTATCAGGAGGATTTTCATGAATAGCTGCGTTTTGATGGCGGAAATCATTCAAGAACCGCAACTACGCTATACATCAGATAACTTAGCAGTCACGGAAATGCTTGTGCAGTTTCCTAATTCTCAGCGTCCAGAAGATGCGCCAGCAACTTTAAAAGTTGTGGGGTGGGGGAATTTAGCCACAGAAATTCAGCAAAACTATCATCAAGGCGATCGCGTCATTGTGGTAGGAAGATTGGGGATGAATACTATCGATCGCCCAGAAGGTTTTAAGGAAAAACGGGCTGAATTGACTGTACAGCAAATTCAAAATGTTGGCGCTAGTTTCAATTTCAGTTCACCACCAGTAGTCACAGAAACTTACTCACCACCAGCCGCCGCACCTGTCACCCCGACACCTCAACCAGCAGCTACTTATGATTCACCTCGCCCCGCACCAGCCCCAGCTACCAGCACAGCTGGCGTTGCGCCTAGAGTGAAGAATCCTGAACCCATACCCCAACCCGCTAATTTTGAACGTACTACTTATCCCGCAGCCGAAGAACCGAATATAGATGATATTCCTTTCTAAGCAACCGCACACAATAGAAGTTGGGAAAAGGAGAAGGGGTAAGGGGGAAAGGTTTTGTCTTTTCCCCTTCCCCTTTTACCTTTTCCCTTTCCCCACCTCTTGCAAACAGCACTTGTGCAAAAGGGCTAATAAATAACGGATGTCAGGAATGAGTGATTTGTGACAAGCAAAGCTCAAATATCCCTGACATCCGTTATATTTTATTTATTCTCTTTTGTTATTAGCTATAAGCTATCACTAAAAAATCAGAACTCTTGTACAGACGCAATTAATCGCGTCTCTCCAACTCAGCACTCAAAATCACTGCTAAACTCCAAATAACTATTAGTAAAAATTGTTAACTAAACTCCTATGAGAGAAACTATCCTAGAGGTTCGCAATCTCCAAGTTGAATTTTCCAGTGATGGCAATACCCTCAAAGCCGTTGATGGTATTTCATTTCAACTCCATCGGGGCGAAACTTTAGGAATAGTGGGAGAGTCGGGGAGTGGTAAATCAGTAACCTCCCTCGCAGTTATGGGTTTGTTGCAAAGTCCTGGTAAAGTTACCGGCGGCGAAATTTGGTTTACTCACCAAGATAATAAACCACCCATAAACTTAGCAGAGTTACCGCCTGAGCAAATGCAGCTATACCGAGGTGGCGACATCGCCATGATTTTTCAAGAACCCATGAGTTCGCTCAACCCAGTGTATAACATTGGGTTTCAGCTCACAGAAGCGATTATGCGACATCAAGAGGTGTCAGCATCACAAGCGCGACAAATTGCGATCGCGGGTTTGCAAGAAGTCAAACTCCTCCCCAGCGATGAACAAATAGCACAGCAATATCTTGATACTTGGAGTCAAACTGACTCAAAATCACCTAAACCCGAGGGGCAAAAACTAGCAGATTTGGTGAAGCAGCATAAAGAATCGATGCTAGAACGCTACCCTCACCAGCTTTCTGGAGGTCAGTTACAACGGGTGATGATTGCAATGGCAATTTCTTGTAACCCATTGTTATTGATTGCTGATGAACCAACTACAGCCTTAGATGTTACGGTACAAGCGACAATTCTAGAATTGTTGCGAGAATTGCAGCAGCGCCGCAACATGGCAATGATTTTCATCACCCATGACTTGGGATTAATTTCGGAAATTGCTGACCAAGTAGCGGTAATGTATAGAGGCAAAATTGTCGAATATAATACATCTGCAGAAATTTTTAGTAATCCTCAACATCCATATACTAAAGGTTTAGTTGCTTGCCGCCCCACACTCACCCGCCATCCGCAAAAACTCTTGACTGTTTCCGATTACATGAGTGTGGAAGATAGTCCCACAGGTCAATTGTTAATTCAGGCGAAAGAACCTTCACCACCGCCAGAAGTTACCAGCGAAGAAATAGTTAAAAGATTGGCAGATCTCGATAAAAAGCAACCGTTATTAGAAGTTCGCAACCTGAAGGTTGGCTTTCCCGTGAAAGGCTTGCTGGGCGGCATCAAACGCTACACTATGGCCGTAAATAACGTTTCCTTTGAAGTGAAACCAGGGGAAACAGTAGGATTAGTGGGTGAGTCAGGTTGCGGTAAAACCACTCTGGGCAGAACATTACTGCGCTTAATTGAACCGATGAGTGGTCAAATCATGTTCGAGGGGCAAGATATTACCACCCTCAAAGGCGAACCCTTGCAGAAACTCCGCCGGGAAAT
This sequence comes from Nostoc linckia FACHB-104, assembly GCF_014696615.1. Classification (GTDB taxonomy): domain Bacteria; phylum Cyanobacteriota; class Cyanobacteriia; order Cyanobacteriales; family Nostocaceae; genus Aulosira; species Aulosira linckia_A. The sequence continues at coordinate 5,317 of NZ_JACJQJ010000134.1, read as the reverse complement.
GCAAATAGTCTTCCAAAATCCATTTAGTTCCCTTGATCCCAGAATGAAAGTTGGGGAAGCGATCGCGGAACCATTGGTAATTCATTATGTAGGGAAAACAAAGCGACAACGCCAAGAACGTGTAGTTGAACTTTTAGAACGGGTAGGATTGGGTGCAGATGCAATCAACCGTTATCCTCACCAGTTTTCTGGAGGTCAACGTCAGAGAATTTGTATTGCCCGTTCCTTAGCATTAAATCCCAAGTTTATTATCTGTGATGAATCGGTTTCTGCACTGGATGTCTCTGTACAAGCCCAAGTCTTGAATCTGCTGAAAGAATTGCAAGAAGATTTTCAACTAACTTACATCTTCATTTCCCACGATTTAAGCGTAGTCAAATTTATGAGCGATCGCATTTTGGTGATGAATCGCGGTCAAATTGTCGAACATGGTACAGCAGAAAGTATCTACCGCGAACCCAAAGAAGAATATACTCAGAACTTAATCGCCGCAATTCCCACTGGTAGCCCAGAACGCAGACAAAATCGCCTACGGGCATCATAAGCAGAAATAACAGTCCAGGGTCAAGGGTCAAGAGTCAAGAGTCAAAAACTGTTTGGACTCTTGACTTTTGACAACCTGAGCGCTAAGTCTCCAATGTAGAGCAATCACAACACAGAAGACTTATTTTCTGTAGCCTGAATAAAAGCTTCAAAATTACTCCCTGGTGTCCATTGAATTGCGCCATCTCTTCCGGTAAAGAAAAGTTTAGTTTGACTTTGGCTAAGTTCAGATAAAACTTTTGGTTCCAAGTCAGGAGAAGATGCGATCGCAATTTCTGGTTGTAGCGCTAAAACTAAATCCTTCAAAGATTCAGGCACACACCATAGCACTTGGGGACGAGGTAAACCCCCAGACTTAACTAACTGTGCAATTTCTTTAGACTTGAGGTTACCTACTAATAACCAGTTCTGACCTTGAATTTGCAATTGCAACAGCGGCAACTGGTCATTAATTAATTGTGCCACTACTGAGCCAGTAGTCATTGCTTGCCCCAAAGCCAAAGGCTGATACACACCTTGACGCTGTTGTAATTCCTGCTGAATTACCTGCGTTTCCACAATGTTTTCTGGCTTGGGAGGATAGCTGTAAAAATTTTTGATTGGTAAGCGTTGCATCACTTCCAGCCAACCGCTACTCTCATGATCTTGAAAATCAGTAGCGATCGCCCAATCAATTTGATTCACACCTTGCTGTTGTAAAAATGGCAGGATTGTAAACCTTCCTGTACTTTCGTCTCCACTATTAATCAGGGTAACTGTTCCCCTATCTTGAATTACTAAAACTGGTTCTGCACCTGCTGCCAATACAGTGATTCTGAACAAACTGTTAGTAGAATGCCAAACAGGGATGAGTACTAAACCGATGGCAATAAAACTAGCAAACCACCAACGTTGTCGCCACCAGCGGATCAAGACAACTAATAAAATTAATGTATAAAGAGTTAACATCTGCCAGGGGGAAATGCTGCCAACAGCAAAGGAATTCCCTGGTAACTTGCTAAAAAATTCTACTAATTTAATCAGCCAATCAGTAGGGGGATGCAAAATTCCTGCTAAAAAACTTCCAGCGGCTGGCCAAATTAATGCTGCTAAGGCACTAATAATTCCACCGATACTAATAACAGAAATTAATGGGGTAGTAAGAATATTGAGGATTAAGCTGTAAGACGGTACCACTCCAAAGAAAAACAACTGCAAAGGTAAAGTCCAAATTGTTGCAGCTAAAGGCACAGCAATTAAAGATGCGATCGCAGGTGGTAACCAACCCAGACGTTGAATTATGGGTGGTACTGTTACCACTAGTCCCAGCGTCGCTAAAAAGCTGAGTTGAAAACCTAAGTCCCAAATCCATAACGGATTAAATAGCAATAATAGTGTTGCTGCTAGTAATAGCGAGCCTAATTGTTTTACCTTTCTTTTTAAAGCTAATCCTACTAATGCTGCAAAACCCATAATCACGGCTCTTAAAACCGCAGGCTGAAAACCAGTTAAACTCAAGAAAATAAGCAATCCTAAACAGCCAAGGATAAATTGAGTTCCCTTTTTTGCACGTCTCGTTAACTGTAATATCACTCCTAAAATCAACGAAGTCTGAAAACCAGAAGCTGCTAAAGCATGAGCCAATCCAGCCTGGACAAATAAATCGCGGATATCATAAGGTAAATCAACAGTTTTGCTGCCTAAAACCATTGCACTGACAAGCGGCCCTTCTGGAATACCTAACCAACGAACTTGCGATCGCACAATTCGCTCCCGAACTTGCCACCATCCCCATTTACGCGGTTCTTCATCTAAAATATTGATTTGCCTACCTGTCAAACCCGCAAACGTAGCTTCCTGTTTGAGAAACTTCTGAAAGTCAAAAGCGCCAGGGTTAGATGCTGCTTTTGGCTTGTACAACACTCCAGTTACTGCAATTTGTTGACCTGGGTATAAGCCTGTGGCTTGAAGTATCGGCACCGTCACATATAATTTACCCGTTACCCCTTTACTTACACCTGCGGGGCCATCATCTTTTTTCACTTCATCTAGCTGAGTTGCTTCCAACCAAAATTGTCCTCGCTGAGTGCGAGTTAACCTTGGTGTACTTGCTATCTCACCACGAACAATCACTACTTGTTCTTGATTACTACTATTTCCTGGTGGGACAAATTTACTAATATCTTTTGGCCCTGGTTCTGGTACTCGCCATTGAAAATACAGGGTAGCCAACAAACCGACCAAACCAGCTGCTAACCAAATTCTCGGTTGGGGAGTATTTTGCCAAAAATTAGATATTGCCTTAGCTTTAGTTGCAGCATTTTCTGGTTTTTGAGCAAATTGGCGTGATTTAAGAAAACGTAGCCGCAACAGCACTGCTATCAATATTCCTAGCAACAAAATCCATACACCGCCCCAAGGAACTGCTGTAAATAGTAGTCCCAGAATATAGCCAAGACAGATAATTACACCACTAGCCTGAATCATAAGACTTCTAATACAAGTACTTGCTGACTATAAAATGAAACCCGCATCTGCGGGCTGTGTTTGTAGAGCCAGTGACTACCAGTCTTATGGGGCACAGGCTTTATTTGTAGAACTTTTTGCAATAACTTTATCAAAAAGATGTGCCTAAATTAAACCCTAGTACAGCATGGATAAACAAAATCAAAATAGCTGTAGTACCTAAGTATGCATGAAGGCTGCGTAATCCCGTATTATTACCAGCAAATCCATTGAGAGAAATCACGGCATTCACAAGTAGCAGCATCAGTACAATAGTACCAGTATAAAAATGTGGACTTTCTAGAATAGGTTGACGCTGCATCACCAAAGACAATACCCCACCTGTATAACCTGCTGCTAGAAAGAAGAATAACCAGGGTGCTAGTTGACGATGAGCGCTGCGGCTTTTAATTGCTACATCTTTATCTTCACTAATTCTTCCCCTCCAACCTGCTATTCCTACAAAACTACCCATGACAAATACAACAATCGCCATCATCACAGGATGTCCCCAATGCACAATTAGATAGGGAAGTCCTAAAGAACGAAACCAAGCAGCGATTGGTTCTAGTAACTCGCTCCAATTCAACATTTCTCACACACCATCACTATTTGCTTGCTGGCATAATATTAAACCTCTCTTTTTGAGCTACGGTATACATACAAGTGCTATTTGCAAAGCTTTCAAGCTTATAAATCCTTTAAATTTTCATTACGAACGCAGCGAAGTAATCACACAAACCGCGGGATTATGCGATTGCTACCCTGTGGAAAGGCTCTACCTACGTCGTTCCTCTTCTCTGCGAGACGCTACACGCTAAGCGCAGCTATACCGCAGGCTTTACGCAATGACTGGCTTTCGGAAGTAATTTAATTACCTAGAGCTAGACAATGGAACCAAGCTTCAAGTGGAATTTCAAGACTTGTGTATACACCGCAGCTTTTTGAGGGAGTTCTAAGGATTTAGCCAAGTTGTAATTATCCTCAGTGTTAATCTCTACTGTTTAACTCACGGCATTTTTGAGTAAGGGAAAACCTAACTTTTCCCTTTGCTCAACATATAAAGTAGCTACTTTCCTCGCTAAATGCCGAATTCTGGCAATATAACGCGTCCGTTCTGTCACGGAAATTACACCCCGCGCATCCAGTAAATTAAAAGTATGCGAACACTTAATCACATAGTCTAAGCTAGGTAAAACCAATCCACGCTCAGTTAATTGAGTAGCTTCCTGTTCATACAGATTAAACAGTGTCAGCAACATCTCTGGATTCGACGCTTCAAAGTTATAAGTACACTGTTCAATTTCTGCTTGGAGAAAAACATCACCATAAGTAATATTGTCCGTCCACTGGATTTTAGTAATGGCTTCCACCTGCTGGAGGTACATCGCCAATCGTTCTAACCCGTATGTAATCTCAATAGACACTGGACGGCAATCAATTCCCCCACATTGTTGGAAGTAGGTAAATTGGGTAATCTCCATTCCATCTAACCAAACTTCCCAACCAGTCCCCCAAGCGCCTACAGTTGCATCTTCCCAGTTATCCTCAACAAACCGAATGTCATGGTCTTCAGGATGAATCCCTAACGCTCTTAAAGAATCAAGATAAATCTCTTGGATATTATCTGGTGAAGGTTTAATCAGAACTTGGTACTGATAATAGTATTGAAAGCGATTCGGGTTTTCACCATAACGCCCATCTGTAGGACGGCGACAGGGTTCCACATATGCAACAGCCCAAGGCTCAGGCCCCAATGCCCGTAAAAAAGTATGGGGATTTTTCGTGCCCGCTCCCTTCTCAATGTCGTAAGGCTGGGCAATCAAGCAACCGCGATTCCCCCAGAATTCGTGTAATGAAGATATTACCGACTGAAAATTCACGCTCTACTTTTCCTTCTTCAGCACAGTGCATCAACCATTGTTACCTAAACCCAGCACTGTGAGGAGTTTTGCGACGCAAAAACGAACTCGAAAAAAAATTCCCGAAAAAAGTTGACAAAGAGAAGTGGGCTCGATATATTAGATAAGTGCCTGAGAGCGGAGCGCGAAAAGCGGCGCTGGTAGGGACACCGAACCTTGAAAATAATATAGTTTGGAAGCCAGTATATAACATATACCTGCGTCAAGTAAAGAGAATTACCGGACTGAGGTATAAATCAGTCTTTAAAGAGCTAAACAAACGAATCTACAAAATGGAGAGTTTGATCCTGGCTCAGGATGAACGCTGGCGGTATGCTTAACACATGCAAGTCGAACGGTCTCTTCGGAGATAGTGGCGGACGGGTGAG
>NZ_JACJQJ010000133.1 GCF_014696615.1 Nostoc linckia FACHB-104 | reverse complement strand
CAAAAACTTGAATGTCTCTTGACCATTTTTGGGCAAGTTAGTAAATTGCTCAAGCACGTTCCGCAACATTTGTTTACAACGTGTCCCATTTTGCACATACCTCGGCGGCTACCCTTAGCGGATGGCAATGAAGCAAATCAAGCAATTCAAGATACAGTTCATCCCGGTTCAGTTTATGAACTATCTGAACCTATTGCTGAACCGTTGAACCAATTGACTGATAAGGGTTATAGCGATTTGAACTCTAGTTCCCCTGAACGGTTCACGCCTTTGAACCTAAGCAGAGAGCAGGTTGGCATCACCGTGCCAAAACGGGAAAATTGTACGCTAAGGCTGTAATCCTTGTACAGCAATTGTTTCAGCGACCTATTTCTGAGGTAATATTTCATTAGATAGACACGCAACTAGAAGTTCAGTTTAAGAAACGTTGATGATTGCGTTTCTTACTTTGCATCTCAGAGCCAGTCGTAGAGCGCATTTTTCAAGCCGCGACCGCGCAACGACTGTGCTCAGTCTTAGCAGAGAATTTTCTTAGCGTACAATTTTCCTTTTCTGGCACGGTGATGCCTACCAAGTTACTGGCTTAAATCCTGACTATGCTTAGTGATCAAAATTTTTCCACTGCTATCATCTGTCTGCTATCAGGCTGCTATCAGTAGACAGTCCATCCACCCTGAATCCCACCAAACTTGAATTTTGTTGCATTCAGCCCCAACTTGGGGGGCTAATGAGATTATTCCCATCGGGTTTTTCACTGTTTTATTCCCACACAAACGCAGACTGGGCTTGAATTTACAGTACGATGCAATTACTTGGATGCGGCACTAATCCAAAACCGGGGAGTAGTTCAATCACTCTTGTCTCCCCATTGCACCCTAGCACCCCACCCCCAGCTCGCTGTTTGTTAACCATGCCAAGAGTTGCTCTAGTACAAACCAATCAGAGAAAGCAACTTGCTACCATGTCCCCGGTTGATGCCCAACAACGACTGGTAGAAATGTGGTTGCATGGTAAGGCTCCAAGTACAGTGTCCGCTTATCGTAGCTACATCACTCGTTTTCTGGGGTTTTTGGGTCAGCCATTACAGTCAGTGACAGTGGAAGATTTGTATGCTTTCTCAGAAAGCCTTGTAGAGCTTGCACCTAACACCCAGATTGTAAATCTTGCTTGTATCAAGTCGCTGATTAGTTTCGCTGTGAAAATTGGATATATGCAATTCAATGTGGGAGCGGCTTTGAAGTTAACCAAGTCTGCCGACCGACTCAGCGAGCGGCTGTTAATTCAGCGCGATATTCAAAAAATGGTCTGGGCAACAGAACAAGCTCAGTACCGCTACTCAAGGGAAAAGCAGCGTGATTTACTGATTCTAAAGTTGTTGTACACCAGTGGGTTAAGGGTGAGTGAGTTAACCGGATTGCAGTGGTGTAACTTAGTTGCACGGGGTCATCAGGGCCAATTAACAGTGATTGGCAAGGGGAATAAATCGCGCTCTGTGATCCTTCCCAAAGAACTATGGGCAGAATTGATGGAATTTAGGGGTAATGCTGCTGATGATGCCCCTGTGTTTAAGAGCCGCAAGGGAGGGGGACATTTGGATAGAAGCCAAATTAACCGGATTGTTGAGGCTGCGGCATCTCGTGCCGGAATTAATAAAAAAGTTTCGCCTCATTGGTTGCGTCATGCTCATGCAACCCATGCTCTAGAAGCGGGGGCTGACATTGGCTTGGTACAACAGACTCTCGGTCATGCAAATGTGGCAACTACCAGCAGGTATTTACAGCATCGCCCAGACAACAGTAGCAGTCTTTATATCCCTACATTGTGAATAGTTCATTTTAGGGTAAAAGTTGAAAAATTTTTCGGAAACTCCCTTTGGGTATCGTTTTCAGCCGTTGCATGGCGGCTTATATCAGCTTCGCTGACACTGTTGGCGAATTCCCCAAATAGCTAAACTGAACCGATTAGTTCAGATTTTTGAACCGCTTAGATGAATTCGCCAACAGTGTCTTCTTTCTCCCCTAAGTTTCTGCATAGATGCTACCAAAACACCTGATCCCCAGTGAGAATTGTAAGTAAGTGCAGCAGGAAGCGAGTGGAACGACCGAAGAGATAGGAATATTCTTCAGTCGCACTCGGAATTTTCCTTTTCAGGAGCTTCTGTGCTATCTGGATCATCTTAAAGTTTTCACATACTTAAGAGCCTCTACACTTGTTATGGCAATCTGTAAAGCTGGTTCCCCTATCCTCATAAAATTTTGCCAGACAGTTTCATTCTCATCCCACATTAAAGGATTTTGTATATTTTCTAACACTTTACTTTGATAGTTTACAATATTAACTATTTCTTGAATATAGGCACTTTGCTGATTTCCAACATCTTGAATATTAGTAAGTTTTTGCAAAATTAAATTATTTGACTTATTTATATCTTCTCTTATCGTTGTAAGTTCATATTCTATATTTTGTAGCATCTTTTTTATTTCAGCATCTCTCAATAAAGCAAATCTTGTATTTGAAACTTTAAATAAATCACATTTAAGGATAGTATTATATTTTTGCAGAAATGCAACTTTATCGCCTTTATCATTGGCATCAAGAGCCTGTTCATATAAACGTTTGCCAATCCTATCCACTATAAAATCACGATAAATTTCATCTATTCCTTTTGACTCTATTGTTTTTTGAAATTCTGCAAGTAAAGACTGACACTCTAAAGCTACGCCCCTATCTAAAGCTTTTTCTCTTAATTCTTTCGGCGCTGCTTCAAAATTAGAAAGAAAAGCAATATATTCAGGAATTGTATTTACTTTCTCTGCTACTTGATAAGCTATTTCATAAAGTCTATAATTGGCTTGTTTTGCTTCATAGCTTTGAGGATAATGTTGCAAAAAATACTGATAACCAACAATTAAGTCAGCCTTTTCTGTCAATTGATAAATATGATGAATTGCTTTATTTTTCAAATCATCAAAATTAGCACTACCTAGTAAAAAAATTTCATAGGCTTTAATACTATTATGTAATTCAGCTAATTCAAAAAGCCTTTTCGCTTGACTTTCTCTCAGTGATTCCAACTGTTTTTGTGTATACTTGAGTTCTTCTTGTAAGCGACTTTTTTCTTGACTCAGATCATAGTTTTTTGCAATCAATGTTTCATCATCACAACCAACACTAACTATAGATAAAAGAATCACTAAAAAAATTGATATTATTTTATTTACAGTAAGACTTAATTTTTTCATAAATTCTTGATAATTAAAAGATATACGTAGCAAAACGTCTAAAACATTTAAAAAAAAAAGATTATCAGCAATGTCAACTCTTGAAAAGGATTTTTCTTACTTTTGTAATTATTTGTAACGATAAGTTGTCAAATGTCGATGAGTAGCACACGATGATTCAGTTGTGCTAGGTGGTAGCCAAGGTTTTAGGTAAGGGTGGTTTTCGCAACACCTCCCGCCTGATTAAAAACTGCGATGATTCGGCTCATAAGTAAGTCGGTTTACCTGCACCGTTACAACTTCAGATAACTGTTGATGCGTCAATCGGTACTGTTTATTTTAAAAGTTAAGTTTTTATAACGTAGCCTTTATATTTGTTGATAGCTAGTTGTCGCACTTAATTTTGAAGTTTTAATGAAGATACGTTAAAAGTTTTAGCTTAACTACAGATTGATGAAAAAATATAGGTAGTCTTAACATTTAAACGTAGTTTTTTAAAATACAAAAGTTTTAAAGCTTTCAGGTAATAACTTTGTGATATATATTACCAAGACTGACATATTCTGGTTTGCGAAGATAGCTGGCTTTCAAAAGTACCAATAAGTAAAGCTAAGGGGGTAATCATGCTAGAAAATCGTGACTACACGCTAATTATTGACAAGAGCGGCAGTATGTCAAAAAGAGATCAAACCGGTGGTAAAAGCCGATGGAGTGTAATGCAGGAGTCAACATTTGCTTTAGCTAGCAAATGCGAAGAGTTCGATACAGACGGTATTACTGTTTATACTTTTTCTAAAAAATTTAAACGCTACGATCGTGTCGATGCTAGCAAGGTTGAACAAATATTTGAGGAAAATGAGCCTTCTGGGAACACAGCACTAGCAGAAGTTTTACAAGATGCTCTGCAAAACTATTTGCAACGAAAGGAAAAGAAGGAAGTTAAATCTAATGGAGAAACTATTTTAGTCGTTACTGATGGAAAGCCAGACGACCAAGAGGCGGTCGCAAAGGTAATCATTGAAGCTAGTAGACAAATAGATAAAGATGAAGAGTTGGCTATCTCTTTTATTCAAATCGGAAATGACAAAGAAGCGACTGAGTTTCTCAAGTTTTTAGATGATGATTTAAAGAAAATCGGTGCTAAATTTGACATTGTAGATACAGTATCAATCGAAGATATAGAAGATGAAAACTTAACACTAAAAGAAGTTTTACTTAAAGCTATTACTGACTAGAATTTGGGGGCATAAGTTGTGGCAAACTTGAATGATATCAGAAACCGTTTATCTCAAGCAGCTAATTCGGATAGCGATAAGGCTGCATCTCAAAAACAGGAACAATTAGGTAACAATACATTAAATGAGAAATCTATCGATAATCCAACTATTAGTGTGATTAATCAATTTCAGAAATTTTTTGATGTATATCATGATGTAGAACCTTATATAAAAATTGATGAAACAACAAAGTCATACATAGAGAATAAGAGTGATTGGATTGTCCGATTAGAGCAGGAAGAATTTCCTGTAGCTTTTTTAGGTTCTTTTTCAGCAGGTAAATCAACTATTATTAATGCCATTTTTGATAGAGAAATCCTTCCTGAAGGAACTGATTCAACTACAGCTTTTCCAACAATCATACGGAAAAGTGAAGTAGACAGAGCAGTTGTATACTATATAAATGATGATGCTAAAAATCTACTTTGGAATGACTTGTGTACTCATATAGGGCAGAAAATTGAGAAAAATATTGCGGTAATGCCTCAAGAAAACCGAGTTAATCACTTAGAACGGATAAAAAAAGAAGTTTTAGAATATGAAAAAAAAATCAATAAAAACATTGACTCAAAACCTATTGAAACACTTGAAAAACTGTTTCATGGATGGAGTCTTGACAAGTATCAAACGCTAAAAAAATATATTCAAATTGATGAATTAATGTATTATGTTGAAGGATATGAAGATGCTCTTTTTATAGACAGAATTGAAGTAGAACTTCAAGACATCAACATACCCTCTCATGTTGTTCTAGTCGATCTTCCTGGATTAGCTGTGGCTAATCAACGTCATATACAATTTACCAAAGAATATATACAACATAAGGCTAAAGCTTTTGTAGTTTGTATGAAACCCAAGAGTTTACTGGAAGGGGAAGAAATAGAGTTTCTTGAAGAAATAAACAGAATAAATCCTACTATTTTACAGAGGTCTTTCTGGGTAATAAATCAGTGGGAAACCTTAAATGATCAACAAAAGAAGGAAGAACATGAAAATTTTTACAAAAAAGTTAAGCAATATAACTTTAATATAAGTAACAAGCGTTTTTTTAAATTTACTGCTTTGAATTATCTCTATTTAAGCTGCAAGGCAAATGGAACTCTTAGTAGTACTAAAAAACTTCATAAGCATACAAGTAGCTACTTAAGAAGCTTAACTTACAAGGATTTCGATAGTTTATCTGAAGAGGAGGCGAAAAGTTTATTAAATCATGAAGAGATTAAGTCATTCTCTGATTTTGTTAGTATGTTATTTACCTATCTAAATACTATAGCTAAAGATGAATTTATTAAAAATGCTAAAAGTGAACTTTTGCAAGAGGTATTAAGGCTTGAGAAGCTTTTAATGCCTGAATATGAGATGTATAGCAACAAAACTAACTTAGAAACAGAAATTCATTCTGTGGAAATAAGTAAGCAATTAAATGCTTTTATTGAGACTCTAGAAGAGAAAGTACGGCAGTTCGCAACTCAGGTGCGAAATGCTGGTAAAAGTGATTTATGGAAAGAAGCAAACACCGTTCAAGTAGAAAAAGAAATTGCTGAAAGGATTTCACAGTTAAATCGAGAAGAACTAAAGGATAAACTACAATCAGGAATTGATAATGAGGGTGTTCTAAGTCGCTTGCCATCGGAAGTAGAATATAGAGTAAAGCTGACTCTTCTAATGAGGGATAAATTAGTTTTAGCTGTTGAAGAGTTTTTTCTTCATCGTCTCGGTAGACTTCTCTTAGAACTTAAGGAAGTAAATAAAGATTACTTGCCTGAAGCTGTGCTGAAACTTCTAGAAGATAAGCTAGGTAAACGTGATATCGCAATGCGTTTAAATGGTCTAGCTGATGCTTTGTTTTTTAATTATGGTGATGAAATAGATCGTATTGGTCTTAGTTTAAATGAATGTCTGGGCGATAATTTGGAACAGCGTATTAGCTTTGCCTTAGAGAAGTATAAAAGTGAATTGATAACATTTATCAGAAACTTAGTAAATGACTTAAACAAATATGTTCGTAGAAGCGTTAAAAACCATGCTGAGTATATAGAAGAAGAGCTACTAAAATTATTTTTTGACGAGCGAGAACGTATTATTATTCAAATTGCACATAAGATAAATTTATCAGAAGCTGTTGCTTATGAACAGCAAAAACAAGACATAATCAGGACAAGCTATGATACTCTTGCAAAGTTAAAGGATGAATTATAAACTGTTTCAGTTGTTTTTGAATATGAAAAAATCTGACTTCTAATTAAAGACAATCAGTTAATTTTTCACTACATTTAGTGTTTTATTTAGTACTATTAATGCTCTTAATTATTAACCTAAGTTGCTAGTTAAGATGTCAGCATTTATCTTTGCCTTCACCTTGGAGAAGGCGTTTTTGTAACTAGCAACTTAGGCTAGATTACATTTTGTACCCACATCTTGGGCAATGCTGTAAATAGCAAAAGAAAGCTAACCTCTAATATTAAAGTAAATTTTTCTAGAGTTAGTGTAATTTCAACCTTTGCCGATGATTTTGAGAGGTAGATATAAAGATATAGTTATAAGGAGACACCTGTAATGGCAAATGAGGATCATATTGATCTGCTAAAGAAAGGTGTGGATAAATGGAATAACTGGAGACATAAAAATCCAGGAATCCGTCCTAACTTTAGTAGCGCTAATCTTAGTGGTGTTAACCTTAATGGCGCTAATCTTAGTGGTGCTGACCTCAGTGATGCCAAACTTTTGAAAGTTGATCTTGGCGGAGCCAATCTCAGTGGTGTTAGCCTCATTAGAGCTGACTTTGGTACTACGACCCTCATTCAGCCCCATGTTTTTGAACGCTTTGAAAAAGCTGGATATCAATGCGGAGCAAACCTAAGTCGCGCAAACCTAAGCGGTGCTGACCTCAGAGGGGCTAACTTGCGTCAAGCCGACCTTAGTGAGGCTAACCTTAGTGATGCCAAGCTTAGTGAAGCTAACCTCTTTATGTGCAATCTCAGTAGAGCTAACCTCAGCAGAACTGAATTAGTAAGAACTCAAGCACTATCTGCTGACTTTAACCATGCAATATTTACCGGGGCTTGCATAGAAGATTGGAATATCAATGGTGAAACCAATCTGAATGGCACAATCTGTAACTACGTTTATCTACGGTACTATCAGCAAGAACGTCGTCCCTACAGCGAAAATGAAAATTTTGCCCCAGGAGAATTTGCTCGACTATTTCAGAAAACTTTAGAAACCGTTGACCTCATTTTTAGAAATGGTATTGACTGGCAGGCTTTTACTTATGCATTTAGAAATACACAAATTCAGAACGAACGCATCCAGTTAACGGTTCAAAGTATTGAGAACAGAGGAGATGGTGTTGTTATCATCAAGGTTAATGTTCCGTTAGATACAGATAAAGTCAAAATTAATACTGAAGTTATGCGGGACTATGAGTTTGCCCATAAGGCTCTGGAGGAGCGGCATCGGGTAGAACTCAGTAGTCACAAAGACGATGAAATTCAGAGGCAGAGAGAGTATATTAATAACTTATTTTTATTACTCAGTCAGCAAATAGGAGTTCAGAAATTTATGGCAGAACAACCAAAAATACAGCAAAATTTTAATAATAAAGTTTATGGAGTTGCTGGAAATGTTGAAGGTAATCAAAATATTTATACTTCAGAGCAAAGACAAAATCTTGCCGAAGCCGCTGCAGAAATTCAACAACTCCTCTATCAGCTAGCTCAAAATAATCTGACAACAACAGAGGCTTTTACAGAAGCGGTTCACCAAGAAATTAGACACAATCCAACGCTGAAAGCCAGATTGCAAGCTGCCCTAAAAGCAGGCGGACTAGAAGCATTGAAAGCAATCTTCAATCACCCATTATTCAGCATTCCCGCTGAGACAATTAAAGGATGGCTAGAAGCTGAATAGGTTACAGAAAAAAACAACAGGTTGTTGACTTATATTGAGACAATTCATATCATCACTTTGTTTACCATAAGATGTGCGATCATCTGAGTGATTAAAAGCCTCAGAAAGATTGCATGGATATGTATCAACCAACATTGGATTCCATCAGTAAGCTTCATGCACTAGTTATGTGATTCAGGGGTGGTGGATAGGTGTAGCGACCTGCAATACTAATCGCTCAAACCTTTATATATTCAGCTTTGAGCTAGGCGCGAAAATTCGTTGCTTAGTTGTTTCTTACTTCTGCTCAATTGCCTAAAACTAGCTCCTTCACTTCACAAGCATTGGAGAATCTACATCTAAAAGCCAATTCTCATCAACAAATTCTAGATTTTCATTATAAACAAGAACCAATTCACCAAGTTTTTGAGCTTTACTACTTACAGTTTTTGTATGATCAACAGCATCAGCTATGAGTAAAAACTTTAGTTGTAAAAAACGTTCAGTGTGAGTAACGCCAATAGAACTGCTAACTAATTCGGCTTCTAGGGTACGAGGCAACGTAATTGTTTCATAATATTCATCTTGTTCATCCCAGTAACCGCACACTTGATAATCACATTGATCAAGATGTTCTTGAACAAGAATATTAGCATCTAAATTTTCTAATATTTCCGTTAAATCTCGCCAGACTTGATGATTTTTTAATTCGAGCCTTGTCATAGTTATGTGTGTTTAATGTTCTGTTATCAAACCAGGGAAGTGTAATATACCATCAATGAATTTTGCATGAAATCGACGGTCGCCACCTTTACCTAAAACTTTAGATTTCAAATCGTAGCCTGATTCTTGGGAAGCCACCAACCCAATATTCCCGCGAGGGGAGACTTGCCCTTTCTCGATGGCTTTTAAATGTTTCCCCTTTTGATCATATTTTAATCCCAGTTTTATTTGTTCACTTGCGAATGAAACTAGCAGACCACTGATTGAAAAATATACAGTATCAGGTTGAATATCTGCCCAATTATCGGGTAAAGCTTCCATTAAATTAATACTGAAAGTGAAAGCACAATTTATTTGAGTTAAGTAAGTCAGTTAAGTAACTGAGTTGCTGAACTACTCAATATTAATCTCTTCAAATGCTTGCTCTAGAAGGATTCTCAGAATTTCTGATTTCTTTCTACCAGTTCGATTAGCGAGGTTAGTTAGCTTCTTGTGCATATCTGGAGACAAATCCAAACTAACTCGAATAGGTTTTTCTTGACGGGGTGAATCCTTAGTTAATTTGTCTAATAAGTCACTTGATTCTTTTTCTAAATTCTGCTCTGACTGTCTAGTTTTTTTAGAATCATCCGCAGGTTTACCATTTTCTTCTTCTCTACCAAAGATAAATTTATCAAGTTTCTCGTTTAATGGTTTTCGTTTATTAGTCATTTAAGTAAACTCCAAATTTCTTGGCATAAAGAATCAAATTCTTCGGCAGCTTCTTTAGCCCCTTTCATTGACCAAACAGTTGTATCTTGAGAAAAAGAATCAGCAATAGCTTGTCGATTGTGAATTACAGTTTTTAATAAGTTGACCCCTGGTATTTCATTTAAAAAAGCCAGTGCTTCATTTTTTAGCCGAGTATTTTTAGCAGCACGAGAAAGAAATATTGCAGGCAGAGGTAAACCACCAGATATTTTTTGGGCGTATATAAGTTTGAGCGTTTTTAATCCCAAATTAGGATTTTGAGAGAAGATACTTGCAGTGTGAGGGTCAATAAATTGCTTTTCGCCTACCTAAGAGTTTTATAAAAACTAGACATGTCCGAAATATAAATTTGGGGACAAAAAAATGGTAGAACGGAGATTTGAGCGTCTACCGTTGGTCTACCATAATGAAAAATCCACTTCATTATATTCATAAATATCCACATCGTACTAAGCAAATATTGGGAATTAGTTATGACCAATTTCTGTTGTTAGTCAAACAAGCAGAAATCAGGCATAAAGAACAAAAATTTCAAAGAGAAGAAAAGAAAATCCGTATTAACGCTATTGGAGGTGGACGGCAACCGAAATTAACAATTGCAGAAGAAATATGTCTGAGCCTGTTCTACTTAAGACAAATGCCTACATTTGAAATTTTAGGAATGAACTTCGATATCTCGAAAACCGAAGCGAATGATACTTTCCATTATTGGCTAAAAGTTTTGCGAGAAATTTTGCCTGCTAGTTTACTAGAACAGGTAGAGAATCAAGAAGGTGATTATTTAACTGTGCAAGAGCTATTAAGGGAATTTGAATTAATTGTTGATAGCTATGAACAGCCTAGGGAAAGACCATCAGACAATCAAGAGCAACAAGAATACTTTTCAGGTAAGAAGAAGCAACATACTCTTAAAAGCCAAGTTGTTTCGCTGCCAAATGCTAAAGATATTGTTGATATAGTAGTAGGAGCAAAGGGGCCAACTAGTGATATTTCATTGTTCCGCAATCAACAACAAAGATTTGCTCCTGAACAATCATTTAAAGGTGATAAAGGTTACCAGGGTGGTAAAAACATTAGTACACCTCACAAAAAAACCCGTAAAGGCGAATTAACTACCGAACAAAAAGCCGAAAATAAAGTCTTTTCTAGTAATCGGATTTTCATTGAACACATAATTCGAGTTATCAAGATTTTCCGCATTGCCTCTTTACGATTTCGACTTCATTCTCCAGTGTATGAGCAAATAATTTTTACTGTTTGTGGGTTAGTTAGATTAAGAATTGGTAGTTTGGTTTTACCAACTTAATCAAAAGTGATAATAGTACAATTAGACAAGATAAAGGGAGCATATATTTTTTGGTCTAAACTATCACTAACTATCTCTAACCCTGATTACTACGTTTTTATGAAGATATCAAAGCTGGCTTTCAAAGCTTTGTACAGACTCGCTTGGAAATTTTCGGACAGGTCTAATTACCTGATGGTAGTTCTTATAAAAGCCTGCATGGATGCGTGCGTGATATTGATCATGTAGAGGCTTTGCTCAAAAATATGCTGAAAGTACCGGAGGCACAGATTTTTAAGCTAGCGGCTTCTCATGCGAACGGTTGTAGCCAGTCATCAGAGCAGTTACCAACTTATGAAAATATGGTAACTAAGTTTAAAGAACTCACCGCGATCGCTCAACCAGGCGACCAAGTATATATCCACTACTCTGGTCATGGGGGCCGTCCTGTCACAGCTTATCCAGAGATTAAAGGCAAATATGCCATAGATGAGTCACTCGTTCCTATGGACATTGGCAACTCCCAAGCTCGATATCTGCGCGACATGGAGCTGGCAAAACTTTTACAATCTATGGTAAATAAGGGGTTAGTTGTTACGTTGGTGTTAGATAGCTGCCATTCTGGAGGTGCGACAAGAGGAGGTATAGAGAATACTGGCGTTCGCGGTCTGAGCAAGAATATTGTTGACACGACACCGCGACCTACAGAGAGTTTAGTTGCATCAACCGAGGAATTAATCCAAAACTGGCAAAGCTTAACAAAAAGAGAAGAAAGGACTCGCAGTCGAATGGCACTAAGAAAAGCTATAAGCTATGCGGAACAAGCTCCACAGCTTTTAAAGCTATTGAACAATGGAAGGATGTCTCAGAAGATTATCCTTAATGCT
>NZ_JACJQJ010000132.1 GCF_014696615.1 Nostoc linckia FACHB-104 | reverse complement strand
TGTCCTGGACTAATCTTTGTTAAACCAAGATTTGAAGTTTACCGAGAAATTTCACAGCAAATCCACGACATATTTAAACGTTACACCGATTTAGTAGAAGGTGTCGCCTTAGATGAAGCTTACTTAGATGTAACAGAAAATAAGCAAAACATTACCTACGCTTCGACAATTGCCAGGTACATCAAAGCCGCAATCCTAGAAGAAACTCACTTAACAGCAACAGCAGGTGTGTCGATTAATAAGTTTTTGGCAAAGATGGCATCGGGGCAAAACAAACCCAACGGATTAACAGTGATTCTGCCAGAGAATGCGGTTGCCTTTGTAGAAGGGTTAGCAATTGAGAAGTTCCACGGCATAGGAGAGGTAACGGCAGCGAAAATGTACGCTCTGGGCATTCATACTGGTGCTGATTTAAAGGCACGTTCGCTTTTTGAGTTAACACAACATTTTGGCAAGGTGGGGCATTATTACTACAAAATTGCCAGAGCAGAGGATGACCGCTCCGTTGAGCCGAATCGAGTTCGCAAGTCGATTGGTGCAGAAACATCGTTTGCTTGGGATTTAAGTGAGCGCCATCAGATGCTACAGGAACTCGAACAAATTGCTCAAATTGTAGAGCAACGCTTGGAGCAGCACTCTTCAGGGGGACGCACTTTGACATTGAAAGTCAAGTTCTCTGATTACCAACAGATTACACGCAGTAAAACTCTTTTGTCACCAATTAAGAAAGTAGATATCATTTTTGAAACTGCACTCGTCTTATTTGATTCAATTGAATTGGAAAACCGTAGTATCAGGTTGTTAGGAATTTCATTGTCAAATCTGGATAATCACAAAACATCTGAAGTGATTCAATTGCCTTTGTTTAAACTTTAGATAGAAGCCTACAGTCCACATAACATAGCGGTAACTACTTTGGCTTTCCAAACAGGTATTTTTCAGGTAGAATGAGTTTTTCATATCAGCTAACAATTGTCCAAGCATTGTTTCACTTGGGTGTTGAACCCGTTTAACTCTTCGGGTTTTGTGTCCATTTTTTTATTTGGAAGTCCCTAACTCTGTCTTGTTACTTTTGTCGCAGTATAAAAATATACAAGTAATTAAAGTCAGACACAGAACAGCTTTCTGTAACTGACTTTCATCAATTTTCAGATGATGCAGGAGACATCTCTATCAGTCATTGTGGGCATGTTCAAACTTATAAACGTAAAATAGTCGGCTAAATTTCTGCAACAAGTATCCGATAATTGCAAATACTATTGCACTTGCAAGCGCCCACCAGAAGCCAATAGGGGGAAGTGTTAATAGCGATATTGGCGTTTGATTGACAGATGCTAGAGTTGCCTTGATTGCTATAGCTCTGGCATCAAGGATGACACTTATACACAAACAAATGACAGCCAACCCATAAGCCGATGTATAAAGACGTTTAATATTTTTGAGAGCATCCTGACAAACTCGGCAATTTTGAGTATGAGTTGTCCAGACATCAAAAAGCTGTTGCTTATCTAGTTCAGTTGGGGAAGCATGAGAGTTATACCCACCAGCCCAAGGAATGCTACCTCCAGCTTTTTTCTCTAACCACTGGCGGAATGTAATTACCATCTTATCTTGTGGATTGGGAGTATAGACTGCATCTAGCCATCGGCTGTTTTGGCGTTTGGCTAGAATCTTCTGTTGGTAATGGAGAAATACCAAATCTTGATGCAAAAATAAGGATGACAAAACATGACCTAGCCAAGTTGGCATTGGTAGACCAAAGATTCCCAATCCTTTGGGTGTTTTTCCTGACTTATTCTTCACTAATACTTGAGAGCCAATATGACGGCACCATCCTGGACGAGTTGGGGTAGCATATAATGCCAGAATGAGTTTGCCACCATCAACAGATGTTGAGACAATTCTCATATGACTTGGTGGTTGAAAATCATGTATTGCTCGCTCAATTGTGGGTGCTGTGGGTGTGATTTCAAAGGCGAACCCTTCATTCGTAGACATCTGCCTGATAGAAACTAGGTCTAAGTAATTAGCATCTTGATAGCGATTTCCAACAAGACCGTGGTGAGAGACAGGTACATGGGCTGGATCAGCAACATTCTCCATAAAAAAGTCCCATCCGTAGGCTAAATCACGGATATTCCAAAACAAATGTGTTGTTTGAAGTGACTTATCCTCAAGTTCTGGAATAATTCGTGGTGTTCTTAATTGGCTTTCAACCTGTGCTTCTTTTCCTGACTCAGCCCAAACCCACAGTAGACCTTGAAGTTCTTGGGTTGGATAGCTCACAGCACATGACCTAGAGTTTGAACAGTGCTCAGTGGCTGTTTGCTCATCTTTTGACTGGGGAATACTCACACACTTCCCCTGCGAATTAAAACGCCAAGCATGGTATGCACATAAAAGTGTGCCGTCAGACTCAACACGCCCTTCAGAAAGAGGAGCTAGTCGATGTGGACAAAAATCTTCAAAACAAGACCATCTGTGGAAATTGTCTCGCCACACAACAAGATCCTTTCCCAGTAATTGTATTGCGTGTGGACGAGATGGATCTAAGAAATTTACAACTGCTACTGGATACCATTGCTTTGTCCATTGGAATGTTTCTTCATCAGGTTGATGAAATTGTCCAATAGCATTAGCCATCTCACCTTGTAAATTGCTTTCCGTAGTCATAGGAATTTTGGGTAGAAACCCCGTGCTTCGCTTCACGGCCTTACAAAGAACATGATAAAGTGCCAAGCATAGAAAAAGCCTGCAACTATCGCTGATCAGAGCGCTAATACAGCTGATGCAGACCAATACCTGTTGACTTGTTGACTTAAATTTTTGGGAATGCAAAAATCTGGGTAAGATGGGTCACAGTTATTTTGCTGTGGTTGAATTTGTTGTGGCGCTGGCTTTCAGGTGACTTTACGATGTCGAAAATCCCAAGGCATTCTACCAGATTATCTCTAAATTCTGAATTCTGATCTGAGGAGGAGCGTCTCCGGCTCCGCTCCTGGGTGCTGAATTCTTCTTAGAAATACACTTTTAGCAAGATATTTAATCAATCTCAAGTTAGAGATATATTATCTTTCATGGTAGAGGATTTTTAAAGTTTAATTCACTAAAGTAATTGATTGTCTCATTAAAGTTTTTTGAAAAACATATTTTTCGATTAGAAGATACTAAAATTTATGCCTTCAGAATCATCATCTAGCGACTTGACAAAAACACCTAAAACAATTGATATAGATGGGCAGCGCCCAGTTGATCCCAGTAATATTGAAATTAAGGAAACACTGAATATAGATGGGCAGCGTCCAATTGTTAAGGCTGAAAATTATTCAGAAAAAACAATTGATATAGATGGGC
Organism: Nostoc linckia FACHB-104; assembly: GCF_014696615.1. Classification (GTDB taxonomy): domain Bacteria; phylum Cyanobacteriota; class Cyanobacteriia; order Cyanobacteriales; family Nostocaceae; genus Aulosira; species Aulosira linckia_A. The sequence goes on along the minus strand of NZ_JACJQJ010000132.1, from coordinate 8,713 downwards.
AACGTCCGATTGCTAAGAGTAATTTTCAAGAGCATGAGATGTTAACAGTAGATGGCAACCGTCCAGTTGATCCTAATGATTTAGAGGTAGAAGAAATTCTCGAGATAGACGGTCAACGTCCGATTGCTAAGAATAATTTTCAAGTTCAAGATATTTTAGAAATAGATGGTAACCGTCCAATTTCAGAGAAGGCTGTTGAAACGCAAATGCCTACTGGCTATATGGATTAAAATCATCAAATTCAAAGAGTTTTTCTTAGCCACCGCTACAGTATTCAGAATTAAGCTAGAAGCTATTACGTACAACAATTAGGGACAGTGCAATCCAATAAGTGCATTTTGTTTTTCCCAAATTTCTGTTGCGAGTTTTAGTTGGTCATTTTATATGACTATGGAGGTGAGATGCCCATTTTACATTCAATTGGACTTGAACACTCGCAACGCAAAGAATATTCTGTAGTCAGTTTTCTGTTACTAATTTAGTTGCAATTAATTTGAGCCAGAATTTACCTTGTTTGCGAGCCGCAACAGCTATAAGGGACATCCAAGAATTAAATTACTCAATTCCTACATCAAACACTAGTATCCAATTTCTTCTCCCCCTGCTCCCCAAGCGATTAATTATTTTTTTATTTGGAAGTCTCTAAGGCTCCGGGTGGAGCTAAAATTTCGTCACCAATCTCGGCAGAAATGCGTTCAAATAGTGCCATATCCGGTGCTGCTGTTTCATCCAGTGTGCCGACTGCTGCAATCAGCCGAGCAAAGCTACTGGGCGCAGCAACAACCAATCCACGAGCAGGTTGATCGCTGAATACGCCGATCGAATGCGGTGTACAAGGAGAGATCAAAAAGTTTTCACCAGCACTGAGTGTAAACTTGTTTTCACCTGCCCAGACTGTGAACTCTCCTTCTAGCACATAGAGTTGTTCCGAATAGCGCGTGTGACGATGGAGAGGTGTTTGTGTACCAGGTGAGAAGTAGCCTTCGATCAGATCGTACTGACCTCTAGTTGTTGTATGATCGGCAATGATATTGAGGCGAGAACCAAAAAACCAGAAAGATTGTGTCATAAAATTGCTCTGATTAATGCGTGAGTTATTTATTACAGTTGTTAGATCGGTCTCAACATTTAGGTGATGGAGGCAGCAGCTTTAGGCCCTGCTTCTTCGAGACTGCGGCGATGTGCTCAATGTCTGATTGGTTTCCAGCCCTGTGATCTGCCTTTCTTGGTTTGCTCTAGGCGATCGCCTTAGCTGCGACCTGGGCTTGTGCGCGGGGCTGGGCGGATTGCTGGGTAAACACGCAGGTGAGCGGTGCTAGAAACACCATTGCTACAAAAAGCGCGACAAGGAATCGTGATAGGAGGACAAAGGCAACTGTGGTGCGGGGTTTGGTTGTGTAATGCACTTTTTTCAGTTTGGCCATGGTGTTTTCTCCTTGGTGCAAATTGTCTGTTTCACAACTCAGGCTAAACACGATCAGTAACCGTCAACTTCGACGATGGCGTTTGTAAACTCCCGCGGCGCTTCTTGCGGTAGGTTGTGTCCAACCCCGCCCCTAACGATTTGATGTGCGTATTTGCCCGAAAATTTCCTTGCATAGAAATTGGCATCTGGGTGCGGCGCACCGTTGGCATCACCTTCGAGAGTGATGGTGGGTACGGCGATCGCAGGGGCTGCGGCGAGCCGCTTCTCAAGATCGTCATACTTCGACTCGCCTTCAGCCAGACCGAGCCGCCAGCGATAGTTATGGATCACGATTTGGACGTGATCCGGGTTGTTGAAGGCAGCCGCGCTACGCTCAAACGTCGCGTCATCAAAGTGCCATTGCGGCGAAGCAAGCTTCCAGATGAGCTTGTTAAAGTCATGCCAGTATTTTTCGTAGCCGGCGCGGCCCCGCTCCGTCGCGAAATAAAATTGATACCACCATTGGAGTTCGGCCTGCGGCGGTAGCGGTGTCTTGTTAGCTTCAGGGCTGCCGATCAAATAACCACTCACGGAGACGAGCGCCTTGCAGCGCTCCGGCCAGAGTGCCGCGATGATGTTGGCTGTTCGCGCGCCCCAATCATAACCAGCGAGAATCGCCTTCTCGATCTTGAGTGCATCCATCAGCACGATAATATCGACAGAGATCGCTGACTGTTGCCCATTGCGGAACGTCTCGCTCGAAAGAAAGCGCGTTGTGCCATAGCCTCGCAGATATGGGATAATCACCCTGTACCCTGCCGACGCCAACAAAGGAGCGACATCGACATAGCTGTGAATGTCGTAGGGCCATCCGTGCAGGAGGATTACCGGAGGACCATTGGCGGGGCCAACCTCAGCGTATCCGACATTTAGAACACCAGCATCGATCTGCCTCAGTGGGCCGAACGAGATGTTTGTCCCCGACTTCATCATGGATAAAACTGCTGGTTTTGTTTTGCTTGATTGTGCGATCGCAGAACCGAATATGCCGAGCTGTGTAGTAGCAATGGTAATAGCCGCAGTGCCCAAAAAGCGGCGGCGTTGATGGTTGATTTTCTCAGACATTTCTCTTTTTCCAATTGGATTTAACTCAACTTGCTTTAATTGAATCGGCTATCTGTTTATTTGAGTTGTAAAGAAGCAGTTACGGCAAGAAATTCTTGTATCATTTTTTCGATCAGTTCACCTGCCGGGAGAGCTTCGGCTAATGCTGCTCCCTGTCCTGCCCACATACTGGCAAAATCTGGACTTGATTTTTGAGCAGAAGTCTGATATAAAACCCGCCCTATAGACATCTGAGCCGGGAATGGCAGCACTTTATCTCTGTTATTTTCCATTTCACGTATAAATCGATTTCGTATTGCTCTGGCGGGTTTGCCGGAAAATACTTCAGTAATAACCGTGTCTTCGTCCTTACACTTGAGTACAGCCTGCCTATAGACTTCTGGGATATTGTTCTCAGGACAGGCGAGAAAAGCGGTTCCCATCTGTACCCCGCTTGCCCCAAGTGCAAACGCAGCAACGATTCCACGAGCATCCATGATTCCGCCCGCCGCAACGACCGGAACTGACACCGCATCGGCTATTTGCGGCACTAACGCTGCTGTTCCAATCAATCCATGTTCATAAGGTACCGCAAAGGTTCCGCGATGACCTCCAGCTTCAAAGCCCTGGGCTATGATGACATCGATTCCTGCAACGACTAGAGCTTTTGCTTCACGGACGGTCGTGGCGGTTGCTAATACAATTGAGCCTATAGCGTGTATCTCTCGAATTGCCTCAATTGGCGCAGGTCCAAAGTGGAAACTAAAAACAGGTACTTTCTCCTCAAGCAGGACAGTAAATTGTTCTAGGAATGGCCCTAGTATCGGTATTGGTTCGGGAACAGGCCCCGCCTCAAGTTCGTTGTGCCATTTTGTTAATAATTCAGACATCGGTGTTTGCTGCTCAGGTGTAAGTTGATACGCTTCAACTGCTGGGGCAAACAAATTAACTCCAAAGGGTTGGTCTGTCAGCTCTCGAATTTGCCTGATAATGGAGCGAAGTTTGGCTGGTGGTGTGGCCGCAGCACCATAGGAGCCAAGACCTCCTGCATTAGAAACAGCCGCAACCAACTCAGGTGTGGAAGCGCCAACCATCGGAGCCTGAATTATTGGATGCGCGATTTTGAGCAAATCTATCAGTTCTGTTTTAGGCCACATAAGTATCTCCCACGCTTGCTATTTTTCATTGTTTTATAATTTAATTTACTGTTCATCCCAGGTGATAAAATGATCTCCGGTAACAGCCGATCTCCTCATCTGATACGGGGCAAAGGAACGCTGCCGACACATCTGGGCAAGTTTTGAAGTGAGGACGCGGACTCAGAGCAGCTACCTGAACGCCGCCCTGAGTTCCTGAGCAAAAATCATTGGATTTGTAAGCCTCTGCTGCTAACTAGTCGCCGACGTACTCGGCGAGTGTGGCAAATCTGACCGCATCATCTGGAAAGAACATGAAAAACCTCTTCCATGTAACGGTCAGCGACGGCGGCGGACTCTTGTGGACTGCTGCCATTCTGACGCGCACTCAGATAAGGCGCGTACCAGTCCCACCAATGATGCCCGGCGTGAGTTTTCTCGTAGCGATCGTGGTGTTCTGCCGTCTCGCCAAAAAGGTTTGCAAGGGTTGCAATGTCCATGTCTCGTGCTTGCGTAGAGTTCCAAACGCGGCTTCCCGGTCGCGTTTGGATTTCCTGGAGCAGCCAGAGGTTCCCATCTGGGTCCTCGAACGAGGCAAATGAGAAGTAGGAACGACCTTGCGGGTCGCGCCCCAGGATGCGTGGGTTGTCCACGGCGTTGTTGAAGGGGCCGCCGGCGTAGTGGAAGACCTCGCTCACGTTGACACCACGAACGATTAAGTCTTCGCGAGCGGCGTCGAGGTCGTCCACGGCGAGGACTAGGCTGTGCGCCGAGCCAGGATTGTTCGGAGTGACTCCCTTGCCGAAGATGATGGAGGCTTCCGAGTTATGCGGCGTCATCTGCACACCACGGAAGTCGCCATCCACCACGTCGATGTCTAGTCGCCAGCCGAGATTCTCGTAAAATGCTTTCGCGCGGTCAACGTCGGAAACGCTGAACACTACGACTTCGAGTTTCATGTTTGGACTGTTTACGCGATCGCTGCTCATCTTGTTCTCCTTTAGGTTGATGGGTTTGATGTTCAGATTGGTTAGTTTTCATTCTTGGGCGATCGCATGATTGCGGGTTGGGCTGCCTCCAATCTTCGATTGGAGGAACTCACGAAGCGAGTAGAGCGCAATCCGAACATTGCTCAATTTAGACCACTCAAGTTATTTGAGTTAACACGCGACTTAGATGTGCGTCCGCCAATGAAAAGTGCGGTGGTTTTATTGCACGCTTGAGTTTGTTTTTACGGTGGTTTGCAGCTGGTGTTCGAGATGTAAAATTTCCGCTGCCCGCTCCCCGACTATCACGCAGGGAGCCATCGTGTTACCAGTCGTTACTCGTGGCAGAATCGATCCATCAGCAATCCGGAGATTGTCGATTCCATAGACTCTCAGCTTGCTATCCACCACTGACATAGAATCTCGACCCATCTTTGCGGTACAGGTTTCGTGCCAGAAACTCGTTGCAGCATCCCGAATAAAACGTTCGAGTTCGGCCCCTTTCAAATTACCTGGCATTACTTCTCGCTTGACAAACGGACGAAGTGGAGCGGAGTTACCGACTTCGCGGCAGAGTTCTACGCAGGCGATCGCAGTTTTGAGATCATCCGCGTCAGACAGAGTGTTTGCATCAATCAGAATCGGGTCGGATGGATTAGCTCCCGTCAGGCGCAGACGGCCTCGGCTTTTGGGATGGGCAATCGCCCCGAATAATGTCCAACCTGCATCGGGTAAGCCAAACCGGGCGACATTCTCGGCAGTGGATTTTGGCACTTCAGCCTGACAGACAAATAAATCTGGACTGTCAAGCCCGGACTGGCTGGTTGAGAAAAAGATTGCCTCGGACAAGTTGTTTTTTGGTTGGAGAGCGGTTTCATATTCCCAAACACAATCGAATGCAACATGGTCTTGAAAATTTTGCCCCACACCGGGAAGGTGCTGCACGACAGGAATTCCAAATCGCCGCAACTCAGCCTCATCGCCAATGCCAGATTGCATCAGCACCTTCGGCGTATGGATCGCACCGAGCGACAGCACGACTTCGACTGCCGCACCAATGCGATAGAGTGTGCCACGGTAAGAAATCTCCACGCCAGTCACCCGCTTACCCTGGAACGTCAGCCGCGTCACTAGTGCATCAGTAAGAACCGTCAGATTGGGTCGATCCATATAAGGGAAGACGTAGGAGCGGAAGATAGATTCGCGCTTGCCATTGCGGACTCGCACATCGCTGATAGCGGCGCCCTTCACTGCTTCCATCATGCGACCGTTCGGATTCTCGAAAGTAGGAATACCGACCGATCGCGCTCCTGTGATCGTTGCAGGAGCGATCGGGTTTGGATCTGGCGCGGGCTGCACAAAGACGGGTCCTCCCGTTCCCCGGTACATCGGGTCTGGCGCACCATGCCAATCTTCCAAGCGACGATAAATCTTCAAGACGGATTCATAATTCCAGGCAGGATCGTTGGCAACGGATGCGAAGAAATCCCAATCATGCTTGTGTCCGCGTGCCCAAACCATGACGTTGATGCTCGATCCACCGCCGAGTACCTTGCCCATAGAGAACGGAATCGAACGACCGTTCACATATAGATTCGGCTGGCCCGGGAAGCTCCAGTCGCGATCGCTTCCAAGATTCATAAACCATTGATTCGCGGTGACAACACTGGGTACATCATCGGTGCCGCCAGCTTCAAGCAGTAGAACGCTAACATCCGGGTTCTCAGCCAGTCTGCGGGCAACTACTGAGCCAGAAGATCCAGATCCACAAACAATAAAATCGTACTGGTGTCTTAGTTCAGAGGTGAGCTTGTGCTGGTTGCTGCGGACGCGATCGGTGAAATTTTCATCATTACTGGTGCTACCCGGATCGTTGTCCCGTTCATGCTCAAATTCATTCTCAAAATTCGTTTTCATTGGGTCTACCTTGTTTTCAAAATCGAAATGATTCCGTTAGACCTGTCACTCGGCTCAAAATCGGTAGAGACGCTTAAGTTCCGCCACTTTCGGTCAGCTTCAAACCGTGCGATGTCACTCTGCTCCACCGCATGAGTAGCATCACTTCCGAGCAGAAGCCGCAGTTGTTAAAGAGTAGCGACGATTATAATTAATTTCTTGGGACACGTGCCGACCTCCTTGTAGTTACGTTCTTTCTAAAGCAGTTATTTTGACGCGCGCAGCGATCTGAACGCTGCCCTGAGTTCTTGAGTAAAAATCGTTGGCTGCTCCCACGCCGCGAAGTGTCCGCCCTTTTCCACTCGGTTATAGTGGATGAGTTTGGGATACGCCCGCTCTGTCCAACTTCGCGGGGCTGCATAGATCTCATCAGGAAAGACGCTCACGGCAACCGGAATGGCGACGTGTTTAGGGTCGAAAAAGACAAACTTATTCTCCCAATACAGACGAGCCGAAGAGACAGCCGTGTTCGTCAACCAGTAAAGCGTGATGTTGTCGAGGATGTCGTCTCGCGTCAATCCCTCAGACTGTCCGTCAAAGACACGTGCGATGAGCGCATAGCTGCGTGCGTCGTGGTCGAGTATCCAGGCAGCCAGACCGATCGGTGAATCCGCAATGCTATACAGCGTTTGCGGGCGGTTCGCCATCTCCTGAGCATAGCCAAGTCCGTGCTTATAGAAAAAGTCGAGCTGATCCCACGCGTTCTTCTCTTCGGCTGAGAAACCGGATGGCGGTGGGTCGCCGAACTTGAGTGCTTTTGCAACATCGGCTGGAACAGTGGCAGGCATGTTGGTATGAATGCCGAGTAGTCCTGGAGGTGTCAGCAGGGCCATTTGCTCTGTGACTGCATTCCCCCAATCACCCCCTTGCGCTACAAATCGCGAGTAGCCAAGGCGCTGCATCAGCACAACCCAGGCGCGTGCGATACGGGCAGGGTCCCAGCCGATCGTGGTCGGCTTGCCTGAAAAACCATAGCCTGGAAGCGAAGGAATCACGAGGTCAAAAGCGTCGGCTGCATTGCCGCCATGTGCCGTGGGGTTGACCAGTGGCTCGATAATCTTCAGTTGCTCGATGATCGATCCGGGCCAGCCATGCGTGACGATGAGCGGCAAGGCGTTTTCCTGGTTCGATCGAACGTGAATGAAATGAATATCAAGTCCATCGATCGTGGTGATAAATTGCGGTAGAGTTTTCAGTTTCGCCTCAACCTTGCGCCAGTCGTAATCGGTTGCCCAATAGCGCGCGAGTTTCTGAGTCGTTGCGAGCTGCACACCCTGCGACTGATCGGCGACTGTCTCCTTTTCGGGCCATCGCGTTGCTATGATGCGACGGCGGAGGTCGTCGAGTGCCGCTTGCGGAACGTTGATGTGGAAGGGACGGATTGTAGTTGTGTCGGTGTGCAAGGTTTCAAGTTGAGTCATGGTGGTCACCTTTGGTGTTACTTTGCTGGATTGGGCATTGGCAGAACCGAATCGACCTAGCTGTGTAGTCGCAATAGTCATCGCCGCAATGCCCAAAAAGCGGCGGCGTTGTTGGTTGATTTTTTTAGACATTGATCGTTCTCTGATTGGATTTAGCTCATTGAAACTGACGAAACTTTCGTAACCCCAGACATCATCTAGAACTCACCCCATCGCTCACTTCACCGAGGAGAAGGCGGTCGGTTGAAGCAGTTCGTTGCTGATGTTTTGCACGAGTGGGCCGTCCTTCTCACTCTCTTTACTGATCGCGATCCATTCGGGGTCCGCGAGAAATGCACTCCAACGCTCCTGACGCTCAGCCATGCTGTCCCAAGCGAGCAGGTAGGTGAGTTTCTGGTTGCTCTCGCCAATTAGCGTCGTCCAGAACCCAGCTTGGCGGATGCCATGTTTTTCCCATATCTGTATCGTGTGGTTCTGAAAGCGCGAAATCAGTGCTGGCAGTCGTCCGGGCACGGATTGATAAATGCGTAATTCATAGATCATAGCTGTGTTCCTTTTTGGAAATGTCAGAGTTACAACCGTTTCCATTTCACACCCAAATTATCCCTCTTATGTCACTTTAGGCAGAGGAAAAAGAGAAATCAGCGTGAGATAGGAACATAAAAATTGAGGAAGTAAGCCTATAAACGATAGATTGAAGTTTAG
>NZ_JACJQJ010000131.1 GCF_014696615.1 Nostoc linckia FACHB-104 | reverse complement strand
AAGATTATCATTATTATTCAGCTACGATTTGAGTAGGCGATCGCTCTGTTGTTGGGCGATCGCATGTTCAATGAAATATTTTATTTTTACTCAGATATCTACTAAAACAAAAGTTTTGAACCATAACATGGGTATTTGAACCATATTTTGAATTGAAAGTTTAAGTTAGAACAATTTTGTCAGGGATTTTTTGTGCAAGTTTTGTCCAATTGTGTTTTTTAAACTCATTCTTTAGTTATGATTCAGAATTTCAACTCTCACTCATAATTTGATTCAAAGTTTTAATTTGTGATTAACGCGAAAGCCTGAATTTTCGTTAACTCTTTTCTAATTTATGGATCAAAATTTTTCTCACATTATGATTCAAAGCATAACTATATTCCTAGATTTGTAGTCAGTAGTTGCGCTTTGGCTACTTTTACCCCAACTTGGCTAAGATTCAAAAATCCAAAGCAGAGATCGCGTTCTGCTTCTCAGTTACCCCCAGATAACGCTCTCTAGGTTTGGGGATGTAAGAGTGATAATCCGCAATTGTTGACGATACAGAATCCCGCTAAGACTCTTGCAGGTGATGCTAAAGAAATTAAACAAGTGACTCGCTATACTGTGGGGGCTGAATCTTTGTCCAAAGCAGCAATTAGTTAAATGCTTTTATAGGCAGTTTTCAGGCTTTTTTGATAAATAAGTTAACTAAGGCAAAATCAACATTTTAACAGCATGGTAAACCAAGACTCTAACAATAAGCTGACTAAAGAACAATTTTATAAAAAACTTGAGGAAGGACAAAGACTATTTCAAGATATTGATTTAACCGGTGTTGATTTAAGCAGAATAGAAATCAACAAACCACCTAATATTTCAGCAGGAAAATTTCGGATACATCTAAAGCAAGGAAATATCCATTGAATCTGCTCGTGAAAAATCTATTAGAAAAGGGCATATTTCTACGTTACATCTGTGGTGGGCGAGACGAACTTTAGTAGCAGCAAGGGCGGCGGTTTTTGCTTCATTAGTCGCAGCACCGGAGTCACACCAAAAACGTACTGCTTTGACCAAAGCCATGATTGACCTCTGCAAATAGGAAGCAGGGGAAGCAACTATTAATAAAGCTAGAAATCAGATGAAGAACCGCTTGACGAAATGGATATCCAAGCATCCACATGTTTGGAGTAGGTTGTTAATTTCTTGCCTTAAAACTTCCAACACTTAATTGCTAGTTGCTCTTAAGATTGCCGCCTTTTCCCCACACGGGCTGCTAACTTATTAGTTAACTCCAACTGATACTGATTTTTATTGTCCTCATAAACTAAAATTGTCCTGGGGTCAGCATGACGGCTCAAATGCTGCACCTTTCGGTAGTCTCCCTGTGCCAAATCCAGGGCATCAGTAATCCCAGAATGTCGAATCTTATGGGGAGTCATCCGCTTAGAGATCCCAGCTTTTTCACAGGTTCTTCTCACAATTGCATATATGCCATCCCCAGTCAGCTGATGCCCATAATTATGAAAATCCAGCGCAATAAATAAGGGGTCACTGGGTTTAATATTTCTACGACAACCCAGCCAGTCACTAATCGCTTCTGCAACATAGGGGTTTAAGTCAATTCTAGTCAAGTCATTGCCCTTACCCTTACCGTAAACAGTTAATGTATTTTCGTGGTAATCAAAATCCCCCACAGTTAACTGCGCCATCTCCCCCCGCCGCAGAACATTTGCCCACAGCAGCAGAAATAAGGCATAGTCCCGCTTCCCCTTAGCGCAGGTGATATCAATGACATCAAATACTTTGTTGTATTCATCCACAGATACACCCCGCGTATCCCGGTATTTGGTCACTTTCAAAGACTCAATCCGGTCGCTATCAAAGTGATAGTGGCAGTGCTTCAGGTTCCGTCCCACCTTAATTAAATACTTAATCGCCGCCAAATAACGGTTAATCGTCGCCGCCTTTCGACCTTCGGCCACCAAATGATTCTTAAACTTGAGGATTAACCCATTAGCCGTCTGCTCATCTAACCCCCAAAATTCCTCAACATCTTTCTGATTCGGCTCTCTAAGCAGAAAATACTGAAAAAATATCTTGATATTGCCAGCATACCCCCGCTGAGTAGTTTTCGCTTTCTGCTGCAACTCCGCCAAAAAATCATTTGACGCTTGCAGTTGCTTGGCCACAGAGCTAATAGAACTTTCAGTATAAGCACTTAACTGATTCATTTTTGCCGTTAATGACAATGCAGATTTTCGTTAACGTCTTATATCATTGCATACATTACTTGCGTCTAATCCACATATTCCCTTCATTGTGGATACACAAGCAGTTTTGGCTCGGTTTCAAGAAGGGCTTGAGTTGAGATTTTTGGCTTCTGCGTAATAAACGTAGCTATTTGTACAAGTTAGCAGGCTGAATAGTAAGAAGTTTTAGTTGATTTAGTAATTAATACAACAGTTTTATCAGGCGGAGGTACTTAATCGCTTGTATGGACTTTGACAGGAAAAAATGTTTCTAGGGTAGTCTCCACCCAAGAGGTACAGTGTCTACACGCTGGGTATAAACGGGTGTAGAAATGTTGAAAGTAAACACAAATCAAGTTTGTGGGCGCACATGTCGGTTCGCGGTAAACTGTCTGTACTAGGGTATATATGTGGTGTATATATGGCTAACACAGAACGCGAATCAATTAATTTCAAGCTCCCCAAAACCCTGACTAAGGCACTTCGCGCTGCTGCACGAGAACGTAAGACCACTGCTACTGACCTAGTTATTCAAGGTTTGTATCATGTCCTGGGGCCAACCCCAGGTACAGAAATAAGTCTAGAAACTCGTTTACACCAACTCGAAACCCAATTTAACCAATTCGCCAATCGACAAGATACTCGACAAGAATTGGGTGCAGACGATAATTCCCAACAGAGACTTTCACTGTTGGAACAGAAGACTGAAGCAATTGCGACTAGATTAGCACAACTAGAAGGAGCGATCTCTTTACTCAACCAGCGCTCGGTTACTACTTCTAAGCGGCAGTCTTATAACTACCATCCACCCCAACAGCAACTACAAGCCTATACGGGAGAAAATTTAGCTAAAAGGTTAGGTCTTTCTTTGGCAACTCTGGAGCTTGAACAAAGTACCCAAACTCCCAAAGATTTTGAAAGGTGGTCTAGGTCAAGAGATCCTAGTTCTATTGGTTGGCGCAGGAGTGACAATGGACTCTTCCACCCCATTAAATAATGTTTGTTAATTGTAGAGTTGAGCAACTGTTCGGGTTACACCTACCAAGCTACCCAACTCGGTTTGATTTTTTGATATCATCACTGACATCACAGGTGCAGGCTGGACTCTTCGGTTGCACTCAAGGGCAGATTCCCACTTGCCGACTCTCGCGGTGAAGAGTACTCCCGAACGCGCAGACAACACGAAACCCATCATCGTCGTAGATGATGGCGCGCTCCGCCCCATTGTTGCTGTCGCGGGACGCGGAACGGCAGAGCATAGGATTGACGTTCCAGGAACCGCCCCGCAGCACGGCTCTTCCTTTTTTTTGAGAAAAATTATCATTATTATCATGAAACCATGCTCTGCCATCTGTCGGAGCTCCTTCATAGTTATCGTGCCAATCGTCTAGACACCATTCCCATACATTACCGTGCATATCGTATAACCCAAAGGTATTTGCTACTCCAAAGCTTCCCACTTCCGTTGTTTGTTCTCGGTATGTTCCTTTCACACCTGCGCCATAAGTGTAGTTAGCATTATAATTTGCCAGTTCTGATGTGATTGTTTCGCCAAAATGAAATGGGGTCGTAGTTCCGGCTCTACAGGCATATTCCCATTCTGCTTCGCTGGGCAGACGGTATTGTCTTTTTGTATGGGAGGATAAGCGATCGCAAAATTCCACCGCATCGTACCAAGACACTTGCTCTACAGGACGATTTTCTCCTTTAAATCCAGATGGGTCTGGGTCAAGTTCTCTATTAACTTGTGTAAGTGCTGCTACTGCTTTCCACTGTGCTTGAGTGACTGGATACTTACCCATGCAAAATTGCTGAATGTTCACTAAATGCTGAGGGCTTTCTGAGTTGCTACGCTCCAGTTCATCTTCTGGTGAACCCATTAGAAAACTGCCAGCAGGAATCAGCACCATCTCTAGCTCAATTCCTTTACCCAAGTTTTCTACATAGTATTGAGCTGTCTTCTGTGTTTTGTTTGTAACTATTTTTGGCATTTATGACCACTTGCTTTACTTTCTTGCTTGATTGTAAGTTTGCGGACTTCCCAAGCTTAAATTTGAAAAAAAATTTGTAACGCTCCGCTTCGCTACGCTAACAAAGGAAAAAAAGAACAAGTGTAAAGGGTAAAAGAACTAAAGTATAAAGGGCTACTGGATAGTCCTCCCGAACGCGCAGACAACACGAAAACCAATATTGCTGACGATGTCGTCGCGCTCCGCCCAATCGTAGTTGAAGCGAGACGCGGAACGGCAGTCTTCAGGAGCGTCGTTCCAGGAACCGCCCCGCAGCACGGCTCTCCCTTGTTTCTGATAAAGGTTATCATTATCATTATCAAACCACGCACTGCCATCTGTTGGCGCTCCTTTATAATTATCGTGCCAATCATCTAGACACCATTCCCATACTTGACCGTGCATATCGTACAGCCCAAAGGCGTTTGCTACCCCAAAACTTCCTACATCCGTTGTTTGGTTTCGATATATTCCTTTCACACCAGCACCATAAGTGTACTCAGCATTGTAATTGGCTAACTCTGATGTAATTGTTTCGCCAAAATGAAATGGTGTTGTTGTACCAGCCCTACACGCATATTCCCACTCTGCTTGACTGGGGAGGCGGTACTGTCTTTTTGTATGAGAACATAAGCGATCAAAAAACTCCACCGCATCGTACCAAGACACTTGCTCTACAGGACGATTTTCTCCTTTAAAACTTGAGGGGTTAGGTTTTAGCTCTCTGTTCACCTGCGGTAGTGCTGCTACTGCTTTCCACTGTTTTTGTGTTAATGGATATTTGCCTATGAAGAATTCTGGGACAGTTACTTGGTGTTGGGGGCGTTCATCATCAGTGCTATTTTTCTCTTTTTTGGGAGAACCCATCGTAAATTTACCCCCAGAAATCTGTACCATTTCTAGCTGAACGCCATTCCCTAAATCTTCAATAAAATACTGTGATTGCTGACGACGACGTTTGATTATTAATTCTGTTTTACGTCTGAGCCAGCCTGATTGTTTTGGTTCAATGGTGGCTACTTCAAATTCAAAGGGTTGAAGATTAACAGTTGGCTCATCTTCAAAGGTAATGGTTGCGACTTCAAATACAAATACTTGGAATGGAGGAAAATTTGGTATTTCGTCATTTATAAACTTACCTCTAAAATCTATTCTGCCTTCATTGAGATAATTCAACCATCCCTCAAATAACTTACCTGTCTGCTCGCTTTCCCAAAAATAACTATTTTCACTATTCACTTTAAAAGTGATACTAGCAGCAGTTTGATTATCATCAAAGCTCCAAGACAGTGTTTGTCCTTCAACTTGTAAATTTTGAATTACCTCCAAACCAAAGCGAGAATGGAACTGTACTTCACCTTGGGAAGAAATTAATAAATGTTCTGGTTCTGATTCTTGTTGCCAAGTTCCATTTGCTCCACCCCATTTGACTGCACAAGCGTATTCTCCAGCATATTCCTGCAAAAATTGACTTAGCTCAAGTTTTACAGCCTCAAGTGCATAATTTCCTCCCAATTGTCGAAGAACTTGAGTTTTGAGTTTTGCAAAGGGACGCAGTTTAGATGCTAGAGCATCATTGTTATGTGTAATCAACTGCGCGTCAAATTCTTTTATTGATATTCCTAGTCGTTTAGCAATAAATTCAGATACTTTAGCAATAACTAAATCAATAACTGAAATTTGTTTATTAGGCGGAACAAAATCTCTCAATAACTCTCTAACACCATCAACAAACTCATAGGTAATATACTCAGTATCATCTTGATAAGAAACTGGCAACCGTTTCAGCAGTCCGCTCATAAACACTTCTGCCACATGAATTTCTCTTGCATCTGGCAGCAAGGTTTCCCGAATTAGGTTTACTACTGATATACTCACAGGAACTGCTGCCATTAATCCTGCTAAACGTCTAGCTTGTAGAGAAGCATTAGCGCGAAACAAATTGACTAAATCTGAAGGAGATTGCTCTGGTATGCTGGGCGAGTGATTTTCAGTAGAGTTTGTTATTTCTTGATGAGAATAAACAGAATAGAATTTAAATCCTGCTGTTGAGATATTTCCTTGACCTGCTATAACCTTTGACCACCTAAGTAAAGGTTCTGGTTCTATGGTAATAATAGGAATAGGAGTTAAATATTCTAAAACTTTTGATTTATTTTTATTGTTTTTATTTGAAAATTCATCAATATCATCTTCATCCCATAATTGTGCGATTAACTGGGAATTGCAGACTCCAGGAGCGAAAGTAGAAAGCAAAACGGGAATTTCATAAACTAAAGCTGTTCTATCCCAAAATCTTTCTGGAAGTAGCTGAAGAATAGTAATTAAACCACGTTGTCCCCATAATTCTAGAACTGGATGAATTAGTTGTTTTCGCCAAATTGGAGAAATACAATCACTTACCAAAAGAATTAAACGCCTACCTTTGGGGTCAATTAATACATCTGGTTTGTGCGGGGTGGATTCATCAAACCCTGTACTATTTTCAGCAAATAATTGTATTTTTATTTCATCTGAAGTTTCTGCGCTTTTTAATTTCCAAGTCCGCACATCCCGAAAAGCACCATGATGCTTGAGAAGTAGTTGAAATTCTCTAATGGTTTGTTCCCAAATCTCAGTGATGCTAGTTTCTTCTACTACTAAAGCTAACTCTAGCCATCTTTCTGGAGTGTTTTTGAGAACTGGAATGCAAATTTTTTCTTCTGCAAAGCGTTGAACTGTAGCTTCTTCGTCCAATATCTTTTCTGTAGAAGATGGTACTTTCCGCATGAGAGGACGAAGCGCACGTCCTAAAGCCAGGGAATTTCTCAGTGCTGCGGCTGCGGGTATTTTGATGGGTATCGCTTCTGCGTTTTCTTTGGTGCTTGGCTTTTGCGTTGGAGGCGGAGGAAGAACAACTGGGGCTGTTGGTTCTTGAGTTCTTCGAGTTTCTGGAGTTTCTGGAGTTTCGGTAACTTTAGACTTAAAAGTATCTACATGTTTATTTGGGGTGTCTGGTTTTGGTGCGGGTAATGGTGTTGATAGCTCTGGTATTTTCTGAGGTAACGGTGCTGAAGATTGTTCTATATGAACTGCCAACCAGAAAATGTCTGCTAATTCTCTTGCAGTTAGGTCGTACCCAGCTTGTTGTAGAATAGCGATTGCCCGCTCTATCATAGTCCATCTCTACTATTTAAGTAGCGCAGCAAATGTTCTACTAACTTTGTTTTTGAGTCTTTATCTTTAACTTTCTCCTGATTATCAACAGATTCAAGCATGGGGGAATCAGGTTTATTAGCTGTATTGGTCAATAGATAAATAGCATTGAGTAATTGGTCTGTAGCTAAATCCCCTTGATCTCGTCGCTTGAGAAACTGCTCAATCAGTTTCTCTGCTTGTCCAATAATATCATTGCCTAAATGGGCTTTGACAATCTTATCTAATTCCTGACGGCTTGGTTGTGGTAAATCTAACCTCAAACAACGTCGTAAAAAAGCAGGGGGAAATTCTCGTTCGCCATTACTTGTGAGGATGACAAAGGGAAATTCTTCACATTTAACTTTGCCTTTAACAATGGTTGCAGTTTGATTGTCATAAGTTTTAACGATAATGTTATTTAATTGATTTTTATCGTCTTTATCATCTACGTTGGCTATTCTGGCTAATTCGGGGATATCAAATTCTCCTTCTTCAAAAATATTCAACAAATCATTAGGTAAATCAATATCGCTTTTATCCATTTCATCAATTAATAATACCCTGGGTTTTTTGAATTTTGAAGAAAATAAGGCTGTTCCCAAAGAACCCAATTGAATATATTTACCAATCTCTGCTAAATTATCTTTCTCATTAGCTTTGGCATCTTGTAACCGACCAATAGCATCATAACTATACAACCCTTGCTGTAGAGTTGAGCGAGTAGTAATATTCCAACGTAACACTTCCCCTAAATTTAATTCCTTAGCTACTGCATAAGCTAAAGAAGTTTTTCCGGTGCCCGGTTTTCCCGTTACCAATAAAGGACGACGTAGATACAACGCTGCATTTACTAGTTCTATTTCTTCTCCCCTAGCTTGGTAATTAGAACCTCGTTCTTGTTTATCGAATTTTCGCCAACTAGGAGGTTCAGGAAGTTTTGTGATGCCATCATGAGGATGTTCTGGGGTTCCTTTAAATATTTTCCAAGATGTCATAACTGATATTAATGTAAAACTTCTGGTAGTGATGCAGGTAAAACTTCTGGCGGCAAGATATTTGGATTGTCCCATAATAGGGTTATATGTTCTCCGATATGGTTTTCCTCCTTAAAGGCAACTATACGCTTCTCTTTTACCTTATTCGGTAATTGTGCAATTAAACACTCTTGTAAAATTGCTTCAAAATCAGTTAGTAAATTTGAATTATTCAATTCATTTCTTAACCATAAAGCCACTGGAGTGCCAGTTTGATCAATAACCTTCAAAATATCCTTAGAAGGAAGTTTAAATAATTTTAATCCAATAGCATTATCTGATTGTAATTCAGTAAAAATTTCTTGCCAGTTATCTCCTGACATAAAATAAGGAAAACAGAATTCTTCCCCTCTGCTGTTGAGATTTACCCACTTCTCTTGCCAACGTATAATTTTTTCATCTCGCTCCTTTTTCTTCAATAATTTTTTTATACGTTGATAAGAACGAATACTAACGGTATAATTTACACCAATTGGAATTGGTAATTCATCATCCTCATCTTCATCATCTGCATTTTTTTCTGGAATCAAAACATCGATTGCTTGGTTAAATAGCTCATGAGGTAAGAAAAATTCGATTGTTTTAGGTAATTTTCCTAGTTGCTGAATGCTTTGTTGAATAAAATAGCTCAATAAACTGGGTAATTCTTTAAAATAGAAATTTTCTTTGGTTTGATATGAAATCTCCAAGTATTTATGACTGAGATTTGGAATTAACCACGATTTTATAATATAAAGATTATTATCAGCTTGCTGAATACTGGGTTCTATTAAAATAATTAGATAAATATCTATATGTTTCTGTTTGTGTTGGCTATCTTGTTTAGTTTGCTTCAATAAATGATAAAACTGGGGATTATTATGCTGTCCCCATTGTTTTAATAGTTTAGCAATAGCAGTATTTTCACAAAGTTCTGGATTATTTAATAATAGAGCTACAAATTTAGTAATTGAATCGAGAGAATCTTCTTGGTGATAAATATCTTGAAGCGCCTGGTAAATGTCTTCAATATTCTCCGGTAACCAATCACTCGAATAACGAGGTACACAGATAGAGTATGACTGTTGTATTTGTGTAAAGTAGTCTAATTCTAAAGTTTTAAGAATTTTTTGTAATTCATAAATTGCTTGTTCTTCTTGTTCTTTTCTAATAAATTCCAGTAACCTATCGATATTTATTCTGACATCAGATCCCACATTTTCACTAATTAACTTGAAAAATCCACAAAGAGCTGTTTGTCCGGAATCTGGCATTTTACCATAGGCATCTAGTTTAACTAAAACATTGATAATAATATTATTTAATGTATTATCCCACTGAATCTGATTTAATATAGATTGGTTTGTCCCAAATAATAGACTTAAATAACTTTTACAATCATTTTTATCTGTAAGATGCTGTTGCAGAAAGTTTAGCAATTCTTGCATTAATTTACCACTGATCGCCATTGCTTAATTACCCTGCAATTGTGCATAAATCTCTGGTGCATTTGTTTGCAAATCTTTCAACACAGCTATCATACTTGTACCCGCATTACGTAAATATTTGCGCTGTGTACTTGGCTCTACTAACATTCCCCCACTATGATGAATTGCAACTACCTGAAAATCATCATCAAATACAGGCGAACCGGAAGAGCCGGGGAGTGTACTAGTAGTATATTGCACATCTTTAGTATCAGCATAGGCAACAAAGTTATTTTGAATGGAGATTTTTTTTAAATGTCCACCAGGATGCTGAATAATTGCAACTCGTTCATCTTGCCGTACTAGCTTGCTTTTAAGTTTTAAATGATTGCCAAAATCGGGAATATTATGAAGTGTTACAACTGTAAAATCTAAATCAGAATTCGTATAGAAATTTCCCTGAGGTAACCCATTGACTGTAATGATAGGACATTGATTACCATTTTTATCTAATTGATAATTGAAGGTATATTCAGCTTTTTCTGCTTCTTCTTGTCTGGCAATAACATGATTATTAGTCATCAATAAATCTGGTGCAATCATAAAACCTGTACCCGCTTCAGTACCTCCGTCCGATTTGGGAACTTTGATATGAACAACAGCTTTAGCTGCATCAAGCGCCATGTCTAAAATATAAATGTGGCGTAATGTATCTTCACCGATAATTTTTTCTTTAATATCAGCCATATTATCAGTTCCTCGCCAACGATCAATTAAGCGGTTGGGAGTAGCTGGAGTATCAAGAGGATAGATTTGAAATAAATCTTGGATGAAAAAAGTATCTTCATCGCTGGTAGAGAATTGAATATAATTGAGGAAAACACCTAAAGCTTCTTTGCCATAAGCCACCTGTCCAAAATTTGCAAAGAAGTGCACTACCTCAACCGCAACATTCTTCGGATTACCATCCAAATCTAATTGTGCCAAGATAATATTTGCTTTTGGTACACCTTCTAAAGCACCTGCAACTAAACGACGACGATCTCGCACATTAGCAAAGTCTGGTAAATTAGAGACTATTCTGATCAGGCGTTGAAAGTCAGGTTGGGATAATTGAACAGTCATATTTACGATTTATTTGCCGAAACAATCATATTTCTGCTTTAAATACATCATAAGTATCCTCTTTTTCGCATTTTCATGCAATATTCAGTAAATTGGCAAGTTTTTTATTCCCATAACATGGGGATACATCTGTGAATAGTAGAGCCAAGAAATCTCGTTATCTCAATCAGTTTGCTTTTGCTCTAACGTAAAAAATTCATTGTTGGCTAGCCAAGATTGGGTAACAAATTTATCAGCGTGTTTATTCTAACTGTAACTGCGATCGCAAAGCGCTGTCGCCAAAAGCCGATAGCTCATCATCGCAACACCCCGTATTCAAAATCAACTAAATCGTCGTTTGGATTTTGGTTAGTGCTTGAGTGCATTGTTGGATTGGTGTTGGATAATGTAATTACGATATAGCAATGCTTTTGGGTATTTCGGTTGGTTTTGGATATGTTAGGTAAAAGTGCATAGATTCCCCAAAAAGTGCAATTTATCCACCCCAACCAACAGTCCAACCTAATTGACTAATTTGTAACTATCTTCACCTGTACAAATGACTTTCTCCTTTTGCACAAGCAAGTTAAGTTCTTCGCGGATTTGTGCTTCCGATATACCCTTGAATTTACTACCCGCATTCTGTTTAATTTGACGTGGAGTTTTTGCACCTTTCCCCTTGAGATAATCAACCAGTTTGATTTGAATCTCGCTTAGTTTAATCTCTGAGCTAGCTTGATTTTTATCACTAGCATTTTCATCAAAAGAGTGATTATTTCTTTGATTAAGCGGACTATTTATACTAGTTGTAGATAAATCAATATCAAATTCCAGCTTTAGTAGATTATCCAGATATTCCGGACTAACTGTATCCAGTTGAATTGCTGGTTTATTTCCTGGTTTATAACTAGTGATATCAGGCAGAATGTCCAACTGCATGGGGTCAACTGAGATAAATATTAGCGGTTGTCCTAGTTCCTTAGATTGTGGCTTTAGCTCGGTAAATCTTTCTTTTAATTGTTGTCTCAGTACTGCATCTTCCACAATCTTGGCATTAGTTATCAGGTTGTACAGCACGCCATAGCTATCGTTAACTGTGCCGTCTGCTTCAACGTTGTAATTGCCTTGAGCAATGATGTAAAGGTTTTTTCTAATATTGGAATCTCCTATACCCAAGGCAGCTAAATTAAAAGATTGAGTGTCGATAATCAGGCAAACATTTAGTTCTCTACCAACTGTAACAATGGTGCTAATTTTCTTGAGGTAGGGTTGAAACCATGCTTCCAATTTTACCGTTTCATAGATTGAATGCCAATCAGCCAAGATTAACCTGACTGGTTGATTATCAAATTCATGGCGGCGGTGTTCCGGTACTCGACGGCGTTGGTCATAGCTGTTGTAAACTTGGTCAATCGCAGCCATCGCCAGTTGTGGTTCTAAGGGGTC
>NZ_JACJQJ010000130.1 GCF_014696615.1 Nostoc linckia FACHB-104 | reverse complement strand
ATTTTGCTCTGATGTCAAGTACATTTTTTATCTAGTTATTTATGCTTGTATTGTTTCTTTTGTCAAGTTCATGCTATACCAAATTAGATGAGCTTACCCTGTAATTATCGCCTAGTAGTTGTTTAATACTGCGGTAGGTAATGACTTTACTTGTAGAGCCATCAACTACTGCTACTGTTGCAGGCTTCTCTAAACCAAGGCTAACTGCAACAAGAATATGAGATTGACCTTTATATAATGGTTTACTCGGACGGGGAAAGGGGTTATTAATTCTGGCTAGAGATGAGTTTTTCCGTTTTATATGAGCAAGTTGTTGATCGTTTAGTTCACCTTTGGCTTTTGTTTGGGTAATAGTTTTAGCAATTTCTTCTGCTTTCTCAACTCTTACAAGGTTTGTTCCTTCATCTGTCCACAGGCGAGTATCTACAGAACAGTAAAGGGTTAAGTGGTTAACTTTCCACTCTTCGGCTTTACCTTCCTCTTCTTGCCAAGCAATACGTCCACTACGGAGAGTGAATAGGCTGCTAGAGTGTTGGTTTTTGCTGTTCGATTTGATTTGCTGATCTTCTAAAAAGCGTTGAAACCAGTGGAGTTGGCGAGAATTACAATAGACTTGAAAAGTATGCTCACCTAGTCCATTAAATTTTACACAGATACGTCCACGCTCGTTCTTAAACCAAGTCATGTCTTCGTTGGTTTCATAAGCGACTGGGAAAGGTACTTTGCTAGATTTTTTTAAAAGGTTGTCTTGCCAAGATTTCGCCTCCGTTTCATTTTCAGGAACATTATCAGTGGCAAGCAAAAGAGTTTCTAACCTTTAAGCATTTCCCACCAGCGAATTTTGCCTTCTAGTTGGGACTGCGATCGCTTCATTAGCGCAAACCATGATTTATATATGTAGTTCACCAATGCGATCGCACTTGTGTAAAACCGCCCTGGTTGACCGATGAACTGAGGGTCTGTTTTTAAAGGTTGGCAGAGTTCTTTGACAATACCAGTTGGGTGTTTGCCCTTTTGCCGCCAACTTTCAAACTCAGGGTTTTGAGCCACCCTGAGCAACAGTTCGTTAATCAGTGGCGTGTTTTTCTCTGCCATCAACTTCCATAGCTGTTGGCGGGTAGATTCAGTTGCTACTAAACGACACTGAATAGTAATCTGGCTCATACGTTTACTAACATATATGTCTAATAATACCACAAATGTTTAATTAACTGCTGTGCCTACAATGATTTCATGCAAGAAACGTTTTTTACGAGTAAACAAGCGGCTGACATCACAGGCTGCACCCTGCGTCAACTCCAGTACTGGCGAGAAAAGGGTGTGGTTGTTCCTGTTATTGGTGAGACGGGAACAGGACGTAGTATTTATTACTCAAAGCCGAATTTGATGGAACTGGCAGCAATGTTATATTTTTTGTCGATGGGATTGAGTTTTGATATTGCCACTACTACGCTGAACACCCTCAAAGAAAAGGAACCGGAGTTATTTGACTCTGGTAAAGGTAGTCGGTGGATGCTACTTTGGGAGGGGCATAAGCGATCGCTAAATCTTGTAGTGTATGACCGAAAACAGGCGATCGCATCTTTAGATGAAGGTAAACCTGTAATTCCGGTGTGGCTAGACGTAATTTATCAGCAGTTGATGAATAAGTTGCCAGGTTAATCTGACATAATTTGGAGAAACTGCGGTATAAATGTATAAAAATGCACACTTCTGATGAATAGTAATAATCAAGCTCGAAAGATCCTGCTGCTATCAGCCAATCCTAAAGACACCAGTCAGCTTCGTCTGGGTGAGGAGACGCGCGAAATTAGAGAGGGATTAAAACGAGCAAAGAAGCGTGATGATTATTCAATAGATACAGCAGAAGCAGTACGCTACAGAGACATACACAGAGCTATTCTGGAATACGAACCACACATAATACACTTTTCTGGGCATGGTTCTGGAGAAGAAGGTTTGTTATTTGAGGATGAAACGGGTCAAGTCAAATTAGTTGATGCAGAAGCTTTAGCTGGATTATTTCAATTATTCGCTAATCAAATAGAGTGTGTTGTTCTGAATGCTTGCTATTCAAAATACCAGGCACAAGAAATAGCCCTACACATTGATTATGTGGTGGGTATGAGTCAGGCAATTGGTGATAAAGCAGCAGTTGAATTTGCTGTGGGTTTTTATGATGCATTGGGAGCAGGTCAAGATTATGAGTTTGCCTATAAACTAGGTTGTAGCGTGATTCGAGTGGCAGGGATACCGCAGAATTTGATACCCCAACTCATCACCAAAAAAAGTTTACTATCTCAGCTTGCTTCACAGGAATTATCTACAAACTCTGACTCAGAACCAGCAACAACTATATATATAGAACGCCCACCAATTGAAGAAAAATGCCATAAAGCTATTTTGCAACCTGGAGCGCTGATTCGGATTAAAGCTCCGCAAAAGATGGGTAAAACCTTGCTATTAGAGAAATTGCTCGACTATGCTAGACAACAAGGTTATCAAACAGCGAAATTAGATTTGAAACTAGCTGATAGTTCTGCGATTGCTGACTTGAAGACCTTCTTACAGTGGTTGTGCATCAATGTTTCTGACAGCCTGGAACTGGAGGCTCAGTTGGATGAATACTGGCAAGATAATATGGGGCTGAATACAAGCTGTACTCGTTACTTTCAAAAGTATTTACTATCAGTAATTGATAGTCCTGTTGTTCTTGCCATAGATAATTTTGAGCGTTTGTTTAAATGTGAAAACATTTTCTCCGAATTTTGCTTACTGCTGCGGAGTTGGTATGAAACTGCCAAACAAGGGGACAGGATGGGTAAAATTTGGAAAAAACTGAGGTTAGTAGTAGTTAATTCTACAGAAACTTATCCTACCTTAGATACTAATCACTCACCCTTTAATGTGGGATTAGCCATCGAGTTACCTGAATTTAACCAGCAGCAGGTAGAAGAGATAATAAAGCAATATGAATTAGATGGACAATTAGGAGAACTAGGTTTAAATCAACTCTTGGGACTGCTGGGAGGACATCCTTATTTGCTACAAGAGTCTTTGTGTAATCTTAAAAGTCAAGAAATTACTCTAGGAGAAATTTTGGCAGTTGCTCCAACGGAACAAGGAATTTTTAGCCACCATCTGCGAGAACAACTCGAATGTTTACAAGATGCTCCTCAGCTAGAAGAAGCTTATAAAAGAGTAGTAACGGCAAATGAACCTGTGCAACTTAATCCTGAAATTACGTTCAAGCTCCATAGTTTAGGGTTGGTAAAAATTGTTTGTAATGATTGCGTTCCTAGCTGCGATTTATACCGTCAGTATTTCTCGGTGCGTTTGAGGTAAGTTATGGATGAGGAGTATATCCATGAATATATTTTTTCTGGAAGCTTGCCCGAAAATGCTAGCACCTATGTGACACGGGAAGCAGATGAAGAATTGTATAATGCACTTCGGCAAGGAAAGTTTTGTTATGTACTGAATTCCAGACAAAGTGGAAAATCCAGCTTGCGGGTAAGAACAATGAGCCGCTTGAGTGAAGCTGGTGTGGAGTGTGCATCGATTGATTTATCTTCTATCAGTATTCAGAGTGCTACACAAGAAAATTGGTACGCAGATTTAATTGTGAAGCTAATTGATAGCTTTAACTTGGATGTAGATTTTCAACAATGGTGGGAGAAGAATAAATTAAACTCATCCTTGATGAAGTTTGCTAAATTTTTAGAAAAAATATTGCTGACTGAGATTCAAGAAAATATCGTTATTTTTATTGATGAGATTGATAGTGTTTTAAGCCTCCTATTTCCTACTGATGATTTTTTTGCTTTTATTCGTTCCTGTTACAATCAGCGTGTTGATAATCCTGAATATAATCGCCTCACTTTTTGTTTGTTAGGTGTAGCATCGCCTAGTGATTTAATAAAAGATAAACAACGCACGCCATTTAATATTGGTAAGGCTATCTCTCTAAAAGGTTTTCAAATGCATGAGGTTGCGCCACTACAGCTAGGTTTAGAGGGAAAATTTAGTAACCCTCAAGCGGTGATGAAAAAAATTTTAGAGTGGACAGGAGGACAACCTTTTTTGACGCAAAAGTTGTGTCAGTTTATGGTTGAGGAATCAGACAAAGAAAACCCTCGCACTGTTGAGCAGGTTGTAAAATCACGAATTATTGAAAATTGGGAATATCAAGACGAACCTGAGCATTTACGAACAATTCAAAACAGGATTTTGCGGGATGAACAACGAGCTGGGTATTTGCTGGAATTGTATCAGCAAATTCAACAAAGTAGAGAAACAACTACTGATAATAGTAATGTAAACGAATTACAGTTATCGGGGTTAGTTATTAAACAACATGGCAATTTAAGAGTTTACAATCTCATCTATAAAGAGATTTTCAACCAGAAGTGGATTGAAACTCAAATAAGATGTCTCCGTATCGAGCCATACATGGTTGGAGGAAGCTTGCCCGAAGACTTCACTAATTATGTCAAGCGGGAAGCTGATGATAAATTGTATGAAGCATTAAAGATGGGAAAGTTCTGTTATCTACTAGATTCCAGACAAACTGGAAAGTCGAGCTTGGTAATAAGAACAATGCGCCGCCTAACAGAGACTGGTGTAAAATGTGCAGCTATTGACCTTTCTGCTATAGGTATTAATAACGTCTCACCAGAAAAATGGTATGTAAGTTTAATTTGGAAACTCATTGATTGTTTGGAGTTGGATGTTAACTTACAAGAATGGTGGGAAGCTAATCAACTATATTCACTGTTAACACGATTTGATAAGTTTATTGAAACTATACTGCTAGTTAAAATTAAAGAAAAAATTGTTATCTTTATTGATGAAATTGATAGTATATTCAGTTTACAATTCTCCACAGATGACTTATTTGTATTTATTCGTGCCTGTTATAATCAGCGTGTTCATAATCCTGAATATAACCGTCTCACCTTTTGTTTTTTGGGAGTAACCACATCTAATAATTTAATTCAGGATAAACAACATATACCATTTAATATAGGTCAATCCATTACTCTTCAAGGCTTTGAGATTCATGAAGTAGAACCTTTAGAAAAGGGTTTAAGGGAGAAATTTATTAACCCTAAAGCAGTAATGAAGGAAATATTATACTGGACGGGAGGACAACCGTTTTTGACGCAAAAATTGTGTCAGTTTATGGTTGAAGAGTCAGAGAAAGAAAACTCTTGCACTGTTGAACAGGTTGTAAAATCACGGATTATTGAAAATTGGGAATTTCAAGATGAACCTGCACATTTGAGGACAATTCAAAACAGAATTTTGAGGAATCAGCGACGGGCTGGATATTTGCTGGAATTATATCAGCAAGTTCGACGGAGGGAAGGAAAATCTGAAATTTCAGCGAATGATACTATTGAACAAAGTGAATTACTTCTTTCAGGGTTAGTTGTCAGACAGCAGGGAAACTTAAGAGTCTACAATCCTATTTATAAAGAAGTTTTTAACCAAGATTGGATTGAAACACAATTAAAGAATTTGCGTCCTTACTCCCAAGCTTTTCAAGCTTGGATTGCTTCTGGATACAATGATGAATCTCAACTTTTACGGGGAAACGCTTTACAAGATGCTGAAGAATGGGCAAAGGACAAGAATTTAAGTTATCAAGATAAACAGTTTTTGGCAGCTAGTAAAGAAAAGGAAATAGAAGCGAAAATAGCTGCGAAGCAACTAGAAGCTGCATTAGCACGAGCAGGCTGGGTTATCCAAGACTATGATCAAGTTAACTTGGGTGCAGGTTTGGGAATTGCGGTGCGTGAATATCCCTTGAAATCTCGTAATGCTGATTACTTGTTATTTATCAATCAGAAAGCAGCTGGGCTAATTGAAGCCAAATTTACTGGATTTGCACTCAGTGGTGTTGAAATGCAATCTGACAATCATTCCTTTAACTTGCCCAAAAGTCTTCCCTGTTACCAAAAGCCTTTACCTTTCATCTACGAAAGCACTGGTACAGAAACATTTTTTCGAGACTCTCGTGACCCTGATTATCGCTCCAGGCGGGTGTTTACTTTCCATAAACCGGAAACGCTACAGGAATGGTTAGGCAAGTCTGATACCCTCAGAGGGCTTTTGCAACTGTTACCCACAATTGAAACTGAAGATTTACGAGATTGTCAGAAAGAAGCGATCGCAGGTTTATTTAATTCTTTCAAAGAAAATCGTCCCAAAGCTTTAATTCAGATGGCGGCTGGTGCAGGCAAAACCTATACTGCTGTGAGTTTTATCTACTGGCTGATTAAGTTAGCTGGGGCGAAACGGATTTTATTTTTAGTGGATCGGAAGAATTTGGGACAACAAACCCAGAAGGAGTTTCAGCAGTATGTCACTCCTGATAATGGGCGTAAGTTTACTGAACTCTATAATGTGCAGTTATTGACTTCTAACATCATCGATCCAGTTAATAAGGTATGTATCACTACAATTCAGCGTCTTTATTCCATGTTGCGGGGAGAAGTTGAATTTGAGGCAGAAAATGAGGAAGCATCACAGTTCGATACGGAAAAGCAAAACCAGCAGCCCAAGGATGTGGTTTATAACCCGAAAATTCCCATTGACACCTTTGATTTCATAATCACCGATGAATGTCACCGCTCGATTTACAATATGTGGCGGCAAGTTTTGGAATATTTTGATGCTTTCATTATCGGACTGACAGCAACGCCATCTCTGCAATCTTTTGACTTTTTTGATCAGAATTTGGTGATGGAGTATGCCCACGAACAGGCGGTAGCTGATGGGGTAAATGTGGGGTATGAAGTTTATCGCATTCGCACCCAGATTACAGAACAGGGTAGCAATATCCAAGCAGGATTTTACATTGATAGACGCGATCACCAAACTCGTGCCATCCGTTGGCAGCAGTTGGATGAAGATTTAAGCTATGCAGGGAGGGAGTTGGATCGTTCTGTGGTGGCGATGGATCAAATTCGCACAGTGATTCGCACCTTTAAACAGCGATTATTCACAGAGATATTCCCTGGTAGAACCGAAGTTCCCAAAACTCTGATTTTTGCCAAAGATGACTCCCACGCTGAAGATATTGTGCGAATTGTCCGCCAAGAATTTGGCAAGGGGAATGAGTTTTGTAAAAAGATTACCTATCGCACCACTGGGGAGAAAGCAGAAGATTTAATCGCCAGTTTCCGCAACTCCTATAATCCCCGCATTGCTGTCACCGTTGATATGATTTCCACGGGGACGGATATCAAACCTCTGGAATGCTTGCTATTTATGCGGGATGTGAAATCGCGGATTTATTTTGAGCAGATGAAAGGACGGGGAACCCGCACAATTAATCCTACAGATTTTCAGGGAGTGACACCCGATGCTCAAGTGAAGGAACAATTTGTGATTGTGGATGCAGTGGGGGTGTGCGAGTCGGATAAAACTGATTCTCGACCTTTGGAGCGCAAACGCAGTGTACCTTTTGATAAATTAGTGCAAGCAGTGGCATTGGATCAGCGAGATGAAGACACGCTGATGTCCTTGGCGGGACGCTTGGCAAAGTTAGAAAAGCAACTGAATGCTGATGAACGCACAGAATTAACAACTGCTGCTGGGGGCAAGTCTATTCAACAGATTACCAGAGAGTTACTCGATGCTGTAGATCCAGACAGGCAAATTGAACAGGCGATCGCACAGTTCCAAACCCCAACACCCACGGAAACACAACAGCAGCAAGCAGCAGAGGTATTAATCAACCTTGCTTGTCAACCCTTTGATAATCCCCAGTTTCGGAACTTGCTCAAAGATATTAAAAGTAATAATGAGCAACTGATTGATACAGTTAGTCAGGATGTGGTATTAGAAGCAGGATTTGATACCAGCGCCAGGGATAAGGCGATGGGGACAGTGGAGACTTTTCGCCAGTGTATTGAGGCGAACAAGGATAATATTACCGCGCTGCAAATCCTTTATAATCAGCCCTACGGACAGCGACGGTTAACCTACGAGCAGATCAAGCAGTTAGCGAATGCCCTAGAACGTCCACCGTGTAACCTGACAACAGAGAAGTTATGGCAAGCATACGCCCAGTTGCAAGCGGATAAAGTCAGGGGTGCTGGGGTGCAAAAGCTGTTGACAGATATCATTTCTCTGGTACGCTTTGCGATGGGGGAAACGGAGACGTTAGAACCCTACGCGGTGACAGTTGAGGAGAAGTTTCAGCAGTGGTTAGCAACAAAAGAGTTTACCTCACAGCAGGTAGGATGGTTGGAAAAGATTAAGGAGCATATAGCCACCAGTATGAGGATTGAGCCAGAGGATTTACAGGAAATGCCACAGGAAGCGTTTCAGGCTTATCAGTTGTTTGGAAATGATTTAATGGATATTTTGGATGAGTTGAATGAGGCGTTAGCTGCGTAATGGGAGAGGAGTTATATGAGTTGCCAAAAGGTTGGGTGTGGGCTTCTACCGATGAAATATGTGAACTAATTACTAATGGTAATACTCCTAAGCAAGCTGACATGAATATTGGCTTAGGAGAAATTCCTTATATTAAAATACATAATTTAACAAAAACAGGAATACTTGATTTTTCTATAAATCCTACATTTATACCTCAGACAGTGCATGAAAATATTTTATCCAAATCTAAAATATTTCCTGGCGATGTTTTAATGAATGTCGTTGGGCCACCTTTAGGCAAAGTTTCTCTAGTTCCTCATGACTACCCCGAATGGAATACAAATCAAAATGTTTGTATTTTTAGACTATCATCATCATTTCATAGAAAATATTTGACTTATTGTTTGCTTTCAGATGAAATTTTAAATTTAGTCATTAAGAAAGCTACTGCCACTGCTGGTCAATCTTTTATATCTTTAACAAACTGTAGAAGCTTACAAATACCAATTCCTCCTCTTCCTGAACAAGATCGCATAGTTGCCAAAATTGAAGAACTATTCACCCAACTTGACGCAGGGGTAGAGTTACTCAAAAAAGTAAAAGCCAAATTAAAACGCTACCGTCAGGCGGTGCTAAAAGCCGCAGTCGAAGGAAATTTAACTAAAGAATGGCGGGAAGCGAATCAAGGAGAATTAGAACCCGCCTCAGTGTTACTTGAACGCATCCTCAAGCAGCGACGGGAGAAGTGGGAAGCCGAACAACTGGCGAAGATGAAAGCGCAGAGTAAAACTCCCAAGGATGACAATTGGAAGCTGAAATATAAAGAACCCATTGCACCAGATATCTCTGATTTACCTGAATTACCTGATAGCTGGTGTTGGGCTAGTTTAGAAGAATTAAGTTGGGATTCTAGATATGGAACAGCGGAAAAGTGTGACTACAACTTTTCAGGATCACCAGTTCTTAGAATTCCTAATATTGTTAATGGTAGTATTGTTTTAGATGATTTAAAATATGCTGCTAATAACAACAAGCTTGAGGCTATTGAACCATTGGCATACGCTGATTTACTTGTTATTCGTACTAATGGAAGTAAAGAGCTTATAGGTAGAGCAGCTTTAGTTACTCAGACTTATGATATAGCATACTTTTTTGCATCTTATATCATTAGATTTCGTCTAATATCTATAGATAGATTACCTATTTGGATAAATAAAATATGGAATACTTTTAGAATTCGTACATGGATCGAGACGAGAGCAGCAACATCAGCAGGACAGCATAATATTAGTCAAACTATCTTAAATAAGCTTCCTCTGGAAATTCCTCCATTAGCTGAACAAAAAAAAATTATAGAAGAGGTGGAACGCATCTTATCTGTAATCGACCAACTAGAAAAAACTATTGATGCAAATCTCAAACGCGCTGAAAAACTCCGCCAAACCATTTTAAAACAAGCTTTTGAAGGTAAACTCGTACCCCAAGATCCCAACGACGAACCCGCCGAAAAACTACTAGAACGCATCAAAGCTGAGAAAGCTAAACACGAAGCTGACAAAAAACCAAAACGTCAATCTACAATTAAACCCAAGCAGCCCCGTAAATCTAAAACTACAGCTACACAATTAGAGTTGAAATTAGATGAGTGAACTACCCAACCTTGCCTTCGGCTTCGCACATTCAAGACCTGTCAAAATTAGTGATGCGATCGCTATTACTGGATTAGTGTAAAGGGATTGGTAATGCGATCGCTCTTGCTAGATTAGTGGAAAGGAATGGGGAGTGCGATCGCCTCAATATAGGTTGCATATCGTCTCAAATTTTTTCTCCATCTTCTACCGCACCTAATGCTTTAAGGGTAGCTTTTTCAGCTTCAGTTAAGCCTTTAACACCTGTGATGTTCATGCGTTCATAAGGGCGATCGCTTCTCAGAGTTTTCAGACACGTACCTTTTTCAACATCCCAAAGTTTAATTGTGCCATCCACACTACCACTAGTAAGAATTTTACCATTGGGACTAAAGGCAACTGCACGTACTCTACTAGTGTGTCCTTGCAAGGTGTGGAAGCATTCATCACCGTTAAAATTCCATAGTCGAACTGTTTGGTCACTACTACCACTAGCAAGGATTTTACCATCAGAACTAAAGGCAACTGTATATACCCAATCATTGTGTCCCTCCAGACTTTGGAAGCACTTACCAGTTTGGAGATTCCATAAGCGAACTGTTTGGTCACCACTACCACTGGCAAGGATTTTACCATCAGCACTGAAGGCGACGGCACGTACTGACTTAGTATGACCTTGCAAGCTTTGGAAGCACTTACCAGTTTGGAGATTCCATAAGCGAACTGTTTGGTCACCACTACCACTGGCAAGGATTTTACCATCAGCACTGAAGGCAACTGAATTTACCCAATCATGGTGTCCCTCCAAACATTGGAAGCATTCTCCAGTTTGGAGATTCCATAATCGCACTGTTTGGTCAGTACTACCACTAGCAAGGATTTTACCATCAGCACTGAAGGCAACTGAATTTACCTGTTCAGTATGTCCCTGTAAGATACAGAAACATCGGCTATTATTGTCCCATAAGCGAACTGTTTGGTCAGCACTACCACTGGCAAGGATTTTACCATCAGCACTGAAAGCGACGGCACGTACCTTACTGGTGTGTTCTTGCAACGTGTGGAAGCATTCACCACTTTTGATATGCCATAAGCGAACTGTTTGGTCGTCACTACCACTTGCAAAGAGGTGGCCTTGGGGGCTGAATGCAACTGCACGTAATGAGTCCGCGTGTCCTTTAAAGTTTAAGAGTTCTCTCCCAGTAGCAGTTTCCCACAAGCGAACCATGCCTTCATAATCACCTGTTACTAACAGTTTCCCATCCGGACTAAATGCTACTGTCAAAACGCTATTAGCAGCAATTTACCCATGCGGTTGAGTTGGTCAAAAACTTCGCTGTTGATGCGGATATTATGTTGGGTAAAAAAGAATCCTGCCAAAACATTCTCTACATTTAACGCTTTGGCAAAGTCACGCAAAGTGATTACTAGAGGAAGACGGGGACGTTCAACGCCACGTTTTTGAGCATCACGGTAACGTTGCAGTGCAGTCCAAGCATAGTGAAAGACAAACCAAGTTTTACCTGTACCAAATTCTCCCAAAATGGAAATATGCTCTTTTGCAGGGTCATCCAGCCATAAATCGATATAACCATCAATCCAGCCGTCTTCTTCCTCATATCGACTCACCCCAATTCGCTGCTTAGTCACCGGGTCAATTTCTTCTTTTGTACAAGCAAGGGGTACATACTTGGTATCAATTTTTCGGCGTTTGATTTCTGCTTCTAACCAGTCAAGATAGGCATTAAAGTCGGCATCTAAGTCAATTAGTTCGTCAAAAGTGAAACAATCGAGGCGATGATTTTCTTCCTTTTTGACTTCATCCCTGGCGGCGCGGGAAATCCGGCGGGTAGTTACTAACCATCCTTCATCAGTTTTTTGCGCCTCAACTGAGGAACGCAACGCCATGACATCACTCAGTCCCACTTCTCCAGCAACACCACGTACAAGAATGCGGTCATAACTGCGACGTACTGGAATTTGAATTATCCATTCAAAATATTCCTCTGCCCAGATTTCATATTTTTCAAAGTCATAGCCTAAAGTTTCAAACCATCCTCGCATCTGTTGGGCTAATGCGATTGCTCTACATTGATTTTCAGTTAAAGTTCCTGTTAGTGCAGGATAGTTCTCAACTGCCAATCTTGCTATTTCTGTGCGAATGCCTTCCAGTGTAGGTAATCTTTCTAGTTGTTCTTGGATACTCGCAATCCTTTTATGTAAAGAACCAATCTGCTGACTCAGCAAAACATCAGCTGGTGTACGAGTGCGTTTAGCGACTTCTATAAATATAGTGGCGAATTCTATCACTTCTCGCCGCAAATCTATTTCCAAACTTCTGATTTCATCACCTAATTTATAACCATCAAGAAATGCATCAACTTCAGCAAGCAGACGTGATAGGTTAATGTGGTCTAATGCTTGGCGAAAAGTTTGTTTAATTGCTTCTTGTCGGAGTAATTCGAGTAATGGTTTTGGTTTACCAACACCGTACTCTACCAAGGTGTAAGCGTAAACACCACTAAAATCAGCAGGTGGATGCTCTGGATCGAGGTTAAACTGCCAGGGTAAGCTCATCTAATTCGGTATAATTTAAGCTTGACAAATTAATTAAGATAAGCATAAACAAAGATGTAAAAAACGCACTTGACTCAAGAGCAAGAT
>NZ_JACJQJ010000013.1 GCF_014696615.1 Nostoc linckia FACHB-104 | reverse complement strand
ATCCCTGACCAACCTACGAATACAAAGCGATCGCGCTTCAACCAGTCGTCTAGAACGTCAAACCACCCTCTACTGGGGGCGCGCCCAACTGCGATGGTCATGAGAATAAATCTCCAAAAAGTTTATAAGTACGGGTTTTTACTTCTGTATTATAGATCGCTATGATTTAGCTCTCTATGAACAGAAAGGTAACTGGCTTTTGTTTCCAGTTTACAATTTTTTACTGTCTCTAATTATGTTAGGTGCAAATCTCTAATATTTCCAGGTATATTTAAATTTTTTTTAAGATTTGTATATATTTGTGTGGAAAAGCATTGGGTAATGGGTAATGGGTATTTCTCCTCTGTTTCCTCATTCTCCCTTTTCCCCTTGTCCCCAGTCCCCAGCCCCCAGTCTCCTCATCTGCCCCTTTTCCCTCCTCTGCCCTACACCAGTAATTAAGCAGCTAGCGCTAGAATGAGTGCTACAGTTAAATTCATTAAAGCTAAATGTTTACGATCGACCTAACCGTCAGAAATACGGCTTACCCAATATCGGTACAACGTAAGTCAGCAGAGGATGCTGAGGCTGTCTACCAACTAATTTTGGCAGCGATGCGCTCTGGTAACCCTGATATTGTGGAACTAAAGTGTGAAGGCAAGACAGAGAAAAAAATTGCTGTTCGTGCTAGTGAAATTTCTGGGGTACAGATTCTGCAAAAAGATGGTGTCACTACTAGTAGTGGTAGACCACCTGGCTTTGTTTCCCTTACTGCTGAGTAAGCAGGTTATCTAAATGGCGGAAGCGGGAATTAAAGTTAAGGATTTACACTTTAGTTGGCCAAGTGGACAGACAGCCATTAAATCTTGCTCTTTAGAAGTACCTAGAGGCGAATTTTGGATGCTTTTGGGTACAAATGGCAGTGGGAAATCAACGCTACTGAGATTGTTAGCAGGATTATTAGCTCCCACATCAGGAGAGATTGGGGTTTTGCATCCCGTTGGCTTTGTGTTTCAAAATCCCGATCATCAATTAGTAATGCCAACAGTTGGTGCAGACGTGGCTTTTGGACTAGTCGAAGAAAAATTGCCCCCTGCTGCAGTTAGAGCCAGAGTAGAGGAGGCTTTAGGTGCTGTGAATTTACACACCCTACAACGCCGTCCTATATATGCTTTGAGTGGCGGACAGAAACAACGAGTAGCAATTGCTGGTGCGATCGCACGTCGCTGTGAAATCTTACTATTAGATGAACCCACTGCTCTACTAGATCCAGATAGCCAACTAGATTTAGTGGCTGGTGTCCGTAACCTTGTCAAAAGTCGTGGTATTACAGCGCTGTGGGTAACCCATCGCTTAGATGAGTTGAACTATTGTGACGGTGCTTTTCTATTAGAAAATGGCTCCCTTGTAGATCAAGGTGAACCCCTGCGCCTCAAACAGCGTTTGATGGAAGTACACAAAGAAGTGTCATAAAATCACAATTTCTTTGCTAGTTCTTTGTCCGCAGATCACAATTCAACAAAATAACTTCAACAACTGCAACGCGCCTTTGACAGGCGCGTTTGCAATTTTTAGCTGTATTTTTAAACAACTTTTGTGTTCTGTAACATAGTGTGACAAGCGGTGCTTCAATTACTATATAAAGTTATGAACGAATCTTGTCAACTCTAGATAATTGTGATTAAAAACCATGCCCCGTTCCTTATCCCAAGCCGTTTTGTTAGTAGACGGCTACAACATAATTGGCGCTTGGCCTTGTTTGAAAAAAACTCGTGATAATTCAGGACTTGAGGCTGCACGAGTTGAATTAGTGGAAACGATGACTAGTTATAGTTCGTTTCAAGGTTACGATACTCAAATCGTTTTTGATGCCCAATATCAAAATACCTGTAGTAACAAAGAAGTTGTTACAGAGCTATTATCAGTTCATTACACTGATTTTGGGCAAACAGCAGATACCTATATTGAAAAACTCTGTGCGTCTTTACGCTACCAAATAATTCAGTCGCGAATTTCTCGCGTGATTGTCGCCACATCAGATCGGGCGCAGCAACTGATGGTACAGGGGTATGGTGCTGAATGGTTGTCTGCACAACAACTATGTGGCGAAGTCGAAACTACTGTTTGTCGGATGCGATATAAGTACCAGTCACGCAAACAATCTAAGAGCAGATTTTTAGCTAATGCTATCGATGCTAAGTCTCGGCAGCGGTTGGTGGAACTGCGAATGGGATTGAAGTAGCTCGATATTGGAGTCTGTTAAATCTCTGCTTTAAATCCAGAGCCTATTTGGACTGCAAAAATTACCCAGTTTTAGGCATTTTAAAAAAAATTGGCCCAGGTACTTGCCAAATATTATTTTTACCCTTAAGATTAAAAACTGTGAGCAATCCTCAGTAGCTCAGTGGTAGAGCGATCGACTGTTAATCGATTGGTCGCTGGTTCGAATCCAGCCTGGGGAGTTAAAAAAGGATAAAAGGTGAAGGATGAAGGATGAAAATGTAAATTTCAAACTTCATTCTTCTCAACATCAGGAATTTTGGTCGCTTGATCCAAGCGTGACATTTCTGAATCATGGGTCTTATGGTGCTTGTCCGAAAGCGGTGTTAAGTGTTCAGCAAAAATTGCGATCGCAGCTGGAACAAGAGCCAATCAACTTTTTTGGTAGAGAGTGGGAACCCCTGATAGATAATGCTAGAAGCAAACTAGCAGAGTTTGTGGGTGCGGATAGCGAGGATGTGGTATTTGTCAATAATGCGACGACTGGTGTAAATGCAGTATTGCGTTCCCTGACCTTCACTGCTGAAGATGAAATTTTGACTACCAACCACGAATATAACGCTTGCCGCAATGCTTTAGATTTTATTGCTAGTCGCACTGGGGCAAAGATAGTCATTGCTAAAATTCCGTTTCCGATTGAGTCACCACAGCAAGTAATAGCTGC
This sequence comes from Nostoc linckia FACHB-104, assembly GCF_014696615.1. Classification (GTDB taxonomy): domain Bacteria; phylum Cyanobacteriota; class Cyanobacteriia; order Cyanobacteriales; family Nostocaceae; genus Aulosira; species Aulosira linckia_A. The sequence goes on along the minus strand of NZ_JACJQJ010000013.1, from coordinate 156,696 downwards.
GGTAATAGAGCGAGTTTCTGTGAATACTCGATTAGCGCTAGTGGATCATGTAACCAGTCAGACAGGGTTAATTTTCCCGATTCAGCAGTTAGTCAAGGAATTGCGACAGCGAGGCGTTGATACACTAATAGACGGTGCCCATGCTCCAGGAATGATAGGGTTGAATCTAAGAGAGATTGGCGCAACTTATTACACAGGCAATTGCCATAAATGGCTATGTGCGCCCAAGGGAGCCGCATTTTTGTACGTGCAACGGGATAAACAGCCAGAAATTCGTCCTCTGACAATTAGTCACGGTGCTAATTCACCCAGAACTGATAAATCAAGATTTCAACTAGAATTCGATTGGACTGGTACAGACGATCCTACAGCTTATATGTGCGTTCCAGAAGCGATCGCCTTTATGAGTTCCTTGCTTCCTGGTGGTTGGGATGAGCTAAGGCAGCGAAATCATCAGCTAGTTTTAGAAGCCAGACAGCTACTGTGTCAATCTCTGGGAGTTTTACCACCTTGTCCTGAGTCAATGATTGGTTCGATGGCAGTTGTACCCATGCCAGCTGCATGGGAAAATCGGCATTTTATGTCTGTACATGATGAATTATTTGATAAATTTGGCATTCAAGTACAGGTAGTACCCTGGCAGGAATCACCACGCCTCCTGCTGCGGATATCGGCACAAATTTACAATACCCTAGAACAGTATGCATATTTGGCAAAAGCACTGAGTCAGCTCGTGCCTGGTTAAGGATTAAGGGAGATGAGGGGGATGAGGGGGATGAGGGAGAAATCCCCATTACCCATTACCCATTACCCATTGCCCATTACTCCATACCCCATACCCTACATATTTTCCAAAGTATTCAATACTTCACTAGCTGACTGATATCTTTGGGTAAAGTCGAGGTGTACCATTTTATCTAAGACTCTGGCAAAGGTTACGGTAGTTTCTGCTAGTTCCCACCAATATTGCCAAGTCTGATCGTCTGTTTTAGATTCTACTGGGAGAATAACTGCCCCTGTATTGATATCTCTGCGGAAGACTTTGGGATATACCCCTGTTAAAGCTTGGATAGCAATCATTCCTAAGGCAAAAATATCGCTGTTGAGTGTGGGTTGACCACTCAATTGCTCAGTTGCAGCATAGCCTGGTGTACCGATAGCGATTGTTTGGTTGTCTTGTTCTTGCGGTTGGACTTGCTTGACTGCACCAAAGTCGATTACAACAATGCGTCCATCTGATTCTCGCCTAATTAAATTACTAGGTTTGAGATCTCGATGAATCACACCATAGCTGTGAATAAAAATTAAGACTTGCAAAACATCCTTGAGAATATCTATAACTTCAGTTTGTTCCAGGCGTTTATCTGAATTGATTTCTTCGGAAAGAGGATGCCCAGATATAAATTCTTGTACTAAATAAAATTGCTTATTTTCTTCAAAAAACGCCAGTAAAGATGGTATCTGCGGGTGGTTACCTACAATTTCTAAAATTTTGGCCTCTGTTTTAAATAAGCGTCTGAGAATATCTAAATATTCAGTATCTTGGCTAGCAGGACGCAACTGTTTAACTACACATTGAGGATGTCCAGGGCGTTGGCTATCTTCCGCTAAGTAAGTATAGCTAAAACCACCAGAACCTAAATTACTAGTAATTCTATAGCGCTTGTTGAGTATGGTGTCTGCTTGTAGTTCTTGAGTGATGGGAGAGAAAGTATGCGTGATGGCTGCTACTGTGGTAGCGTCGCTACTCCTGCTAACAAAGTTTTGCAGTTGAGCAATTAATTCTTTTTGCTCTTGGACTTTTTGCATCATTACTGCTTGTTCTTGCTTGCTTTGGTAAGCTGTATAAGCTAGTACACCTCCGCTGGCAAGTAATAATCCTAATGCTGGAGACACTACAGGAAACCATCCAGCTTGGGTAAAAATCAGAAAGTTGCTACCAAATAGTACTAATATGCTTGTGGCTTCTGCGATTCCTAAGCCGAGTGGATGTTGAATGCGCCAAGCAATTAATCCCCCTACTAAAGTCCATCCCCAAATCCACAATACTTCTCCCCACTCTGGTAAAAACCAAAATAGCGGCTGCTTGTTGAGGACTACACTGAGAATTTGGCTGATGCTGTGGGCGTGAATCTCAATTCCAGGAATTTTGCCAGAACGATCTGATTTCCCTGTACTATAAGGCGTATTAAAAAAATCATTGAGACTAGATGCCGTAGAACCAATTAAAACGATGCGGTCTTTGACTAATTCTGGTTTTACTTGGTCAGAAAGTAGTTCGGTAATTGTCACCTGCTGGGCAATTTGGCGGGGAGAACGATAATTGAGCAGGATTTGATAGCCTGTGGTATCGGCGTGCTGATAAGCGCCATCATGAGGTTGCAGAGGTTTTAAGATAATATTACGCAGTTGCAGTTGTTTGTTAGAGGTCAATTGCGGTTGAATGCCTCCTACTGCTAAATATTTGAGTGCTAACTGCAAGCTAAAGGAAGAAACAGCTTGGCATGACTCTTTAGGATCTGTACCTACTGATAAAAGATTGCGGCGAATTATGCCATCAGTGTCTTCTACAACATCGCTGAATCCTAATCGTTCTGCTTCTATGCCTTGAGGAGGTGCTGTTCCCGAATTTCCTGGGTTGGCTTTTTCTGCATGTTTACATACAGGAGTGATAATATCGCTATCTTGTAGACGCTTCAGCAGTTTTTCATGTCCTGGTTGTACTGGCAAGTCACGAAAAATATCTAGACCGATGGCGCGGGGTTCATATGCTTCTAATTTGCCTAAAGCCTTGTCTAGAACTTCACCAGGAAGGGGCCAATTCCATTTTTTCAGGTCTGGTTCTGTGACTGCAACAATTAACAACCTGGGATCTACCCCTGGATCGGCGCGCATTTGGATCATGCGATCGTAAACTTTTAGTTCTAGCGGTTCTATAACTCCCAGTTTTTGAATACCTAGCATCAAAACAGTAATACAGGCACTGGTAATAATAGCTGGCTGTATGAATAAAGTTTTAAAATTTGCAAACATAATTACTAAATTAGGTTTTACCAATAATAAATATTTTTTATCCTAAAAAGGACTGATGCAAAAATAACGTAACTCTGTCATTACGAGAGATAGCGAGGTAATCTCCTCTAAAGCTGAGATTGCTTTCCTACAATTCGTTCCGGTCGCAATGACATTATGGGCGTTGCGTAAGTCCTACTAAATTTTTCAGAGGAACTTCCAAATCAAAAAATATCCAACAACTTGACAGAAAAAATATCTCTTCCTCATTCTTCTTTGTTTTCTATCTTGTAAAGTAGGAATTTCAAATTAAAAAAATATTTAATAAACAAGGGTGTGTTACACGAGAGTACGGCATTATCATTATCTCTAGCGGTGCGGACAGACATCTGACTTCGGGTGCGATGATGGAGTAGCATTTGGTGCATTGGCAACAAGAACAATTCCGTTAGCAGTTTTAATCCAACCTTGAGCTTCGATAATTTCTGGATTTGGATTACTTACTGGAGTGATTACCCTATTTATTGGTGTAGCTGTTTGCTTGTCCAAAGTTGCTAGGGGAATGCTAATGCTTGTACCCGTCAAAAATTCTAGAGGGCTAGGTGGTAAACTACCACGTCCGGTAAAAACAAATTTGGCTAACGGTTTAGGGTTGGGATCTCTGGGGCAGATTTGGGAAAATTTAGTACTAGCGTCAATCACTTGGGTGGGTAGTTCGGTTAGCCCTTTTGTTGGGTCAATATCAGGGGTGTTAATTTCCGTAGTACCACTTAAATCAGGATTTGCACCTGTAGCGGTGATGTCACTGGCTAAAGTCGGGAAATTTCGGGGTTGAGTACCAAAGATACCTTGGGCAGTGATTTTAACTCTACCACCGCGAGAGTCGGTAGAGTTAGCGTTGATATCGCTGTTTTGTACAGCCGCTAAGATATCGGTGTTGATGTTGATATTGCCACCGATGACATTTTCGCCTGTGGCGTTGGTGGTGATGTTGCTGTTGCGAAGGAGTAGTATAAACGGCGAGTTGAGGTTAATTGTTGCTTGTTCGCGGTTTGGGTCTTTGTTAGGACTGCGGGTGTTGGCGTTGAGGGAGGCTTTGTTGTCTAGGCGGATGGTGTCAGCGCTGATGGTCATGATACCTGCATTACCTGTACCTTGACTATTGACAAATATCCCAGCGCGATCGCGTACAAGTAGATCTAGGGTTTTAATCGTTAAACTTCCAGCATCTCCAGTTGAACCTTGTTGAACAGAAGCACCTAAACCGCTAATAATACGACCATTCGCAGAGGTACCACTTAGTTCTACTTTATTGGAAGCGTTGACATTTAAATTACCTGCTTGACCTCTCCCGTATGTCGAAGTAGTTATCTGTGCCCCATTCCGTACAAATAAATCTTGGGTGTTAATTGTCAAATCTCCGGCATCTCCAGTTAAACCTCGGTTAGCAGAAGTAGAGAAAGCAGTGGGTATATTACCATCTAGGGATGTGCCAATCAGTTCTACTTTACCTCTGGCATTAATAGTCAAATTTCCCCCTATACCCTGACCAGATGTGGTTCCATTTACTTGTGCCCCATCGCGTAGAAGTAAATCTTGGGTGTTAATTGTCAAGTTTCCTGCATTTCCAGTTGAACGTCGGTTAGCAGAAGCACCCAAACTACTAACAGTACTACCGTCAGAAGACATACCAAATATTTGCAGATTCTGGGAGGTATTAATAGTTAAATTACCTCCGTTACCTGCACCAGATGTACCAGTATTAACCTGTGCCCCATCACGAATGCTGAAACTACCCGTACTAATATTCAAATTTCCAGCATCTCCAGATCCAAAAGTGCTGGTAATAATAGTGCTACCTCTATTAAATAAATCACCTACAACTTCTAATGAGTCTTTAGCATCTATGGTCAAATCTCCTCCTTTGCCTGTACCAAAAAATGTAGAAGTTGTAATTATTCCACCATCCTTAATGCTCAATCTTTGCGTATTAATAGTTAATTTGCCACTATTTCCAGCACCATAAGTGGCAGTTGTTAGTCCGCTGGCTGTAGTAAATTCTTCTCCAGTTCGTGGATCAATTAATGTTGCGATGCCTCGTATAGTAACGGAATCTGAAGCGTTAACTAATAAGTCACCACTATTCCCACCTCCCCCGACTGACTGCGTTAGAATATTTCCACCGTTAGAAAACGTAAGTTCGCGTGTTTTCAGTTCGATATTCCCACTGTCACCCTGACCAGCGCTGGGAGAGGAAATCACCGCAGAATTATTTAATAAAATTGAATCATCAGCGACAATAAGAATATTGCCACCCTTTCCCTCATCAAGATTCGCAGAGGTGATTAAAGTATTATTGCCATCAAGTGTTAGGGTTCTCGTTGTGATTTCAATATCACCACTAGGTTGATTATTAACCTGACCAAAAGCCGATGCAGAAGCAGCACTTACAATACTACCTCCCCTAGTCAGTGAAATATTTTCCTGGGCTTTGAGGGCTATCTTTCCACCTTGCCCTTGTCCAATATTGGCAGAACTAATACCGGATTGGTTATTTAAATTAATGTTTCGAGTTGTAATTGTAATATCACCAGATTTACCTACCGAATTGATGATTCCACTGGTACCAATAAAACTATTACTATCAAGGCTGACATTATCCTTGGCATTTAAAATGATATTTCCCCGACTTCTCTGACCATCAGTATCGATGATGCTTTGATTTGTGAGACGAAGCGATTGGGCATTAATTGCGATATTTCCGCTATCACCCAAAGAGTTTTCTAAACCTTGACTTGTAATCCTACTAACATTATCCAGCGTCACATCGCCAGTTGCATTAACTACAACATCTCCCGTAGCAACATCCGGCGTACCTTCCCCTGGTTGAAGTATTGAACTAATAGAACTATTCCCAGAAAGACTAGTATTGCGAGAGTTTATAGTAATTGCACCCCCTCCGGTCGTCATAGCAAAGGCGTTATTTTGCAAGACAATATCCGCTTTCGGTAAACTTTCTGGGAAGGCTAACTGCATTTGATTCCCGCTACCAATCAACTCAACTGTTCCGGTTCCTGCAACTGCACCCAATTCCAAACGATTTCCTAGGGAAGCTGCAACACCACCATCAAATGTAATATCTCCACCTATTAAGTAAAAACTTCCCGGTATTAAAAGTTGACGGCTACGGTTGATTATTCCACTTTGATTAATCTGATTAAACAACAATGTCGAAGGATTCACCGTTAACAATGGCGGTGCTTGGGGATTTGTGGCACTAAAAATACCCTGATTGCCAAACTGTAAACCGTTCGCAGTTGTCCCCACAAATGAACCCCGGATATCTAAACTGGCATTCTGTCCAAACACAATGCCATTGGGATTAATTAAAAATAAATTTGCATTTCCATTAATACCCAAAGTCCCCAAAATATTTGACCCATTCCCGCCCGTCACCCGTGTCAAAATATTTTGTACTCCAGAAGGGTTGCCAAAATACACACTTTGCCCAACATTAATATTAAAGTCAGTAAAACTATGAAAAAGATTGCTGCCACGTTGAGCGCCACCGTTAATTAAGTCTGCGTTGGCACCATTAATCAGCGCGTTGGGTGTAATGCTAGAAGTCTCTGTCCCAAGGGTATTGTCAGGCGTAATTTGTGCCTTGGCTGGTGTGCTGGCAAGTAGAAAAAGTGTAGGTATGAAAAATTTTTGAAATAAACTCTGTATCTTAGGCATCACGATTATCTTAAGCGGGAGCATCCGGTCTTGGCAGGTAGACTTTTTAAACAACCCACATAATGGGGTTTCTAGCGCTAAATAATTATGTTTCTTGCAAAAGTGGATGCACCCTCTTTAGTGATGGTAGATACACCATCGCTGAATTACATATATCACTATTTTTGGCACGCTTAAACTTATGCAACAAATCACAAAAAATAGTGAATAAGGGACAGTAGGGGGAGTTGTGTGCAATATTCTGTTGAAAATCAGATGACAATAAATTTGCGATCGCCTTCTTAGTGCAACTGCTAAAATCAAATCTATTTTTGTCAGAAATGCTTAAACAAAACTAACGGCATAGACCACTAGCTGCTAGATAAAATCTATAATTTTATCTTTGACCTTTAACTATGCATCAAAGTTCTGGTCGTTGGCGTTTCGGGCTGGCTTTATCGCTGCTAACGGTGATATTGTGGGGTGTTCTACCTATTGCCCTGATGGTGACTCTTAAAGCGCTTGATGTTTATACAGTTATATGGTTTAGATTTTCGGTAGCCTTTTGTTTGCTGGCTGTATATTTAGGGGTACAAGGTAAATTACCGACATTTGCACAATTGCGTTCTGCATCTTGGAAGTTATTAGCGATCGCAACCATTTTTTTGGCGCTGAATTACTTTTTATTTTTGCAAGGTTTGTCACTGACTTCTCCTGCAACTGCAGAAATAATTATTCAGTTGTCTTCAGTTTTCTTAGGTTTGGGAGGGTTAGTGATTTTTCGAGAACGTTACCAGCTACATCAATGGATGGGAGTATTTGTAATGACTCTCGGCTATATTTTATTTTTTCACGAACAGTTGACTAATTTGATCACAGCCCATCATGATTATCTTTTTGGCAGTACCTTAATTGTGTTAGGAGCAGCAGCATGGGCTATTTATGCTTTAGCGCAAAAACAATTATTACAATCTTGGTCTTCTGCACAAATTATGCTTGTGGTTTATGGCGGATGCGCTATTTTATTTGCGCCTTTGGCTACAAGTCAAACAATTTTTACACTTAGTAATTTCTATTTAGGCACATTGGTTTTTTGTGCGTTAAATACAGTAATTGCCTATGGTGCTTTTGCTGAATCATTGGCACATTGGGAAGCCTCACGAGTGAGTGCAGTATTAGCTTTAGCGCCTGTTGTAACTTTAGTTGCGGTTTGGATTGTATCAGTAATTGCACCTTCATTACTTCTCCCAGAAAAATTTACATTTTTGGGACTCATAGGAGCTGCTTTAGTTGTTACTGGCGCTGGGGCAATTGCTATAGTAAAAACTGAATAAATGGTAGCTTTTTCAGAGTTTTTACTGTGTGTTAATTGTAGTAAATTAATCATCAATCTAAAGCTACATTATAAATACTGAGGCAGGGTATTTTTTTCTTTGTTATGATTTCACAGTAAGCATCAACCAGTTGAGTAACTCTCTTGCCAAGTAGATATTTGTAGTATCAGGATGGCTTTGTTACATTTAATTTTTGGCATTGTAACAACGAGATAAATACTCAAAAATCTGCGAATTAATGAGGCGATTAATATTAAATAACCTTACCAGGGTGTCCGAATAACTACCAGAGCCAACGCCTCGTGACACCACATCACCGAAACAGTTGAGCGATGATTAGTTTGTATGGTAAGTGGGCCAGCAGCCTGAGAAGAATTTCAATAGTGCTGGTTCTTTCAGTGTTGCTGCCAACATTTGGAATGAGTAATTCTGTGCTAGCAGCAGAACAAGTTTATGGTTCTTATTCAGCTTTAAGGCTTTCTATACCAATAACTTCTTTAGAAACGTATGCCCAAACTGGTGTAATCGATAACAAGCTGAATGTATACCAACAGTACCTACCACCACAAAAACTCCAAGACTTACGGAGAATTTTACTTACTCCTGTAAAAGTAAGTCCGGTAGTGGTTGCACAATTTCTCTACACACCACAAGGGGAATTTATTCTGCGACGGTTAGCAGAAGCAATTAAAACCACATCTCCACAAACACAACCTGAATATCAAACTTTACGTGCGGCGTTTATTTCAGCGACTGCGGAACCGGGAGGGCTAACATTATTAAATCTGTTACGCAAGTATCCCAATAGCAGTATTAATATCGATTTAGCGCACAGTATGGGGATAGCTGGGGAACTAGAACATCTCATCAATGAAACTAGCCTAGCGATCGCAGAAGTTAACCGTAAGTCCAATATAGAAGCTACTAACCAAGAACCAATAAATTTCTCCCAATTGCCAGATTTACGACAATTAGGAAAATTCACAGCGCAAAAATACGCACTAGAATTTTTCGACTTGTCACGACGCAGGCAATTGTTAACGGATGTTTATATACCTAATGTCCAAAGTCCGGCACCAGTAATTGTCATTTCCCACGGTTTGGGTACAGATAGCAGCAATTTCCGTTATTTAGCTACTCATTTAGCTTCCTATGGATTTGCCGTTGTTGTGCCTAATCATGGCGATGCTGAACAATTGCGATCGCCAATTAATAACAAGACTATTGAAGTTACACAAGCAGATGAATTTACCAATCGACCTTTAGATGTGAAATATATCCTGAATCAACTGGACGCAGCGAACCAGTCTGATTCTCGGTTTAGAGGTAAGTTAAATCTGCAACAAGTAGGAGTGTTTGGACAATCTTTAGGCGGTTATACAGCCTTAGCTTTAGCGGGCGCTAAGATTAACTTTGAGCAACTGCAACGAGATTGTCAGCCAAAGTTACTCGAAGATACTTGGAATATGTCTTTACTTCTCCAATGTCGCGCCTTGGCGCTGAAAAATCGGCAGTCTGGGGAAGAAAGTAACTTGCGCGATGAGAGAGTTAAAGCTGCGATCGCAGTTAACCCAATTACTAGCTCCATTTTTGGCAAAGCTGGCTTGAGCCAAGTTAAAATTCCCGTGATGTTGGTTGGTAGTAGTGATGATACGGTTGCACCAGCCTTATTCGAGCAAATTGTCCCCTTCTCCTGGTTTGCGAATTCCCAAAAGTATTTGGTGATGCTAATGGGTGCAAGTCACTTTTCTACCATTGGCAATGGTAATAGCGATCGCGAGGCTGTAGGGTCGCTAGCTCAAGTTATTGGCGATAATCCAGCTCAAGCACGTCGTTACATGAATGCTTTGAGTTTACCCTTCTTCCAAACTTACGTTGCGGGAACCTCAACATACTTCCCCTACCTCAACGCCGCCTACGCCAAAGCTATTTCTAGCCAGCCTTTGAGTGTGAGTTTTGTGCAGTCTCTACAACCTACTGAATTAGCACAAATTATTGACACCGAAGGTAAAGCAGCTAAAGGATTGAGCAAAAAGTCGCCTAACTCCATCGTTAATTTTGGATTTTGGATGTTGGATGTGGGGGTGGCGCTATTGCATGTGATTATGTTTCTGTGAGTTGGGGACTGGGGATTGGGGATTGGGGACTGGGGACTGGGAAAATTCTTGTGGGTGAATTAGGTGGAATCTCATACAAAAATTATGTTGAGTGCGATCGCTCGTGTCTCTACATAATTTTTGTGGGAGAATATCATCTTCGCTTTCTAAAATTCAACTGTGCAAGGTTTTCTCAACTTAAACAAACCATTTGACTGGACTTCTCATGATTGTGTGGCGCGGGTGCGGAAACTCCTGCGCCTCAAACGTGTGGGACACGCAGGAACTTTAGATCCAGCAGCTACGGGGGTTTTACCCATTGCATTTGGTAGAGCCACGAGATTATTACAATATTTGCCAGGTAATAAAGCTTACAATGCCACCATTAGGTTTGGAGTGCAGACGACAACTGATGATTTACAAGGGGAAGTTATTACTTCTGCACATTGTCCTCAGTTGAGTTTGGCAGAGGTAGAAACAGCTTTACCGCAATTTTTAGGAAAAATTGAGCAGATTCCGCCTAGTTATAGCGCTATTCAAGTAGATGGACAACGTTTATATGACTTAGCACGGCGGGGGGAAAAGGTAGAAGTTCCTGTACGCACAGTAGAAATATTGCAAATGGAGATTTTAGCTTGGCGAGAAGGGGATTTTCCAGAATTAGATATTGCGATCGCTTGTGGATCTGGGACATATATTAGAGCGATCGCGCGGGATTTAGGTGCTGTTTTACAAACTGGCGGAACCCTCGCCGCTTTGACCCGTACTACAAGTAGTGGGTTTGATTTAGCACAGAGTTTAACTTTGAGTGATTTAGAAACTCAACTGCAAGCTGGGACATTTCAACCAATTCCCCTTGATGCACCTTTGCAGCATTTACCGTCCGTGGTTTTACCAGCAACATCTGCTCAAAAATGGTGTCAAGGACAGCGAATTTCCGTAACTACAGACATATCTGGAAACCTGCGAGTTTACGAGGAACCGACTCGTTTTTTAGGGATTGGACAAGTTAATTATGAAGTATTAATACCAACAACAGTTATAGCGATATAAAGAGTAATCTCCTGAAAATTGAGCCTAAAATTCCAAAATACCGTATTTTCAACCTTTAGATTCTTGATGTTTTTTGACTAACCTGGAATCAAGACAAAGCTAAAATCAATCTAATTTACATATAAAAATTTGCTCATCAGTTTATTGTGGGGTTAGTTGCCCATAAGAGGACTTTTCTGATGTTCACATCAGTGGCATCAGAAATCTTACTATGATGACATAATTTACATTTAAATTAGCTGATATATTTTTGCAGTTTACTGCATGAATTTTACACAAAAATGAAGAGGAAATATAAGATTTCTGCCAGTCTACTTAAAGTCTGCTGGAAATATTTCGCGCATCAACTTGCACTACGTCCATCACAAGTTATTAGTGTGACAGTAGTTTTAACTCTATTTTTATTTATTCCCCAAACTTGGGTTGCTTGGCAAGCTTACCAAGATTTTAATAGTATTATCAAACATGAATTACGATTGCAAAAATTAAGCGATACAATTACACATCTAGATGAAGTATTAACTATGTCGGCTAGAATGAATGCTGCTACAGGTAATTCTATGTGGGAGCAGCGTTATCGTTCATTTGAGCCTAAATTAGACGCAGCTATTAAAGAATCGATTAAACTGGCACCCCAAGCCTATACAGGAGAAGATGCGAAAAAAACTGATATTGCTAATCAGCGTTTGGTTGAGATGGAATATCAATCATTTGAGTTAGTAAAAAAAACTCAAAAAGATGCAGCGCAAGCAATTTTATCTAGTAAAGAATATGAATTAGAGAAACAAAAATATGCAGATGGTGTCGCTAGCAGGAACCATTCTATTTCCATTCAGCTTGATACTAAAATAGCTGATTATCGCCAACATCTATTTTGGGCAACATTCGCCTCTGTTTTTAGTTTAGCAATGCTGATTCCGGCATGGCTATTTGTATTAAGTCTCTTCAGAGAATACTTAAGAATTAAGCAAATTACTCAAATTGCTATAGAACAAGCTAATCAAGATTTAGAAATTAGAGTAGAACAACGGACAGAGGAATTAACAGATAAAAATATTCAACTCCAACGAACTCTGCAAGAACTACAACAAACCCAAATGCAATTGATTCAAACTGAAAAAATGTCTTCTTTGGGTCAAATGTTAGCAGGGATTGCTCATGAAATTAAGAACCCTGTTAATTTTGTATCTGGGAATATTATTTATGCTCAAGAATATCTCCATGACTTACTAAAATTAGTCCAGCTATATCAAGACAACTATCCCAATCCTCCTCAAGCAATCCAAGCAGTAATAAAAGCAATAGATTTGGATTTTTTGGTTAAAGATTTTACTAAACTTCTCGAATCTATGAGAGTAGGAACAAAAAGAATTGAGGAAATAATCTATTCGCTGCGTAACTTTTCCCGTACAGATGAGACAGCAGTTCAGCAAGTAGATATCCATGAAGGGATTGATAGTACATTAATGATTTTAAGCCACCGCTTGAAATCTCAAGATATACAACCAGAAATTTTTATAGTCAAAAATTATGGCATAATACCAGCGATTGAATGTTATCCTAGTCAACTTAATCAAGTATTTATGAATATCCTTGCCAATGCGATTGATGCTTTAGAGGAGCAAAACTTACAGTGTAAATCGGCAGAAATTGAAACTCAACCTAGTTATATTCATATCTCTACTCAATTATTAAACCCAGATAAGATATTAATATCTATTAAAGATAATGCTGCAGGTATTCCAGAGAATATTATTTCTCAACTATTTAACCCATTTTTTACTACCAAAACTGTGGGTCATGGTACAGGAATAGGACTATCTATTAGTCACCAAATTATAGTAGAAAAACATGGTGGTAAGCTATCTTGTAAATCAACGGTTGGGCAAGGTACAGAATTTATCATTGAGTTGAAAACAAGTCTCTCATCAAATTTAAAATGACCAAATAAATAAGGTATTTTATGAATGAGGAGATGGTTTAATTATGGCTGTGGTGCGTTGCGCTACGCGACAACACACGCTACGTTTTTGAAATCCAAAATCTAAAATCCGAAATCCAAAATCCAAAATTTAAAATTGATTCACTCCCAAGTTGAGACATCGCGTAGTAAATCGGGAATTTGCTCTTGGGATTGGGGAAACTCTAGCAGGGTTTCTCGATAACCTAAATAGCCAGACTCCGCAAAAGATAATAGCATTCTGGTCAGTGCTAGCCACACTTCAGGCTCATATTCCCAATCACGATAACGCCCAGATTTACCAGCAATTGAACGTAGCGCCCAGAAATAAGAATTTCTCACCACAGAACCGCCCTTTTTAAATTCTGGTAAGTCTTCGCTGTTGATGATTAGCACCTGATTCTCAATTCTGGCTCTCATGGATATTAGGAAATATCAAAAAATCAATTCTCCTATATTATTGTAGGATGCGTTAACGCAGCATCATATTTAATATTCGGCGATTCTTAAAAAGATATATTCGATTAACGCATCATATTTAATGATATTGGTGGTGCGTTAGGCTTAGCCCAACACACCCTACAATTCTACAATTCTGAAGATAAACCTAGGCGGAAGGTAAAGCCAGGACTATAGATGCGGTTAACTCTTTCGTATTGTTCACCTAATAAGTTTTCTAGGTAAACAATTAATCCTAAAGTTCTCGTTAAAGGAATTCTTCCACTCAAATCTAAGTTGAGGAAAGAGGGAGCAAAATCTGTAGGTCTGTCGCCAGTTCTATTAAAGAGGGAGCGACGCGCACCACTGTTATAGGTAACATACAAATTAGCCTGCCAACCTGAATTTTGATAACCTATACCTGTTTGCAGTACAGAATAGGGAATTAAACCCAACTGTAAACCTCTTTCATCTCCGGTTTTAATTTGGGCATCTGTATAAGTATAGTTAACAAAGGTTGACCAACCACGAGCAAATTTTAATTGCAACGCCGCCTCTAAACCATTGGTATCGACTAAGCCAATGTTTTGCCATTTTCCAGCTATTACACCTAGGCGGTTGTCCAAACTACTACCAAAGTAAGTAAATTGTCCACTCAAATTTTCCGAGAAGTTAATATCTACTCCCGCAGTCCAAGAGGAACCTGTTTCTGGTGTTAAATCAGGATTGGGTTCCCAACCATGAACTGTATCGTAAACATATAACTGATCTAACCCTGGGTTACGTTGTCCTCCTGTCCAGCTACTACGTATGGCTATGCTGGGTGCAACAGCATAACGCAACCCTACGCTAGGATTTAGATAATCTCCAAACTGGCTATCAAAGTTTTGTCTTAGCCCTAAATCTATCAGGAAGCTATCGCTGATATTTAATGTATTTACGGCAAATAAAGCTGTAGTAAATACGCTTCTATCTTCAGTTTCATTCGTCGCAATTCTATTAGGACTGCTACTTAACACATCGCCAGTTAAGTCAGTATTTTTTAAATCTAATCCCCAACGCAATTGATTATTAGGAGTAATTCTCCATTGATGATCCAGCCTAGCTGTTAATTGTTGTGTGTCTAAAACACCTGTACGATAAAATTCTCTACCTTGAAAAACTGTAGGGCCATAAGTGCTGAAGTAATCTTGGTTATAACCCAATGTGGTAGTTAAAATCGAATTTTCACCATTTCCTAGAAGAGTTTTCCAAGATAAGCCAGTATTAAATCCATCATGGTCTAGTCTGTCTCTTTGGAGAGGGAAACCAAAATAAATTAAGCCGCGACGACTGCTTAATTTAGTAATATCGAAATTCAAAGAATTTTTTTGATCTAAATCTACGCCAATACTGCCAAAGTAAGTACTTGTGGCTGTATCTGCATTGAAGAAAAATCCTTGTGGATCGCGATTAGCTGCGCCTATAGGAACGCGGTAACGATTATCTGTAAAGTATCGCTCAAAGCTAAAGTTATATTTTACAGAACCAGTAGAGCCAGCATAACTAAATTGTTGATTATTTTGACTTAAGGAGCCAAATTCCACACTACTGGTTAATTTGGGTTGTGTATAACCTTCTTTGGTGATGATATTAACTACTCCACCAAAGGCTGATGAACCATACAAAGCGGATGCAGCACCACTGTAGAGTTCTACTCGCTCAATCGCCTCTACAGGAATACTATTTAAATCTGTGCCACCATGATATGTATTGATATTGGTGTTAATTGATCTGCCATTAATCAGAAATACAGATTGATTAATAGAAGCACCGCGGTAATATGTCCCTGTGTGAATATCTGCACCATGACCTGCATCATTGATAGCAAATCCTGGCATTCTTTTTAAAATATCGGCGACACTATTAGCACCTTGCTTTTTAATTTCTTCTTGCTCAATTACATAAGTTGGAGTTGATTGCGGAAGAGTATCTTCTTCTCCAATTACTTCTATGGTGATATCTGCCTCATCGCTAGAATTGGTGTTTGTTGTTGGAGTATCTGCTGGTTGAGTTTCTGAATTTTCTGCACCTGTTTCCGGTGTTTGGGTTAATAATTCAGCATTTGTAGAGGGTAAATCAATTTCACTGATATCGATAATTTGGGTAATTATTGCAGGCAATTTCTCAGCATTTTCCTGCTTGATTTCAGCCTCAGACGCAAAGCCAGTAGCATCTAGCAGTACAGTTTGCACAAAAACTGGCAGCAACAAAAGACATTTATTCACGTTATTCTCTCACACCCGTCAACATACTCACTAAGTATATTTTTTGGGTGATTAGTAAGAAATGTCAAAAGACAAGCTGTCATAGTTAGTTATTCAAGTAATTCTCAATATTGATATAAAAATGATATTTAATTAAAAAAAATCTACAAGAAGCGTTAAAAATGATGCGTTACGCTATTGCTAACGCATCCTACCACGTGAAATTCAAAAATTAATTAAATATGATTCTTCTAGAAAAACTTTGATGTACTATTTTTTTGAGATGTCGAGAATTTATTTTTTTGGTTTCATGCATCAAAATTTTCAGACAAAATGTTATTTTAATGAGAGAAAGGCACAATATTTTATCTCTTTTTTGACGTATTAGTTTAATTTATATCTGAAGGTAGATGTAGAATAAACAATAAAAATTCCCAAAATATTAAGGTTTTAATTGTTGCTGTTAATTTATAATCTACGATTTTATTGTGAGCTTAAGTCCTGAAAATTTTCCAAAAAATGCCGCGATCGCACCTTTTGAGGTGGACTTGACGAATTGCGATCGCGAACCTATTCACATTCCTGGCTCAATTCAGCCGCATGGGATGCTGTTTGTCTTGACTGATCCGGAACTTACCATTGTGCAGGTGAGCCAGAATACTGATGACATATTAGGCATTGCTGCGACTGAGTTAATCAATCAACCCATCAGTCGCTTGCTAGATGCACAGCAAATAGCTTTTTTACGAAATTGTTTACTTCAAGAAGATTTGACACTGCTTAACCCCATCGAACTCACAATTGCTATGGGGAAAAATGTGAGCGCTTTTGATGGGATCATCCATCGCTCAGAGCATTTGCTAATACTGGAATTAGAACCAGCATTACATGAAAAGAACTATACATTTTTCAATTTTTACCATTTAGTCAAACTAGCATTATCCAAAATCCAAAATGCCAGTACTGTAAATGAATTGTGCCAGATTATCGTCAAGCATATGCGCCAGATGAACGGTTTTGATCGCGTCATGATCTACCGCTTTGATGAAAACTGGCATGGTACAGTTATTGCCGAGGACAAGCCAGAACATTTCAGCCCCTATTTGAGTTTGCGCTATCCAGCTTCCGACATTCCCAAACAAGCAAGACAACTCTACAAAGACAACTGGTTACGGCTAATTCCTGACGTAGACTATCAACCAGTACCTTTGCTACCCAACCACAACCCCATAACTAATCAACCCACAGATTTAAGTCACTCGGTACTCCGCAGCGTTTCGCCGTTACACATTGAATATTTACACAACATGGGTGTGAAAGCATCAATGTCGATTTCCCTCCTCAAGAATCAACAACTTTGGGGCTTGATTGCTTGTCACCACGAATCACCCAAGTATGTACCCTATGAAATTCGTAGCGCCTGCGAATTTCTTGGGCAAATGACTTCTCTAGAACTAGCCGCGAAAGAAGACAGCGAGAATGCTGAATATAAGATGCAGTTAAAATCTGTGCAGTCCAAGCTAGTAGAATACATGGCGGCGGAAGAAAATTTTGTTGATGGATTGCTGGGACAAGAACCGAATTTACTAGATTTGGTAAATGCTACAGGCGCGGCTGTCTGCATTAATGGCGAGTACCAAACCCTAGGAAGGACACCACAGCATCGAGAAATTGAGCAATTAATTAAGTGGCTAAGTCAGCATACCCAGGAAGAAGTTTTTCATACAAATTGCCTGTCTCAGTTGATACCAGAGGCTAGACAGTGGAAAGATGTTGCTAGCGGGTTAATAGCGCTGTCAATTTCTAAAAGCCAAAACAGTTATTTACTATGGTTCCGCCCAGAGGTATTGCAAACTGTAGATTGGGCAGGAAATCCCAATAAGCCTGTAGAAGTGGCAGATGATGGCAGTTTCCGTCTCTCACCACGCAAATCCTTTGATTTGTGGAAAGAAACATTACAGCAACAATCTCTACCCTGGGAAAGCTACGAAATAGAAGCTGTCTGGAATTTTCGCAGTGCGATCGTGGGTGTGGTGTTGCGGAAAGCCGATGAACTGGCAAAGATGAATATAGAACTTCAGCGCAGCAATGATGAATTAGATGCCTTTGCTTATATCGCTTCCCACGATTTAAAGGAACCACTACGGGGTATTCATCATTACTCCAGCTTTCTCATTGAAGACTACGGTAATACACTAGATGAAGAAGGCCAGTCAAGGCTGAGAACGCTAATTAGGCTGACACAGCGCATGGAAAATTTAATCGATTCGCTGTTGCACTTCTCTCGCTTAGGACGGGTGGAACTGGATATTCAGCCTACAGACTTAAACGATTTAGTGCAGCGCGTTTTAGATGTGCTGAGTGCCAGAATTCAAGAAACAGGGGCAGTAATTCGCATTCCGCGGCCTTTGCCGACAATTATGTGCGATCGCGTGCAGGTAAGTGAAATCTTCACTAATATCATCGCTAATGGTATCAAATATAACGACAAGCCAGAAATCTGGGTAGAAGTCGGCTACCTTGATCCTGCATCTATCTATCAACAATCAACTACATTTTACGTGCGCGACAACGGCATTGGCATTCGCGATCGCCACTTTGAATCTATATTCCGCATCTTTAAACGGCTACATGGCCCTATGCAATATGGCGGTGGTACAGGTGCAGGCCTGACAATCGCGAAAAAAGTTGTGGAAAGACATGGTGGTAAGATTTGGGTTGAATCAACTTATGGAGAAGGAAGTACTTTTTACTTCACATTACAGGAGGTCAAATAATCAAATGGTAGGAAACGCTACTCAACCGTTGCTAGTAGTTGAAGACAGCGATGAAGACTTTAGTACTTTTCAGCGATTGTTGCAGCGAGAAGGCGTGGTCAATCCAATTTACCGCTGTATCACAGGTGATCAAGCCTTAGACTTTCTCTATCACACCGGATCTTACGACAACCCGGATATAGCACCCCGTCCCTCAGTGATTTTGCTTGATCTGAATTTACCAGGAACTGACGGACGGGAAGTTTTACAAGAAATTAAACAGGATGAAGTGTTAAAGAAAATTCCTGTTGTGATTATGACAACTTCTTCCAATCCCAAAGATATCGAAATTTGTTACTCTTACTCGATCAGTAGCTATATTGTGAAGCCTCTAGAGGTAGCTCGCCTCACAGAGACGGTTCAGACATTCATCAAATATTGGTTGGATATTGTTGTACTTCCGGAGATGGATTAAGTAAGGCGTAACTATGCTGCAGCACACTGTTCTGATTGTTGATGACTGTCCTGAAGACCGGGAAATTTATCGCCGTTATTTAGCAAGCGATCGCCAAGTTAAGATTTGAAGATTATGAGCGTCATGCCAAACGTCGCGCTAAGTAAGAGACTTCAACTATACGCCTGTAAGCTTTTGTAAACAAGGCAAAAATTACTATCAATCAGATTGGGCTATTGATTATACGTTGCACTCACAATAACTTATTATGAGTAACTTGCCGGACATCATATCAAGTACTTCTTCTTCGATACCATGTCCCTCAATACTTTTCGGTTAAGGGAAAAAAGGGGAATGGGAAAAGGGAAAGAAAAAACCTTTAACCCTTAACTTTTAACCTTTTCCCCAAAACCAATTTTGAGTTCAAAACACTTAACCGTGTAGTATTGCCATGTCCCTCAATAAGTAATTGTCTTTGAGTGCACTTATGTCCCAACCTGTTTCTCCTCCTACAACCAAGCCTAGCAATCCTTTCTTCTCTTCTGGCCCTTGTTCTAAGCGTCCCGGTTGGTCTGTTTCGCAACTAGAAAACGCCTGTGTTGGTCGTTCCCACCGTTCCAAAGATGGTAAAGCTAAATTAGCCGCAGTAATTGAACGTTCTAAGCAAATCCTCGGTGTTCCTGCTGATTACCGCTTGGGTATCGTTCCCGCTTCTGATACAGGTGCAGTAGAGATGGCTTTATGGTCACTGCTAGGACACAAACCCCTTGATATCCTGGCGTGGGAAAGCTTTGGTCAGGAATGGGTAAAAGATGTCACCGATGAATTAAAGTTACCTGATACCCGCCTGATTAAAGCACCCTATGGTAGTTTGCCAGATTTAAGCCAGGTAGATTTTAGCCATGATGTCGTGTTTTTGTGGAATGGTACAACCTCTGGTGTGAGAGTGCCAAATGGTGATTGGATTCCCGATAATCGCGAAGGTTTGACTATTTGCGATGCAACATCCGCAGTATTTGCGATGGATATACCCTGGAATAAATTGGATGTTGTGACTTATTCCTGGCAAAAAGTATTAGGTGGCGAAGCACAACATGGTGTAATTGTTCTTTCACCTCGCGCTGTGGAACGCCTAGAAACTTATAAACCAGCTTGGCCTCTACCTAAACTCTTCCGTATGTCCCAAAAAGGGAAGCTGATTGAAGGTATTTTCCAAGGAGATACCATCAACACCCCATCAATGTTGTGTGTAGAAGATGCTCTAGATGGTTTAATGTGGGCAGAAAGCATTGGCGGACTACCTGGTTTGATTAAGCGTAGTGAAGCCAACTTAACAGCGATCGCCAAATGGATTGAACAAAGCGATTGGGCTGACTTTTTGGCAGAAACATCAGAAATTCGCTCTTGTACTTCCATTTGCTTGAAAATAACTGATTCTTGGTTTACTAGCCAAAGTCCAGAAGCACAAGCAAAATGTGCTACTCAATTAGCCAAACTCCTAGAAAAGGAGAAAGTAGCTTATGATATCGGCGCTTACCGTGCAGCACCTCCAGGATTGAGAATTTGGGGCGGTGCAACAGTAGAAACCGCAGATATTGAAGCACTGCTTCCTTGGCTAGACTGGGCTTACAGTTCAGTTAAAGCTGAGTTGGCGGCTGTGGTTTAGGGAATGGGGAATGGGGAATGGGGAATGGGGAATGGGGACTAGGATGAGAGTTATTTCCCCTCGTCCCCTTGTCCCCCTTGTCTCTACACAAATTCCGAGGCTGCGGGTAATTGTTTTTGCATTGTCTCAAGTATTTTGACAGCCTTTTCATAGGCTAGCTTTTCGCCTGTGTAGCCAAAGAACTCGGATGCTTTTTGTAAATCGGCGATCGCTCCTTGATAATATCCCAGTTGATAGCGGGCTACTCCACGGTTAACGTAAGCCATACCATTACTAGGATTAAGGCGGATGACTTTGGAGAAATCACGCAATGCCCCAAAGTTATCTCCTTTTTTACCACAAGCACAACCCCGGTTAAAGTAGGCTCTGTAATCGTTAACATCAAGTTGAATTGCTTTACTAAAATCGGCCATAGCGGCTTCAAAATCTTGCATCTGTAACCGTGCTAAACCTCTGTCATTGTATATATCTGCAAGGAGTAAATTTGCTGAGGGGGGAATTTGGCTGAGGGCTAAATTATAATCAACTATCGCCTCTAAATACTTGTTGGTGGCTGCATGGGCGAGAGCAAGATTATAGTAAGCTCGAAAATCAGCAGGCTTCAGGGCGATCGCTCGTTGATAATCGGCAATCGCAGAGAGATAATCTTGTTGTCTGTAGTTTGCCAACCCGCGATTAATATAAGCCTCAGCATTTTCTGGTGAGAGATTTATTGCTTGCGTACAATCTGCGATCGCTTGCTGGTATTCTTGGATTTGTAGATAAGCAAGACAGCGATCGCTATAAGCTTCCCCCAAATGATTTTGCCCTAAATTGTTTTGCAGTTGAATTGCTTGATTGAAATCCGCGATCGCTTCTTCGTAATGACTGTGGCTAATTTTCTCTACACCCATCTGCAAAAATTCCCGCGCAGTAGTTGGAGTGTCATTTAGGGGTGAAGCGTTAGCCGTATGAGTCAAAAAAGTAAAAGCAAAAACTGCGATCGCACTGAAAAGTAATCGCCAAAAATAAGCCATAAGCAATACATTTGAGTAAATAATTACTAATTCGTAATTCGTAATTAATCGATTGGCCTTTAAATCCTGTAGAGACGCGATTCATCGCGTCTCTACAACTCCAAAATCATGACGAAAAATTCTTAACCAAACCCTATTACCCTGTTTGTAGCGTGTATTAGGCGTAAGCCGTAACGCACCACAAGCTTTGATAAAGCTGCGTCATGCTTATTTCAACAATCAAATATAAGTCTCTATATTAATTACGAATTACAGCATTTTCCCGGTCAATGAAGTACAAGGGTCTTGCACATTTTTTTGCCCTCCTGAAATAATCTGTACCTCAATCTTTTGTTCTCTGCTGTATAAATTACTAATTATTTTGATAATTTTGATATTGCTACAATTAAGCGGGACAAAAAGCCCCGCTAATGAACGAATTTAGTCAACTAAAAGATGCAAGATGAAGTGAAAATTATTACAAGCTGAATAGAATATTAGGCGAAAAAATCAGGTTTTTTCGTGATGATTATCCTATTCCCTCATAGGTGAAATAATTCCATACGTCAGACTTCACACTTACAACTTTAGCTGTCAGTCTACCTCTAGAGTTGAGTGAATACTTAACTTTATTTCCAGCTTTTATCTGCACTTTCAAGTACGTAAGCAGCTACATCTTCAATTTGGTTAGGCTTTAAACGTCCTTTGAAAGCAGGCATAGCATTTTTACCATTTGTCACTTGCGCGATAATGGCATCAGCGGAGTACATACTGTATTTTTCTAAAGTAGCTTTCTGCAAGTTTTTATTGGCTTGAACCAAATTTTTTCCACCTGCATGACAAGAAGCACAATTAGCACTAAATACCTTGGCTCCACTAGCACTATCTGCTGCTAAAGCTGGGTTACTGAAGGCAAAAGTGAAGATTGCTATGCCTAACAGTACTATTGAAAAAAACTTCTTCATTTCGTGTTTCCTCTACAACCAAAGCGTATTCGGCGCTATTTCCTTCATATTTTCAGATGAGCCAAGATCTTCCGTCAATAGACAGGCTGTCATACTTCGTTGAAACCTTTTTCCAGCTTAGGTTTCCAAGATTTTTTCTTAATTAACTGCTGATACAAATTATTGTCAAAATAGTGAAGAATTGTTAATTTTTTCTCCATTATTTTACCTTTATGAGATATTGTATCTTGCCGCTAACTGTGCCATTGATTCTTCAGTAACGCGACAAATTCGCCAATCTTCTAAAATATCAGCCCCCATACTGCGATAAAATTTTTGTGCAGGTTCATTCCAATCTAAAACGCTCCATTCTAACCTGCCACAATTCCGTTCAACAGCTATTTGGGCTAATTTAGATAACAGAGCTTTACCTATTCCTTGACGGCGATATTCAGGGACAACAAACAAGTCTTCTAAATAGATACCTGGCTTAGTCAAGAATGTTGAATAATTGTAAAAAAATAGGGCAAAACCTACAGCTTGCCCTGCATATTCTGCTAAAATTGCCTCCACAAATTTGGGAGAGCCAAATAAATGCTCTTGCAATGCGATCGCATTGCCAGTCACAGCATGAGAAAGTTTCTCATACTCAGCTAGCTGCTGAATTAAGCCAAATAAAACATCGCAATCAGCAGGTTCGGCAAAACGCAAAGTTAAATTGCTACCCAAGGTCATTAGTCCATAGTCTATAGAGATAGTCCATAGTCTATAGCTAATGGGGGGCTGGGGATTAGTGGGGACTGGGGACTGGGGAATGGGGAATGGGGAATGGGGAATGGGGAATGGGGAATGGGGAATGGGGAATGGGGAATGGTACAAATGACCCTTGACCCTTGAGCCTTGACCTTTGACCTTTGACCCTTGACCCTTGACCTTTGACCCTTGACCCTTGACCCTTGACCTTTGACCCTTGACCCTTGACCCTTAAATCAACCAGCCTTTCAACCGCTTGGCTATGTGTGGACGGCGTAATTTCCGCATCGCCTTACTTTGAATTTGGCGCACTCGTTCGCGGGAGAGGTTGAACATATTGCCAACTTCTTCTAAAGTGCAGGGTTCGCTGGTTGTTAAGCCGTAACGCAGAGAAATTACATCTTTTTCTCTGGGGGTTAAAACATCACCCAAAACTTCCCAAATCTCCTGACGCATCATGTTTTCGTTCATTTTTGCTTCGGGAGATTGGTTATCTTCATCCTCTAGCAAATCCATCAATTCCGTGTCTTCTTCTTTACCTACACGGTGGTTGAGGGAAAGTGCTTGTCGCCGCAGTTGCTGTAGTTGGCGTAGTTGCTGCACATTCATTTCCAAAGCTTCTGCCATTTCTGCTTCGGAAGGATTGCGGGAAAATTTTTGTTTGAGTTCGCGTTGTGCTTTTTTGAGTTTATTAAGTTTTTCAACTATATGGATTGGTAAGCGGATTGTGCGCGCATCATTAGCGATCGCTCTAGTAATCGCTTGTCTAATCCACCAGTAGGCGTATGTGGAAAATTTATATCCTTTATCTGGATCAAATTTTTCTGTAGCGCGGTTTAAACCCATTGCGCCTTCTTGGATTAAATCTAGAAAAGGCACTCCGCGATTAAGATATCGTTTAGCAATGGAGACGACTAACCGCAGGTTTGAGCGAATCATTTTGCGTTTCGCTACTCTACCTTGATATAAGCGACTTTCTAGCTGCTTTTCTGTCATATCGAATTCGGCAGCTATTTGTGCTTTTGTCGGTTGTTGTCCTAAATTGGAGTATAATTCTTCTTGTTTTTGGCGAAATTCTTCTAAAAATCTGACCCTATTTGCTAATTCCACCTCTTCTTCGGCTTTTAGCAAGGGATAGCGCGCCATTTCCTTAAAAAATGCGCCCACAGCATCGTCATGCTCGGTTTTATTGTATCCCGAAGGGCGGGCTGCCGCCATCTCATCGCCATCGCGTTCCTCCGATTCCAGTGGTTCTGGAATTGGGGAATCTTCTTCTGCCACTGCTTCTAAAATTTCAAATGATTGTTCTTCATTTTCAGCAGCATTCTCCAGTAGTTCCATTGTTCCCAATTGAGCAATATTCATAACTTTCCTTTAGGGATTGTTGCTTTGTTTGGTACATATTTCAGTGACAGCTGCTTGCTTGAGGCTTGGTAGTTTCCCTAAGGGACAAATGCACACGTCCGGTAGCAAAACGCAAGTTTATGCTAATTTCTCATTAGAAGTTAGAATCATTGTCTAGCTGTCATTACTTTAGTTCCTGCTAGATAGATATCATCACAAATACTGGCCTATGCACCCACCAACTTTCTCCTCAGCTCCCCCAACCATATATTCCTCATTCTTTTCTCGATCACCAAATATGTCAAATGCCCTCAAACTTTCTCAACCTGAACTCAGATAAATTTTTCAGCTTGGCATTCCCAAATCTTAAATTTTTATGTAATTTTACAGTTATTTTTATAAGGTTGGGATTCATTGCCAAAATGGAAATTTTACTGCTGAGTTTTAACTTGTTGACAAATTTTGTGGGTGATACAAAATTAGCAATTTAAAATGCGGAAATTTTGTGTTTGATTTGTATAAAAGCATCTCATATATATAAACAAGGTAATATCTATCAATAGGGTGAAAATTCGATACCCTCTTTAGTAGATATAACTAGGTTTAGAAGATTGCAGATGAAACGCTTATTTTAGGTGTAGGGAGTAGCGAATATTTATGGCATCTATAGTTGAGGTGAAATAGGCAAGTGAATTACATAAGAGGAAACTTACCAAGTCTTATGCGAGATAAAAGTATTGCGATTTACAGTTTATGCCTGCAAAATCAAAAAGTTAAATTCTTTGGTAGAAGCTAACTTTTGCAAAACTAGATTAAAGGCATAGAAAAATCTATCTATTAACACACAACATATGTATATTGATGGCGTAAATTTATCCCATTTGGTAGTTAATGAGCCGGGAGTATCCTATCAGTCAAAAACAAATGTAAATCGCTGGGTTGAAGTACTGGTAGACTGTCCAGGAAACTTAGGGCTATTTACATATCGTTTACCTGAACAGTTAGAAATCAAACCAGGTGATATTTTAACTGTACCCTTCGGCACACAACAAATGGGAGGGATTGCCATCCGTTTATTGTCACAACCAAATACTGATATACCACTAGATAAAATCCGAGATGTAGAAGATGTTGTGAGTGTAGGTTTTTTTCCTAGTGGTTATTGGGAATTATTAAATAAAGTAGCAAAGTATTATTATACACCTTTAATTCAAGCGATCAGGGTAGCTTTACCACCAGGTTTATTAGGGCGATCGCAGCGTCGTATTCGCTTGACTTCTTTAGTCAAGCAAAGTGAAAAAGTAGCAGATCGGAATAATGATGTAATAACTCCTACTATTTCTCCCACTGCGTCCTTCCTGAGTTCATCTGCTCAACAAATTTTACAACTTTTACAAGCTCAACCAGCAGGAGACTATAGCTTTGCTTACCTGCAACAAAAAGTGAAATCTGCTTATCGAGGAGTGCGGGAGTTAAGGCGATTTGGTTTAGTAGAAAGTTACTTAGAACCTCCAAGATTAACAAGACCGAAATTACAGAAAGCTGTTACACTTATTGCCACCATAGATATAGATTTAACCGCGCGCCAACGAGAAATTGTAGAAGTACTACGAAAACGTGGCGGGGAATTATGGCAAAATGAATTATTGCAAATTTGTCATACTACTACTTCTATATTAAAGACGTTAGCAAATAAAGGCTACATCACTATAGAAGAAAGAGAAGTTTTACGCACAGAACAAGGCCCAGAAATTACAAGCGATCGCGCTAAATCTTTAACAGCAGATCAATCTCATGCTTTAGCTAGAATCCAAGCATTAGATGGATATGCTCAAGTGTTGTTGCATGGGGTAACAGGTTCGGGTAAAACCGAAGTTTACCTCCAAGCGATCGCACCTTTATTACAACAAGGTAAATCAGCCTTAGTTTTAGTCCCCGAAATTGGACTTACACCCCAGCTAACGGATCGCTTTCGTGCCCGCTTTGGTAACAAAGTTAGCGTCTATCACAGCGCACTCTCGGATGGAGAACGCTACGATACGTGGCGGCAAATGCTCACAGGCGAACCACAAGTAGTAATTGGCACCCGCAGCGCCATTTTTGCGCCTTTACCCAACTTGGGTTTAATTATCCTAGATGAAGAACACGACAGCAGCTTTAAACAAGATACCCCCATCCCCACCTACCATGCGCGCACCGTTGCTCAATGGCGCGCCGAAATCGAAAATTGTCCCTTAGTCTTAGGTTCTGCAACACCTTCCCTAGAAAGCTGGGTAAATTTCACAAACAATGAACTCACTACTCAGCACTCAGCACTCAGCACTCAGCACTCACTACACAGCACTTACTACCTCAGCCTCCCGGAACGCATCAACTCTCGCCCCTTACCGCCGATAGAAATAGTAGATATGCGGCAAGAATTACAGGCGGGAAATCGTTCTATATTTAGTAGATCCCTACAAGCAGCTTTAAACGAACTGCAAGAAAAACAACAACAGGGAATATTATTTATCCATCGCCGGGGACACAGTACCTTTGTCTCTTGTCGCAGTTGTGGCTATGTGTTGGAATGTCCTCACTGTGATGTATCGCTAGCCTATCACCACACCGAAGACGGCGCGCCGCAACTTTTGCGCTGTCATTACTGCAATTATGCGCGATCGCATCCACAATTCTGCCCCGATTGCGCTTCCCCTTACCTAAAATTTTTTGGTAGTGGTACTCAGCGTGTGGCGCAAGAATTATCACGCCAATTTCCCCAACTGAAATACATTCGCTTTGATAGCGATACCACCCGCAACAAAGGCGCACATCGTACCCTCCTCACCAAATTTGCTAATGGCGAAGCACATCTATTAGTAGGGACGCAAATGCTTACCAAAGGTTTGGATTTACCACAGGTGACATTGGTGGGTGTTGTCGCCGCTGACGGATTATTACATCTCTCAGATTATCGTGCCAGCGAACGAGCATTTCAAACTTTAACCCAAGTCGCCGGACGTGCGGGGAGAGCTGACGATCCTGGTAGGGTAATTATCCAAACTTACAACACAGAACATGAAGTAATTGAGTCCGTTAAACATCACGATTATCACTCTTTTTCTGCTGCCGAACTGGAACAAAGACAAGCACTGAATTACCCTCCTTACGGCAGGTTGATTTTATTGCGCTTGAGCAGTTTAGATCCAATTCAAGTACAAAATACTGCTCAGATCATCGCCACAGCATTAGGGACAGAAGATGGATTTGAAATTTTAGGGCCAGCACCAGCTAGCATTTTAAGAGTAGCTAATCGTTATCGCTGGCAAATCCTGATTAAATTTGCACCTGATGATTTACCTAAATTACCAGATTGGGAACAAGTGCGATCGCTTTGTCCGGCTGCTGTGAGTTTGACTATAGATGTTGACCCGCTAAATATTATGTGATGCTAGAAAAATAAACTTTTGAGAGTTTCTTGATTTAATCTATGGTTAAGAAATTAGCGATCGTGGGTGCTGGCCCTAGTGGACTTCTCCTAGCACATTATTTACTGCGTCGTGGTGAACAATACCAAATCGACATTTATGAACGCCGCAGCGATCCGCGTACTGTGCCATTTTCCAAATCCCGAACTTTTCCCATCGCGTTGGGAAATCGGGGAATAGGTGCTTTGCAGAAAATCCCTGGACTTGTGGAAACAGTCAAAGCCATGAGTTTACCCACTACGGGGTCTATAGCACATCAAAATAATGGCAAGACGCGAACAATCAACAGAAAGGAACCTCTGTTTACTCTCGATCGCACAAATTTAGCGATCGCGCTTTTAAATCAATTAGTAGAAAAATATGACAACAGCCGATTAAATATTCATTTCAACTGCCAATGTACTCAGGTAGATTTTGCCGCAAAAAAAGTCACCTTGCAAAGAGATTCTGGAGAGAAATTTACTGCTGATTATGACTTATTAGTTGGTGCTGATGGGGCAAATTCTGCGGTTAGAGATCATCTTTGTACAACAGAAATGTTTGAATGCCAAAAGCAATCCCACCGCAACGAGTACAAATCCATCTATATCCCCAATCCCCCAATTAACCTGCAACCCGGTAAAATTCACACATGGAGAATTGATGATGGCAGCAACATCATACTACTCAATCAACCTGACGGCAGCATTAGTGGTGTCATCCATTTTCCCCAAGAGAAAAATCAAATAGCAAGTCTGACCACCACAGAACAAGTACTGCAATTCTTTCGCCAAAATTTCCCAGAGGTGGCTCAGTTGATGCCACAATCAGAAGCAGAAGCTTTCGCCCAGAGGCCCATTTCCCAAGTAATCACAATTCGCTGTAACCGTTATCACTATGGTGATAGTGTGGTATTAATTGGAGATGCGGCTCATGCTGTTACCCCCGCTCTAGGTCAAGGTTGTAATTCCGCGCTGGAAGATGTGGTTGTGTTCGACAATCTTTTAGACGAGTATGCCGACAATTTAGCAGCCGCCATCGAAAATTTCAGTATTCGCCGCCAACCAGATGCTGATGCATTAGCAGAACTCAGCGAAAATGCCTTACCTGCCACTAAGGGACTATTTTTGGAATTTATTCTCAGACAACGTCTGTCGCAAATTCTGCACCAACTATTTCCCCAACGCTTCTTACCATCCTTATTTGAAGTCGCATTTGACACTACAGTTCCCTACGGAAAAATTTTGCAGTCTTACCAAGGTTGGGTATCTAAAGTCAAAAATGCTAACAACCAGTTTTACAGCAACCTGTAGCAATTAATCAGGAAACCCAAAATTGCTTAAGGGGAAAAGGTTAAAGGTTAAGGGTTAAAGGTTTTTTTCTTTCCCTTTCCCCTTTCCCCCTTCCCCCTTCCCCTTTTTTTAACCGACAAGTATTGGAACCTCAGACAGAAAAAATCACAGTTTCTAATTTTTTTTATTAAAGATCTAAAAAAATTAAATCTTAACTTTTCTTAACATAATCAATACTAGTATACAACGCATCTTATTCACACATTTTGTATATACGTAGTCTACGTATATTCTATTAGTTAAATTTGTGAATTGTGAATTTGAAATGAGCAAATCCGATTCAGATAAAAACTTTTGATTTCAATATCAAAGCTTTAACAATTTTATACGTGTAATTACTGTATAACTTGTTTGTTTTGTTCCAGTTTTCGTATCCGGATTTATAGATTGGCTATTGAAGATGTATTTAGGAACACTGGAAGACATCCTGCAAAATACCGAGTCTAATCATTTGGATTTTTGCATAACCCAGCACCTAACCCAAACTTCTATCAAAACACTAATCATCACCAAGGGTGTAAAGACAATGAAAACAATGACCTTAATGAATGACCAAATTTTAATCGAGCAATATATTCAAGGTAAAATTAAGCTGGGATTTAGCCAAAACTTCCGCATCGAATCTATAGGAGAAACCATTCAATTATTAACTAAAAATGGCTTCTTTATCGCTACCACAAACTTAGCAGATGAAACTAGAGTCTTTCAGGTACGGCAAGAATCCCATCATTGGGAATTTCTTAATCAAATATTACTTGACAATAAATTCATGCCAACTATTAAAAGTGGTAGTGGTTTATTGCAATATGAATATTATCCCTTGCCTAAATGCTACAAAATGCATTATACAGAAGCTTTAGATTTATGGAAGTTTTGGCGTTCTCATAGTCATCACAAACTGAACAATTGCGAGCAATTAAACTTATTAGTATTGAATAATAATAATTGGCAGAAAATTGTAGACTTAGCATTTAGCAGAGAAAGTATTTTTATCAAAACCGCGCATGATGAGATTGTGGTTGATAACTGCGATCGCGTTATTTGGCTGCTGTATATCCAAGAAGAACCAGAACTTGCAACTGTGATTCAAACAAGTAAAGTAGTCAAAGAAAATAAATCTCCACAAATTGCAAAAGTCACTGAAGAACAACCAATTTGTGTAGCGCCAAATAAACAGCAAAATGATTATGTAGCTTGCGAAACCAATCCATTTATTGCATCGCTTGTATCATCACCTACAGTTACAAGTAATAATATTGTCAAACTACATCAAGGAAAACTTTATATCCAAACACCTGAAGGTGAAATTGTAGTAGAAGGTTCTAACCTTAAATTCTGGTTTACTCAACCAGGAAGTCAAAATCTTGTTCCCCAATCTGTAGTAATGCAGTAAATAATCAGCAGTATACAGCCATCAGATATAATTGATGAACTTATACCCTGTTGAACTTGAAATTTTGGAACAGAAGAAACGCTGATACTGCATACATACCTTAATTTGAATTCCGCTTTACACTAATAGCTAATCCTTCACAGTTATTGTTGTAAGTGTTGAAGATAAAATACAAGCGCCTCTGCTGTAGGTACATTAGTTGCTAGTAAAACTTTGTTAATATTGCAGCTCCTCAATAGTGCTTCTTCATTTGCTTGGCTAGTCTGAGGGATGAGGAAATCTCTCAAGAAAATAACTGCTGAGATATCACCAGAGTTAACTAATGTATTAATCGCTTGATAACCTGCAGATATTGCGGCTGGTATTTGCTGACTAATAGTGATACCTGCTTGTTCATGCAAAACTTCGCTAATAGATGACCAAGCAATAGTATGATTATGTGCAAAAAACTCTTGATGCTGATTAACAAATTCAGCTAACTCTGATTGTTTGCTTTCATGAGCTAAAAGAACTATATTTTTTTGAGCAATTCCTGGAAGAGAATTACTGACAGACGCTTCCTCAGAAATTTCCGTATATTCTTCTTCTGAGGTGTCATAAATTTCAGCAAAAAGTTGATTAATTGACTCAGATGTTAACAGAGTTAATTCTGAGCTAAAATCAGCTTCTAGTTCTTCATCTAATAGAGAAGATAGAGTATCCGATTCGCTCACATCGCTAGTATCTTCGGGTAATTCGATAGGAACAGCAACTTCGCTAACTACCGCTGCATCATCAGTATTGGTATCCGCACCCTGATTGCTTATCGGGTCTGGCACTTTGCAAAATAACCCTGCTGATTCAATCAGAGTTTCGTCTGAGAATATAGCCTCTTCATTGCTAAACTCGGGAGTAAAACCATCCACAAATTTTGGAGCTTCGACACCACCAATATCGACTTTAAAATCATCTTCAATTACTTCATCACTTATATGTGGTGGAACTTCAATTACTATATTTCGTGGTTGTTGAAATACGCTACGTGGTTGTACAATTGTCAATTCTCTCGGAATTTCTGCATCCCAATCTATATCTTGATCGGTGATCTCTGAAGGAATTTCGCTTACCACTTCTGCTGATTGCCGGAATTTATCACGCGGTTGTACGTCGGTAAAGTCTTGCAGAATTGGCATTTCTAAATCGAAAAAATCATTTTTATCATCTGGATCAACTTCGTTCAAATCCTCTGCTATTGGACTCAATCTCTCACGTGGCTGTATAATCGTGGATTCTCGCAGTATTTCTGCATCCCCATCTATATCTTCAGTGTTTATCTCTGCAGGAATTTCGCTTACAGCCTCTGGTACTGATTCATTTAAATCTTGTGGCTGTACAAAAGTAACTTCTTCTAGAAAAGGTGTAGGTACATCAACATCTACATTATTAACCTCTGCAGAAATTTCTTTTACTACCTCTGGGACTGGAGACATTAAACCCTGTAGCTGCACAACGGTGATTTCTTCTATAACTGGTTGAGCAGCATCAGCGTTTAGCTCGCTTACAGATGGGGTAATTTCATTTGCTATGGGTGTATTTTCAATGACCTTTTCTTGTGCATTAATTTCTGGTTCTAGTTCTGAAGTTTCCATTTCGCCTTTATCTGCACTAAATGCTTCAGCCGATTCAGAGCTTAAATCATGGGAAACTTTGCTATTTACTTTTCCTGCAGGATTAGCAACATTAATATTGCCGAGATTTTCATTTACTCGCCAACCAGCAAACAGTGTCGGATCGATAGTCCTAAATACCGTCACTGGCAATTGTTGAGGTACAGGAATAATATCTTCCACAGTCATCACGTAATCACCAATCCGGATAATGTCTTTATCCTTCAACTGGACTGGGACATTTTTTTTAGCCAATCTCCCGTTAATAACTGAGCCATTTCTACTTCCAAGGTCGCAGAAGTAGTAATTACCATTGTGAGCAAAAAATTTACCATGTACTCTGCTGACATCGGGACTGTTTAAGACTAAATGAGAATCGGGAGAACGACCAATCAAGCATTCTCCTGTCGGTGCAGTTGCTAATGCTAGATCAAGTTCGTTAACTTCATCTGCTGCTAGTGAATAGTTAACTTTTACTTTCATATTAATTTTTGGTTATTTTTATTAATTTCTGCCACCCAACGCTGACGGGTTTAATGCTCTAAATTTAAAATAACATCTGTGTGAGCGATGGACATGGTAACAATAAAGTCTACCTGCTCATGGAGATTTATTTCTGATGAGTGATGGAATATAGGGTATTGATGATTAGTTACTGTGCTTAGTTCCCTTGATTTCCCTTGTTCTGATTCCATTATTACGTAAACGCAAAAGCGCGATCGCACCTACCAAACAGTTCTGAGTCAGCAAACAGCAGATTTAGCAGACTACTACCCCAGGTAAGTAACTGCAGAACATTTTTATCATCAAAAAATACTTCCCAAGCTGCAGAGATTTGCTTAGGTCGCTCTTTCACCTTTCCCCTTTCCCCCTTCCCCTTTTCCCTTTCCTAGTCCCCAATCCCTATTTCCCAAGACAATCGTCACCACAGGTAACAATTACTGGTTGTTGATACAAGGGTACAGTAAATGTCACTGTCGAACCAAGTCCTTCACCTAAGCTGTAAAAATTGACTTCACCACCCATTGCTTCTACTAGCTTTTGAGATATAGCCAGTCCTAAACCAGTTCCCCCATACTGTCGGGTACGGGAACCATCAACTTGAGAAAATAATTGAAATAGTTTATCTTGCTTGTCTAAAGAAACACCAATACCTGTATCTGCTACGCGCACTTTTACCATGCCAGGATATTGCTGTTCCTGGAATTTAGCCTTTTTAATGACAATATCAGCACTGATAGTAATACCACCTTCTTGAGTAAATTTAATTGCATTACCTACCAAATTCAGCATTACTTGTAACAGTCGTTGGTAGTTACCTTGAACAATTATTTCATCAGAAGTGGGGGGCATTTGCATCTGGAAGCTGAGGTTTCTCATCTCGGCTTGAGGACGCATGAAACTTTCTACATCGTTAAATAACTCAGCCAATTGCACAGGAGTACAATCAAGCTCCATTTTACCTGCTTCAATTTTGGCAATATCCAAAATATCGTTGATGATATTGAGCAGGTGGATTGATAACTGATGCGCTTCTAACAAAAACTGATTTTGTTCTTCTGGATCGTCTGCCATACCCTCCAAAATCAGCTTTAAAAATCCGATCATCCCATTCAGGGGGGTACGAATTTCATGGGAGACGTTAGCTAGAAATTCACTCTTGAGACGGGAAGCATCTTCGGCTTTTTGACGCGCTACTTCCAATTCTTTGTACAAAGTAGCATGAGCGATCGCAGTCCCTAACTGATCCGCTACTTCTTTCGCTAGCTCAATTTCTGCATCTGTTAGCGGGTAGCATTCATCTCGCAAATTCAACGCCACCAAACCATTTGCTTGGTCTTGATAGGATGTCGCCACCACTAAAATTTTCTGGTTGGGGCATAGACTAGACCCTGGTGCTTTTACTACTACTGGTTCCAGGGTAGCCACAGCCTGAGCAAAAGCAGGTTCAGCAGCTAAATCTATGTCTACACCCAACAGAGATTTGCACTCTGGCTGATGATACTCTGCTATTACCCGTACTTTTTGGCTAGAAGGCTGGTAAGGACAAATAATACAGCGCTCTAGCCGCAGTACTTTTCCCAAACTATCAACTGTTTGTTGCCAAATAATGTCTATATCTAGGTTGCGACGAATATTTTTGGTAATTCGGTTCACCAGTTTTTGATGCTGCTGTGAGCGGACAGCCAACTCTATCTGTGTAGGTGTTTTGGCAATCACATCTACTTTGTTGATGTTGACTTTCGCTTGCAGTAACCGTCCCATGACCAAAACTGTAGTAGCCGCTTTACCCAATTGCGGCATAATCGGAGTGATTACCAACTCCAACTCAAATAATTCCTGCCCGTAACTAAACCAACATTGCAATTTTTCGGGCACCAAATTTGTCAAAATCTGGTGTAACCGTTCCAAATAAGCCACCTTATCCACTGGGACAAAGTTGGCTTCCTCATCAAGCTCATCAACTATCTGCTCAGGATTTAACCCTAGGATTTCACTGTGCTGCCAATAAAAAGTCAGGTAACGTCCTGACCCATCTTGTGTATATACCAACTCGGCTCCTAGAGTTGGTAACATATAGTCTGTCTGATGATTAATAGAGTTTCGATTCTGGGAGAATAAGTTGGGCAATTGCGAATGGGCAGTAATAGTCATTATCGAGTTGGATATACGATTAGCAGCCGACAACATTATTACTAAAGCTGCTTAAAGTCTGGCATAAATTATTACAGCTTTTGAGCCTTTGGTTGAACGTTTTGGATATTTTGTCAGCCAAAGTGGCAAACTTTACATTCTTTTGATTTTTTATTTACAGTTTATTTATGAATTCAGTCGTTCCATTCACCTCGAGGTGGAATCGGAGCGCGTACCGGAGTACGTGTCAATTCATCATCTCTAGGAATATCACCCCGCAACCATTGCCGAATTGCCACCTCAATCACTTTGCTAGGGTCATTGGTTAAATGCTGAATTTGCTCTACTAACTCGGAGTCTAGGCGGACAGCTATTTCTACCTTATCGGCTTGTCTGTTGTCCGCATCCGTAGCTTTCTCTTTCATATTCATAGGTTTATATGCACTGAAATTGTTGTGTCAAAAGCTTTTTAAAGCAGTACTCTTATAAATTTCGGCTCAGTTTACTGACAAAGGAAAAAAATTATAGTTACATAGTTCCCCGAAATTGTACCAAAGTAACAGCTTCTCCTCGCAAGTGGCAATTTTCATAGAAGATACCAAACAGTAGCTCTATTGAATTTGTGTCAGTAAATCTATAATTTACGGGCAATTACGCCTGGAATTACCACGCTCTTTACACTATGTACTTATACATCTTTATTGTACGCTTCTGGTTGATCAATACCATCGGCCGAAGGGAAAATGGGAATGGGTAATGGGGAGATAAAAATTTATCTTGACAAACGACCAATAACCAATGACAAATGACAATTAACAAAGATTTCTTTGGCTAACGACGGTTCTCTCGCCCGAATAGCAGCGTCGTTGCCTAAGAAAGCATTAAAATACATTAAGTAATTTGCTCTCTCTACCTTGGTTGCTTTTTCAGCAAAAATAGTATATGACTGACGTTCCCGCAGTTCGCATTCGCAATTTTTGTATTATTGCTCACATCGACCACGGGAAATCCACCCTTGCCGATCGCTTACTCCAAGCCACTGGTACTGTTGAAGATCGGCAGATGAAGGAGCAGTTTCTCGACAATATGGATTTGGAACGGGAGCGCGGCATTACCATTAAGCTGCAAGCTGCCCGGATGAATTACACTGCTAAAGATGGTCAGCAGTATGTGCTGAATTTGATTGATACGCCGGGACACGTGGATTTTTCCTATGAGGTGTCACGTTCTCTTGCTGCTTGCGAAGGAGCGTTGTTAGTGGTTGATGCTTCCCAAGGCGTAGAAGCTCAAACTTTAGCGAATGTGTATTTGGCTCTGGAACATAACCTGGAAATTATTCCGGTGTTGAATAAAATCGACTTACCAGGTGCAGAACCAGACAGAGTTATTGGCGAAATTGAAGAAATTATCGGTTTAGATTGCAGTGGTGCGATTTTAGCCTCAGCCAAAGAAGGTATTGGCATTAATGAGATTTTAGAAACAATTGTCGAACGGGTACCGCCAGCCCCCAACAATGTAGATCAGCGCTTGCGGGCGTTAATTTTTGATAGCTACTATGACAGCTACCGGGGCGTAATTGTTTACTTCCGAGTGATGGATGGTAGCCTCAAAAAAGGCGATCGCGTTTATTTGATGGCTTCTGATAAAGAATATGAAATTGACGAGTTAGGGGTGCTTTCTCCCACTCAAAAGCAAGTTAATGAACTGCACGCTGGGGAAGTAGGTTATTTAGCCGCCGCCATTAAAGCCGTAGCTGATGCGCGGGTGGGTGATACCATTACTCTGTCTAACGCTAAAGCCTCAGAACCTTTACCAGGTTACACAGAAGCCAATCCAATGGTCTTTTGCGGGATGTTTCCCATTGATGCTGACCAATTTGAAGACTTGCGGGAAGCTTTAGAAAAGCTCAGGCTTAATGATGCGGCGCTACATTACGAACCAGAAACTTCTAGTGCGATGGGGTTTGGTTTCCGTTGTGGATTCTTGGGTTTGCTGCACATGGAAATTGTGCAAGAACGCTTGGAACGGGAATATAACTTAGATTTAATTATTACAGCGCCTTCAGTAGTTTATAAAGTGACGACTTTGAAGGGTGAGGAACTGTATATAGATAATCCTAGCCATTTACCCTCTCCCAACGAGCGCGAAAAGATTGAGGAGCCTTACGTTAAGGTGGAAATGATTACTCCTGAAACTTACGTGGGTACGTTGATGGAGTTATCACAAAACCGTCGGGGGATTTTCAAGGATATGAAATATCTTACCCAAGGGCGGACAACCTTAACTTATGAGTTGCCTTTGGCTGAAGTAGTTACAGACTTTTTTGACCAAATGAAATCGCGATCGCGTGGTTATGCCAGTATGGAATATCACCTGATTGGTTATCGCGAAAATCCTTTGGTGAAGCTGGATATTATGATTAATGGCGATCCGGTGGATTCTTTAGCGATGATTGTGCATCGCGATAAAGCTTACAACGTCGGTCGCTCAATGGCTGAGAAGTTGAAAGAACTGATTCCCCGCCATCAATTTAAAGTACCGATTCAAGCGAGTATTGGTAGTAAAGTCATCGCCAGTGAACACATCCCCGCTTTGCGGAAAGACGTACTAGCCAAATGCTACGGTGGTGACATCAGCCGGAAGAAAAAACTTTTGCAAAAGCAAGCAAAAGGTAAAAAGCGGATGAAATCTGTAGGTACGGTAGATGTTCCTCAAGAAGCATTTATGGCAGTATTGCGACTGGATCAAAGTTAATTAATTGGGTATGGGGCATTGGGCATTGGGCATGGAAGCAGTCCCAAATCCCCCTTATCTCTAACTAAATAAAAATTATTAACGGAAACACAGCTTTGATGCAGTATTTCCGTTATTTTTTGGGCTTTTTATGCAAAATTTGTCTAATAATACCAATTAAAAAAAGAATGCGACAGATACACAGACCTAAAGCCTTTTTCTGTCTGGATTCCTAATATAAATCGCAATATTTTTACCTTCGCCCTTCAGCTATATATCTATAGGAGTTGAAGATTTTTGAGCAATTAATCTGAAGTTGCTGTATCATGGCAATTTATTGAATGCATATGAAGGTAAATATGAAAAGTTAGCTTCACTAATATTCATATTTACAGACAGATGAATCCAAAGAGAATGTTAAGAATATTGACAATTTTAGTATATATACTCACTCTAATTGTCACACTTGTACCTTTAGATAAATTATAGATTTTAGCTATTTATCAATTTGAAAA
The DNA here is from genome assembly GCF_014696615.1 of Nostoc linckia FACHB-104. Taxonomy (GTDB): domain Bacteria; phylum Cyanobacteriota; class Cyanobacteriia; order Cyanobacteriales; family Nostocaceae; genus Aulosira; species Aulosira linckia_A. Next base: position 118,209 of record NZ_JACJQJ010000013.1, on the reverse strand, counting down.
GCTTCGGGGAGTCCAGTTAATGAAGATATTAGTGTTAAGTTGGGAGTTTCCACCCAGAATTGTGGGTGGAATCGCTCGCCATGTAGGGGAGTTATATCCGGAATTAGTGAAATTAGGACATGAAATCCACTTGATTACTGTGGAGCATGGCCAGGCTTCGATGTATGAATTAGTTGAGGGAGTACATATACATCGAGTGCCGGTTGCTACTAGTAGAGACTTTTTTCACTGGATAGTAAACTTGAACGATAGCATGGGGCATCATGGCGGCAAGTTGATGCTGGAAGAAGGCCCTTTTGATTTAATTCATGCTCATGATTGGTTAGTTGGTGATGCGGCGATCGCTCTCAAAAATAACTTTAAAGTACCTTTAATTGCGACAATTCATGCAACTGAATACGGACGCTACAACGGTCTGCATACAGACACCCAACGCTATATTAGTGGTAAAGAAAATCTGTTAGCTTTTAACGCTTGGCGAATTATCGTTTGTAGTGAATATATGCGCCAAGAAGTAGAAAGAGCATTACACAGCCCTTGGGACAAAATTGATGTCATCTTTAACGGTATTCGGCCAGAAAAGAAACAGCATCATGAAGATTTTCATGCTCCAGCTTTTCGCCGTCAATTTGCTGAAGATTATGAAAAAATTGTTTATTATGTTGGGCGCATGACCTATGAAAAGGGTGTGCCTTTATTACTCAATGCTGCACCCAAGGTTCTGTGGGAAATGGGTGGTAATGTCAAATTTGTGATTGTTGGTGGTGGTAATACTGACCATCTGAAGCGTCAAGCTTGGGATTTGGGAATTTGGCATAAATGCTATTTTACTGGTTTCCTTTCTGATGAATACTTAGATAAATTTCAGACTGTGGCTGACTGTGCAGTTTTCCCCAGTCTTTATGAACCCTTTGGTATAGTTGCATTAGAAAGCTTTGCCTCTCGTGTTCCTGTGGTTGTATCTGATACAGGTGGTTTTCCGGAAGTAGTGCAACACACTAAAACAGGCATTGTTACCTGGGTGAACAGTCCCGACTCAATTGCGTGGGGTATTTTAGAAGTTTTGAAAAATCCTGGTTATCGCCAATGGCTGATAGATAATGCTTATGAGGATTTAGAGAAACGCTTTAGCTGGCCAAAATTAGCCCTGCAAACCGAAGATGTTTATCAGCGAGTGGTGCAAGAGCGATCGCGAGTAGAATGGTTTTAAATTGCACAAGCAGCAAAAAACCAAACAGAGAATAAAATATAACTCTGCATTTTTGGCATTAAAAAACAGTACAAGCCTTGTACGCTGGGAATTACACCCCTTCTGGTGAGAGAGTTAGCAATATTTGCAGTTTGCACCAGAAGGTTAGCATGACCAAGGCCTTTCCAAATATAGCAAAGTGGTTAAAGAACCTAGGAACCATGTTGCTGAAGATGGGAAATACCTTCATAACCCATATTACAGCAAACTTGAGACGCTATTTTCAGGACATTATTCCCGAAAATGTCGATTCTTTATCGCCTGTACCGACCTTACCTGCTTTACCTGCCTTACCTCACCTAGCTGGGCCTGTTCTTAACCTGGGTGGAGGTGGCCCGGATGTAGAGGAGGCGATTCAATGGATGATCCATCAGGTTAGAGGTGGTACTAACTGCGCGACCAAAGTGAATGTTGTAGTTCTACGCACCTATGGTAATCACGATTACAATCGGCCGATTCAAGGGATGAAAGGCGTGAGGTCTGTAGAGACGCTGATTATTAGTAATCGCCATGATGCCAACAAAGGGGAGATTATTGATAAAATCCGCAGAGCAGATGTAATTTTCATTGCTGGCGGCGACCAATGTCAATATATTCGCAACTGGAAAAATACTAAGCTACAGGCTGCGATTCACTCTGTTTACGCCAGAGGTGGTGGTATTGGGGGTACTAGCGCGGGTGCAATGATCCAAAGTGAATTTGTTTATGATGCTTGTGCTTCTTCTGAAGAAGGCATTGAAACCAGAGATGCTTTGGAAGATCCTTATAAGGATATTACCTTCAGTTATCACTTTTTTAACTGGAGGTATTTAGCAGGAGCAATTGTCGATACCCACTTTGACAGGCGTAAAAGAATGGGGCGAATTATGGCTTTTATCGCCCGTCAAATTCAGGATGGCAGAACTCAGCGTGCTTTAGGTATCGCCATTAGCGAAGAAACATCGGTTGTCATTGACAAATACGGGATAGCCAAAGTCATGGGGAGAGGTGCAGCATACTTTGTCTTGGGCGATCATCCCCCAGAAATTTGCAAACCTCGTACACCTTTAACATTTCACGACTACAAAATTTGGCGTGTCCCCCGTGGCGATACCTTCGACCTCAAAAACCTGCCCACCAGAGGTTATTATCTCCGCAGCGTCAAGCGGGGAAGGTTTAGTTCAGATCCGTATTGAAATGGGGCATTGGGCATTGGGCATGGGTAATTGGGATTTGTCATTTGTCATTTGGTTTTGTCTCCCTCATCTCCCTCATCTCCCTTATCTCCCTCATTTCCCAGTCCCCAGTCCCCAGTCCCCAGTCCCCAATCCCCAATTCCTCACACCAAACTAGCCTGCTTGCGTAAACTCTGAATAGTGGCGATCGCGTGTTTGGCTACGATATCAATCTCCTCTGGGGTATTGAAACGACCAATGCCAAAGCGTACTGATGCATAGGCTAGCTGTGAGGGGTGTCCCAAGGCGGTGAGAACGTGGGAAGGTGCTGTACTGGTTGAGTTACAAGCAGAACCGGATGAAACTGCCATGATTGGTTGTAATCCTAAGCTAAGTGCAGCCCCGTCTACGCCATCAACGCTGATACTCAGGTTTCCTGCTAGGCGTTGGGTTGGATGTCCGTTGATATGAACTCCTGGTATTTGGGAAAGCTGTTCCCAAAGTTTGAGTCTCAGTGCTGTGATGCGTTGGTTTTCTGTGGCTTGTTCTCCTAGGGCGATTTCTACAGCTTTACCAAAGCCGACGATTTGCGGTGTATATAAAGTACCCGATCGCATTCCTCGTTCATGTCCACCGCCATGTTGTTGCGGGGCTAGTTGGACTCTGGGGTTGCGTCTGCGGACATATAGCGCGCCGATACCTTTGGGCCCATATACTTTATGTGCAGTCAGTGACATCAAGTCAATTTTCTGGGCTTGCACATCCAAGGGAATTTTACCAATAGCTTGGGCAGCATCGGTGTGGAAAATAATATTGCGATCGCGGCAGATTTCGCCAATGGCTGACAGTGGCTGTAATACCCCAATTTCATTATTTGCAGCCATCACCGACACTAAAATTGTCTCTGGACGTATAGCTTTTTCTAACTCATTTAAATCAATTAACCCATCTTTTTGGACGGGTAGCACTGTAATGTCAAAACCCAGTGTTTTTAAATAGTTACAGGGGTCGAGAACAGCTTTATGTTCTGTCGCTACAGTAATAATATGTTGTCCTTTTTGAAAATAAGCTTCTGCTATTCCTTTAATGGCTAAATTATTGGCTTCTGTAGCACCACTAGTAATCACAATTTCTTCTGGTGAGGCGTTAATAGCTGCTGCTAAAATCTCTCGCGTTTGTTTAACCGCTGCTTCTGCTTCCCAACCGTAAACGTGACTGATACTTGCTGGATTACCAAACTTTTCTGTGAAATAAGGCAGCATTGCTGCTAATACTCGTTCATCAACGGGGGTAGTAGCATGGCAATCTAGGTAGATGGGGCGATTCGACATAATCAACTCAAAATTTGACTTAATTTTTTTAATATCCTGAGAACTTGATATAATTCATTTTCTCGCTTGGATAAAGTAAATTTATTAGACAAAGCATCCTCAGATTTATCTTGCTTGATGAGCTTGATAAACTGGCAATCTTCTCCACTAGTTACACAGCCAGACATAGTTTTGTCTGAATGAGCATTAATCAGCATATAAGCGATTGCTTGAGGTATAGCTTCTAAAAGTTCAAAATTAGCTCTTTTAGATTCAATTGCTGACAACAGTAGTTGTTATTGCATAACTAAAACGTCAATGCAACCTCTAACAGTTTCGGCTTTATCCTCAATCGCAATTTCTAAAGACTCTTCTGTAGCCAGTAAGAATGGTGATCGATAAAATCTTGCTCAATCTAATAAAGGAGATGATAGCACCATTTTGGCTACATTCTCGAAAGTTGGTGAGCGTTTTACCAAGCTAATGAAGTTAGTTTGAAATCTGTCAAGATATTGCCTTGCTAATTCTGTGATCGTAAGTAAACTGTCAAAACAATCTGTAAAAAATTGCTGATTTTCAGATTTATTCAGAGCAAAGTTTTCCTTGAGGTAAGAGATAGCTAGTGAAAAAATCAGCATCCCAGCCCTGAAATTAATTGCAGGAGAATAAAACAACTAAAACAACATTAATTTGAGCCTACATAAAATGAGAGTGGGTGAATTAATTTTGAATTTTGTAGCGCTTGTGCTAACTGCAGGGTATGTTGAATGTTGAGTTCCCCGTAAGGGTTGGTATTTTCCCCTTGGAGAATTGGAACCATAGGTGATTGAACAACAATTTTAAGATGAAGCGCTTGATATAGCTGCCAATTCCTGTAATTTAGTTAAAACCTGTTGAGCATGAGCTTTAACTTTCACATTGGGCCAAGTATAGGCAATTTTGCCATCAGGAGCGATGAGAAAAGTTGAGCGCACAACGCCCATATATTCCTTACCCATAAACTTCTTTAATTGCCAAATTCCATAAGCTTCGGCTAACTCATGTTCTGGGTCGCTTAACAGGGTAATTGTTAAGTTATGTTTAGCGATAAACTTACAATGAGACTGGCTAGAATCGGGGCTTACGCCTAAAATTTTTGCACCCAGGGCGCTGAAGTTTTGATTTAACTCGGTAAAATCTTTTGCTTCTGTTGTGCAGCCAGGGGTGTTATCTTTCGGGTAGAAATAAAGGATTACCCATTGACTGCTAAAATCAGCGAGACTGACAGAATTACCATTTTGGTCTGGGATGGAGAAATTAGGGGCTGGTTGTCCAACTTGGGGAATATTGCTCATATTGGAAGATTCAAGAATTGCGATCGCTTTAGAATTTTACCGATATTTGTCACCCCTTGAAGGAAGATAGTCTATTCTATATTTCCACTGCGCTGCACTTTAGAAGTGCTATCTATATAAAACGCGCCGAGATTATTACTACTTAAATCGCAGTTTTCTACTGTACCTAAACCACCGTCGTGGACGTAAACCCCACGTCCCTTATTCTGATTGATTTTACAGCGTTGAATTACAGCGTTGCCATTTACTCTAATTTCTACACCTGATAAATCATGACCTAAGATTTCGCAATCTTCTACAGTAGCTTGGCCATCCTCATAAACCAGAACTCCACCTTGTTTGCCATCATGAAGTTTGCACCTTTGGATGACAGCATTGCTATTGTTCTTAATTGCTATGCCTGATAAACCATTACCGAAGATATCGCAGTCTTTTACTGTTCCGCGACTGTTTTTCTGAAAAAAGATTCCCGCTTGTGTGCCATCGTGAATTTTGCACTGTTGGATAATGGGGTTAGCTGTTGCACCAATCACACTGACGCAAGAAAGGGAATCGGAAGTAATATCGCATTCAGCTAGGATTAATTGACCTTGAGGAATGTCTACAGCAAAGAAATTTTTGTTCTTTTTTCCTGCTACACCACGTAAAGTTAAACCTCGAACTTCCGCTTGGTCTGTTTGCATGACAATGCAATTTGAGTTTGCACTCTCAATCACAATGTTAGATACAGGCCCGTCACCAATAATCTTGAGTGGCTTGTCAATAATCAAACTTTCTTGGTAAAAACCTGGATTTACCAGGATACGGGTACCAGGTTGAGCATTTTTAATTGCTTCACTAATAGTTTTATAGTCACCCAATCCATTACTAGAAACAGTTAGAGTCGTTTTGTTTTTAGTAAAAAATGTATATAAACCAACTGGGATAGCTAACCCAATGCTACCAAAACCCAGCATTTGCACTACACGCCTTCTAGGCCATTTGGCTGGTGGTAATGGCGGCGGCGGTGGTTGTGAACTTTGGTCAATTTGGTCTAATCGTTGTAAAATTTCTTGAGTGTTCGCTGGTCGGTGACCGGGTAAATGCGCCATCATTTGGTCGATTAAATCTGCCAAAAGTGGCGAAATGTGAGGCGCATAACTCCGCCAGCCCATCTCATTGGTGTAAGAATTATAAATTGCTGGGTCAGTGGGTTGTTTACCTGTGAGTAAATAAACAAATGTGCGTCCCAAAGCAAAGAAATCTGACTGAACTACAGCCTGACCGTTCATTTGTTCGAGTGGTGTGTAACCTGCGGAAATAATTCCTGTGACTTGACCTTGAGCCTGTGCGAAATAATAAGTTTGTGTAAGTTCCCTAGCTGTACCAAAATCAATTAATGCTAATTCCCCAGAACTCGCCCGGAGCATAATATTAGGTGGCTTAATATCCCGATGGAAAAAATTCTGTTTGTGTACGCGATCAAGAATCGTCACTAATTCCCGTAACCATTGCAGGGCTAAATGCTGATCAATCGGTCGCATTCCCCGGTTTTCCATATATTTCTGCAAATCCATCCCCACAATTTTTTCCATAACAAAACAATGGCTGGGGTTTTGGCTGTTTCTGGGAAAATACACAAAGTAAGCATCGCGCTCAACTTTGGGAATACCAGGGTGATTAAGTTTACTTAAAACTTCTGCTTCTTGCTGAAATAGTTCTATAGCTTTTTGATGATTGTTGGTAAGCACTTTAATCACTTTCGGCGTGTTAGTGCGGACTTCTATCGCCTCAAAAGTGACTGCAAAGCCACCACCGCCTAACTGACGCACGACCCGATAACGTCCTTGTAGTAGTAGTTCTGAGCCGCAACTAATACAAAATAGTTCATCATTACTATTCTGTGGGTTTGTGCATTGAGGATTGATGCAGAAGCTCATCACGCCAGCAGGTAACAGTTTTATCTGCTAGTTTACCTTTATCACCTTGATTTTCCTGTAAAGAGTTTTAGCGATCGCAATCTTGTCGGTTAAGAGGAAAAGGGGAATAAGCTATTGTGTGGGGTGTTGACCGTTGACAGTTAACAGTCAACAGTCAACAGTCAACAGTCAACAGTTAACAGTTAACAGTCAACAGTTAACAGCCCTTAATTAGTAGTTATGCAATTTAGACGCGTATTAGCTTACAAATCATTTAAATATTGATGCTGTTAGGAATGCGAGATGGTAAAAGGTAAGGATACTCAACACCGCTATCGGCTACACGCTGTTGATTGCGGTTTTTAATTGTTCTTTCAATATCTTTGAGTTCATTTTGGAACTGGGTGAGGATTTGGCGATCGCCTTGTTCGGTAAAATTGATTAAATCAGAACTGCCGAGTTTACCCCAATTAATCCCACTCAGGGAAAATGATAACTGCATCTGTTCCAAGTCTTGTACTGGTGGGGGTAGTAATTGTTTTAAAGTACTGGGAACATCTGGTTGGCTGTAAAGTGCTAAAGGTGCGTTGGGAACATAGCCGACATAATCAAACTGGCTAAAGTTGACCGCAGCGTGTTGCGGGCCAGAGGTAAAAATAATTACAGTGGCAATATCTATGAGTTGTTGCAAGCTGGTGATTTCTGGAAACCCTGGTACACGGGGATAGCTAGGTAATTCTTCAATCTCTAACCCGGTGGCGATCGCCCATTCGTTAGGTACCCAACTTGGTGCTTGAGCAAACTCCGATAGCGGACGGGAGTCTAAGGGTGCGCCTAGTTCTGCTGTCCAAGCTTGCAGATATAAGTCTTGTTGGACTGCTCGGTCATCGCCATAGTAGCGTTGTAAATAACGAGTAGTATAATTAGCGATCGCTTCCCACAGCAATAAGGCATCATCACGGTAAGGAAACTCTGAGATGAATTTTGCTTCTATTCCCCGAGTGGTGATGTCATTGAGTAAAGAATATTCGCTAAAAGCACGTTTTCTATAAGCGCGATTAATTAACCCTAAAGAAGTTTCTCTGGTAGTCGCCATTAACTTATCAATGGCAGAACCTTCACCGAGCAATAAGCTATTCCCTCTAGTGTTAATTGCCAAAAGAAACTGAAAATGGGGACGCAATAGCCGAGACAGGGGGTGATTTTCTGGTAACTGTCGAGCAGTGGCGATCGCAAATGTCTCCATTGCCAAATGAGTATAGGCTAGATGGGTAATCAACTCATGGTCGGTGACATCGGCAGTTTGTACAGAGAGTTTTGCCCTTGTCCAATCGTCGGCATTATCTGTATTCGTGACGACTCTGCCTTTTTCTACCTCAATCAGTAATGGTTCAAGTCCATCATCAGAGCGATAAAATAGCGCCGTAGGACTCCCTACATAGCGACCATAATGCAAATCTGTGGCTTTTAAATCTTGCAACAGGGGATAGTCAGCAATAAACAAACGGCTAGCCCCTGCGGATGCTACTAAGTCTATCACGCTATCATCAGCCAATTTATAAGGCTGATTGATCCAAGCTTGCAATCTACCTGTTTCCTCAGACTGCAAACGCCGTAATACCATTGGGTTTTGCCCCGCTAACCGTTGCCGCCCAAACTCGCGATCGCTTAACCCGCCATCTCGCTGATGAATTAAGCTAACTCTGGGGCGTTGGGGTGAGTGAGGCTGACATTTTCCGCTTTGTTCTAGGGATTGGTAAAAGTGCGATCGCTGTTGCTCATGAGAATCTGCCTTTTTTGCTGCGTCCGTTGCTTTCAAAAGTCGCTGTAACATTTGCTTGCGTTGGCGAACATAGCTGGCATTAAACTGTTCATTAGGTGGCAAATAAAAATTAAACCATCCCGATTGAAAAATCTCAAAATCTGCCAGCAAAGTCGATAAATTATCGAAGTTTCCCTCAAAATCATGAATTAGCTTTTCTAACTCTGCTACTAGCAAACTCAAAGGTTGCGATACTTGTCCTTGATTTAGCTGATTTTGCCGCAGTTTCATCAATATATAGCGCAATACCCCATCTTCTCCCCCATAGGGAAAAATCCGTGCAGGCCCCTTATCATCAAGAGTAGCGGGATTATAGCGATATTGACCTTGTTGTTTTGTAGAAAGTGCTTGGCGTTGCATTATTAGCTCCTATTTGCAACAGTGGAATGGGAGGTTGGAGAATCAGGGAAAAATTCTCATTACTAATTACTCCCATTACCAATTACCGATTACCAATTACCCATTCCCAATTACCAAATGCCAAAATTATCAATTAATCGGAAAAATGCGACGTGAATTTTCTCATCGGGATGAATTAATAGCCTATCTTCGCCAAGAATTCCCAAAATCAGCGGAACGGGATGACTCTATCAGCGAAATAGTGGGGGGACGGAAAGCTGCGGAACAAGCATTAGCAAAAGTTGAGCCTGTTACCTATGCAAAAACACGTAATTTTTTAACTGGTGCAGTCACAAAGCTTTCACCTTATATTCGCTATGGGGTTCTCAGTCTGCGAGAAATTCGAGATTATATACAAAAGCAGATACAAAACCCAGACGATGCGACTAAATTAATTAACGAATTAGGCTGGCGCGATTACTGGCAGCGATTATATGCGAAGCTAGGAAATGGAATTTGGGAAGACCAAGAAGCATATAAAACTGGTTACACTGCTGAAAATTACGCCCCTGATTTACCAGAGGATATTCAAACAGGCAGTACAGGCTTAGTGTGTATTGATACTTTTAGCCAAAATTTAAGAGAGACAGGCTATCTACATAACCATGCTCGGATGTGGTTAGCCGCTTATATTGTCCATTGGCGGCGGATTCGTTGGCAAGCTGGGGCAAAATGGTTTCTACAACATTTATTAGATGGCGATCCTGCTAGCAATAATATGTCATGGCAATGGGTTGCTAGTACCTTTAGTCAAAAACCCTATTATTTCAACCGCGAAAACTTAGAACGCTACACCAACGGAGTTTATTGTCGCCAATGTCCGCTTTATGGTCATTGTGATTTTGAAGGTAGTTATGAACAATTAGAACAGCGACTATTTCCCCACGGTGAATTTAACAAACAACCTAACAGCCAAAGTTGGCAACGTGGTAAGAAGAAAAGATAGGTATTTGGTGTTTGTTCGACAAAACTAAGGATTATATTCAAATTCGCTTGTTGAACGTACACCAATCCAATCACCTGCTGGGGTTTGTCCGACTTCGTAAGTGTAACCAATATCCCAAAAGCTGATAGTGTAGAGAGTGCGATCGCTTAAACACTTATTCATAAATTGGCTGAGTTTGCGGCTATTGTAGGCATCGCTAGCATACTCAACAGTTGGCTTTTCTATCATCACCATTGCTGCGGCTTGTAGTGCTAGTTCAATAGCAGATATTTTAGTTTTGGCGTATGCACCTACGAGATGATGTTCATAAGTATAGTTATATCCGCCGTGATAGTAGCCGTAAATTATAATTGGCGTGAGATTATCGAGACAGGATTGTAATTGTGATATTAAACTTTCATCGGCTAAAGTTGCTGATTTTTCACGGACAATTTTTGTTGTGGCTGGGTTTGTTTTACGGCGATTATAGCTGACTTGATCGGGAACAGTAGGCGCGAGACATAACCAGTTATTATTTTTAGTTTCAGCTACTAATATTGATACAGAAAAATCAGGGTGTCCCCATTCAAAATTTTGATGGTTTGATTTGGGTATAGATAAACTATAAGCTTGCAAATTTTGACAATTCTTAGTCAGGATATGCTGAATTTTTTGATAATATTCTTGGCGTTCAGCAGCAATAGTTTGATTCCAGTTATTGTTTTTGTGTTCGGAACGAGTTGGAGCATACTCACCATATTCTTTTTGATTTGTAGGCGTTCCCCATTCCTCAATATTTTGCCAATGTTCAAAAGCTAGTTCTATGTCGGTTAGGTTGACCAATCTTTGAGAAATTATCAAATTCCACAGGTTAAATTCTCCTTGGTAGATAGTTTCCCAAATCAAAGCATTAGAACAGAGGATTTCTAATGTACCAAGCAATTTTTCTGTTTCAGCTTGCATAGTTTATTTTAATTTAATTTGGTGTTGTTTATTAGGGTAATTTTTTTCACGCAGAGGCGCAGAGGCGCAGAGAGGAAGAGTTTGAGGAATCAAATTTTTCAGTTTTATCTCTTTATTCAGGAATGCTTTATATGTTAAATTTAAAATTATGGGTTATATACAAATTCACTCTTGATATATATACCTGTCCAATCGCCACTAGTAGTTTCACCAATAATGTAGATATTCTCCTGAGTCCAAAAGCTAAATCTGTACATCATTACTTTTGCAAAATTAGATTTGAGAAATTGATTTAATTTATTGTGTTTTGCATATTCAGCTTCAGAATCGCTATACCAATCATATAAATATTCTTGCTCAGAATAGAAATTGTTAAATTGACTAATTTCTAACATTCCTGAGGCTTGCAGAGATTGTATAATTGCGGCTTCTTTCGTTTCAGCAGCGCTATAGACAATTTGACAATCGTAATTATAGTAATAACCACCACCAAAATCTCCGTTTAAATTAATTGCTCCCAGTTCGGAAGTAATTGCTTGCAGTTGCGAGATTAAATTTAGCGTATTTTCTCCTAATACTTGATTAGGGATAGAGTAATTCACAGGATCGCGAGAAATTAGTCCTTGGGGAATATTAGTTTCTTTATAAAGAGTCTGGAAAACAGCAACCCAATCTCCATCTGCTGTTTTACCAATAATCAAACCAACTAGATCGTCTGAGGGAAAGTAAGAGGAAGTTTTGACATAAAAAGATTCTAAATATTGTAAATTATCCCTTATGAGTTGATATAAGCTTTCTATTTTATTAGCCCAAGTATTTTTATCATTTTCATTTAAGTCAAAGCTATTAAAATTACTAGCATAATCCATTGTCCGCCAACTCTTGATTGTATTCTCAATATCTGTAAGTTTTAACCAATTTTGAGAAAGGCTGAGATTGAGAATATTAAATTCACCTTTTTCGGTTGCATCCCAAACAAATGGGTAAATATATCCGCCATCTTCATGTCCGGGTAAATGAAAGCCAGATTTAGGGTCAAGAATTACTTGAATTGTTGCAAGAAGTTGTTCTGTTTTTGGTTGCATAATTTAAGAGATTGAATGTTAAGTTTTTTTTGCAGGTGTGTTAGCAAAGTGAAACACACCTAAAATTGCTGATTTAGGAAGATGGTGTAAGTAAAGCAGGTTGAAAGGGTTGTAATAAAATTCCCAAAATTTTATTCACATCATTAATGTAGTATTCAACTGCATCAATGTATGCTGTTAGTCCTTCTAAGATTAAAAATCGCCAGTTCGTTCCACTAGTGACAACTCCATAAATTGTCTTAACTTCTTGTTGATTATCTTGATTGTATAATTGGGCCGCTACCATAGTGGCTATACATTGCCCTAAACCACTTTTAATATTTTCATTCTTGGCTTCAACAACAGTCATAACAGGCGCTTTTATGTAAAACTGTTCTTCAGAACTAGAAAGGATGAAATCACAAAATCCATTCAATCCTTTAGTCGCATCCACATCAAAATCTGTGCCAGAAAACAGAGAAATTTGATAATTTAACTGTCGCCTAACTTCTGTGAGAATTGGCATAATTAGTAATTCTGAACGAGCTTTTTCAGTGTTAATTGCAGTTGCTAGTTGAGTATATTCTTCTAAGAGAGTTGTTAAGGTGCTGGAAGGTTGAACGGGTGACACATCTTTGAATAAATTACGCTTTTCATCAATTACAAGTTGAAAAGCTTCTCTAGCTTTAGCAAGTGTAAAATCACTGTATGCCATCTGCAACATCCTCAATTATTCACAACTAAACTTTAGCTGCTACACGAACAACTCGATTACTATCTTGGGTAAGCTGCTGGCGTAATTCCCTTGGAGTTGCGGGGTTATCTGCAACTGCATAGCGTTCCAGCCAAGATGCAGACTGCGTTGCTTGTGTCAAAATTTCTGGGGGAGTTAGCGGGTGGAGTAGGGTTACTAAGCGGACAAAGGCGTTTTCGGAAGTCGCATATTCTGTAAGTATGCTCGTTATATCATCGCTGCTGGGGTTGTAAATGCGGTTGATTCCGCGCAAGGTGGTACTCGTGGCTTGCTGGGTGTTGGGTTGAACAAGCAAATCGCGCAGCGTTTGTTTAATAGCAGCCGGAGTGTTGGGATTTTGAGCAACTGCGCGGCGAACTTCGACTTTTTCATCGCTGCCTAGTTGTGTCAGGATGCTTTCTGGTAGATGAGGATTACTAGCCGCAGCAGTTCTGACACTGGGGTTTTCGTCGCTGGCTAAAAGTTCTAAAACAGGAATTAATGTATTAGAGTTAGTTGCTACTTTAATTCGTACCTCGCTTTGTTCATCCCGCGCCAATAATTCCAAAACACTCACAGGTGCGTTGTTTGCAGCTGCAACAGCTTCCCGTACAGAGATTGCTGTATCTTCTGCCAAGCGCAACCATAAAGCCTCTGTTAAATTGGGATGACGGACTAAACAAACTCGCACCTCTACGCTAGGGTCTTGGGTGATAATGCCCAGCAGTTGTGGTGTTAAGCTGGGGTTGTATGCAAGCGATCGCATTATCTCATCATCGGTTGTAGGTGGAATCAATGCTTGCGGATCGGGTGTTGCACCGACAAATTCCCTTCTGGCTAAAATTTCTAATGCTTCAATAGGTGTGCGCGGATTACTAGCTATGGAACGCAGCACATCATTATGATTACCAGGAAATGCACTCTTGAGCATATCCACGGTTTGATTTGGGGTATTTCCTGAATTTTGGGTACTTTGAACAATTTGGGAAAGTGCGTGAGGCGGTGTATTGGGATTGCGAACTACATCCAAACGCGTTGTGAAATCTGGATGGCTGGCGAGTACTTCTAACGTTTCCGGGGATGTGTTGGGATTACTGGCGACAGCACGAATTGTAGCGACATACGAATCTCTAGCTAACTGTCTTAAAACTGTGGCTGGGGTGTTAGGGTGCGACGCGACGCGATAACGCACCGAACTATCGGTGTGAGTTGCTAACTGTGCCAAAGTTTCTGCCGGCATTTGCGAACCTTTGACAGGATGTTTAATAAAATCAGCGAGATTTTTCCCACTCATGCTTTTAACTGCTTGAGCAAGGACAATTCCTGGTGTATTGGGATTGCGTTGATTTACGAGATTTTCTTCTAATCCCAAGCGATTTAAAATTGTTGTGGGGGTGTTAGGGTTAGCAATTAGTTTGGTTTTGACTTCACGGCTGCTATCGTTAGCTAACCGCACCAATATTTCCACAGGTGTATCGGGATGTTCTGCAACTCTGGCGCGAATTCGCTCAGATTCATCTTGTGCCAATATTTCTAATAGTTGAATAGGTGTTGGTGTTTTGCTATGAGATGGTTTGTAGGCAAGATTTGAGCGCACATTCAAACTTGGATCTCGCGCCAATTCTAGTAAGTTATTTAAAGGTAAATTGGCATTTTGGGAGACAGCCTGCCGCACAGCTTCATCTGCATCTTTTGCTAGTTGTTGTAATACTTGGATAGGAGTTTTATTGCTACGTGCGGCGGTAAGTTTAGAATTGTGATCGCCTTTTTCTACAACCTGCGCCAATGCATAAGGACTATCCGCACGACGCGCCATTAATTGATGAGCATTTGCAGTCTCTTCTGCTTCAGTTTGAGCTAATGAAAGTTTATAGACTCCTAACTGCATTTGGTGATGTGCTTCGAGAATAGGCACATGAGGATTTTTTAAAGCACACTCCCGCACTTGTTGATCGTCATCTTCAGTAAGTTGAATCAGAATTTCTACAGGAGTCGAGGGATTTTTTGCAATGTAATGGCGAATAATGTTATCTGATGAATTAGCCAATTCTGCTAATAGATGAGTAGGTGTTTGAGGATTTTTAGCTAATTCTTCTAAAGTTCTTTGTTCCCCCTTCATTTGGAAAACTTGTTGTAGATAGGTGTTCCGTTCGGCTTCAGGAATCTGGGGATTATAAGCTAGTGACATTCGCACATCATAATCATCACGGTAATGTCCTCTTCTATCAAGAGGAAGAATAAGCTGGTTTTTTAATTCTTCTCGCAAACCTATCGGTGTATGCGGATTTCCTACTAGTGCTACACCCACAGAACGATGGCTAGCAGTAATTTTGATATCAGTATTAATTACTGTCAAAATACCCCGGATATTTATGACTACTTCTTCTACTAACTTCTGTGTTAGTTCAGGAAGTAATTCAGCCCATTGCGGCATTAATCCCATCATTAATGGATGTAATTCATAGTCTGTTTCATCAGACATTAAATTTCTTGCCATCACCTCCATGACATCAGGATTTTGAATAATTGCCATCCATTGCTCAACATCTACAGATATACCTGCTGGATATAGAACTTTGTGCTTTAAATCCGACATTACTTTATCAGCCAGAGACTTAAATGAGTGAGCATTTACTGCATATTCAGAAACTAAAACGCGGCGAATTTCTTGTAATAGCTTGGTGTGATAAAGCTCATTTTGTCCCATCGCCTCCAAAATATGTAAGGGAGTATCTAGATGTGCAGCAATTTTAACTTTAATATCCTCTTTTGAATTAACACCTAACTCCTGTAATAAACGCAGTTTAAGTTCTTCAGGTGTCTGTGAATGTTGGGCAACAGCTAGCTTAATGTAAGGATTAGGATAGTGAATCAATCTTTCTAAAATTGTTACCGAAACCTGCGGATGATTGGCAACCTCAACCAAAAATCTCAAATCATCTTGAATCCATTGCTCAAAAACTTCTGGTGATGGCGGCTGGGACTTTGCTGCTTTTTCTGCTCTTAATAGTTCTAAATCAATATTTGCTAACTCAGCTAAAATTCTATTTGGTGTATTCGGTTGTCCTAAACATAAATAGCGCAGTTCATTATTTTGCCAAATAGGTTTATTCGTCGCTGCTTCGTTAAAAAATCTTTCTAAAATACTAGCTGGTAAATTTTTCCGTCTTTTTAAAAGTTGCTGCTGAGTGGGAAACAGTTGATGTAATATTTCTTCCGTTGCATTTTGATGTTCGGCTACAGTTGCTTGGATTGTTTTATCTTGATGTTGCGCTAATATAGCTAACACATCTGCGGGTGTTTCTGGATTCTTCGCCACTGCTAACTGAATTTTATATACCCTATCCCCAGCCAACTGCATCAGCGTTGCTGCTGTCGCTGAGGGATTTTGCGCCACAGCCAACCGAATCCAAGGCCAACGGCTTTGTCCTAACATGGTTAGCTGTTCTGCATCGGTATTCCAATCAGATGCAACCGTATGCTGTCCTTCCACCAGTTCAATTAATGATGGTGGACAACTAGAGTTAAATTTCACCGCTAACCTAATAGGTAATTCTAAATCGCCAGCCAACTGCTCTAATACTGCTAAGGGTGTTTCTGGTGATTCTGCTACTTGTAAGCGTGGTTCTAAAGTTGGTTCCTGCGCTAGACGTTCTAGCAGTTGCAAACGATACTTTAATGGCATATAGGGATTACGCAATGCCGGAATTAGCCGTTCTGCGGGAACCCATTCGCTGAAAAAGCAGGGTGGTACAGTTCCTAATTTGAGCAATTCTACAGCTAGCCTGTCATTTTGTCCGAGTTGCTGTTGTTGCAGTATGGTATCTACCGCTTGCTGCCAATTTTCTGTAATTTCTCCCACCCAATTTACGTGTAAGCTAGCGGCTTGAGCTACTTGCTCATCAGGGCTATTAACTAGAACTTCTAAGAGCGATCGCGGCGTTTCAATGTAACTAGCAACAGCTAATTGCAATTGCGGCGACTGCTGTAATAACTGCTCTGGTGTATCTAAAAATGCTTGTAAATCGGCTACGCTAACAGGCTGAAGAGGTTGCATCACCATAAAACCTAATACAGTAGTACATTGATACTATAAAAGTTGCAGGAGATAAACTACAGTCGCAGTTTTTATTCCTATCTTCATAATTCCCAGAACTGTTACATAGCAAACAGAATTCGACTTTGTCATATAAAGTTGCGATTTGAAAATCAACGCTGATTTTCTTGGGAGAAAATGGAAGAATGTAAGGGTTAACTGACTCAGCCAAAGTCTCTCAAAAGAGTTGATGGTGTTGCCGTGGTCGGAATTGTTATTGTTTCTCACAGTCAACAACTCGCGCTTGGCGTACAGCAACTAGCAGCGCAAATGGTTCAAGGTCGAGTTCCCTTAGCGATCGCAGCGGGGATTGACGATCCAGAAAATCCTTTGGGTACAGATCCGATGCAGGTTTATGAGGCGATCGCATCTGTATTTAGTGATGGTGGTGTGCTGGTGTTAATGGATCTGGGTAGCGCTTTGATGAGTGCAGAAATGGCGCTGGAGTTCCTCTCACCAGAACAACGGGAAAAGGTGCATTTGTGTGAAGCACCGCTAGTAGAAGGTGCGATCGCAGCTGTGGTTGCAGCTTCACTTGGTCATAATATCCAGCAAGTACTGGCAGAAGCACGGTCTGCTTTAGTAGCAAAAGCAACCTTATTAGGGGCGGTTAATAGTCCTCTGACAGTTGTTGCCACAGCTAGCACAGAATCCGCAACCAAAGAAATTCGCCTCACAGTCAACAACCGCTTGGGTTTACACGCTCGTCCAGCAGCACAATTTGTCACCATTGCTGGTCAATATCAATCACAAATCTGGGTAAAGAATATTACTAGAGGTACAAATACTGTTAGAGGTGACAGTATTAATCAAGTTGCAACTCTAGGGGTGCGTCAAGGACACGAGTTAGAAATTACAGCTAGCGGTGCAGATGCAGAACAGGCTTTAGCAGCCTTAGCAGAATTAATCGCCAATAACTTTGGGGAGGATGATTCTAGTTTAAAATTACCAACCGCCGTAGAACACCATACTCCAACAACTCATGGCGAACTTTCGGGAATTGCAGCTTCTCCTGGAGTGGCGATCGCACCTGTAATTCATTATCAAGCGGCTGCTATTATACCTACAGAATATAACGTAGAAGATGTAGAAGCCGAGTGGCAAAGATTACAAGCAGCTATTGCTACTGCCCAACAGCAAATTCAAGCATTATTTTCCCAAGCTTCCATGCAAATTGGCGACACGGAAGCGGGGATTTTTGTCGCCCATCTGCTGTTTTTAGAAGATCCGGTATTGTTAGAAGCCGTACGAGTGAGGATTTTTGACCATCATCTCAACGCTGAAGCCGCTTGGCAAGCTGTGGTTGATGAAGTAGCTGCTAGCTACCACCAATTAGAAGATGCATACTTACAAGAACGAGTTGAAGATGTGGTTGATGTGGGACAGCGAGTGCTGCGGCTGTTAGCAGGGACATCAGCGCAGACTTTGGAACTCACCGAACCAGCGATTTTAGTAGCCAGTGATTTAACTCCCTCAGACACCATCGGATTAGACCCCAGCAAAGTTTTAGGTATTTGTACGACTTCTGGAAGTGCCACATCTCACAGTGCAATTATTGCCCGCACATTAGGGATTCCCGCAGTATTAGGCGTAGATGCAGGCATATTGTATCTAGAAGACGGTACAATCATGGCTCTTGATGGTGAGAGTGGCAAAGCTTGGGTAGAGCCAGAAGCAGATATTTTGAGTATATTAGAAGCTAAACGCGAAGCATGGCAAACCGTGCAACAGGAAGCGCTAGCCAAAGCACACCAACCAGCCATTACCCGCGATGGTAAGCAAGTAAATGTATTTGCCAACATCGGTAGTATAGCTGACGTTCAAGTTGCTTTAGCTAGCGGCGCTGAAGGAGTAGGACTACTGCGTACAGAATTTCTGTATCTAGGTAGGACAAGTGCTCCCACGGAAGAGGAGCAATTAGCAGTATACCAAGCGATCGCACAAGTTTTAGATCAACAACCATTAATTATTCGGACATTGGATGTCGGTGGTGATAAACCTTTGCCTTACATCAAAGTTCCATTAGAGACAAATCCCTTTCTTGGTTGGCGGGGAATTCGCTTATGTTTAGATCATCCCGATTTATTTAGAACTCAGTTACGGGCAATTTTGCGAGCCAGTCACGGACACAATATTAAAATTATGCTGCCGATGATTACTACCATTACCGAAGTTCGAGCAGCTAAAGCAATATTAAATCAAGTGCAAAGGGAACTGACACAAGCTGGTATTCCCTTTGATAGCAACGTCAAAGTCGGCATTATGATTGAAGTACCCGCAGCCGTAGCCATCGCCGATCAACTAGCAGCCGAAGTAGACTTTTTTAGTATCGGTACTAACGACCTTAGTCAGTATGTCATGGCAGGCGATCGCAATAACCCCCGTGTCGCCAATTTAACAGACGCACTCCACCCAGCCGTGTTGCGAATGGTACAACAAACAGTCCAAGCCGGTCATGCTGCGGGAATTTGGGTAGGATTATGTGGTGAACTCGCCGCAGATCCATCTGCTACCGAGATTTTATTAGGTTTGGGATTAAATGAATTAAGCGTTAATCCCCAAGCCATCCCCATATTAAAACAAGCGATCGCCCAATTAACTATCAGTGAGTGTCAGGCAATCGCCGCATCAGCCTTACAACTAGATTCCGCCACCCAAGTAAGACAACTCACTTCATAAGGTTAAAGGCAAAAGGGCTAGGGGAAAAGGGGCAAGAAAAAATCTTTAACCCTTACCCTTTCTCCTGCAAAGACGCTACGCGTAGCTTGCTTCCCCCCAGGGGTACACCTTTTCCCCAAACCAAATTCTGATACCAATTCAAATAATGTTTGCGACACATCAATATATTCTAGAGGGCAAGGCAATGCCTGTGCCCCTACAATCTGTCGCATTCTTTTTTCAAATTGGTATGAGTTAAAAATCCTTAACCGAGCATTATTGCACTACGTTCCGGTCGCAATGACAAATTTTGCGTAAGTCCTGAACAAAACCAAAAAACTAGTGACTCAACAACAAAACAGAACAATCATTTTGGAGGGGGTTTGGGGGACGCAACCGTCACCCAATCGGGGGTTTGGGGGAGAATCCCCCAATTGATCTGCCTTTTTTAAGTAAGTTACAAATCAATCGCTAATCAGCTTAACCCCAGCGTATTAATTTATAAGTAGGCACAGCATGGGAATACTAGGATTATAAATTACATATAATTCCTATGTATCGTCTCAATAAAAAAGCTCTACAAATTTTGCAAGCAGAAGTTCAACGATGTAGTGGTAAAGATCAGGTAGGAAAAATTGAGCAGGAAATAGTAATTAAGCGATTAGAACAACTGTGTAAAGAAAAAGGCGATCGCGCTAAATTGGATGAATTACGGGATAGCGTGATTGATATCTATCCACAATTTAGCGAGAAAGTACTCAAACAAGCCGCAAAAGCTAATCAATCGCCGGGTTTTTTTACCAAATTAAAATGGGTAACTATACTTTTAGGCAGTTCCGCAGGAATATTATGGGTAGTAAATTTGCCTTACCCTATGATTCGCTGGCCTGTTGCTAATGCTGCTCCCATCCTGTTATTGCCTAGCTACATCAATATGGATTATCACTATCGTGAGGCAATTAAAAACCTAGAGCAAGCAGACCAGTTAATTAATCAAGCTACTAGCCCAGCTGATATTGAGCAAGGTTCCCAAAAAGCTGCAGCAGCTCAAAACAATTTAAATAACTTACCAGTTTGGTTTTTAGGATATTATCCCAAAGCTTATTGTAATTTTTTTGGTTGCACTTGGAAGTTTACTGTAGATGAATTTGAAGCTGCGCGTGGGAGAGTAGCGCGGATAGAAGCTGTAGCTTTCCAAGATAGGAATGCTTTTACACCCCTAGAACAAGGAGAAATGGCGCTAAAACTAGCACGCCAGCAATACGACAAAGCTAGTACCATTAAGGATAAAGAAAATGCGATCGCTTCTTGGCAAGCAGCTATAGATCAATTAGATCAAATCCCCAAAGCCACATTCGCGGGAGAAACTGCACAAAGTAAACTCAAAGCCTACAAACGCGATTTTGATAACGCCCGCATCGGTACATTTATTGCTGCGGCGCAAGAATTTGATTTAGAAGCCGAAAAAATCCAACCGACACAAGCCAAAGCCGCAACAGAACTGTGGGAACAGGCGATTAAACGTCTCAATCAAATTCCTACAGAAAATCCTCGCTACTTAGAAGCACAAAGGTTATTAGCTGGTTATCAAGTCAAACTCAAAACAGTAGCCGATCCTCGTAGCGGTACATATATTGAAGCAGCAAAGCAATTTGCCCTAGCAGCTGCCAAAGCATCACAAAATCCGCCCCACTCTGTAGTTCAATGGGAACAAATTGCAAAATTATGGCAAAAATCAATCGACCAGCTAGAAAACATTCGCGTTGAAGAACCAGGCTATGTAGCCGCGCAAAAACTTCTAGCAGAATATCAAACTAACTTAGGCATTATTGAAACTCGACGCAAAGCCGAAAGTGAAGCACAAGCATCTCTTCAAGCAGCAAATGAGCAAATTCAAGGTTTGATTGCTTCGCCTCCTGCTAATCCTCAGCAGTTAAAAGGTAAAATCCAAGGCATTATCAATCGCCTGAAAACTATCCAAGCCGGAACAACAGCCTACGCAGAAGCACAAAAATTGCTAGTATCTGCTCAGAAAAGGCTGCAACAGTAAGGGCTGGCATTTGTATTATATTATTTGTGAATTAGTATAAGTTTGTTGGTTAACAACACAAGTTGATTTGTACAGAACACAAGTTGATTCGTACAGAACACAAGTTGATTCGTACAGAACACAAGTTAATTCGTACAGAACACAAGTCGATTCGTACAGAACACAAGTCGATTCGTACAGAACACAAGTTGATTCGTACAGAACACAAGTTGATTCGTACAGAACACAAGTTGATTCGTACAGAACACAAGTTGATTCGTACAGAACACAAGTTTTTTGTTAAAAATTTCTGTCTACAAAATCCGCATAATTTACCTATTTGGAAAAATAATCCGACAGATTGTAGGGGTACGGCAATGCCGTGCCCTCTAGAATATTATTGATGTGTCGCCACAATTATTTAATTTGGTATTAGAATCTGCGATCGCTTTGACCACAATTCAAACATCGCCAGCCACAAAAGCGATCGCAAAACATTATCCATCAGCCTTTAAAGGCTTTTAAGCCTGAAAACCTGATTCTGATTCAATCCCAGTGACTAAGGTAATTGTGGGCTATCCGGACTCGTAGGAACTACTGGAGTGTCTGGTTGTTTCTGCTGTCGTTGCAAATATTTACTTAATACATCAGCCATATCCCCCCGCGTCATCGGACGTAATGGGAAAATATTTCCTTGAGCATCTGTAGTCAGAAAACCTTCAGTAATTACAGTAGCGATCGCTTGTCTAGCCCAAGTGGGAATTGAAGCTGCGTCTGGATGGGAAGAGAGAATGTCTTTGACAGTATCTTCAGGAAACTGAAATACACCGTAAGCTTGAGCAAAAATTGCTAAGGCTTCTGCCTTTGTCACCCTTTGATTAGGAAAAAACAAATTACCCCGATAGCCTTTCATAATATCGGTTTTTAAAACTGTTTGAATATCATTAAATGCCCAATGAGAGGATGGTACATCAGGAGTTGCTACATTTTCTTTGCTAACAGCCTGACGTTTATCTAAGCGAAAAACCTTAACCATAATCGCGGCTAATTCTGCCCGACTCACAAACCTTTCTGGATAAAACTTGCCATCAGAAGAGTTACTCATCCATTTAGCAGCAACTACTTGTTGAATAGCCTCAGATGAGTCACTAGAAGTTGCTTGTGCTACTTGTAATAGTTGAAATGTCGGTAAGTTTTGTAGCAAAAAAACTAAAGAAACCGCACTGAGAAATTGACGCATAATTATATTTTTATTAGTTGTTTGGGGTTTGGTGTTTGGTGTTGGTTAAGAGTCAGAGAGACACGATGAATCGCGCCTGTACAAGAGTTCAAGTTCAAAAGTAAAGTATATTTCTTAACTTTTGAATTGTGAATTATTTCTCCCCTCATCTTCCTTGTCCCCAATCCCCAGTCCCTAGTTCCCAGTCACCAGTTCCCAATCCCCAAACTCCAACGCAAAATGTATGTGACTTTAGGTTATGTTCATTTTAGATAAGTTATATGGAGCATTTTTGGGAATGACCGCAGCAGCAGACCCCGTGAAGTTGATGAAGCAAGAAGTTGGCAAAGCCGCAGCCGCTTTAGTCAAATCAGGTTCGATTGTCGGGTTGGGTACGGGTTCAACCACGGCGTATACCATTCAGTTTTTGGGAGAACGCCTTCAATCTGGTGAACTCAAAGATATTGTGGGCGTTCCTACTTCGTTTCAATCAGAAGTGCTAGCAAAGCAATACGGCGTTCCTCTCACTACTTTGGACGCTATTGACCACATTGATATTGCCATTGATGGGGCGGATGAAGTTGACCCCCAGAAGAATTTAATTAAAGGCGGTGGTGCAGCCCACACCCGCGAAAAAGTTGTAGATTATTTGGCAAATCAGTTCATTGTTGTAGTTGATAGCGGGAAGTTAGTAGACCGTTTGGGTTCTAGCTTTGCAGTTCCAGTGGAAGTAATTCCTATGGCGATTACTCCTGTAACTGACGCTATCAAGAAACTAGGCGGTAAACCAGAACTCCGTATGGGCGTGAAAAAAGCTGGCCCAGTCATCACCGACCAAGGCAACTTCGTTTTAGATGTACGCTTTGACTCTATTGACGACCCTGTAAACCTAGAAAAAACACTGAATAACATTCCTGGTGTTCTCGAAAATGGTATCTTCGTCAATTGCGTTGATTTAGTCTTAGTTGGCGAAGTTAAAGACGGTCAGCCATTGGTAAGGCAGTTTTAGGGGCTAGGGACTGGGGACTGGTGACTGGTGGCTGGGGAGAAAAAAATTCAAAATGAAAAATAATGCTCTGCTTCCTGTTATCTGTTCCCTGTTCCCTGTTCCCTTTGATTTTTAACCCTTGACTCTTGACTCATTGCCTTATGAATTCTCCATTTCCTGGAATGAATCCTTATTTAGAAAATCCTGTGTTTTGGGCAGAGGTACATCATCGATTGATTACAGCCCTAGCAGATACTATTGAGGAGAATATTCCCCCACAATATCGAGTTGCAATTGAACAACGTACTTATTTAAGTGATGACTCTGATTCTGTATTAGTAGGCATACCTGATGTTTCGATTTTTTCTCAACAAACATCACAGCAGCAATACTCATCAACGGTTACTCAAACTGCCACCTCAGAAGGTATAACGGTAATGATACCTGTACCTGAATATAGTAGAGAAAGTTATTTAGAAGTTCGCGAAGTTTCTACAGGTTTTGTTGTCACTTCTATCGAAGTTTTATCCCCTAAAAATAAACGGACAGGGGAAGGTAGAAAAGCTTATGAAACCAAACGCAAACAAGTTTTAGCTAGCCTTTCTCACTTAGTAGAAATTGATTTGCTCAGAAGTGGCAAACCCATGTCAATTTTAGGGGAAGTTCCGGTAACAGATTATCAAATTCTCATTAGTAGAAGTGAAACTCGTCCCCAAGCTAAATTATACGGCTTTAGCATCAGAGAAAGAATTCCTGTATTCTCATTACCCTTACAGTCAGAAGATACAGAACCAATTTTAGATTTGCAATCTTTACTAAATGGTATATACAATCGTGCCAGATATCATTTAGCAATTGATTATCATCAAGAACCAGTACCATCCTTAAAACCAGAAGATGCTGCATGGGCTGATACTCTTTTACGCCAGCAAGGGATTAGGGGTTAGGGATTGGGGGCTGGGGACTGGGGATTGGGGATTGGGGATTGGGGATTGGGAAAAGCAAGGGGGCAGGGAGCAGGGAGCAGGGGGAGAATAAATTACTAATGCCCAATGCCCCATGCCCCATGCCCCATGCCCCATGCCCAATGCCCCATTAAAAATTCTCCACCAATAGTTGAGTATCGGTATCTTTCCAAACTGTGTTGAATTGAGCTTGCACAAGTTTGGCGGCGTTTTCTTGTCCTTGGGCTTGCAAACTTGCTTGTAAACCAAATAATGAACGCCCGTTCAAAGGATATTTTTGTAAATCTGCACGAAATACTTTTTCGGCGGCTGCATAATCACCCTTGGCTAATAAAGCACCACCTAATGCTTCTCTGGTGGAAATGTACCAGTCTGGTGGTTCCATGTAGTTGAGGGCATCTTCCACGGCTACTGCTGTTTCTAAGTATTTAATTGCAGATTCATAGTTTTGTTTGGCTTTGGCAATCTTCGCGTCTAACTGGTTGCTGGCGATGTCTAAAATACTACTGGCGGGACTCATGCCAATAGTTGCGGTGGCGGGCATTGTTTTTTGGGCAGTTGATAAAGCAGCGCGATCGCTCTCTGCATCCTTTAGTTTACCAGTACTGGCGTTCGCCATCCCCCGAGCAAAATGCCATAGCGCTTTAGTTGTCACAAATTTATCATCGGGAGCAGGTGTGTTTAAAATATTATCCCAATCACTAAAGCGGGTCTGAATCAATAGTTTAGTCCCTAGGTAGCCCTCAACCATTGGTTCTTTCTCGACAAAGGGGGTAGCCATTGTGACTAATTTATCTGCGGCTTGCACTGCATCCTGATATCTACCAGCCATCGCTGCGGCTACTACCAAAAAATGCACGTTGTGGCTATAGTACATCGCCGGATAAACGCCCTCAATGTGATTTTTGACAATGTAAGCTTCATCTTGGGCGATCGCTAGGGCATTTGACTGCATGGCTTTGGTATATTCTCCCACACGAAAATAAATGTGGGATGGCATATGTACCAAGTGTCCGGCTGCTGGTACTAGGGTTTGTAAACGGTTAGCACTTGCTAGGGCGCGTTCGGGAGTTAGTGACGCTTCTACTGCATGGATATAGTAGTGATTCGCCCCCGGATGATTGGGGTCACTTTGCAGTACCGATTCTAAAACCGCTACAATCTCTTCGGTATCTTCTAACGGTTTGCCATCTTTAGTCCAGTGTTGCCAAGGGTGCAAATCCATCAAGCTTTCAGCGTATAGTGTCTTGGCATCCAAATCTTGGGGATAACGCTTGACTAAATCTGACATCGCGTTTTTGTAATCTACCGCTAGCTTATATAAATATGCACGGGGATTATTAGAATAGCGTTTAGCTAAGGCATTAATATAATCCTGTTCCTCTGGTGATGCATATTCAGACAACGCCACAGCTTTTTGTATAGCTTCATAAGCCGCTAATTCGCGATCGCTGTCTATATCCAGGTTAATATTAGGCCCCAAAGCTAGTGCCATTCCCCAATAAGCCATTGCTAAATGTGGATCGAGTTCCGCCGCATATTTAAAAGAACGCGCCGCCTCCTCATGGTTGAAGGCGTAAATTAAATTTAATCCTTGATCGAAAAACTGTTGCGCTTGGGGATTTTCGGTAGATACCGGATGGTGATGTGTTCCCAGCCCAGATATTAAAGTATAAGGCTGTTGTGTAAGAGCGTAGGCGTAGCCCGTCGTAGACATCGCACTGCTCGGAACAAGTAAAGATAATATCAGCACCCATATTAAAAATATATACTTCATCTTCGAGATTTCCTTTCTCAAACATTCTTCTTAGCACTAGTCATCCGCCAAACTTTCTCTAAATGGGCGATTTTTTCCCGCCGAGCAGCAGTACGGTATTTTCTATAAGCATTAATACTGAGAACTAAAATAATGGGAAAAACAATCGCTGAAACTCCCACAGCAATGTCAAATGCTCCATAACTTTGACTTGTATTGCCTATAGCAGCAGAATTTGTGACAACTTGACTAGTAGTATTGTTGGACATAGATTACTCCTATTTACGGTCACAGATTTAGTATAAAAAATACATTTGACAGATAAGTTTTCAGGAAAGTGTGTTACTGCCAATAACTACTCTTCACCGATAATTAGAAAATTTATTTACATTCCCGCCTAATTTCGGACGGGAATTTAGACTTCATCATTAATATGCTCAATTTCTGATTCGGAAAGGGATTTTTTATTGGGCATTGGACATTGGGCATGGGGCATTGGGCATGGGTAATGGGTAATTTGTTGTTTCCTCCTCATCTCTCTCATCCCCAGTCCCCAGTCCCCAGTCCCCAATCCCTAATCCCTAATCCCCAATCCCCCTAACCGCTTTCATCAAATACTGTGTCAAAGTAAACGCATCTACACCTAATTCTGTACGTTCTGCGGCTGCTAAAATTCCGGCTTGGGAATGCCACCAAGAAGCAGTTGCAACCATATCTTCTAGAGGGATTTGTTTTTTTACGGCTTGTGCCAGAAGTCCGCCAAGTATCCCAGTTAACACATCGCCGCTACCACCACGGGCTAATGCTGGGGTACTTTTGGGATTTAGCCACACTGAACCTTGGGAATTGGCGATCGCTGTTCTTGCGCCTTTTAACAAAACTATTGCGCCACTTTGCATGGCGGCTGATCGCACAGCTTTGACTCTATCTTGATGAATATTAGGGATATCGGGAAATAATCGCTTAAATTCACCTTCATGGGGTGTAAGTATGGTTGTAGCTTGGCGTTTTTGTAAGGTGGGGATGGTTCCCATTTGTGCCAAGATATTTAAACCATCAGCATCGAGCAACAAGGGGCGTTCGCTTGCGATTACCTGTTGCACAATGGGAGTACTATCTGTAGTTAAACCAGGGCCACAAGCGATCGCATCAAAGGAATTTAAATCGGTGTTTTCTGGTAATTGTAAATGAGCGATCGCTCCTGTCTCTGTCTCTGGACAGCCCACCACTAAAGCTTCTGGTAAATGGGACACCAGAATCGGTTTAATATACTCTGGTACAGCAATAGAGAGCATTCCCACACCACTAGCACGGGCACCCAAAGCGGTTAAAATTGCCCCACCAGCATAACGATGAGAACCGCAAATTAACAGTAAATGTCCTTCTTTGTATTTGTGGGTGACTGGGGGACGGGGTAAAGGTAAATTTGAGATAGCTTTGGCTGTGGTGATGCGGGTAATTTTGGGTGCATCTTGAAGTACAGCTTGCACATCAGCCAAGGGAATATCAAAATCTATTAACTCAGCTTTGCCAAGATAATCTAAAGCCTGATCCTGTAAAAAACCTTGCTTCCACAAACCCAAGCAAAACGTGTGCGTAGCACGAATTGCTGTCCCTAAGACTTCACCAGTATCAGTGTGTAAGCCGGAAGGTAAATCAATGCTAAAAATCGGCTGTTTCCAAGTATTAAATTGCTCGATAGCAGATGCTACAGCATCCGTTAGCTTTCTTTCTAAACCAAAGCCAAACAAACCATCAACTAATAAATCACAATCTGGCAACTGCTCAATTGCTTGATAACAGGGTATCCCTAAACTCTGGGCATATTGCAAATGCTGTGAAGTTAATTCCTTAACTTTAGGAAAAGGGTTGTAAATCCAAACCTCATATCCCTGAAAGTGCAATTCCCTTGCTACTACCAAAGCATCGCCGCCATTGTGTCCCGGGCCGACTAAAACCCCCACCCGAGATTTACCAGGAGGAATCATCGCCAGCAGGCGACGGGAAATTAGTCCCGCCACCTTTTCCATTAAAGCCACTACAGGCATTCCCGCCGCAAATATCCTCTCTTCAATATCCCGCATCTGTGCTGCGGTAACTACGTATTGGGAAATTTCTTGTTCCCTCTGCGGAAGATGAGTCATGAGTCTTAAATCCCGAGTGATGAATTGCAAAGTTTGAGGTGACTTCTCAATTTTGATTCTTCACACGGAAAATTTGTTTTCTAATTTTGAGCCAGCTTGTAGCTAAAACTCAATTCCTGAATTTTTGAAGTACTTAAGTACTTGCTTTGATGCAGTAGCTGCAATTAATTGTATATTAGGATACAAATTATCAGCAACAGCAACAAGCTCAAAAGCCAGTTTTTATGCATATTTAACTGGGAAAATATATCTTAAGCTATTGTTCAAATGCTATAATTTTAGGTTTGCTTAGAATGCAATAATTTGTGCATAAAAACAGTAAATTACCAGTTTTAAAAATAAATTTTCAATATCTATTAGCTAATTAAAAATTATTTTTTCCGCTTCACAATATAGTTTTAATAGCTAATATTTCCTATTTAATCCTGATTTTAGGCTAATTTTGCTATTTGTTAACCATATACTTGCTAGTTCATAAATGATGTTTTATGGAAATCATCAGCATTTATATATAAATTAAATTTGATTTATTTCAAAAATTAAGAAATAATAAACGCATAAGTGTACTTAAGCGTACGCGCAAAAATTTTCAATTGCTAAATAGACAAGTTTTATTAGTTCAACAAAATTTAGATGATATGGTAGAAAAAACTACACGGCGTAATTTTTTACTTACTAGCGTGGCTGTAGCAAGCGGTGTTGTGGGCGCACATACTTTGCAACAGGAAACTTCCAGTGCTGCTCAATCAACCGCTACAATGCCAGAGCGAGTTCTAGGACGCACTGGTGTAAAAGTTCCTATCTTTGGGTTGGGAGGTGCGGGTACAAAAACACCACTCGATAAAAAAGATAGAGAAGCTGATGCTTTGGCAATAATTCAAAGAGCGTTTGAACTCGGTATTCGTTATTTTGATACTGCTGCTAGCTACGGAGAGAATGAAATTTATTTGGGAAAAGTGCTACCATCTCACCGCTCCGAAATATTTTTAGCTAGTAAGACTTTTAAAAAAGATAGAGATGGCGCTTGGCGAGAATTGGAGCGTTCTCTTAAACGGCTCAATACCAATTATCTAGACTTGTGGCAGTTACATAGCGTTGCTTTACCCGAACATGTGCAGCAAATCTTTGCCAGCAATGGTGCAATTAAAGCTTTACAAGAGGCTCAAGAGCAGAAAATTGTCCGGTTTGTTGGTGTTACAGGACACCGCGAACCAGATGTCATAGTTGAAGCTTTGCGTCGCTATCCCTTCCATACCACCCTGATTCCCGTAAACCCCGCAGATAAATACCATCCACGCCCTTACTTTCCCTCCGTTTTACCATTAGCTCGGCAAAAAAATGTCGGTGTAATCGCCATGAAAGTACCTGCTTACGGGAAGTTATTCCAATCAGGTGCTTTAACAGGAATGCAGCAAGCAATGGGTTATGCTTTATCCCAAAAAGGCGTACATTGTTGCGTGATTTCTGTAGATGATGTGCAGCAATTAGAAGAAAATGTCAAAGTAGCTCGTGCTTTTGAGCAACTGAGCAATAGCCAACTCGCAGAGATCGAAAAACGCACAGCTAAAATTTGGCAGGACAGCACATTCTATCGTGCTTGGGGTTAATACAGCCGCAGTAATTGTTTAAATATCCAAATACATCATTGTACTTCGTGCAAGTACAAAATAACTTGTTCGTTGAATATACATTAATTATGTAATATGGCAAATTATTTTGCGGTAATAAATCCGAAAAAGTATCTAAATAATAAATTGCAGTTTTTTCATAAATTTTGGGCAATTGCTAAACTTTACTGGTTTAGTAATGAAAAATGGGGTGCAATATTTTCTATTTTATTGCTTTTAGCATTGTTGCAATTTTCCACACAGTTGAATGTCATTGCCAACACTCAGGAAGGTAATTTTATTTCTGCTCTCGCAGCGAAAGATACTCAGAGGTTTTGGACAAGTATAGGCATATTTGTCAGCTTACGGGTTTTCTTAGTTATCTTAAGAGTTTGCTACAATTATGTCCGATTTAAACCTATCTTAGCTTGGCGGTTGTGGTTGACTAATTATTTTATTGGTGAATATTTAAATAAACGTTCTTTTTATGAAATCAATAATTTCCAAAAAGAACTTGATAACCCAGATCAGCGTATAGCTGAAGATATCCAAGGCTTTACTGAAATTTCAACTGCTATATTTTTGGATCTTTTTAATACTTGTATACAAGTTATGGCTTTTAGTGGAGTGCTCTGGGGAATTTCACCCACTCTGATGATTTTTTTAATCATTTATGCTGGTACTGGTACTCTAATATCAATTGGTTTCTTTGGAAAAAGACTAGTTCACATTAATGTCGAACAGCAGAAAAAAGAAGGTAATTTTCGTTTTGGTTTAGTCCGCCTGAGGGAGAACGCTGAATCAGTAGCTTTTTATCGCGGAGAAGCACAAGAAATAAACTTGCTCCAATCTTTATTTAAGCAAGTGTTTAATAATTTCATTACTTGGATAATTTGGCAACAAGTATACTTCGGTGCTTTCATTAGAGCTTATGATATTATTCCTCCAATTCTACCCGCATTGGTTTTAGCTCCCAAGGTTCTAGCTGGGGAATTAGAAGTTGGGAAAATTGCAGAAGCTGCAGGTGCATTTATGGCTCTTAACGGAGCTTTGTATGTGATTGTTAGAAGGTTTGAAAATTTGACTAATTTGGGTGCGGGAATTGAGCGTTTATTTGAATTTTATAATTTCTTGCAACAGCCAAAAAGAAATATTCAGAATGGGGTAACTCAGTATCAAACAATTAATACTATAGAAGATAACTGTTTAGCTATCCAAAATTTAACTTTGTATACGCCAAACTATCAAAGAATTTTATTTCATGATATTTCATTCGCACTGCAACCAGGACAAGGACTCTTAATTAAAGGTACTAGTGGCTGTGGGAAAAGTTCTTTATTAAGAGCGATCGCCGGATTATGGGATTATGGTACAGGTACAATTATTCGACCAAAGTTAGAGGAAATGCTTTTCTTACCTCAACGCCCTTATATGGTTTTGGGGAATCTCCGCAATCAGTTAATCTATCCTCAACTGACTGTAAATATAACTGATGATGAACTTGAAAAAGTTTTACAACAGGTCAATCTACCAAATTTAGTGGACAGATTTGGCAGTTTTGATGTGGAAAAAGACTGGTCTGATGTACTATCTCTAGGAGAACAACAGCGTATTGCTTTTGCTCGCTTAATTATTACCAAGCCAAAGTATGTGATTCTAGATGAAGCTACTAGCGCTTTAGATATAGAAAACGAAAGAAATTTATATCAATATCTATTAGATACACAGACAACTTTTATCAGTGTCGGTCACCGTCCTACTATCTTCAAATATCATCAAATAACTTTAGAATTGATGAATTGATAACAGGACTTACGCAACTGGTACACCAATCTTCTGGTTTAAGAGTCAACAGTCAAGGGTCAAGGGTCAAAAATTCAAGTTTTTTGACCCTTGACCCTTGACTCTGGACAGCCTCAACGAAAAAAAATGTGACACTTGCGTAAGTCCTAGATAATTTAAAAAGATATTTTAAAAATTATTTGTAGGGAAAATGTTGTATTTATAGGTGTCCAGTTAATGTAAAACCCTGATCATACCTGGCTTACATGCTCTGCAGTCGAGCTTATATATAGCATCTTGCCCGCCCAAATTATGCAGTTTAAACAACGATTAGCTTATCAATACACTTGGATGAACTTAAATATCAGCCTTGCACTTGAGTGCAAGGCAAAATATCAGTAAGTAGCCTCGATAAAAAAATTTCACAGGCGTTGTATAAAAGTCGGAATGAGATTTTTACTCAGCACTTTCTTACCTACCGTAATAAACTCTGGCATTACCAAATCCTAGCTCTCGTAAATAGTCATTCCATCGTTCCGCATCCGAACGTTGAGCAAAAGGCCCTACTGCAACATGAGGCCCCAGTGGTTCTTGCCTTTCTACTACAATGTCATAACGTCCAGAATTTTGGCGAATGCGACTGGCAATAGATGATAAATCTTGCGTTCTTGCAGGAATAGTTACATAGTAATAATTGGTTTGTTCTTGCCTAGCAGGCCTTCTACTAGTGTCATAAGAACGAGCAACTTCCTGCCCATTCGATTTGATAATTCTTGCCCCATTAATCCCGCTTAATTCCAGTTCTCTCACACGTTGCTGGGCATTAGCTTGTCTGCTAAAAGCTCCCGACTGGATGACAGCACGTCCATTGAAATGGCGGATATAAGCACTGCGTTCTAGCTGACGTATGCGTTGTAATTGCTGGTAATCATTACCATCAACATATACTATGTAGCGCTCGGCACTCCAACTATAGGAAGTAGCTTGCACTGTTTGATAAGGTCGAGAGATGTGATTATATTGATTAACCCTCACTCTAGGTGAGGGCTGAAATTTTGGATTATATGTATTCCAGGGTGTTGCTTGTGTTTTTATTCGTGGCGGATTGTAAGGAATAGTTTGGAAATTGGGTGGAGGTGGTAAAGTATTAACCACCGTTCGTTCTGCTAGTAAAAAGTGACCTTTGGGAGTTTGTGCTTGTACGGGAGTTGTCGAGTCAGGGAGTAATGCCAAGCATCCTCCCAGGAAAAAAGGCACAATAGGAAATGCAATCAGTTGATCTGGTATTTGTTTGGACATAGTAGTAACAGGTGTTCTCAATAATTTCCTTGGGAAATAGAGCCGTCTGTCGTAGCACCTACATCAGTGTTAACTTAGAAAGTTTTTTTCCGGCTGAGTGGCATTGCATAGGTTTCCACAAAATCTGGAATATTTAGTATTAACGCTGAATAAGAAATAAAAGCTAAGGACTGGAGGCTAGAGTGAGTGGATTTTTATCCTTGAGATTGCATAGGGAGCCAAAAATCAACATCTCAAATTTGGTTATTATTACTTATATATCCTGAAGTGCTTATATAGCAAGGCTTTTAAGTTATATATGCTACAATTTAAGATAATCAGGCTGCATGGCATGGATTTTAATACCGCAAAACCTGCGTTTGATGTTTAGCATTAATGTGATGAGCAGGCACTAGCCTCATAATCTGGCCTCATAAATATTTAAAGGATATGAAAAAAGTCGTCGTTGGTCTTTCCGGTGGCGTTGACAGTTCCGCCGCTGCTGCAATCCTACACAATCAGGGCTATGAAGTTGTTGGTTTGACCCTTTGGCTAATGAAAGGCAAAGGTCAATGTTGCTCTGAAGGAATGATCGACGCGGCTAATATCTGCGAACAATTGGGTATTCCCCATCAAGTTGTTGATATTCGCGATGTCTTTCAGACCAATATTGTCGATTACCTAGTTTCTGGTTACAGCGCTGGGATCACACCTTTACCTTGTTCGCAGTGCAATAAAACGGTGAAATTTGGCCCAATGGTGCAGTATGCGCGTGAACAACTCGGATGCGATCGCATCGCTACGGGTCATTATGCCCGCATTAACTATGATCAAGCTACTGGACGCTATCAACTTTTAAGAGCTGTTGACCGTAATAAAGACCAATCCTACTTCCTTTATGATTTGTCGCAAGATTTACTAGCAGCCACCGTATTTCCCCTAGGTGAAATGCAAAAAGCTGACACCCGCAGGATTGCTGCTGAATACAGTCTTGCAACTGCCGACAAACCAGAAAGCCAGGATTTATGCTTAGTAGAAAGCAACGGTTCCATGCGGGCATTTTTAGATAAATATCTCGCCCCGAAAACAGGCGATATTGTCGATACAGCCGGTAAAGTTTTGGGACAGCATGATGGTGTCCATCATTACACCATTGGGCAGCGTAAAGGTTTGGGAATCGCCGCCGCCGAACCACTGTATGTAATTGAATTAGATGCAGTTAATAATAGGGTTGTAGTAGGCGATCGCACTAAAGCCACCCAACCAGAATGCACCGTTAATCGGGTAAATTGGGTTTCTATTGCTGAACCATCAGCCCCCATTCACGCTGAAGTACAAATTCGCTATCGTTCCCAACCCACTCCAGTCACAGTAATTCCCTTAGAAAACTCCCGCGTCCGTCTAGTCTTTGATGACCCCCAGTTCAGCATCACCCCTGGACAAGCTGCGGTGTGGTACGAAGGCGAGAAAGTCTTAGGCGGCGGAATTATTGAGCAGTTTACCTAAAGCCTGAGATTGTAAGTAGATAACGTCCAAACATTAATCATATAACTCTTGTGGAGTGGGCAGAAAAGCCCACTTTTCTTATTTATGCAGGACTTACGCAAGCAAAATTTGTCATTGCGACCGGAACGTAGTGTAGGGAAGCAATCCCATAATTTTAGGCGATTACGTCGCTACGCTCGTAATGACGTAATTCCGTGGCTTTTGCGTAAGTCCTATTATGGATATTGCAAATATTCTCCTCAAGGGTACTAGTCGTAAATAAGCAACATTAGTTAATTTAAAAAAGTATTGACAAAAATATATGCCTTTATGGTTCGTATAAATAAAATCAAACTAAATTGGCTATTTATCATATTATTTTTAACTGGCAGTATTGCCTTATTTACTAACAATGCGTCCTTCGGAGATACATCTTCTAATCGGTTAGCCAAAGCTCAAAAAAAGTGGAATGATCAGAATATTTCGCATTATCGTTTAACGCTTAATTACTCTTCCCATAACAATTGTCAGCAAGAAATAGAAATTAAGAATGAAAAAGTAATTGCTGTCAAGCAAAATAATTGCTCTACCATACCCGCACAGACAATTACCGAATTGTTCCAAGAAATTCAATCTTCAGAGGATGGCACAAAATGCGGCCCGAATGGATGCGCCTGTGATGGGCCAGTGGATGTTAATGCCACTTACGATGCTCAATATGGATATCCGCATCAATTAGAGATGGAATTAGCATCAAATAAACGTTGGCAATATTTAGATTACTGGCGCAACCAGATGCAGGGTTTACCTTGTACAATGATTGGCTTTATTAATCAAAAAATTACTGTTACTAACTTTACACCTCTTCAGTAAGAGTGATTCATGATTAGTAATTATTACTTCATTCAGCGTAAAAAAAATGAAATAAATAGGTAAGGGTGCAAAAATTTTGTACCTTACAATAATTGCTAGTTCACCAATTAATCCAGTACTACATTTTTCAGTATTCAATACCACTTGACAAAGGGGAGCAAAATACTGAAATATAGCGTCATAAATAGTTGCAACTATTTAAGTGTTCACCGATGTACAAGGGTTTTTCGGCTAAGCTACCTCTGCTGTTGACATTCTGTTTATTTACTAGCTTTTTACCTGCCTCTGGCTCAATTGTATGTCCAGCATTTGCTCATGGGGAATATGGGAAAGGTGGTAAGAATTATGGCACAGATGGTAATACAGGAAGTGATGGGCGAACAGGAAGAAATGGGCGCGACGGTCAAAACCAAACTATCTTTGTAGATGGTTCTCCTGTCAATCTCAATCTTGCTGGAGAAAATGGTGAGAATGGAGAAGACGGCCGACGCGGAAGTAAGGCTGACTGCGGTTATAAACATGAGAACGTCAACCGTGATATTAATGCACCCAGTGGTGGGAATGGTGGCGATGGTGGTAAAGGTGGCGATGGTGGAAACGGCGGTTCTATCACAGCCTATTACACCAATTTGGCAGACTTGCGGCAAGTTTTAATTCGCGCTAGTGGAGGCGAAGGCGGACGCGGTGGACGTGGTGGTAATGGTGGTAGAGGTTGCAATTGTCGTGTACGCAGTTGGGAAGTCAAAAGTTGTACGGGAACCCCTGGAAGCTCTGATTACAAATGTACAGATAAAGTTTATCGATGTAATGATGGCAGAGATGGGCATTATGGTAGCGATGGTAGCGATGGTAGACAAGGACGCTTAGGGACTTTAAGTATTATTCAGGGTAAAGAATCCTTAGCGGGCGATTTACCAACTTTGCAAGCTGCTGTTACAGAACTGGCTGGGAAACAATTTAACCTTTCCAAGAATAAATGGAATATTCGTAACGGGGCTGCGTCTTTACTTGCGCCTGGCTCAGTAATTGCCGATGAATATCGCGAATTTGATCGCCGTTTGGAAGGGGCTTTTCAGCTAAATTGGCAAGAGAAGCAACCCATCAGCAGTTTTGGAAATCCCGTAGCTACCTTGAATTTAAATGATAGTAAGGAAGTAGAAATTACTTTTCCAGAAGACTTGTGGGTTGATGGTAGCAGTCAGACTACAACTAATTTGACAACATTTACAGTCAAGAATGCAATTCCTAAGCAAGACGTGACGCGATTAGCAGTGGCAGAATTTGTTGGCGCAGAACAAGATCTAAATTTAAAAATTGTAGATTTAGCAGCAAAATCTCAAGCAATTCAGACTCAGTTTCGCGTAAAATTCCAGGCAAAGGATAATTCATCTGGTTTGTCTGATTACCGAACTGTATACGAAGGTGATATACCTGCGGAACTGGTCAGCCGAGACTATAACCGTTTTACCTTGGCGTTAGGTAAGTTGCCAATGTCTCGTCCTGTGGATCTGACTCCAGGTGTAAATGTTGATATAGAGGTTGTCGCTACTCGTTCTTTAGGTGGACGTTCAGCGAAGCAAAGCATTAATTGGCAAGGTGCTATCCGCAGAGGTAGATAATAGTGCTAACGAGGGTACAGCAGTGCTGTACCCCTAAGAGAAATAGAGATGTATTTTGATTTTCAAGAATTGGTATAGATTATTTTTGAGAGTCTATTAAAAGTTTTTGGGCGGCTAAATTGCCTAGTACTGCTGCATTTCTAATACCAATTCTCCAAAATTCAGCAACAGATCCAAACTCAAAAACCCTTGCTACACATGGTTTTCTTAATTTTGAATTTTGAATTTTGAATTGGTACAACGTATCGCTTCCTAGCCAGTAGGTGGGGTTTTGGCTGTTCTGAAAAACGACCTATTTTTTCAGGAAGCGTTTCCACTTCTGTAAACAGTTACGCTTTTAGCTTCAACACAGACCAGCCTCACGTATTACTCTGTAGTTTATGAAGCGTGCTGTGAATCTCCTTGCCGGAGTTGCTAAAGAATGCTATCTGCACTCGGAGTTTGTCCTGCTAATATATATCTCCACAGTAGAAGCCGCAAAGCATACGAGCAAGTTATAATTCTCTTGCGGAGAGACGTAACAAAAATTTATGAGTAACCCCCTTTTGCAAGCCTTTTTTGTCGGTAGAGCAGTCGCTGAAGTAGTCAACGAACGCTTAGAGGTCGCTTTGACTGATGCTTTAAGTGAAATTGGTAAATTTGACGCTGAAGCTAGAGAACAGTTACGCCAGTTCACAGATGAAGTACTAGAACGGGCAAATCGTGCTGCTGAGGCTGCTGGTACTGGTCAATCTACTACAGTACGTGGACCTAGCGGTTCTGACCCTGTTGACTTGCAAGCGATGATTGATGAACTACGAGCAGAAATCGCTCTATTACGTACCGAATTACAAAAGTATCGTAGTAGTTCGGTGTAAAGGCTGCAAACAATCCACTAGGAAGCATATTTTAGTCATTGGTCATTAGTCATTCGTCATTAGTTATTAGTCATGAGACAAATGACATCTGACAAAGGGCAAATGACATTTGATCGCAAACAGTTTAGGAATCAGAGTGTCTTTTCTTCCAAGTGATTCGGTTAAAAACCAACGGTACGCAAAAAATATGGAAAAAGGTTATTCAGATAAGGCATACCGTTGGAATCGTGACAACTATTCTAGCCGACGGCGTTTTATTGATATTTGGTCGTTTGTTTTGACCTTAATGTTCAAGCTTTGGCGATACAACAAAGCTTGGAGTTATCCTGGTGGCATGACAGAGGCCAAGCAAGCTGCAAGGCGCAAAGCCCAAGCTGTCTGGATTCGTAATACCCTGCTTGACTTAGGGCCAACCTTTATTAAAGTGGGGCAGTTATTTTCCACCCGTGCTGATATCTTTCCTATTGAATATGTAGAAGAATTAGCAAAGTTACAAGACAAAGTACCCGCCTTTAGTTATGAGCAAGTAGAGGCAATTATTGAGCGAGAACTAGGTAAGAAAATTCCGGAACTTTTCCAGAGTTTTGATCCGGTTCCTTTAGCTGCTGCTAGTTTGGGACAAGTCCATAAAGCTGTCTTATACACTGGCGAAGCAGTTGTTGTCAAAGTACAACGTCCAGGACTAAAAAAGTTATTTGAAATAGATTTACAAATTCTTAAGGGAATTGCCCGTTATTTTCAAAACCATCCTAAATGGGGGCGAGGTCGAGATTGGATAGGAATTTATGAAGAATGTTGTCGCATTCTTTGGGAAGAAATTGATTACCTGAATGAAGGCCGTAATGCTGATAGTTTTCGGCGTAACTTCCGCGGCTATGAATGGGTGAAAGTACCGAGGATTCACTGGCGTTATACTTCGTCACGAGTGCTGACCTTGGAATACGTTCCTGGCATCAAAATTAGCCAATATGAAGCATTAGAAGCAGCAGGTCTAGATCGTAAGCTAATTGCCCGTCAAGGTGCCCAAGCATACCTAATTCAACTGCTCAATAATGGGTTTTTCCATGCCGATCCGCACCCAGGAAATATTGCTGTCGGGCCGAATGGCGATTTAATATTTTACGATTTCGGCATGATGGGGCGGATTAAGTCTAATGTCCGTGAAGGGCTGATGGAAACGCTGTTTGGCATTGCCCAAAAAGATGGCGATCGCGTTGTCCAATCTCTGATCGATTTAGGAGCGATCGCACCAACCGATGACATGGGGCCAGTGCGGCGTTCTGTCCAGTATATGCTGGATAATTTCATGGATAAGCCGTTTGAAAATCAATCAGTGGCGGCAATCAGTGACGACCTGTACGAAATAGCGTATAATCAACCATTTAGATTTCCAGCAACCTTCACTTTTGTGATGCGGGCTTTTTCCACTCTTGAGGGAGTCGGCAAGGGCTTAGATCCAGAATTTAATTTTATGGAAGTTGCTAAACCATACGCAATGCAGCTGATGACCGATATGAATGGTTCTGAGGGCAATAGCTTCCTCAACGAATTAAGCCGTCAAGCAGTTCAAGTTAGTACTACTGCTTTTGGGCTACCACGGAGATTAGAAGATACACTAGAAAAACTAGAGCGAGGTGACATGCGTATGCGAGTCCGTTCTCTAGAAACTGAACGCCTACTGAGGCGACAAAGTAATATTCAGATAGGTATTAGCTACGCTCTACTAGTCAGTGGATTTACGCTTTCAAGTACGATTTTATTGGTGAATCATTATGTATTGTTAGCAGTATTGGCAGGTTTAATTGCTGGTG
Organism: Nostoc linckia FACHB-104; assembly: GCF_014696615.1. Lineage (GTDB taxonomy): Bacteria > Cyanobacteriota > Cyanobacteriia > Cyanobacteriales > Nostocaceae > Aulosira > Aulosira linckia_A. The sequence goes on along the minus strand of NZ_JACJQJ010000013.1, from coordinate 78,191 downwards.
CGATCGCAGTACTACTTATCCGCTTACTTCTACGTCTCGAACGTTATGAACGTATGTATTAATTGTTGCAGTAAAAATTTATGAAACTTAACTTCGCGGGTCTTAGCGATCCGGGACTTATTCGTTCTAATAACCAAGATGCTTACTATATCGACCCAGCGAAACGATTTTGTATCGTTGCTGATGGGATGGGTGGTCATGCAGGCGGAGAAGAAGCTAGTCGCATCGCTACGCAGCAAATTCAAGCTTATTTAGCAGAAAATTGGCAAACTTCTCAGTCTGCTCAAGAATTACTAGTACAAGCTTTGTGGCGTGCTAATGAGGCAATTTTGCAGGATCAGCAAAATGCCCCAGAACGCGCTGATATGGGTACAACGGCTGTAGTTGTGGTTTTCCGGGAATCTGAGTCTCCTTGGTGCGCTCATGTTGGCGACTCCCGGCTTTATCGCTGGCGTGGCTCCCATTTAGAACAAATTACAGAAGATCATACTTGGGTGGCTCGGGCCATTAAACTTGGCGATATTACTTTTGAAGAAGCACGAGTTCATCCCTTTCGCCACGTTTTATCACGGTGTTTAGGGCGTGAGGACTTACACCAAATTGACGTACAACCAATAGACTTGATAGTAGGCGATCGCTTACTTTTATGCAGTGATGGTCTCACAGAAGAATTGGCCGATCAAAAAATTGCGGACTGTCTGCAAGATAACTCTGTCCTAGATAAAGCTGCGTATTCACTAGTTGAGGCCGCTAAAGCTCATGGTGGACACGATAACATTACAGTCGCCCTGGTTGCAGTAGAGGACAATTAACGAGTTCAAGGTTAAAGAATTTGAGATTTGAGGTATGCGCTAGCGAAGCGTCAAAGGCTCTTGTCCCAAACAGAGATGTTGAGCATCAGCTAGCTTAAATTTAAAGTTCCTAGAGGCTGCTCTAACGCCAAGAGCGAGTCCTCAGCATTTTTGAGATTGACTGTACTAGCCCAACAAAAAAATAGAGCTTCGAGATTTTAGATTAGTTTACCTCCACAGTCCGCTGAAACTAAAAATAATCTAAAATCGTAAATTGCCATGTCAAAATTCCGAATTTCCAATAGCAAGAGTTGTAGATGGGGAATAAGGGGAAATGGTTAAGGGTTAAAGGTTTTATCTTTCCTCTTTTGCCTTTCCTATGTTCTGTTGACCATTTTTGGTAAATATACTCAGCAATTGTTCAGCCTGAGCATTTTTCCTATTTACTACTTGATAAAAATATTTTTAAGCTTCCAACTGACCAGAAGGATGCTGAAATTGCACAATTTGTCAAATTGACATCTTGCGCTTAATGCGGTATAGCGAATATAATTTACGCCAACTCCTTTTACTTCTAATTTAATCTTGTGTTAAACGAGATAGTAGGGGAATTAAGGCGTTTAGCCCAATAGGGTTTATCAAAAGCCAAAATAGCCGAAAGCTACCCAGGTAGACTTCGGTTCTATACCAGTAGACTTAGGTTGTAGATCAGCCAGCCAAAAACTAACCCATAAGTTAGTGGGCAAAATCAATCTCTTAGGAGTGGGCAATTCGTCAAACAATTGTTATCTTTCTTAATATCAGAAGAACAAAAGTCTAACGAAGTCCAGTCCCAGGATTTTACTCTTGCAGCTTCTGCAACCTAAACCAACATAACCTTTACGCGTTTCTTCTTGGAGTTAAATATGAGTAACCCAATCGAATTATCCTTGGAACAACAATTCAGCATCCGCTCTTTCGCTACTCAAGTACAGCACATGAGCCATGACCAAGCTAAAGACTTTTTGGTTAAGCTGTATGAGCAAATGGTAGTCCGTGAAGCAACCTACCAAGAGTTACTTAAGCACCAATGGGGCTTAGATTCAGGCTCCACTTTGGCATAGATTCTTTTCTAATGTCGCAGTGGGCGACCTCCTTCTCTTGCTCGGTTCCAAGGAGGAAAGGAGCTGGGGATGCCGGGGCGTCAACTTCGATAGGCAATCTCTAAACTTGACAACACAAAGACAATTTATTGGAGCCTTGAGGCTAAATTCACTATGAACCCTAGCTCAGCTAATTTACTGTTAGCTACCAATAAGCATACTTATCCATACTTCTTGAGAATCCACTTAATTTTGTAAATACTACAATGTATTTTTTGTAGATATTCATACAAAATTCGATTCTCCAAGTCTTACCGTAGCCCATTATATTTTTTCTAAATACAACTTACAACTATATATAGATTTTTATTAACAAAAGTTAACACAAGTATCTGGAATACTTTCAACAATACATAAGTTATGTAAATTACAAATTATTTCTTTAGCGAGAAAGGTCTAATTGGGAATTAGTATTCATTCCTTCCAGCTTTGCCAGAATCATCGGCTTGATTTTTTCGTACTCACGTTTGAGTAGAGTTTTGCTCATTTGGGGTTCAGCCGAAGAAACCATTACCTTACTGGTGTTGGCCCACTCCAGCAGCTTTTGGCATTGGGCAGGAGCGATCGTAGAAACAAGCATATGAGAACAGCTACCTGGCAACTCCCTAGCAAAAAATAACAGGCGATAAGAACCTGTTTGCCCCATGAGATTGGCTATTTCCTGCCCCAGATTAGTTTTGAGATCTAGGTAGTAAGGTAACCATTTAGCACCATGTTGGCGATTGTAGAGTACTGTAATCCACAGCGCCATAGGATGGGGAACAGTAATAAATAAAAATTGATTGTAGCGTTTACAAACTAAGCGCTTTTGAATTTCCTCTTGCTGTAGCATTACCCACAGCGAAGGTGCAACCCCAGCATTAGTGCGGATGGCTTGGGGAAAAACAATATCGGCAATTGGTTTATTTTTAGGCCAAGAATAGATAGCAGGAATTTCACTACTAACACCAGATATTTGGGAATTACCTTTTGTTTGTGACTCTGTCTCTGGCTTAGCCGTAATCACATCAGCGACTGCATCAGTTTGTGGTAAAGACAGACGTGTATGAAAATGGTGTTCAATATCTGATAATATACTGAGGATTTCACTGATGTTTTGCGGGCGATCGCTTGGTGCTTTAGCAAGGCAATTCTTGATTAAGTCTTCCAGCGCTTTCGGCATTTGTAAGGCTGGGGCTGCTTCTGCAAAAGAAATTGGCTCTTGATGACGATGCACTTTATACCATGCCCCAAAAGAGGAAGTAGTGGGTACAAGCGGCATTTTACCTGTAAGCATCTCAAACATCATCACGCCCAAACTATAAATATCAGAGCGGTTGTCTAATTCTTTACCCTCCATTTGCTCTGGAGAAGAATAAGCTAAAGTACCTAAGTAGTAGTTAGTCACATTGCCATCTGATTGGAGCAACTTGGCAATCCCAAAATCGAGAACCTTAACCAATTCGCCAAAGCTCGCATCTTGAATCACCAACATATTACTAGGCTTAATATCACGATGGATAATTGGGCAGATATTGCCATCAACCATAATGCCATCATGGGCGCACTGTAACCCCAAACAAATCTGACGCACCATACTCAAAAATCTTGGCACAGAGAGATTTTGTAGGCGAATAATATTGCTTAAACTTTCTCCTTGCAAATATTCCATAACATAGAACGGGGTGTTCTTTTCGTCTAAACCATAATCCATCACTCGGACAATATGAATACTTTTTTGTCCAAGTAAGGCACAGGTTTTGGCTTCAGTCTCAAAACGTTCTTGCAATCGCATTTTTTCATTTTGAATCGACAAAGCCAGGAACTTTACTGCTACAGGTACTCCTCCCAACAAAACATCCTTAGCACGATAAACTCGGCCCATTGCTCCAGTACCAATTAACTCTTGCAGCTGGTAGCGTTTGCGGAGTAGGCGACCAATGTTGGGATCTGGCATAGAAAATTTGGCTCCAATGTCCAAAAATCGTGGGTAATTCCTGTTTAAGAGACAGGTTGTAAGTTTTGCGTTTTAAAAGTTCATGTTATTCAACAAAATTGGTAGATTTACCCTGCTCTTTGTCCGATTTTGCACTTTGTTGATGATTTATTTTGCCCAATTTCGCTGGAACAAATAACTGAACATCAATCTAGAAGAAACTTGGGCAATTTATCACCTCAAATTGGGGGAACGCAATAACCTGTCTTCTGGAAAGATTCTAATAGTATAATTGTACTAAATAGTAGTTTCAGCTAACCTGCGATCGCGCAAAGCTAGAAATTACTAGTTAATACCTATAAATTAAAGTAAATTTACTAATTATTCTCCATTTGCTGTAGCCTTAAAATGAGATAGTATAACTTACCGTGAATATAAATTAAGCCCTCAAACGCTTTTACTTTGTTTGAGGTTTTCAACAAATAATTTTAGGCAAGTCTGTAAAGACTGATGGCAGAAGAAGCCTTTTTAATTCAGTTCCAATATGACTTCCCATTTGCAAACGATAGATTAGCATAAGAATGCCCAATTCGGAAAGTAGAATTTCTCTATAAAGCACAGAGAAGGCTATTGGGCAAAGAAAGGGGAAAGGATAAAATCTAAGCTGTGTTGGTTTAATTCATTGCGGGTCACGCACCGCTTACCTTACAGTTACAAGAAAAGCCAGTAATTCTGAAGTCTGAATAATCAAGCGCGTATAAGCTAGAGAAGGTTTTTATATTCCTTATTTTTGTCTAGAAGTAATATTTTAAGGCTTATAGCAATGAAAACAATAATTGCACCTGATCTATGCTGATCATCTTGCACTGAAGGTAGTTCTACTCAGGGTTTGCTCAATTCAGACTTGCAGAAAAATCTCCAATGATACTACATCTATGGCGGCAGGGTGGTTTCTAGACGAGTGTGCTATCTTGAACTAGGAAAAATCTATTTATTTTGATTCTGATGATTTTCACATTGGTAATTATTCTTTGCCTTTGGGTAATCTTAAGTATTCCCCTAGCGCTGTTTATTGGTAGATTATTGTACGAAATTAATTTACAATCTGAAAACGAAAATAAAATTACTAAAAAAGAAAAAAATATTATTAATAAAAAAATAAAAGCAGATTTAAAGTGAAATTACAGACTAAATTTGTTAATTGATCATCAAAATATATATTAAATAAAATAGCTATATATGATTATTTACGTCCTTGTAAGAGGTAAGTCATCATGTTACCTTTGCCTGGAACTTCAATTTCACATCGCTTTTCTAAAAAAAAGTCATTATGTAAACTTTCATAGGCGGTTTGTGATACTTGAATTTGCCCAGGAATACCTTGCAATTCCATGCATCTCGCAAGGTTTACGGTTTCTCCCCAGCGATGATAGTTAAATTTTTGGATATGCATCATACTGACAATTAAGGGGCCGCTATGGATACCGATCCGGATCTGAAAGTTTTGCTGGTGTTCGCTATTGAATAAAGCGATCGCAGTTTGCATATCCAAGGCCATATGAGCGATCGCTTGAGCATGATCTTTACGTGGTATTGCTAATCCAGCCATGACTATATAAGCATCGTTAATTGTCTGAATTTTCTGGAGACTATAACGTTCACTTAGACGATCAAAAGCAGAAAAAATGGGATTGAGTAAGCTAACAAGTTGCATTGCACTCATAGAAGCAGCAATTTCGCTCAAGCCGATGATATCTGCAAATAAAACTGTAACCTCAGCAAAATCTTTAGACATTCCAGTCGTTTTTTGGCTGGGGATGGAAATGTCTACTGGTGAAATATTACTTAATAGACGTTCAGTTTGTTCTTTTTGATTATAGAGTGCTTCTTGTGCCAATATTCTCTGGGTTATATTACGAAAAATGCCGCGAATAGCAACTGGCTTACCTTCAACAAACTTACAGTTAATATTACCTTCAAGATATATTGTTTGGCCATTTTTAGTAATAAATGCCGTTTGAACTTGTGCAAGCTTTTCACCTGACATGACACTATAAAACTTTTGCCGACTGCGTTGATGAAAATCAGGATGGATAATATCAAACAAGTTCATATTAGCAATTTCAGCTTCACTGTAGCCTAGAGTTTTTTGCCATGCTTTATTTACATACAAAAAACGACCATAGGCATTTACAGACTGAATCAAATCATTAACATTTTCAAATAAATCTCGATATCTTTCTTCACTTTCTACTAAAGCCGCTTCAGTTTGTTTGCATTTAATAAAATGACCAATTTGGTTACCAATAGAAACCATCATTTGTAGGAGGTCTATATCTTTCTGTTGCACTTCTTGATTAAAAAAAACCATTACTCCTAATATTTCACGGTCGTCTAAGATAGGAAAGCCAAACGCCGCGTGCAATCCAGCGGTGGAAGCCAGTTGCGATCGCTGGGAGTCATCATCTGCAATATCCTTGAGCCAAAGCGGAGAACGTCTAGCCCAAATTCGACCAGGTAAACCTACACCAGCCTTATAAGTAGTTTGCCAAGTTATAGCTTTAAATTCTCGTACAGAAACTACTCGACTTGACCAAATTTCTACGCATCTCAGGACTATATTATTATTACTATCTCGTTTGATAGATCTAGTTATATATTCATTTGGTGTCCATAGTTCACCTAAATCCCATCCGATGGTTTGACAAATAGCTTGCAAAATTTTTGGCATTGCCTCCTTTATACTTTGGGATTCTGAGAGTATCCTGGTAATAGCATACTGAGCGCAAATGCGCTGCTCTCGGCGCTGACGAGCAGTAATATCTCGACCAATATAGACAATATCCTCTAAACTACCTATATGATTAGGAACAACGGAACAAGAAAAGGCTATTAACAGCTTTTCTCTTTTTTTTGTTCGACAAACAACCTCGATATTTGAGGATTTCTGCTGCGATAATGAATATTTTTTGAGGATGTTTTGGAATAAAGCATAATCATCAATTATTAGAGAAATTGAATGACCAATTAATTCTGCTTCACTAAAACCAAATATTTTTTTTGTAGCTATATTAATCTTTTTTATTTTTCCAGAGTTACTTGTTACTAGCAAGGCATCTGCCATTGAGCCAATAACTTGTTCCATGTAATTCTTATATGCTATTAACGTGCTTGATAGCAAACTAGCTTCATGATATTTCTGTGCTATCTTCTGTTCAAATGCTAATCTATCAGTAACTTCTTCAATAAGAATTAGTAATCTATTTGCTAATTTAAATTCAACTTGTTCGCTGATAATATATATATCTATATATATTTCATAATTGCTATCGCTACAACGTTTAATTCCTGGTAATTCAAATAATTCTTGTTCTCCTTTAAGAATAGATACCAGAATATCTTCCATGCCAATAAATTCAGGAAAACTTAAGCGGATATCTTTTCCTTGTATTACCTCTTCTGGTCGCTCGGCAAACTTATGTACTTGCTCCGAATTATCTAAAATATGAAAATTATGATCGATTTCCAGGCGTTCAAATTTACGTGGGAATGAAGGTTTATTAAAAATTCGCTCTAATACCTGGTATTTCATAGTGCTGTGAGAATAGGTATTCAAATTATTACTGAAGGATAACTCAGCAGAATTTAGGGAAATTTAGGAAACAGCCGAATTGGATCGTGATTACCATATAACCCCATTCCTCCATGAAAAACTCAGCACTTAAAACTGACGATTCAGTTTTTATAATTTATAAAGAAGCACCTCTAAATTATTCTGTTAGTTACTCTTCGCAAAATTTGTTAGATATACAAGTTATCGTCACATTTACTCACACCTATGAGCGAGTAAGTAGCTTAGTGTTAAAAATTATTGTTATGGCAGGTAATATGTAGGAGGGAAGAGAATTTCAGCTTTGGTCACCTTGCTTAACTTAGTTTTGTTTTTTCCCACCGACTTACTTCATCCGATTTGATGATTGAAATTACTAGTACAATCAGGCTATTCTCGGCTTAAAACTCTGACTTTAATTTTGTACTTTTCAACTTAGATATATTCAACTAATTTTGAATTGCTTTTAGTATGCAAAAATTATCTTCAGTTTTAATCAGCTAACTTCTACAAGAACAGCAAAATAAGATAATGATTCATAAAAATTCCTACTATTTTTAGACACAAGTATCAAGGATAAAGCATAAACAAGTATTAGAATACAAATATTTTACAGAGCTATTGTAAATAAATATGTACTCTGACGAAATTAGATTTGAAAACCAAAAATCACGCAAATGATGTTTCAGTATAAAATAAAACTTTATTTGCAAGATGATTTTCTGCTAACAGTTGTAGGCGATCGCATCATAGGGTTTGTCATGAATGCTGAAGCCTTAACTTTGTCAGATGCCCAACTTTTACCCTGGGGTGTTGAGTGTTGAGTCGGGAATCTGACTGTATCTAGGCTAATTGCATGAGGCTAAGGTTACTGATTACCTACCAACTCATCTAAGAAGGAGATTTTGACAGCTAGATTGATGATATCTTGATGAGTTCTCGTGTTTTTAATTTCAGCATTATTGAGTGCCACAATATATGGTTGTCCATCAATCAAACCAATAATGGGCCCACCAGAAGAACCTCCTGCAGTGTCACAATCATGAAATAATACGTCGTCCTCCTCCTTCACAATACTGCATCCAGCTTGAAAACCTGCAGTCCAGCCTTTACCAGCCGTGAGGAACTCATAACCTTTCTTCTCAGGGTTGGGAAAATCGCCAGAGTAGCCAACAAAGAATAATTTTTCCTTATTTTTGATCAATGCGCTGGCTGGAAGAGATTTCCATCCTAGATAACCGTACTTGCGACCCAGAGGCTTATTAATTTTCATAATTGCCCAGTCATTAATCTGATTTGTAGTATTTTCGCCAGTAAAGTCTGTGCCATAAATTACTTGTTCTACAGTAGCGATATCTCTTTCATTACTGACCGCGCCATTGATGACATTTGGTAGAAACAGAATTTTTTTGCTGAGTTGATGAGTTTCCGGATCGATAACACAGTGAGAGTTAGTCAAAACTATATCATCAGCAATTAAAGTACCCGTGCAATGGTAACTTTTAGCATCAGTTGTTGTTCCTTGTACCCGACCGATCGCAGACCAAGGATAATCTCGACTCAGCATCGGAATGCGATCGTCTACACCATCAGGAATTCCTCGTTTACCTCCAGTCGGTTTTTCTGACTGTCTCATTCCAGAAGGTTTGAATGGGTTACCATTACCTTGGATTTTTAATTTGCCTGGTTGGAATTTCGTAAATTTAGGAGGAGAACTAGGTTGTGATTCTGTTTGTGCTTGCACAGATACCGAACCCCCTAAAGCCACAGCACTCAAAATTCCTGCAAAAAAAAGTGCGAAAGGTTGCTTGTAAATAGCTTTTGTAGTCATGAAATTATCTATCCTCACTTAAAAGTTAAAATTGTCTGCGAAGAATATGCATCAAGTCTTAGCAGCTTCACCTTGAAAGCTGTGGCTACACAGACCAGGGCTTAATCACATTTCCAATCTCAGACTGAAAATGCAGTAGTTATTGAGGCTGAACCTCACTTTTACAGGGGTGGGGGGTCTTGCCCCTAATTGACAATATCCTACCAAGAGAGTAGAGACTAAATTAGTTTTATGTATAGATAACACCTAAATTTCTCAGGCTTTATGCATTGAAGGCTATTTTTGCTTGTAAATTTTCTGCCATCGCCCTTGAAACATGGAAGTTGACCAATGATTTTCAGTGTGCTTGGTCATAAGTCGAAGTGAGTTTGTTGATTGAAAGCTACGAGTTACTATATCTCTGGCGATCTGCAGCTTATGCAATGGTGAGAAGAAGACGCGATTCATCGCGTCTCTACAAGGTGGGCGATCGCTTTCATATCTACAGACAAGTTTTGCGCCTGATATTGTGTGCTTGAACTATTTACAGCAGCAATTAATACAAATGAACTAAGTAAAAATTGACGCGATCTCACCACTAAAGCACACAGATTGTGGCATAATAAGCCGACGCATACACTAGTCGGCTACCAGTCGTGGAATATAACGAATCTATTAACGACATTGCTGCTGCTTTGCAACAGCCAGCGGATCTGGCCTTTGAACTGCCCGATCCAGAAGACGAACAGATTCCAGAGTCAGATTTTCAACAGCAGCTAGATGTAGCTTGGCAGGTATGCGATCGCTTTGATTTGCAAACCGAAATCTGGCGTGGGCGAATTTTGCGGGCGATTCGCGATCGCGAGAAAAAGGGTGGTGATGGTAGAGGTACTGGGTTCCTCAAATGGCTGAAAGAACGAGAAATCAGTAAAAGTCAAGCTTACGCCTGGATTCAGTTGGCTAACAGTGCTGATACGCTCCTAGAAGAAGGCAAACTTGACCCAGGTTCAGTCAATAATTTTAGTAAACGGGCCTTTGTCGAAACCTCTAAAGCTTCGCCGGAAGTGCAACAAATGGTGAGTGAAGCCGCCCAAAAAGGCGATCGCATCACTCGGCGCGAAGTGCGTCAACTCAGCGACGAATGGACAGCAATGTCCTCGGAATTGCTACCAGAACCAGTAAAGGTGAAAGCAGCAGATAACACCCTTCCCCCGCGCTACATCGCCCCCCTGGTGAAGGAATTAGAAAAACTGCCGGAACCGCACCAAAAATACTTACAAAAAGAAATTGCTGCCAACCCTGATGTTGATACCCTCAAACAGGTAACCACAGAAGCGCGTTATTTGGCAAAATACTTAAAATCTGCAGCGCAAGTGCAAGCATTAACTCAAGCAGAAGTAGACATTGAAACAGCCTTAGAAGAAGCGCAACGTGTAGGCTGTTTAAGCATAGCGGCTGACTTAGTTAATCAAGCATCCCAAATGGAACAAACGATTGCCAAGTTATACATGACTTGGAAACGGATCAGCAACTTAGCAGATCGGTTGTATGTAGATACCGGTGCGAGTACACCAAACTTGCGATCGCTTCTCAGTAACTTAGAACCCCTAGGTGGTGAAATCATGGAATTGCAACTCAGTGGCACTGTTGAACATACTGTCCGCTTGCAAATTCAAGAACTAACTTAGCAACTGGGAAATGGGGCATTGGGCATTGGGCGATCACTGTTTATTTCTCAGTCTTTGGTATAGCTGTTAACAAAGCACGCAAGGCATGATTAATATATGCTGAGGTTTTAAATACCTCAGCTACATCAGGATCGAGAATAACAGTTACGGAAGTTTGTTCTTGTGGCCTAGCAAAACGATTAGGCTTGGCTTTGCGATAGTCAAAGTCATATTCTGGCAGCAACTCATCGTCATCATTGTTCTCGGATTCAAAAGCCTGTGAATTCTTCATAGTCTGGTTTTTTCCCCCTCATCCTCCTCATCTCCCTCATCTCCCTCATCTCCCTCATCTCCCTCATCTCCTTTGTCTGACTCTTGCCTAATTCTTAATCCCCGTCGTCGCAATACCGCGAATAAACTGTCTTTGTCCGATGAGAAATAGTACCATCACGGGTACAGTTGCAATTGTTACCGCCGCCATCATTAAGGGCCAATTATTGGTAAATTGCTCTTGAAACTCGGCTAATGCTAGCTGCACTGTCCTTAATTCTGGACGCGTGGTAAATACTAAGGGCTTAAATAAATCGTTCCATTCACCGATAAAGGTGAACAAAAACAACGTTACTAAAGCGGGACGGGCTAGAGGTAACATGACTTGCCATAAAATTTGTAGTCTGTTTGCCCCGTCTATAGCCGCGGCTTCTTCCAACTCTACAGGTATTGTCTGGAAATACTGACGTAATAAGAAAATTCCAAAGCCGTTGACAGCCGTTGGTAAAATTAACGCTCCGTAAGTATTAATTAAATGTCCCCACTTCAATACCAAGAAAATAGGAATTACTAATAATTGAAAGGGAATTACCAAAGTTGCTAAGACAATTAATAGCAGTGCTTGTCTACCACGAAATTTCAGCCGTGCTAAGGCATAACCTGCCAATGCCGAAGTCACAATTTGAAATGCCGTCACTGCGATCGCTACTAGGGTAGAATTAGCAAACGCTAACAAAAATTTACCTCGCTGCCATGCATCGCGGTAATTAGCTAAAGTCCAGTTATTTTTGGGTACAACTTCCGGCGTTGCCCCTCCAGGCGCAAAAGAGGTAAGGAAGACCACAAACAGGGGTAGCAAAACTATGAAAGCACCCAGCAGTAATAATCCTAAGCTCAAAAAATCGGTAGATTGTAGATTCCAGCGTGGTTTGGACATGAGTTTTGCTTTGAAGCTTTTATGTTTCTATTAGTAGAGCATCGCCCCCAGTAACAGCTAATCTATAAACATAGTGACTTGTTAAGTTAAATTAAATCACAGTGGTGGTTACCCTAAAATCATAGGGTAAATTTATTTTTTGTATCAAATGATTCACCTGTACAGGGGTAAAGATAACATGCAGCAGATAACAGAGCAATCTGAAATAGATTTCCAAAGCGAAAAATACAAAGACGCTTACAGCCGCATTAATGCGATCGTGATTGAAGGTGAACAAGAAGCCTATGAAAATTACATTCAACTGGCTGAACTGCTGCCGGAACATAAAGAAGACTTGATTCGCCTTTCCAAAATGGAAAGTCGCCATAAAAAAGGGTTTGAAGCTTGTGGGCGGAATTTACAAGTAGAGCCAGATCTGCAATTTGCTAAGGAGTTTTTCTCGGGACTGCATAGCAATTTTCAAAAAGCAGCGGCAGAAGGAAAAGTAGTTACTTGCTTGCTGATTCAGGCTTTAATTATTGAATGCTTTGCTATAGCAGCATATAACATCTACATTCCTGTTGCTGATGATTTCGCCCGCAAAATTACTGAGGGTGTAGTCAAAGATGAGTATAGCCATCTTAACTTTGGCGAAGTTTGGTTAAAAGACAACTTTACCGAATCTAAAGCTGAATTAGAAGCAGCCAACCGAGAAAATCTTCCCCTAGTTTGGAGAATGCTCAATCAAGTAGCAGATGATGCTCAAGTTTTAGCAATGGAAAAAGATGCTTTGGTTGAAGATTTCATGATTCAGTACGGTGAAGCATTAAGTAATATTGGCTTCACTACTCGTGACATCATGCGCCTATCAGCCTACGGGCTTGCAGCCGCTTAAAAAGCATGAAGGATGTAGGCACCCTTCGGGTGCCTAGCCGCAGGCTAGGATGAAGGATAAAATTTTTAACTTCACACTTCAGACTTCTAATGCTTCTTACGCTTTGTGTAGTATTTTTAAGGTAAGTTATTCCCTCTTAACCCACCCATAACAATTTTGGATTTTAGACTAGGGATTTTGGATTACAAGTCTCGACTACAAGGCTTTTCCAAAAATCCCAAATAATTCTATATATCCAAATTTGGTTATGATTCCACATTTTCGACGCAGCACGCGCTTAAATATCAATACATGTTTGGTCTAATTGGACATCTGACTAGTTTGGAACACGCTCAAGCGGTAGCCAAAGAATTGGGATACCCAGAATATGCCGATCAAGGGCTAGATTTTTGGTGCAGTGCCCCACCGCAAATTGTTGATAAGATTACTGTCACTAGCGTAACAGGACAGAAAATAGAAGGGCAGTATGTAGAATCATGCTTCTTGCCTGAGATGCTAGCAAATCGCCGGATTAAAGCAGCAACGCGCAAGATCCTGAACGCCATGGCTCATGCACAAAAGCATGGCATCAATATCACAGCTTTAGGTGGTTTTTCTTCAATTATTTTTGAAAACTTTAACTTAGAGCAGTTTAGCCAAGTTCGGAATATCAAACTAGAGTTTGAACGCTTTACAACCGGCAATACTCACACTGCCTATATTATTTGTCGGCAGGTGGAACAAGCTTCAAAACAATTAGGAATTGAATTAAAGAATGCGACTGTAGCTGTATGTGGCGCAACTGGGGATATTGGTAGTGCTGTCACTCGTTGGCTAGATGCGAAAACAGATGTCAAAGAATTACTACTAATAGCCCGTAACCAAGAACGTCTCCATAATTTGCAAGCTGAACTGGGGCGGGGGAAAATCATGTCTTTAGAGGAAGCGCTACCCCAAGCCGATATTGTGGTTTGGGTTGCTAGTATGCCTAAAGGTGTAGAAATAGACCCAACTGTATTGAAGCAACCCTGTTTGTTGATTGATGGTGGCTATCCTAAAAATTTAGGGACAAAGATTCAGCATCCTGGGGTATATGTGCTAAATGGTGGGATTGTAGAGCATTCTCTAGATATTGACTGGAAAATTATGAAAATAGTCAATATGGAGGTGCCAGCACGTCAATTGTTTGCTTGTTTTGCGGAATCAATGCTGCTGGAGTTTGAGAAGTTATATACGAACTTTTCTTGGGGGCGGAATCAGATTACCGTAGACAAAATGGAGCAGATTGGTCAGGTTTCAGTTAAGCATGGATTTAGACCACTGCTAGTGTAGTGATTGGTGATTGGGGACTGGGGACTGGGGACAGGAAATAGGAAAATGAGGAGACAAGGTAAATCAACCAGCCTTTATCTCTAATCTTTAAAACCCAATCTTCAGATCCCTGATATCAAAAAATCTCCAATTTTCAATACTCTATTTCTTTTATCCATTATCCAGCCCCTAATCCCCAATTTTCAACCCCCAATACCCAATACCTAATACCCCATCCCTAATCTTAATCCCTAACTATGGCAACTACCGAGCGTAAACCGCTACTGTTAGATTTTGAAAAGCCGCTAGCAGAACTCGCAACTCGAATTGATCAAATTCGGCAACTCGCAGAAGAAAATGGTGTGGATGTTTCTGGTCAAATCCGGCAGCTAGAAGCACGCGCTATGCAACTGCGTGAGGAAATTTTTACTAGTCTATCCCCATCCCAGCGATTGCAAGTTGCTCGTCATCCCCGTCGTCCTAGTACTCTCGATTACATTCAAGCAATTAGTGATGAATGGATGGAGTTACATGGCGATCGCTGTGGTGGTGACGATCCGGCTTTAGTGGGTGGTGTCGGTCGTTTGGGTGGACAGCCTGTAGTGATGTTAGGCCATCAAAAAGGGCGGGATACCAAAGACAATATTGCCCGCAATTTTGGTATGCCCTATCCTGGCGGCTATCGCAAAGCATTGCGGTTGATGGAACACGCTAACAAATTTTCGATGCCGATTTTAACGTTTATCGACACGCCAGGAGCTTGGTCTGGAGTAGAAGCCGAACATCAAGGACAAGGAGAAGCGATCGCCTACAATTTACGCGAAATGTTCTGCTTGGATGTGCCTATTATCTGTACGGTAATTGGTGAGGGCGGTTCTGGTGGCGCACTTGGTATTGGTGTAGGCGATCGCTTAATGATGTTTGAACACGCTGTTTACACAGTTGCAACCCCGGAAGCCTGTGCCGCTATTTTGTGGAAAGATGCTAGCAAAGCTCCACAAGCCGCTACTGCTCTCAAAATTATTTCCCATGACTTGAAAAACTTGGGTATTATCGACCAAATCTTGCCGGAACCAATTGGTGGCGCTCATTCTGACCCAATAGAAGCCGCTACAACCCTCAAACAAGCTCTATTGGAAAATCTGGACGAACTCAACCGTTTAACGGCTTCCGAACGCCGTCAATTGCGCTACGAAAAATTCCGCAAAATTGGCATTTTCACTGAACTTGCTCAGTAACAACCTGAAGATGCTTGCTTAGCATAGCAGCAATGCTATAATTGCCTATGACGCTTAAAGATTTTTAACAATCTTCTCAGTCATAGGCGTTTACTTTTGGGCAAATCAACTCTATTGGATGATTGATTTGTCTAATATTCAGTTATTTGGTAATAACATTGAGTGTTGCAATGGAATTTTCTAGATGACTACAAATGTTCATCTAGGGGCAAATATTTAACCAAAAAAACACCCATCTTGGCAACGAATATAACAGTTGTCATCAACAATCATCGGCTTTTTTAGATTTTTTTAATCTATGTATTAGATTGCTTTAATCTATCTAAACCGAGAGAGTTAAATAATTGGGTATGTAGAAGCTTGCAGAACCGCCAACAAATCTGGAGATAGCATGAGCGTTGAGCCGAAACGACGTGCCTTAATTACTGGGGCAAGTAGTGGAATTGGGAAAGCAACTGCTTTAGCCTTTGCGAAGGTGGGAATAGATGTCGCCTTAGTCAGCCGTTCCTTAGAGAAATTGGAGGCGGTGGCAGTAGCAGCAAAGCATACAGGCGTTGCTGCCAAAAGTTATGCTGTCGATTTAGCTTGTATTGGGCAAGTAAAAGAACAAATACAAGCGATCGCCCATGACTTTGGCGATATAGACATTTTGGTCAATAGTGCGGGGATAGCGTATACAGGAACTTTGAGCGAAACTTCCTTAGAAGACTGGCAACAAGTGATTAACTTAAATCTCACTAGCGTCTTCCAGTGTATTTTAGGGATTTTGCCAGGAATGCGCGATCGCCACAGCGGCACAATTATCAACATTGTCTCAATTGCTGGCAAGCAAGCCTTTGCGAATTGGGGTGCATATAGTGTGAGTAAATCTGGTTTGATTGCCCTTTCTCAAGCTTTAGCACAAGAAGAACGTGCCCACGGAATTCGTGTCACAGCAATTTGTCCTGGTGCTGTGAATACCGAACTTTGGGATACAGAAACAGTTAACGCCAACTTTGATCGCTCAAAAATGTTAACACCCGAAATTGTTGCCCAGTCGATTCTGCACACAGCTTTATTGCCACCACAAGCAGTCATTGATGAATTAACTCTCATGCCTAGCGCTGGCGTTCTCTGATTAGTCTTTCGTTGGTTTATCATTAGTCATTTGTTTTTGTTCATCACAAATGATTAATGACAAATGGCAAATGACACACAACTCAACCCTTATTCAAACTTAAATCATGACTATTGCGAGTCCGAACGGTTCTAATCGCTCACAATCACCTCTAATCCCCGACTTGGCAGAAGCCATCACTCTCAGACCTGATCGCAATACCCACGACGGACATGAGCCTAATTTGCATTCTCCTCAAGAAGAAGAGATGGAGCAAATGACAGCAGCCGTCCGCCAAATACTATTGGGTGTGGGAGAAGACCCTGAACGTGAAGGCCTACTCAAAACGCCTAAACGAGTAGCGGAAGCCATGCGGTTTCTGACCAGCGGCTATAACCAATCCCTAGAAGAACTCGTTAATGGAGCCATCTTTAACGAAGGCCATAACGAAATGGTCTTAGTCCGCGATATTAATTTCTTCAGCTTGTGCGAACATCATATGTTGCCTTTTATGGGGAGAGCGCACATTGCTTACATTCCTAACCAAAAAGTTGTTGGACTCAGCAAGCTAGCGCGGATTGTCGAGATGTATTCCCGCCGTCTACAAGTACAAGAAAGACTTACCCGCCAAATTGCAGAAGCAGTTCAGACTATCCTCAATCCACAAGGAGTTGCAGTAGTGATGGAAGCAACTCATATGTGCATGGTAATGCGCGGTGTGCAAAAACCGGGTTCTTGGACAGTCACCAGTGCGATGTTAGGTGTGTTCCAAGATGAACACAAAACCCGCGAAGAATTCTTGAATTTAATTCGTCACCAAGCAGCATTCTTTTAAAGAATAAAGTTTAAGGGATGAAGAATGAATAATTTCAATCTTCAGGCTTCATCCTTGAAAATAAGGCCCTTCGGGACTTCCAATTCAAAAACATTCTATCGCTATGGAAGCAGAGGAAGCAGAGGAGAAAGAATTTGTTCCTCTGAAAGAGGAATAATTTATTTTCTGGAAATCCCTTAGGCTAGATCCAGGAGATTTTCATGCCCTGATTGTGCGATCGCTCGCATCACTGTTCAGCTTTAAAAATAACTTGGCGACTAAATCTAAATCTTTATCTCCCGGTTTTCTTTCCACACCACTAGATAAATCTATACCATTGGGTTTCACTAAGCTCAGGGCATCTAAGATATTATCTGGTGTTAATCCTCCAGCTAAAAACCACGGGCAACTGGGGTTAAATTGTTGTAGCATAGTCCAGTCTATGGTTTGACCTGTGCCACCAAGATGCTGGGGATGATAAGCATCAAGCAATAGCGTATCTATATAATTGGTATACTCACCCACTTGCTTAAGATGCTCGTGGTGGCTAATCCTCAAGGCTTTAATAATTTCTACCTCTGGCAAAGCTTGACGCAGTTGGTAGCAAAACTCTGGTGCTTCATTACCATGCAGTTGTACACCCGTTAAATTAGAGTTAACCACTGTTTGGCTGATTTCCTGAATGCTAGCGTTGGCAAAGACTCCAATTTTGTCTATTTGCTGGGGTAATGGCGCTACTGCTGCCAAAATTTGCTGTACGTTAACATAACGGGGTGAAGTTGGTACACAAATAAATCCTAGGGCTGTCGCACCAAGGGAAGCGATCGCTACAGACTGCTGAGGTTGAGTAATGCCGCAAATTTTAACTCGCATATATGTTTATCTATATTTTTAGAAAAATACCTGTAAAAAGGTAGATATTTTTCTATTATTTTCTGGTTTTTTCCTAATCAATTTTATAATCTTGATGGTTTAAGTTCATTTTCCTATTCAGGAGACACAAACTTGATGTCATCAATCTTACTAGCAGCTTCCTCTATTCCCGCAACACCTGCGTGGAATACCACAGTAGCAATTATCATCAGTATCAGTTCCATTGTAGCTGTTTTGCTGTCTACTAGAATTGAATATCCCAATGTTGGCCCTAAGTTACCTGGTCTACCTGTGAGTGTAACTACATTCATCGGTGCAATGGCTTTCGGTCATATTATCGGTGTAGGCATTGTTTTGGGATTGACTAACATCGGTCGTCTGTAGTTTTGATTCATTAAGGATTTTAACTACAATATCTCTTTGAATTTTTCAGGCTGAAATCTATTCAGCTTTGTATTCACTTGAGTTAAATATATTTTGTGCCTTTGTGCCTTTGTGTAAAAAAAATCTTGAACCGCAAAGGCATAAAGACACAAATTAAAAAGTTTTCTTTCATCCTTATATCCGTAGTTTCTGCGCTTAATTATTCAATTTTCTGAAAAAATCACAAATAAAATAAACTATTTTATATGAGAACCAACGAATTGGTTTAATGATAAAAGTAAAGATAAAGACGTGAATTTTTTCTTTCCCTGGTTCGTAGCAGTAATATAAAATCATTAGTAGCGGTAAAAAAAGCGCATATATTACAAAAGTCGGAATTAAGGAGAGATTTTTGGCAATATTCCGCACTTGTATTTCACCGCTAGAAAGATTTGCTGTGTCTATCTCATCAATGCTTGCCATGTAAAAAACTGGTAAAAGCATACTGTTTATCCCAGGTAATCTAGTATTACTAACTCCAGTGTTAAACTCACCCTACCATAATCTTGTTTGTACAATAGTTCATCTATGTACAAAGATAAATAATTGATATATAGCAATGCTTGCAGAAGTTGCAAAATGTATCTTTAAGGTAGATAATAAGGAACTGGAAAGAAGAATAGACAAATTTACTTTGGCTTTAAAAAATGAAATAAGAATGGTATATATGCTCTTTTAATTTATTAGTGAGACTAACAAAAAAACAAAAAAATATTAGGTAAAAACCACATCAAAATTTAAGTTTTTCCTATTAGACAATAATTTATTTCACTTAATAAAATATTGCTTCAGTACTTTCAACATATTGTTTTAGGTACTTCCAGAAAATAAATTATGCAAGGAGAGCAAATATCATCATAAAATTCTGCGTCCCCTGCTCACAAAAGCGATTGTATATTTTTTCGTTGGCAGTCCCTTATCTTACTTGCCTGTAAAAATTGCCACTTCAATCTTTATAGATGACTAATGCTGAAAACATCAGAATACTCACAGGAATAGAGTTTTAAACTCTATTTACATTTAGGGTAGATGCTTCGGTGTGAACGTTATACAAGCGGTTAAAAAGTTTTCTTGCTTCATTTCCGCTTTCTCTTCTGTCTTAAACACATAATTATTGTAATACAGGTCTTCTCAACAATAGAGACCATATTGCACCATATTTATGATTAAGAGGCTTAGAGATTAGAAATGAGAATTTTATTTTCTTTGCGTGATTAAATAACGATTAATTGTCTATTCTAGAAATTAGAGCATCGCCACAGTTGTGGGGCAAAAGGTTCGCCATAGGCACGCTTCATAGTATAAAAGAACACTTGCATTATTTATATCATCTACTACGGCAAAGATCTACTTTTAGGAAGATGTCATGCAAACAAATTGGAGAATTGGGTCTTTATTTGGGATTCCACTATTTTTAGATCCTCTGTGGTTCGTAATTTTAGGGTTAGCAACCCTCAACTTTGGGGTAGCTTACCAAGAATGGGGAAGTACGGTAGCGTGGAGTGCGGGGATAGTCATGGCGCTACTGCTATTTGGTTCGGTGTTGTTACATGAGTTAGGACACAGCTTAGTAGCGCGATCGCAAGGGATTAAAGTAAATTCCATCACCTTATTTTTGTTTGGTGGGATTGCGGCGATCGAAGAAGAATCGAAAACTCCAGGTAAAGCCTTTCAAGTTGCGATCGCAGGGCCTTTGGTGAGTATTACCTTATTTTTTATCCTGCGTCTACTGGCTTACGTGTTACCTGATACTAGCCCTATCAGTGAAATGGTCAATGATTTGGCCAGAATTAACTTAGTTGTGGCTTTATTTAACTTAATTCCCGGCTTACCTCTAGATGGAGGACAAGTATTAAAAGCAGCACTATGGCAGTTTACAGGTAACCGCTTTCAAGCTGTACATTTAGCAGCTCGGGCGGGGCAGATTTTGGGTTATAGTGCGATCGCTCTCGGATTTGCTATAGACTTTTTTACTAGAGAATTAGCTTTAGGTTTGTGGATTGTATTGTTGGGTTGGTTTGGGATTCGTAACGCCAACAGCTATGACAGCGTGACAACATTACAAGAAACCTTGCTGAAAGTCGTAGCTGCTGATACTATGACGCGAGACTTTCGTGTAGTTGATGCGGATCAGACTTTGCGTTCCTTTGCTGATGCATATCTATTAGATACTAATGCTCCAGAGGTTTATTTTGCTGCTGCTGATGGACGTTACCGGGGAATGGTTTCCATTGACGATTTACGCTTAGTAGAAAGAAGTCAATGGGAAACGCAAACCCTACAAACTATTGTGCATCCATTAACAGAAATTCCTACAGTTGCAGAATCAACTTCTTTAGCTGAGTTGATTAACAAAATGGAAAATGCACAGTTACCTCGGATTACAGTACTATCTCCGGCTGGTGCGGTAGCTGGCGTAATTGATCGCGGAGATATTGTGCGGACAGTAGCACAAAAGTTAAATTTTCGGATTGGCGATGCCGAAATTAAACGCATTAAAGAAGATGGTAATTATCCATCAGGAATGCAATTGGGAGTAATTGCCAAGTCAACTATCAGTTAAATGCTCACACACAGAGACGCAGAGAAGAAAATCAAAATTCACTTTGCGTCTTTGCATAATTTTTGAATACAATTATTTAATACCCTTAGATAAGAAATATATTTTTCTATAGATTCATTCACTCTCAAGCATTACAAACGCTTGCTGAAATTGATAGTTTATGTCCCTAAAAATGAGGAAATAAGGCAATGGACAAAATAGAACGCTATCGCCAAATTATTAAACAATTTTTGAGAGAACATTCAGAATTTACTGCTAATACTGATGATGTAAAAGCGGAATTAATTTTTGATAATGAAAACGACCATTATCAATTAGCTTATGTAGGCTGGAATTGAGATGAGAGGGTATTTGGCGCTGTGCTGCATTTTGATATTTTAAATGAAAAAATATGGATTCAATATAATGGTACGGAAGACCTGATTGCAGAAAGATTGGTGGAGTTTGGTGTACCTGCTTCCGATATTGTAATTGGTTTTTATTCACCTTTTAAACGTCAATTCACTATGCCTTTATGAGGGGATAAACTGACTACGCATTGGTATTTCGATTACAAACGTCGCACCTTCACCTAATCGACTGTCGCACCAAATCTTACCTTGGTGGCGTTCGATAATTTGGTAACTTATTCCCAAACCCATTCCCGTACCTTGACCAACTGGTTTAGTAGTATAAAATGGGTCGAATATCTTATGCTTCAAATTATCGGGTATACCCACGCCATTATCCCTAATCAATACTTTTACCATTTCACCCACTGAATCTGTCGTTATTTCGATTTGTGGTGACTCCACATCATCTACTGCATCAATTGCGTTTGACAGCAGGTTCATGAATACTTGATTCAATTGACTGGGATAACATTCAATTGCAGAAAATTCACCATATTTTTTAATTAAATCTATTTTCTTACCACGCGATGTCAACTTTAATTTATGACCGAGTATCATCAACGTGCTATCAATACCCTCATGCATATCCACTTCCTTCATTGGGGCTTCATCCATCCGCGAAAAGTTACGCAGCGACAACACTATTTGCTTGATTCGTTCCGCTCCTACCTTCATTGAATTCAATAATTTTGGCAAATCTTCACGCAAAAACTCTAATTCATCATTTGTATCTTCATCATGGCAATTACAATTATCAAGAATATTAAATAAGTCTTCAATATGTGTAATTGCGGGTTTAATATTTGAGTAAATAAAGGATACCGGATTATTGATTTCGTGGGCTATTCCCGCTACCAATTGCCCAAGGCTTGACATTTTTTCGGTCTGTATAAGTTGTAATTTAATTTCTTTGATTTCCTTTAAGGCTTGTTGTAATTTTTGATTTTTATCTATTGTTTTTTGCAATTCTTGATTGCGCCGCGAAAGTTCTTCTTGGGCTTGCTTGCGGTGTTGGACTTCTTTTGTTAATTCATCAATTTTTCGATTCAGGAGAATAAAATCTCCACTTGCTGATGCTCGTTTTTGTAAACGTAGAATATTAAAAGCTGGCGATTCTGAAGTCAATGGTTGAATTACAGCACCTTCACACTTACAAATTAATGATGTTTGGTCAGCAAGAAAAAATGTTAAGGAGCCAAGAACAAATTGCCGACTCCTTGAACAAGCTTGCAAATAATTCAAAACTTTATCAGTAGGTTCAGAAACAAGTTCAAACAGCATTTGTCCTCTAATTTCCTTGATGCTTCGTCCCAGCATAATCGCGACAGATGGATTAGTTGCCAGAATTTCACCTTGACTGGTTACAAGCAGTAAAGGTTCGGGTAAAGCTTGAGCAATTTCAAGAAAATGTTCTGGATTCATATAATATTAGCCTTTAAAGTATTCCCTTCCACCTGCTAATTCTGTAGGCTGTAAATAAACTACAACTTGACATTGAGCATCTCCATTTGCGATTGTTTTTTGCAGTTCGACTTTAGAATATCCAAGATTATCAGCCGCAATCGAACCAAAGACATTTGAGGTCATCATGCACATTGATTGACGACCAAGCACTTTTTCTGCAAATGGGCAAATGCGATTACCAAAAACAATTTTATCTGGAGTTTCTTCGAGAACAAAGAAATCTCCTTGAATCCGCTTCTTTAAATCTAGAAGCACTTGAATTACCTGTTCACGGTCTAAATTGGAGACTTGTAATGCTGATTTGTAGGTGTGATCGATTTCTTTTCCTATAGTTTGACCTACCACGCTGATAAAACCAGATGCTTCTTCCATGCCGACGATATCTTGCAAGGTTCCGGATAGTTCTCGGATTAATGTCCGGAGAAAAATATCCCGTTCTAGAGGAACATCAATATTGTCTATCGAGGAACTAGATATTATAGGTTGACTCATCGCAGTAATGTTTAGGGAAGTTGATAATTTCATGGTTCCCTAAATTTTACGAATACTAACAACCAAATGTGTGACTTTACCGATAATGTTGCCGTCCTGGAAGCCTCAAATTTTCGTGAAAAGCTTGAAAAACTGATAATTTCGTTGAATTTTTTACCTCAAATTTTTAACCCTTGGAAATGAGTGTATTTACTTTGAGTAAAAACTGCATAAAAATTACCTGCGATTTCGTTGTGATTATTTATCCCGCCAGCTATTGGTAAAATTTCTCTATCTTGGTATTCATTTTTGAATTCTGAGGTTTCTTGTATTTGTAGATATTCTTCTAGGGTATATGCATAATATTTCTCACCTAAAAGCGCAAAAAAGATGATGGAATTTAATGAGGATAATGTGTTGTTAAAAATTCTTGTGCTTCGGTTTGATTTTTAATTACACCATCTAAGGTTGCTGTGAGTAAATCATCGAGGATTTGGCGATATTGGGGGCCGGGTTTGTAGCCGAGTTGCTTTAAGTCATTACCATTGAGAATGGGTTGCACGTTAGTCCAAACTGTTAAATAATGCCAAATCTGCCGCCGGATTGTTCGCGGACTTTTCAAAGCAATTAAAATAAGTGTTTGTAAATCCTGCTGTCGCAATAAATTGACTATCTGACTGGGGGATTGAAAATTAGATAATGATGCTATCACCTCAGGTTGTATCTGAGCTAAGGTTTTCAATCTACTAATACTTTCTTCTTGCATTTGCAGATTTTTCGCCACTTTCTCCCTATATTTAGGCGATAGGTGGGCGATTAAAGTTTCTAAACGCATTTGCCAGTGAATTAAAGTCTGCTGGCGGTCAAATCTTCGCAAACATAATTCTAATAAACGTAATTCTCGTAAGATATCCTCATCTAATTTCAAGGTGGGATGAATGCACTGTAATGCGCCTAAGTTATCGAGTAATTGTAAAGCAGGTTTCCAATATGGTGCTTCGAGTATATGTTTTAATTCTGTTTTGAGGCGAGTTTGTAAAGCTGGTGTTCTGCTATTCTCTTGGGCAGTGCGATCGTAAACACCGCTATTAATGGCATAGCGAATATAATCTTCTGTCTGTGCTTCAATTGCAAATCCAAAGCGGACAGCAAAACGCACACCGCGATAAATCCGGGTGGGATCTTCGATAAAGCTGTTGGCGTGTAAAACCCGAATTTTCTTGGCTTGTAAATCTAGTAATCCGCCAAAAAAATCGAGTAGGGGTGCAGCTTGCTGGGTTCTCCCACCAAGACGGGAAGAAGTTAGCCGCAGGGCCATAGCGTTGATGGTAAAATCTCGGCGGTATAAGTCTTGGCGAATAGAACTCGCTTCCACCTCCGGATTGGCGGCGGGATAAGGATAAAATTCAGTTCTAGCCGTTGCAATATCTACCCATAACGAATCCAATTCTGGGTGTTTGTGCCATAGTAAAGCTGCAGTTTGAAAAGCACCGTGAATTTCTAAGCGCGCCTCTGGGTGCATTTGTTGTAATGCTTTGGCTAGTTCTACACCCGCACCCACATCTGCAGCTTTATGGAAGCCATCAACTACTAGGTCGATGTCTTTAATCATTAAAGTCTTGCTTGCGCCTTCAGCTAATAGTAAATCCCTGACTGCACCACCAACTAAATACAAATGCCAACCTCGTTTTTCGGCTTCTTGAGATGCTTGGGTCAGCAATTGCCATAATTGGGGAGTTAGGCGATTTTTTAATTCTGTGCTGAGTCCTAAATCTTGAGTTTTGAGGGGAAATTGCGACTGAGAATCCATCTCTCGAAACTCGGCGCTATTTTGATGTAATTCTCGCAATACATCAGTGCGCGTCACAATTCCGACTAATTGCCCATTATCCAATACTGGTAATCGCCCAATATCATAAGTCACCATCAATGCCTCAATTTGTGGCAATGTCGTTTCAGGTGTAATACTTCTGATGTTGGATGTCATGTAGCCTTTGACTGGTGCATGACTAA
This sequence comes from Nostoc linckia FACHB-104, assembly GCF_014696615.1. Lineage (GTDB taxonomy): Bacteria > Cyanobacteriota > Cyanobacteriia > Cyanobacteriales > Nostocaceae > Aulosira > Aulosira linckia_A. The sequence goes on along the minus strand of NZ_JACJQJ010000013.1, from coordinate 52,538 downwards.
AACCGTGGTGTAAAGCGATATCGATATCTCTGCGGGAAATGATACCTAATAATTGCCCTTGAGCATCAACTACAGATAAACCGGAGTGTCCATAACGCAACATGATCCGCTGTGCTTCCGTAATTGTGGTTTCCGGACGGATAGTGCGGACAGGAGAGGACATCAAATCCCTAGCTGTGAGGGGATGGGGAATTGTAGCTTTAAATTCGTCTAGAAGTTGCTTGAGGACAGCTTGGGAATCGACTCCGCGTAAATTCAACGATGCTGCTTGCGAATGACCACCACCGCCTAAAGGTTGGAATAATTCGTTGAGATTAGTCTCGGGAATTTGCGATCGCCCAATTATTGTTAAACGAGATTCATCTTCTGTCAAAGGGTATTCGTTTGCCAGCAGTAAAGCATCAATTTCGGTTAATTCCACTAGTTGGGAAGCAAGACTCGATAACCCTGGTACAAATTCATGAGTTTTTAAAGTTACCCATGCAATTGTATATCCACGCAAGCAGAGATATTCTAAATTGTCCAGCCCCTTAGTTAATAACTGCTGTAATTGTGGTGATAAACCAGGGTCGCGATAAGTCGCAATTACAGACAAGCTGGCTCCTTGTTGCATTAACCAAGCCAAAGCTAAAGCATCTCGTGGTGTAGCTTGCTCGTATGTTAGCGAGCCTGTATCAACATGGATACCCAAAGCCATAACTGTAGCTTCAGATGGTGTAAGAGAGATTTGCTGTTGTTGCAATTGCTCCACCATTAAAGTTGTAGTGGCTCCCACTGGGGAAATATGGGTTTGAGTGGCGGGAATGTCTGTGTCTTGTCCCAGGTGATGATCGTAGATAATGATATCTTTGACATGAGGTAAATCGAACCATTCAGCAGCCTTACCCAAGCGATCGCGCTGTTGAGTATCGACTACAGTTATAGAACGAATTTTCTCAGGATTGACCGAACGCCGTTCAATCAGGGGATACTCATCTCGATGTAACGCCAAAAAATCTCGTACAGGCGGGTGAGCACCGCCAGTGAGTACAATTTTGCTACCTGGTTGTAACCGCGTCAGCCCTACCGCAGCTCCCAGTGCGTCAAAATCAGCAGTAGTGTGGCAAAGAATTAAGTCCATAGTCAAGCGTCAATGGTCAAGGGTCAAAAGTCAAGGGTCAAGGGTCATTTTTCATTGGACTGTTGACTATGGACTTTTGACTGCGGATTAATGATTATAGTGACGCAATTTCTGCTAGCTTAACAAATAAGGAAATGTCAGTATTGCCCTGTACGATATTCTATCTTTAGTATTTCGCTGTCTTGGGAGAAGCAAAAATGACCATAATATTCCAAATTGCTTTGTTAGCGCTGGTTCTGCTGTCTTTTGTATTAGTTATTGGCGTTCCCGTTGCTTATGCAACCCCCCAAAATTGGGTAGAGTCTAAAAGACTACTCTGGCTAGGTTCTGGAGTTTGGATCGCCTTAGTATTTTTGGTAGGGCTATTAAACTTTTTTGTAGTATAGGCGATCGCTTAGAGACACAGTTAAATAGCAAAGATATTACAGGAGCAGAAGAGCTAAGCTAAAGAGTAATTAGGGTGAATTGATTTTTTCACCTGGTTATTTTTAGCTGATTGTGTTCTTCTGCTCTTCTATCTTTGCAGAAGAAATGTATATTAGCCTTGATGTATAGTTTGTAAAGAGGCGGTCATGGCAGTTTTTGAGGGAACTTTTACTCAAACAGAACCTTTGCGGTTTGCATTGGTAATTGGTCGATTTAATGACCTAGTTACCGTAAAGCTGTTAGAGGGATGTCAAGATTGCTTGAAACGCCACGGTGTAGATCCCGACCCCCAGGGTAATCAAGTTGATTACGTTTGGGTTCCTGGAAGCTTTGAAGTACCAGTAGTAGCGCGGCAATTAGCCCTTTCTCGTCGTTATGATGCCATTATTTGCTTGGGCGCTGTCATTCGTGGGCAAACACCTCATTTCGATTATGTCTCTTCGGAAGTAGCCAAAGGCATTGCCGCAGCCAGCTTTCAAACTGGTGTGCCTGTAATTTTTGGCATTTTGACAGTAGACACCATGCAGCAAGCTTTAGAAAGAGCTGGGATAAAAAGTAATCATGGCTGGGAATACGCCATGAATGCTTTAGAAATGGCCAGTCTGATGCGACAATTGCGTTCTAATCTTACAGAGCCATACGCCCGTAATAGCCCATCTCTACCTGCATCTTTCCCCAGCGCCAGCATCGGCAATTTCTCTCCTGAGTCTGAAGAATTGGGCTAATAGCGGTTTGGGTCAAGAGTTGCAGAGACGCGATGAATCGCGTCTGTTCAAAAGTAGAATTAAGCATTCCTCCCCTGCTCCCTCACCCCCTCCTTGAGTCCAAAATTCAATCAGGGGGTTGACACACCAAGATATTTATGACATTATAGTAAATGTGTTGAGCAATGCGGGTATAGCTCAGTGGTAGAGCGTCACCTTGCCAAGGTGAATGTCGCGCGTTCGAATCGCGTTACCCGCTTTATGTAGTTATCATAGCCTCGATTAAGTATAAACTTCAATTCATTTGCAGATTGGCTTAATCTAATCTTTATATATGTAGTCACTTCGTTTTTTGTTCAGTGTACTAAACTGGATCAAGGGTGGCTAGATTAATAGCGATATTATTAGGTGTAAAGCACCTTATGGCTTTGAAGCGAGCCAAAATCTACCTAGACCAAGAGTCAGTACTATTAAGTTCATTCGCGTTTCCAATAGCCTTTTTTTCGGGAAGGTAGCTTAAATTTAAGAGTCCGGATTAACTATTGACTGTTGACTCTTGATTAACCTGACGATTAAATTGTAATGCGTTTGACTTAAAAATTTAACATTGATGTGCTGGTACTGATTATTTTTAGAGGCTTAACCTCAGAGAACAGTTGTTTTATGAGATATTGCCACTTAAACTAAAAACGGTGCCAGAGATTCAAAAACAATAAATGTCTAAAAAACACTACTAGATGACTTTTTAAGCCACAGATGCAGACGAGAAAACTTTTAAACAAGATTGCTCAACATAACAAAGAACAGCAGCCAGATAGCTTCTATTTAAATACCCGAACGTGAAAACCGCTGTGACAACAGCTCAATTCAGCCTAATTTATCTTGGGGAATCATTGCAGTCTCGGCTTTGTCTCCTAACTGTATAAAGAAAGGAAAAATCAGAAAACCACTACCCAAGGCATAGACCGAGGAATAGTGTTTTCACATATTGTAAAAAATAAGCTCAAGTTATTAGAACGCTTGTGCAATCCCAAAAACCTGAAAAAATAGACTTCAATACGGAATATCCCTGTCCCTGTCGTCGCCGGGGACGGTTAGTTCCGATTACCCTGACAGACGCATTTGGTTGCGATCGCTGTCAACAAATCTTTGTGGTAGAAAATGATGCTTATGTCCTAGAGCAACTTTCCACCACCTATCCCTACAAACGTGCTTGGCGCTGGATGGGTAATAGTTGGCACGTTGTCCATCCAAGACTGGGAGAAAGCTATCTGCCGATAGCGCTGGGCATTATTTTCGTGCTAGTGATTATATGGCTACCATTAGCACTGCGATTAGCAAATGGTTCCACCATTATTGCTTGGGCAATGGTGGCGGTACTTCTGGCTATTTTGCCAGCACTCATGGTCTGGCTTACCTACAGACGTTAACTCAATGACCGTTGAAGTTTTGGATGACATCCCCGAACCAATGAATAGCGCTAAACGCGCTTACCAAGCTTCCCTTAAGCTGGGGATCGCAAAAGGAGTAGACCGTAGTCGTGCTGTATTAGCAATGGCGCGGGCTATAGAACGCGCCTTTGATGACATTCTAGAGGCTAATACATTAGATTTAGAAGCAAGCCGAGAAATGGCAGTGCCAGAGTTAATTTTAGATTGGCTAAAATTAACTCCCAAGAGGCTAGAAACGACTGTGGAAATCCTACAACGGTTGGGGGAATTATCCGATCCGCTGCGGCGGGTGAGAAATGCTGAGTATCAGCAGGATGATTCTCAAAGTTACTCCCAGTTAATGCCTTTAGGAGTTATCGGATTTATTTATGAGGCGTTCCCTGATTTAGGAGCGATCGCCGCGGGTTTATGTATCAAAACTGGTAATAGTATTATTCTCAAAGGCAGCACTGAGGCGAGTCATTCCAACGAAGCGATCGCCAATGTTCTCCAAAACGCTATTACTGAGGTTGGTTTACCAGCCGGTTGTCTAGAACTGATTACCACAGAACATGGTGCTTCCGTTCGGGATTTGGTTGTTCAAGACCAATACTTAAATTTAGTCATTCCCTACGGACGTTCCACCTTGGTACAGCAAGTCATGCGACAAGCAACTTGCCCTGTGTTAAAGTCAGCAATGGGCAACTGTTACCTTTACTGGTCGCTCAATAGCAGCTTGGAAATGGTACGCTGGATGATTATCGATAGCCATGAAAGCGATCCAGATCCAGTCAACGCCATTGAAAAAGTCTTAATTCATCGCCAAGCCTTACCGTCATCTCTAGCAGTTTTGTGGAACAGTTTAAAAGACAAAGGCTTTGAAGTAAAAGGCGATGCAGAACTTGTAGAAGCCTTTCCACAATTGCAGCTAGCTAAGGAAGCAGAATGGGGAACTGCCTATTTAACTAAGACAGTAGCTTTTAAACTAGTAGATAGCTTAGAAGCTGCGATCGCGTGGATTAATCAATATAGTAGCGGTCATGCCGACTGCATTGTCACCGAATCTTATCAAGAAAGTCGCCAGTTTGCTTTAGGAGTAAATAGCGCCTCCACCTATATCAATGCGTCCCCGCGTTTTTCTCGCAACCCTTCACGGGGAGACTCGATATTTTTAGGAATGTCGAATCAAAAAGGTCATCGCCGGGGATTTATTAGCCTAGAAACTCTGACAACTGTTAAGCATATTGTGCAGGGGAATGGTAGGTTTTAAGGATTGGGGAATGGGGAGATGAGGAAGAGGAGGAGGATAAGGGAGAAATAACAAATAATAAATTCCTGTTACCAATTACCAATTACCCATTCCCAATGCCATTTTTACCTTAAATTAAGGACATAGTAATACTATGTCCTTAAAAGTTTGATATTACAGCTTAGAAACTACACGTAACACTTAGTAAGTTGTGCTAATTATTCACTAAAGCTGGAGTTTTATATTCTGCGTTTGGCGTAGTTCCTAGATATTTCAACCAACGAAAATTAGAACCAAGTGCTGATGTAAATGTTGGGCAGACATTATATTTCACTCCATACTCCTCACACAATTCTGCCAAAATAGGAGCAATTTTTGGATAGTGAATATGACAAACTTGAGGGAATAAATGATGGACAACTTGGTAATTCAGTCCACCTAAATACCAATTTAAGAAGTGATTCTTAGGAGCAAAATCAACGGTGGTTCTAATTTGGAAAATTGCCCATTCATCATCAATTTCTTCTGGTTGACTCTCTGGTTGGATAAACTCTGCTGTGTCCATCACATGAGCCAGCATAAAGACTATGCAAATCCAAAATCCATAGGTCATGTAAGTGATGAGAAATCCTACAAGCGCCTGTATAGGACTGTAGCCTACAGCAATGGGGATTCCTAGAAAAAGTGCCAGCCAGATTATTTTACCTCCAAAAAGGATCAGCATATCTAGCGGTTTGGGTGTAGGAACCACATGGGAATGATATTTACGCTTAAACAGAATGATGTGAATATCTGCAAAAGACCAGTAAATAGGGATGATTGTATAGATAGATAAAATAAATATGTGTTGAAATCGGTGATACCATTTATGCTCCATATAGGGAGTCATTCGCACTAAGCCATCACCATGTATTTCCACATCATGACCTAAGATATTCGTATAAGTATGATGTAGAAAATTATGACGGTATCGCCATAAATAACTAGATAATCCAATTACGTCATAGATTGAACCCACAAGAGTATTGACCCATTTCTTACTCGAATAACCGCCATGATTAGCATCATGTCCGACACTAAATCCTACAGCCGCAATACCCAATCCTAAAACAATACAGCCAATCACTTTCAGCCAGATTTGCGGGGGGCCGAAGAGAGTAAATGTCCAGGCTCCAATTACCCAAACTGCAATAGTCAATGTTTTGAAATACATTGCTGGATTATCGCGGGTAGAAATATTGTTGGACTTAAAATAAGCATCAACTCGTTTATTCAGTTCTTTTCTAAAACCCAAGTTTTTAGTAAAAGTGACTCTTGTCTCTGGTGCTGTTGTCATAGATTTACTCACGTAAATTTAAGATGAAAGTGCTGCTTCATAGGAAGCTAGCACTAGTTAATCGAAACGTAAAAAGCGTAAGAAGATTATCTCCTGAACTATGCTTTTTCAGTTCATAAAATGCTGTCTATTTATGAAGGTTTGGCAAGTTTACTATTAGATGTGTAGTAAACTTTTCCGCCAGAATCGGGCACAAAATGACAGCTAATACAGGAACGCCATAATGATTTCCAAATGGGTTCTTGAGACTCACGGAAATATTCCCCCATAATTGGTTTAATTGCCTCAGTTGCCTTGAGCAAATTGTAATGAGGGATATTCAGGAAGATATGGTGAGCTACATGAGTACCGATATCGTGATGGATATGGTTGATTAAACCGTAATTGCGGTCAATGCTAGAAATAGCACCTTTAAGGAAAGTCCAATCTTCGCCACGATACCAGGGAATATCAGGCTCAGTATGATGCAAGAATGTCACTACATCTAGCCAAATTACAAACACAATGTAGGGTACGGCGTAATTTTTCAACAACCATAACCAACCCCATTGATATGTAAGAAAGCCAAGCAACGCTACCATGCAAGTCCATAGTACAGTGCTGGTAATCACATCCCATTTTTCAGCAGGTTTGAAAAGTGAGCTGCTGGGTAAGAAGTGGGAACCTTCTTTATTAGGAGAACGCTTAAACAGATAAACTGGATAAGCTAAGAAAAACACATAATACCGCCCTATCTTTTGTTCCCACGGCATTTCTTTATATTGTGATTCGCTCACAGGATACCAGCTTTCATCATTATCGATATTGCCGGTATTGAGATGGTGGGTTCTGTGGCTAATTCGCCAACCGTGATAAGGAACGAGTATTGGTGTGTGTGCAAGATGTCCAATTAAATCATTGAGCCATTTCTTTTTAGAGAAAGATTGATGTCCGCAGTCATGTCCAACTACAAACAAAGCCCAAAACATTGTTCCTTGCATTAGCCAAAAAATAGGCCAGAAAAACCAAGAATCCAGATAATTAGCAACTGCGTAAAGTAGACCAATAATGAGGATGTCTCGAAAAAAGTAATAGAGAGATTTACCTAAATCCGGCTGAAAGCATTCAGGTGGGATTGCAGCTTTTAATTCCTGCAAGGTAAAAGGCAATTTTGTCGAATCTTCAGATGATTGTGAGCTAACGGTATGGAGTAGCTTAACGCTGTCGGCTGGGATACTGTTTGATGGCACTGGATTCAATGGAATATAAATTCTAACCTTGCTGTAAACAAGGAAATGTTACTGAAAATTTTAGATTGGCGTATTTTAGTTTGTTGTGATTATGTCTCACCCCTAGAGGGTGTAACCAATACAAAATCCAAAATCGTTTGACCTCTGCAATGAGCAGCTTTGGAGATACGTTTTTGAGTGCTGATCCGCACAAAAATGTCTTCTGGCAATTTCCTGAACAATGTTCATTAGTAGGATCTGCCAGAATACAAATCACTAACAAGGGGAAATTACACAGATAAAAGCAAAACTTTCTAGAAGACAAAATAATCTTCCAAGTTATACCTCATCTTTGATTTATCGCCCTGCGTAATAATCGTCAAAAGTTTGATAACCAACATCAGGAGTGTAAAGTTGGCATTGGCCTGTAATTTCCTTCATTAAAGCCCAAGAAAATTGGCTTTCATCATGAAGATAATCTGCCCAATTTTCTTTGATGCTCTTATAAGCCAAGCGCAGATTATAAGAAGGAATTGCAGTAGAAAGATGATGAGGTACATGAACATTGATATCGTGGCAGAGAAATTCTATCCAGCGTGGATAATCACAATGAATAGTGCCAGACAGTTGAGCTAGAGCCTCATTCCACTTGTTAGTTGCCTTAAAAGGAACATCTGCAGCAGTATGGTGAACCAGGGTAAAGGTACTCATCCAAAAATGGTAAACCATCCAGGGTAAAAGCCAAAATTTGACAAATCCCCAAATGCCAGTTGTGGCAATAAGTAGTGGAAAGGCAACGGCTGCAAAAATTACTACTACAGCCACAGAAAGCTTAACACTTGATTGGTCTTTAGCTTTGAAATTACGCCAATCAAAATGTACAACTGCCCAATGTCCAATGGAACCTACCCACCAGAAGCGGTTACGCATAAAGCCTTCAAAGACTGAACGGCGGAATGGCCCCCAATTTTGAAATACTTCTGGTGTGATGGGATGCCAAGCATTGTCCTCTTCCAGCTTATTTGTATGCTTATGGTGATAGTTATGTTTAATCCGCCAACTATGAAATGGATAAATTAAAGGCATCATTAAAATGTGCCCGACCAAATCGTTTACCCAGCGACGATTCGCAAAGGAACGATGACCGCAATCATGGGCAATGACGAAAAAACCTGTCAAAGCTGTACCTGTAAAAATCCAGGCAAATGGCAAGAGAAACCAGGGAGAAATTGCCAAACTGAAGTAGCCTAAAGCCACCATCAAAACGGCAGTCACCACATTTGTCCAAGCTTTACGTTTATCCTTTTTAAAACACTCCTTGGGCAGGGTTTTAATAATATCTTTTAGCCTCAGGTTGGAGCTACCAAGGTCATTAGCTTGATTTTGAATTTTGATTATTGATGTAGTCATGAAAACCTGAAAAACAACAAAATCTTCCACCAACACACCACAAAGTGGTTTGCCGTAAAGCTTATACACATTAACGTCTCGGATTATAGTAACCCAACTCACTCTTGTTTAAGAGTTAAGGGAATCAATATTTTTGGTTACTAAAAAAACTTTGCCACTAAGTAAACTATCAACTGCTTAATGTCAAGATGCAATTGACAGTCGATTACTGGCTTATGACTTTTTATCTGCTAGCTTCACATTTGTAGCCAGACCAAGCACTTGTAGCAATTGAATAGTCATCCAAGTCATGTCAATTTCCCACCATTCCAAGCCGTGACGTGCTGAGTATTGGAAAGCGTGGTGGTTATTGTGCCAGCCTTCGCCAAATACCAGTAAAGCTACCCACCAGCAATTAGTCGAGCGATCGCCAGATTCGTGGGTACGATAACCAAATTTATGTGTAGCACTATTGACCAACCAGGTACAGTGGTACACCCAAACAATCCGCACAAAAATGCCCCAAACAACCATCGGCCAACCGCCTATGGCCAATAGCAACAAACCTAGAGCCACTTGGACGAGAATAAAATATTTTTGCAAAAACTGATAAACTGGGTCATCGGCAATGTCTTTAGTGAAGCGAGGAACCTCAGCGTGAGCGGGTGCGTGATAAATCAGCCAACCCATATGGCTCCACCAAAAGCCCTTATTAGAATCATGGGGGTCTTGTTCAGTATCCGAGTGTAGATGATGGATACGGTGTGTACCTACCCACTCAATTGGCCCACCTTGACAGGCGAGAGTTCCGAAAAGCACCAATAGATATTCCAACCACTTGGGAGTTTGAAAACTGCGATGGGTAACCAGGCGGTGAAAACCCAAAGTAATACCTAAACCTCCGGTAATCCAGTAGAGCAATAAACCGACACCAAATGCCTTCCAGCTAAAGTTACTAGGAAGCAAGGCAAACAGCGCTCCGATGTGCAACGCAGCGAAGAAGAGGGTATTAACCCAGTTAATTTGAAGTTTGGTTGAGGTAGCAATTGTCATGAGTAACCTGAATAGGAAAGGTGAAGCCTAATCTGCGCGATCCCAAAATCCGCATATTTATTTAATTTTTTTTTAATGAGGAACCAATGAACAGCTTGGAACAGCTGCGGCAAGCAGAACAGGCACTGTTAGAGATTTTTTCTGGAATTGACGCTCAGGTCAAGCACAATCTTCAACGAGTACTAAATGCCTTTCGTCATCAACGCGTAGGTGCACACCACTTTGCAGGTGTAAGTGGATACGGCCACGATGATTTAGGAAGAGAAACTTTAGATAAAGTATTTGCCGAAGTAATGGGTGCCGAAGCTGCGGCGGTAAGGGTACAGTTTGTTTCAGGGACTCACGCGATCGCTTGTGCCTTATATGGTGTGCTGCGTCCTGGAGATGAAATGTTAGCAGTGGTCGGTGCTCCCTACGATACGCTCGAAGAAGTGATTGGTTTACGGGGTAAAGGCCAAGGCTCCCTTATTGAGTTTGGCATAAATTACCGCCAATTAGACTTAACCTCAGAAGGAAGAATAGATTGGCAAACCTTAAGTACTAGCGTTAGAGACAACACTCGGTTAGTGCTAATTCAACGCTCCTGTGGCTATTCTTGGCGGCCTAGCTTATCCATTGCTGACATTGAAAAAATTGTCCAACTAGTTAAACAGCAAAATCCGAACACCGTCTGCTTTGTAGATAACTGCTACGGGGAATTTATCGAAACTCAAGAACCTACCCATGTTGGTGCAGATTTAATGGCGGGTTCATTGATTAAAAATCCTGGTGGCACTATTGTTACTGCCGGTGGATATGTTGCTGGTCGCGCTGACTTAGTAGAAACTGCTGCCTGTCGTCTCACTGCCCCTGGTATTGGTAGTTATGGTGGTGCAACCTTTGACCAAAATCGCCTCCTGTTCCAAGGGTTATTTCTTGCACCGCAGATGGTGGGAGAAGCGATGAAAGGCACTCATCTAACGGGTTATGTCTTTGATAAACTGGGTTATCCCGTCAATCCCGCCCCACTAGCACCCCGCCGCGATGTAATTCAAGCAATTAAACTCGGTTCCGCCCAAAAGCTAATTGCCTTCTGTAAAGCCGTACAACAAAATTCTCCCATTGGTTCCTACCTTGACCCCATCCCCGATGAAATGCCGGGGTATGAGAGCCAGGTAGTCATGGCTGGGGGGACATTTATTGAGGGCAGCACCTTGGAATTTTCCGCAGATGGGCCATTGCGTGAGCCTTATGTGGTTTATTGCCAAGGAGGGACGCATTGGACGCATATTGCGATCGCACTAGAAGCAGCAATAGAAGCTGTCGGCCCTGCTTAAGCATTGTTACATAAATAACATGAGTTATGATTGTGTCACGCAGAGACGCGGAGGCGCAGAGGAGAATGATTGAGAATGAGATTTCGGGTGCAGTTGTGGATGCTGCTTACAAGGTTCACACTACTTTGGGGCCTGGTTTACTCGAAGCCGTATATGAGACAGTTATGGACTTTGAGTTACGGAGGCGAAAGTTACAGGTAAAAAGACAGGTAATTATTCCTGTTGTGTATGAGGATGTGATTTTGGATGAAGGCTTTCGTGCTGATTTGATAGTTGAAGATAAGGTAATTGTTGAACTTAAATCAGTGGAAAGCGTTCATCCAGTACACAAAAAACAACTACTAACTTACTTGCGCCTTGCTAACAAGCGAGTTGGATTGCTAATCAACTTTAATGTCTCACTCATCAAAGACGGTATCTCAAGGGTAGTTCATAACCTCTAAAAACTCTCTCTGTGCCTCTGCGCCTCTGCGTGAGCTATTCTTCCGGTAACTTATACTGCTCAACGATTCGCTTAGCATACTCCGGCACATGAGCTTCCAACTTCTCCGGATGATTCCGCTTCACATACAGGTAATTGCGCGTAAAGTGGGAATCAATCGAAAATCTGGCATATTCTAGACCTTTCGGGCCAATTTTCTCAATTACCACACCCATAAGTTTTGCTGCCCACATGGGAAGAGTCACAGCTTTATCGTAAGCCGGAATGCTTTGTTGTACAGCTTCTTTGCGGTTACCTTGAGACATTACAGGTTGGGTATCTAACTGGTCTTTCACCAAGTCCAGCATTTCTTTGCCTGTATCATTTCTTACAACAATCCATTGCCAGCCAAAGGGTGCGCCCATATAGCCGACAACTAAATCAGCTAGAGAATTAACATAATCAAAGCAACTCATACATGAGGGAGCAAAGACATCTTTGAGCTTATTAGTCTTTAAACCAAAGAACGGCACCATTTCTGTAGAGCCATCCTCATGTTTGAAGTGAACACGAAAGTCTTGCATGAATTCGTAATGCACGACAGTTTCAGGCGATCGGCTGGTGGTTTCTAAGAATTTTTGCAGTCCAGCGCGGGTAACATTATCTACGCAAGGTGTACCTAAAACATACAGCTTTTCTAAGCCTAGCTGCTTTTCTACGGCTCTTAATGCCTGGATTTGGCAACCAACTCCAATCACTAATAACCGCTTCATCCCAGATTGTTCTATTTGCTCTAAAACTGAGAGATTGGGCGATAGTGTTGGCTTATTGACTTTCGCTGCCAGTATTTCCTCTGGGGTACGGGCAATGATCGGCATTGGTTGAAAGCGATCTTCTTTAGTATTTTGCACACAGACAACACCTTCAACTAGACCGCGATTCAGCATTTCAATCGCCAGGGAACTGACAATACCTGTCCACTGTGCGCCTTCAATAGGTTGCTGTTTCCGCGCCGCCATCATGTCTTGATGAACACCAAAGTAAAGTTCATCGGGGTTATCGAGATTGCGAGAACGGGTGTGGGTTTGTGCTTCCAGTTCCCCTATTTGCTGATTAATGAAGGCGCAGGCTTCTTTGACGTAGTGGATGTAGTATGTATCGCACAGTCCGCACTCGCTGCACAGTTCTTTAGCAGGGCGGCGGCTAGTGGGTTTTAAGGCTCTGGCTTTTTTGTGAGGAGAAAGCGAAGTCATGTTAAGCGCAATTTATTAACTCAAAACCTAAGATAGCGGAAGGCTGCACTTTAAACAAAATTCATGAACAGAAAGACATATTTCATTAATTCTAACGAAGTGGCAAAAGTGTACTTACTTTAGGCTGGAAATAGGTATTAGATAAGACTGTGAGTTTAAGTGTTAGCTAGAGGGAGCACAACCATAGTATGGGAATAGGCGATCGCATGAGCCGGATCATCCGGGCAAACTTTAACGACATGGCAGGCAATTTTAATTATGGAGAAAGTACAGCATTTGTAGCTGGAGGAGCAGCTGTTGGTGCTGGAGTTTATCAAACAGTTGGTGGCATGGGATTAGCAGCCGCAGGAACAGCCGTTGGCATTGGTGCACCTCACTTGATAGCTACGGGTGCAGTTGCTGGTATAGCTGCTTACGGGACTAAGAAAGGAATAGAAAACCGAGATCCCTTAGCTTTGAGTGCAGCAGCGTTAGGAGCAGCTGGTGGTGCCGGGGTTTCTGCTACTGTTGGCAATATGGGCTTACTTGTAGCAGGAAGCGGTTTTAGCATTGGTATGGCTCCTGTTGCAGCTGCTGGCGCAGTAGTTGGACTTGGTGCTTATGGTTTGTTGCGGCTTCTAGATAAAAGTCAAGTTATTAATGACCCAAATAAAGTTGTTGAATCTCTCAACCAAATAAAACTGAGCATACTGGAAAACATTTACAGCGTTAAAGCTAGCCAAGAAAAGGTGCAAACCAAATTCCAGCAAGCTCAAATTCAAGTCCAACAATGGTATGAAATAGCAGTATTAGCTATGAAAAAAGGACGTGAAGATTTAGCTCGTGAAGCTTTAATACGTAAATATAATCACCACCAAACTGCTAACCAGTTACAAAATCAGCTTGAGCAGTTGATGAAATTGACATCAAGCCTTAAGAGTGACTTAAATTTTATTGAAAGAACAATTGCCCAAATTAAGGCTGAAGCAGGCTCAAGTTACGGTTGGGTTTAACAATGGCAAGAAAAGCTCCTAATGAATTTCAAAAACTGGTAAGAGGTGTAATTCGGGAGTTTGCAGTTTTAGTAAATGAGCCGAAGCCTCAAAAAGTAAAGAAGACCAAACGGAAAACAGAGACTGTTACTCAGTCAACATCCCCATCTAACCAGGAAACAAAAAAGCGATCGCGCTATATTCCTCTATCAGTTCGTTTCGCAGTTTTACAAAGAGATGGTCATAAATGCGTTTCTTGCGGTAGATTTCCACCTGAAGTCACGCTAGAGGTTGATCATAAAGAGCCTTTTTCTAAAGGAGGCAGTAACGATATTAGCAATTTGCAAACACTCTGTTACAAATGCAATCGTGGCAAGGGTGCGCGTAGTTCAGAATAACTTATACATTTAGGCAAATTATATTAATAACCCCTCAAAGAAAATATTGAGGGGTTTTACTATTACAAATAATATCAAATTGCAAAATGAGGGCAGGTGCTAGTGCATTTCCCGCAGGTATCACATGTCTCTCTAACCTCTTCCTCTGTGTCTTTGCGACTTTATATTAAGCTCAACTGTAGCCATTAGCATTCATGTTAGTTAACTACAAATTTCTTAAAATTTGCTAATGTTATAATAATTACTTTAAATTCTCTTAAGATGAGCTATCTTTCCTTTATTGGCAAGGATATAAAGATTTGGAGTTAATAACTCTGGTATTCAGAGTATTTTAGCTACTGACTTCCATATACTAGCCACTTTATAAATAGATAGGTTACAATACATAGCCCCTAAGATGTATTGACAATTCATTTTTTTTAAGAATTCATATTGCATAATTTGAAAAAACGTTATAAATTATTAAGTTATAGGGGAATAGAATAATTTTTAGTGTCAAAAACTAAATCCTAGCTACGTAAAAATACTTTAACTATTTGAAACTCTAAGGAAATCTTCAACAGTGTTAGCAATATATTTTTGGTTGAGAAATCCAGCATTCCAGGCATAAAAGTCGATTTGCGCTCAAGCTAAAAATATATTTTGCGTAACTGCTTTCAAAGTAATATCATTTCTTAAGGTGAGAGATAAAAAGTTCTCTTTCACCAGGATGCTTATTGCTTAAAAGCAAATTAACTGCCAGTTAAGCAACATCAGAATTGGCAGTTATAGACAGCTTTTGTAGAGTTAATCATTTATTCCCACATTGCATTTGCTATTCAAAAAATCGTCTTTGTTATGATCAAGATAGCAAATTTCATACATCAGAACGAACGCATCTACCACAAATATACAAATCTAGTGGAGTTATTCTGGCGATGCAAATAAACGAATTGGTAATAGCTGAAAATATAGAAGAACAAGCTTGGCAAGCATTAGAAAAGTCGATTCTCTATTATCAAGGTCGTCCTGTTGGGACTTTGGCTGCATACGATCCGTCTGTAGAGGCGTTGAATTACGACCAATGTTTTATTCGCGATTTTGTCTCATCGGCTTTAATTTTTCTGCTCAAGGGTAAACCAGAAATTGTTCGTAATTTTCTGGAAGAAACCTTAAAGTTACAGCCTAAAGAAAGGGCTTTAGATGCATATAAGCCGGGAAGAGGTTTAATTCCTGCTAGTTTTAAAGTTGTATCTATTAATGGCGAAGAGTATTTAGAGGCTGATTTTGGCGAACACGCGATCGCCAGAGTCACACCTGTAGATTCTTGTCTCTGGTGGATTCTTTTGTTGCGTGCTTATGTAGTCGCCACCAAAGATTATTCGCTAGCTTATCAACCTGAATTCCAAACCGGGATTCGGTTAATTATGGAAATTTGCTTGGCGAATCGATTTGATATGTACCCAACGCTATTAGTTCCAGATGGCGCTTGTATGATTGACCGTCGTTTGGGTATATATGGTCATCCTCTAGAAATTCAAGTATTATTTTATGCAGCTCTGCGTGCTGCGCGTGAGTTATTAATTTGCAATGGGAACCAAGATGTTGTCGCCGCAATTGATAACCGCTTACCTCTTTTATGCGCTCATATTCGTCAGCATTATTGGATAGATATTAATCGCCTCAATGCCATTTACCGCTTCAAGAGTGAAGAATATGGCAAAGGAGCAGTCAATTTATTCAATATATATGTAGACTCTATTCCCTATTATGAATTAGACAAATGGTTGCCAAGAAAAGGCGGTTATTTAGCTGGGAATGTCGGCCCATCACAATTAGATACTCGCTTCTTTTCACTTGGTAATTTGATGGCGATCATTTCTGACCTTGCAACGGAAGAACAGTCGCAAGCGATTATGAATCTAATTGAAGAAAGATGGGACGATTTAGTGGGAGATATGCCCATGAAAATCTGCTTCCCAGCTTTGGAACATGAAGAGTATAGAATTGTTACTGGCTGCGATCCGAAAAATATTCCCTGGTCGTATCATAATGCTGGCAGCTGGCCTGTGTTGATGTGGATGTTAGCAGCAGCATCTGTGAAAACTAACAAAACAGGTTTAGTGAGAAAAGCAATTGAACTTGCTCAAACACGTCTAGTCGAAGATGAATGGCCAGAATATTACGATGGTAAGAAAGGGCGATTGATTGGTAAGCAAGCGAGAAAATATCAAACTTGGTCAATTGCTGGATTTTTATTAGCGAAAGAACTAATAGCGAACCCCAGTTCTTTAAAATTGGTGAGTTTTGATGAATTATCTCCAGAAGCAGTTTCTAGAGCTTGCGAATTTGAAATTAGCAGTGTAGATCCATACCTATCGCGGTAGAAATACCTAGCGAGAGATAATCACAGCTATTAAGAATAAACCCGCCTGCACGGAATTTATAAAATCCCAGCAGGCGGGATTTTTTGTCTGTATCATCCCAAGCAATTCATCAAATTTGAATAATTTTTGTAGGTTGTGTTATCGCACAGCGCAACGCACATTGAATTATTGACTGTGTGCTAATCTACTAACAATTATTTGTAACTCACAAAATTGCAATCTGCTGTAATATTGATACCCTGATTTTGTAGTTAAAAGTGCTTTTAGCTTTTTCTCAATTGTTTTCCATGACAGATTCAATAATATGTCATAAAACCAAATGAATTAACTGAAAAAATTAGGTTATCCTGAAAGAATATGTGAAGAAATATAGTGCTGGGAAAGTGTGGTAAATACTCTGCAACTATATATCTGTAGCTATTACCTAAATAAAAGCATTAAAGCTTCAGCGCTCAATAAAAGTATTATCTATTGCCAACATCCAAGCAAAATGGAGTGTTTCTCGCTATGGAAAAAGAGAAATTATATATATTTGATGATATAGAAAAACAGGCCTGGGAACTACTAGAAAATTCAATTCTTTATTATCAAGGTCGTCCTGTAGGTACAATAGCTGCCAGCGATCCTTCGTTAACAGCAATAAATTATGACCATTGTTTTGTGAGAGATTTTGTCTCTTCAGCCTTACTTTTTCTCATTAAAGGTAGATATGATATAGTCCGAAATTTTTTGGAAGAGACGTTAAAATTACAACCAACGCAAAATCAATTAAATGCTTATACTCCTGGTAAAGGTTTGATACCAGCCAGCTTTAAAGTTGTATTGAAAGATGGGCAAGAAACCTTAGAAGCAGATTTTGGCGAACAGGCGATCGCACGAGTTACACCAGTTGATTCTTGCCTCTGGTGGATTATTATTTTATATGCCTATGTGAAAGCAACAAAGGATATAAAATTTGCCTTGCAGCCGCAATTTCAGCAAGGAATCATGTTAATTATGGAACTCTGCTTAGCGACGCGATTTGATATGTACCCAACGCTATTAGTTCCAGATGGTTCTTGTATGATTCATCGGCGATTGGGTATTTATGGTTATCCTTTAGAAATTCAAGCTTTATTTTATGCAGCCTTACGAGCAGCGCGCAAGCTATTAATTTGTGCTGGTAATGAAGAAATTGTGATGGGTATTAATAACCGCTTACCTTTATTAAGAGAGCATATTCGCAATCATTATTGGATAGATATACCTCGTCTGAATATAATTTATCGCTTTAAAGGTGAGGAATATGGTCAGACAGCAGTTAATCAATTTAATATTTATGCAGATTCAATTTCCTATATTAACTTGGCTCTTTGGTTACCAAAAATTGGTGGTTATTTAGCAGGAAATGTTGGGCCGTCACAGCTAGATACACGCTTTTTTGCACTAGGAAATTTGATGGCAATTATTTCTTCTTTAGCAAGCGATCGCCAATCGCAAGCCATTATGAACCTGATTGAAGAACAATGGCAAGACCTAGTCGGAGAAATGCCGATGAAAATCTGCTTCCCGGCTGTACAAAAAGAGGAATACAGGATTTTTACTGGATGTGACCCGAAAAATATACCTTGGTCGTATCATAATGGTGGCAGTTGGCCTGTTTTATTGTGGCTGTTAACTGCTGCTGCTCAAAAAACAGGTAGAACAAGTCTGGCTCAAAAAGCGATCGCACTTGCCGAAACACGTTTGAGTGAAGATGAATGGCCAGAATATTATGATGGTACTAGGGGGTTATTAATTGGCAAAGAAGCGAGAAGATATCAAACTTGGACAATTACTGGATTTTTGTTAGCCAAAGAATTGAGCCGCACCCCTGAACATTTAGCTTTGATTAGTTTAGGTGAATTAGATTTAAGTGATGCTTCCCAAGTTTGTGATTTGTAAGTTTCAATTACTTACATTTATGCATATAAGCTGATAATTCCCTTCATCAGTTGCATCACGCCGTACATATAATTGATTGAATCCTGCTATTTTTTTTAAAATTTATAGCCTGAGTATAAATAAAATTCTCTAAATTATAAAATCTAACATTTTAAAGATTTCCATGATAAATGCTCGTCAAATAGCTTTTCTTGCCCTGCGAGATGTTCACAAAGGGGCTTATGCTGATTTTGCTCTCGATAAAGTACTGCAAAAATTTAAATTACAAGATAGCGATCGCCGTTTAGTTACAGAATTAGTTTATGGCAGCGTCAGGCGACAACGCACCCTTGATGCGCTAATTGACCAATTCGCTAAAAAGAAATCTCACCAACAACCAAAAGAACTCCGCACTATCCTGCATCTTGGTTTATATCAACTGTGCTATCAAGAACGGATTCCGGCTTCTGCGGCTGTGAATACTACTGTGCAACTAGCTAAAGACAACGGCTTTGCGGGACTGACTGGGTTTGTGAATGGTCTATTGCGGCAATATATTAGACAGGCTGAGGGGGATAAGGGAGATGAGGGGGAAAAATCTACTTCATCCTCTTCATCTGCATCCCATATTCCTTTGCAACTCCCAGATAATTCTGTGGAACGCTTGGGGATTTTACACAGCTTTCCTGACTGGATTATAAAAGTGTGGTTAGAACAACTGAGTTTTGCGGAGACAGAACAGTTGTGTGAATGGATGAACCAATCACCCACAATTGATTTGCGAATTAACCCGCTTCGCAGTTCTATTGAGGAGGTGGAAGCGGCGTTGCAATCGGCTGATATTTTAGTCAGGCGGATACCCCACCTACCACAAGCTTTAAGAGTAATTGGTAATAGTGGGCCGATTCAAAATTTACCTGGTTTTCGTGAAGGTTGGTGGGTTGTCCAAGATAGTAGCGCTCAATTGGTGAGTCATTTACTCGATCCGCAACCAGGGGAAGTGGTGATTGATGCTTGTGCTGCGCCAGGAGGTAAAACTACCCACATTGCTGAATTGATGGGGGATAAAGGGAAAATTTGGGCTTGCGATCGCACTGCTTCCCGTCTCAAAAAATTGCAAGAAAACGCCAAACGCTTGAATTTGCAATCGATTCAAATTTGTACTGGTGACAGCCGTGAATTTTTACAGTTTCATAATGCAGGCGATCGCGTATTATTAGATGCACCATGCTCTGGTTTGGGAACTCTCCACCGTCATGCTGATGCACGTTGGCGACAAACGCCTGAAACTGTGCAAGAACTTTCTCAACTGCAAACAGAACTCTTATCGCATACTGCTACTTTTGTAAAACCAGGCGGTGTCCTTGTCTACGCTACCTGTACGCTACATCCTTCAGAAAATGAGGCTGTAATTACACAATTTTTGACTAAGTCTCCTGATTGGCAAATTGAACCTCCTAGCAAAGATTCACCTGCTTTTGCCTATTCCACCCCTGAAGGTTGGTGTAAAGTCTGGCCCCATCGCCAAGACATGGATGGCTTTTTTATGGTGCGCTTAAGAAAAACTAATAATTCCGAGTGAACACTGTTTGTGATTGTACTATTTAAGCGAGGTTGAAATCTCCCAGAGGATGCAGCATGGTTACTGATTCCAATGTGAAAAACTTAGTGAAAATCCTGATCGGGGCAGCTTGGATTGATGGTAGAATCCAACCGGAAGAACGCCAATACTTGCGCGAAATCGCCCAAGCTAAAGGTGTAGCCACCGATCCAGAGATTAAGCCTTGGCTGTACGAATTAGTTCCGGTACAACCAAATGAGTGCTATACCTGGGTACAAGAATATTTAGGCGATCATCCTAGCTTAGAAGATTGTGAAAGTTTAATTGAAGCTATCAGTGGTCTAATTTATAGTGACGGGGATGTGGCAATCGAAGAAGCAAGACTCTTGACAAAATTGCAGGAGTTAGGGAAAGCTAGCGAGTCACACCAGCCAGGTTACAATGCTTTGCTTAAACAAATTCAAAAGCTTTATCGGCGTTGGGTTGAGGTGCAAAATTAAAAGAGATTTATGATTGTTGGTTTAAGCAGACGCGATATCTCGCGCCTGACCATGTTTTTAAATTTCGTAATTTAACTCAGCACGCATCAGCACTTATGACTTCGGTTCACCCAGACCCTGAGTTTCTTCTTTTTCTACCTTGGGTACAAAGTTGGGACGTTCTTTGCTTTCCCAACCAGGTGGGCGCTTAGAGTTATACCAGGCGATGGAACCAATGGTAACAGCAGCAATAAAACCAAATACATATACAAATGTAAAAGCAAAAGGAAAATGAGGCCCATCTGCTATTGGTGCGGCTGTTTGCATGAATATAAGCATGAGTATATTCTCCTAATGTAGGTAACACTGCTTAACACACTATAAAACGAGCGTATCACCTAACATCCCTCTGTAGTTTGAACCTAGCAATTTTAAATTTGAGATTTTGCATACTCCTGCAAAGAAGCAAGCTATGCGTAGCGTGTCGTAAAGCCTGCGGCATCGCTTCGCGTCGGGCGCAGCCTCTCGTAGAGAAGACAAAAGTTGCAAGGAGGGTTTCCCACCGTAGCAAACTTTTCAAGACGGATTTTAGATTTTAAATTTAAGGGTCAATACGGTTCTTAGCGAAGTTGACTGCTGACTGTTAACCGTCAACAGTCAACAGTCAACTAACAACAAATGACCCGCTTTATTGCGAGGACGACGGTCTCAGTCTTTCCCGCCAGGTAGGGGTAGAATTAGCAGAACCAGATGAGCCACTACCCGAGGATGAAGCAGAACTGCGAGATCTCCCAGGTGTGGAAGGTTGAGATTCTACACGCCTGCGCCTACGGGGACGAGATTCTGCAGAAGAATCACTGCTGCTTGCTTCTGTGCTACGATAGCGCCGCCTTCTGCTATACGAAGGTGTGTCATTAGTTTGTTCTTGGTAATAACGTCTGCGCCGCCGTCTTGGGGTTTCTTCTTGTTGTTCTTGTTGAGAATATCTGCGCCTTCTCGATGGGCGTTCCTCATTATTAGAGTTGTCCTCATCTTGATCTGTAGAAGGAACAGCTTTATTAACAATGCTTTTGGGCTTGAGGCGTTGGGCTTTAATTGTACCCTTACGACCATCTAATTTTGGACGTGGAGGAAACTTTTCTACTGGCATTTCTTTGACGGCTTGTTCCATAAATTCATGCCAGGTATAAGCAGCGCTACCACTACTACCCCAAGTCGGGCGGTTATCATCGTTACCTAGCCAAACTCCGGTTACGAGTTGGGGAATGTAACCAATAAACCACAAATCCCGGGCTTCATCAGATGTGCCAGTCTTGCCGGCTACAGGTCGATTATCTAATTGGGCTGCTGCACCTGTACCAGCTTGGACAACATTACGTAACATCCAAGTCATAATCGCGGCGCTATCAGCATCAAGCACCCGCTTGGAGGAAAAATCAGATGACCAAATTACCTGGCCTTGGCGGTTGAGGATGCGGCGAATACCATGCGCGTCTGTGTGCAAGCCTTGAGTGGCAAAACTACCGTAAGCGCTTGTCAATTCCAGCAGATTTACTTCATTTGAGCCAAGTGCTAAAGAATATGTGGGCTTGAGTTCCGATTTAATGCCCATTTCCTGAGCTAGCTTAATTGTTGGCTCAAATCCCACATCAATCAACACCTTCACCGCAATAATATTAATGGAACTGGTGAGGGCATCGCGCATATTCATCCAGCCACGGAAGTTTTCGCTGTAATTTTTCGGTTCATAGCCATCTACAACAAAGGGTGCATCCTCGTAACTGTCGTAGGGACTCTTACCACTAGCGATCGCAGTCGCATAAACAAAGCCTTTAAATGTTGAGCCTGGTTGGCGCTGAGCCTGAGTAGCTCGATTAAATTGGTTTTTTTCAAAATCTTTACCCCCCACCATTGCTTGAATTTCGCCGTTGCGGGGGTCAATGGCTACCATCGCTGCTTGTTTAAAGTTTTCCCAACGTCCTTGATTTCTCAGGGTTTTAGCTACTGCTTCCTCGGCAAATTTCTGCCAAGTTGGGTTTAAGGTGGTTTCAACAACTAACCCCCCACCTGCTAAAACATCAGGGGAAACGTACTTGGGTAATTCTTTTTGAATGTAAGTAGTAAAGTAGGGAAATTCTACTTGCAGTCGCTTGGGGAAACTACTGTTAATCGTTAGCGGTTCTTTAGTTGCGGCTTCCCTTTCAGCTGCGGTAATGATTTTATCTTCCTGCATCCGCTGCAACACCAAATTCCGCCGTGCTTTTGCCGCTTCGGGATTTTTATCTGGGGCGTAAAGGCTGGGTGCTGGTGCTAATCCAGCAATAGTAGCCATTTCCGGTAGGGTCAATTGGTCTACAGTTTTACTAAAATATACCCATGCAGCATCGGCTACACCATAAGCACCAGATCCCAAATACACCAAATTCAAGTAACGCTCAAGAATCTGGTCTTTGCTCAATTCATTTTCCATCTTTTGTGCCAGACGGACTTCTTTGAGCTTACGCCAAATAGTTTTTTCTTGTTTGAGGAAGAGAATGCGCGCTAGCTGCTGGGTGATCGTGCTACCACCTTCCACAACATTTTGCGATCGCAAATTATTTAAAACTGCTCTAACTATCCCTTGGGGATCAACACCATTGTGTTGCCTAAATCGCCTGTCTTCAGACGAGATAAAAGCTTGTTTGAACTTATCTGGTATTTGTTGGAGTCTTAGCTGCTCTCTTGCTGCTTCACCTTGCTGTTGTAAAATTGTCCCGTCAGCAGCTTTAATCGTTAATGTCTGCTCACGGATCACAGCGTTCAACTCAGATTTATCTGGCAAAGTGCGATCGATTGACCCGATGCCGTAGTTAATGGCAATAACGCTACCACCGACACTTAAACTAGCCCAGAACCAGAGGCGACGATAAAAAGGTTTATCGCGACTGGAGAGTTTGGCAACGATCCCAGATGAGATGTTTTGCATCTGGCTCAGTACCGGCTTTAACTTGTCCAGCTTGGTTGATGGTAAGTTCTCATTTACAGATTCTTCGTTCTCGAGATTATTACCAGGCGACAATCGCGGTTTCTCCTTGTCAGATGCACTGAAATCGGGTGATCTTTGCTTGAACCAGGAGGTTAGTTTCCCCACGTTAGTTCCTCAGCTCAAATAGTAGTTGTCACCTAACCACCAGCCAAAAATTACGGGGTTAGCGTACCACTTTCGTGTTAGTATAATATCCCATAAATAAAGAACTAAATTAAGTCAAATATGATGACTTTTTAGAATTCTTTAAATACGATCCCGTAAAGATTAGTACAGAATTCTCATCAATTACTCGGATTCAGCAGACCGTGGACTCAGCGGAAAAATATACCGAAGGATATAGGTATAAAGACCAGATAAGTAATATGGATAAAACTGCTGAGATTGCTACAGGTGTAGGTGCAGCTATCGCTCTGGGTAGTAATATCGGGGATTCGCGGTTGATTTTAGATGCAGCGATCGCCACCTTAGCCAAAACACCAGGGATTTTACTTGAAGCCCAATCTCATTGGTATATAACTAAAGCCGTAGGCCCGCCCCAACCAGATTATTTAAACGGCTGTGCAATATTGCGAATATTTATGCTACCGCACCTATTATTAGAAACATTATTAGCAATTGAACAGAAATTTGGACGTGTTCGTGAACAGAGGTGGGGCCCCCGCACCCTAGATTTAGATTTACTGTTGTATGATGATTTGATTTTACACACACCAAATTTGCAAATTCCCCATCCCCGGATGCGGGAGCGGGCTTTTGTACTAGTACCCTTAGCAGAAATAGCACCAAATTGGGTAGAGCCAGTTTCCGGATGTGTGATTAAAGAACTGGTTAAAGAGGTAGACTGTTCTGATGTACATTTATTCATGGGCAATTAAAATTACCACCCATAAACACAGAGAACTTCTGGATTGTACAACCAGTCTGAATATTTGCCTTTGTATCGAAAGACAACAACTAAACTATGCCATTAGGTAGAGAATTACCGCAGCTGCTGAGACAACGCTTATTTTATAAAGGGCGCAAGTTTAATTTTGAAGTTAATCGCTTGCGGTTACCCAATAAAGCGGAGGGAGAATGGGAGTGTATTCGTCACCCAGGCGGCGCTCTAGCTGTGCCAGTTACGCCAGAAGGTAAGCTAATTCTGTTGCGCCAGTATCGTTTTGCTATTCAAGGCAGAATTATCGAGTTTCCGGCTGGTACTCTAGAACTCAATGAAGATCCCTTAGAAACAGTACAGCGGGAAATTCAAGAAGAAACTGGTTATCGTGCTAACAAATGGGACAAACTAGGAGAGTTTTTTCTGGCTCCTGGTTATTCTGATGAAATTCTCTATGCTTTTCTGGCGCGAGATTTGGAAAAATTAGAGACACCGCCAGCAAAAGAAGATGATGAAGATATTGAAATCCTCTACTACACCCCCGAAGAACTGGAGAAAGCCTTCCTAGATGGTGAACCAGTAGATGCGAAAACGATATCTAGCTTTTTATTGGCGCGTCCTTTCTTGGTTTAGGGACTGGGGACTGGGGAAAGCACAAGATTTTTCCCTCTGTAGAGGCGTTAGGGTATCGCGGTAAAGTTCAGCTTTAACCTTTAGCTATTGTGGGAACTTGTAGATGCTCATAGAATTAGCAATTGGCGATGCCTACGGTGCAGGCTTTGAATACGCTGACGAAATGAGCGTCTATAACGATTTGAGTCGATACGTCACACATCCTCGTCATCGGCTCAATCCTGGTAGTTACACAGACGACACCCAAATGAGCATTGCGATCACAGAAGTAATTGTCTCCGGAGCACCTTGGACACCGCAAGTTTTAGCTGAGAGTTTTGTGACTTGCTTTAAACGCGATCGCAGGAAAGGTTATGCTGGTGGCTTTTACGATTTTCTAGAAAGTATCTCAGATGGAACAGAGTTCCTAGCCAAAATTCGTCCGGATAGCGATAAAAGCGGTGCAGCAATGCGCGCAGGGCCGATTGGAGTTTTTGCTACACCAGATAAAGTCATAGAAGCCGCAACTATTCAAGCAGCTCTTACCCACAATACACCAGATGGCATTAACGCCGCCGTTGCTGCCGCTTTAATGACCCATTATTTTATTTACCAACTAGGGCCAAAGCGCAAATTAGGGCAGTTTCTCGAAGGCTATGTTTCTGGAGAATGGTCTAAGCCCTGGGAAGGTAAAGTTAAGTCTAAAGGATGGATGAGCGTTAGAGCCGCAATTACAGCAGTAATGCGAAATCACAGCATGAGCGAACTGTTAAAGGATTGTATAGCTTTTACTGGTGATGTGGATACAGTCGCCACCATAGCCCTCGCTGCTGGTTCATGTAGTCAAGAAATCACACAAGACATCCCCAATCATCTCTTGATGGGTTTAGAGAATGGTACCTACGGCAGAGATTATCTCATTGAGTTGGATAAACAGCTGATGAGTTTGGTGAGGCGGTAGGGATTGGGGACTGGGGACTGGGGATGAGGGGGACAAGGAGACAAGGAGACAAGGGGAGAAATGCCCCATGCCCCATGCCCCATGCCCATTTACGCCGGATTTAAAAACTTCGCTACAGTTTGTACATCCTTATCACCGCGTCCGGAGCAGTTAATTACAATGCGGGGGCTACCAGTGAGTTGCGGACAGAGGGTTTCTAGGTAGGCGATCGCATGAGATGTTTCTAATGCTGGGATAATTCCTTCTAGGCGGGATAATCTTTGGAATGCTTCTAAGGCTTGGGCATCTGTGACGCTGTAATATTCGGCGCGAGATGTATCTTTCAAATAGCTGTGTTCTGGCCCGACTCCGGGATAATCTAAACCCGCACTAATGGAGTGGGCTTCAATTACTTGCCCATCATCATCTTGCAGCAAATAGCTCATTGCGCCGTGTAGTACACCCACTTGCCCTTTTGTTAAGGTGGCAGCGTGTTTATTTGTATTCACGCCTTCTCCGGCTGCTTCTACCCCAATTAGGCGCACAGAAGGTTCATTAATAAATTCATAAAATAGTCCCATCGCATTGGAACCACCACCCACACAAGCCATGAGAATATCTGGCAAACCGCCCCACTTTTCTTGAGCTTGGGCGCGGGTTTCTTGACCAATGACGGCATGAAAATCACGTACCATCATGGGGTAAGGATGGGGGCCTGCGACTGAACCGAGAATGTAGTGAGTTGTTTCTACATTTGTCACCCAATCCCGAATCGCTTCAGAAGTTGCATCTTTGAGGGTTCCAGTTCCCGCAGCTACAGGTCGTACTTCTGCGCCCATTAATTTCATGCGGAATACATTTAACGCTTGGCGTTCCATATCATGAACACCCATATAAATAATGCATTCCAGCCCAAACCGAGCGCAAACCGTTGCCGTGGCTACTCCATGTTGTCCAGCACCAGTTTCGGCAATAATTCGGCGTTTGCCCATGCGCTTTGCCAACAGTACTTGACCCAGGGCATTATTAATTTTGTGTGCGCCAGTGTGGTTTAAGTCTTCCCGCTTTAAATAAATTTGCGGGCCAGTACCATCTGGGCGAGCATAATGAGTAGTTAACCGTTCAGCAAAATACAACGGTGTTGCGCGCCCTACATAGTCTCGCAGCAGTTGTTGCAGTTCAGCGAGAAACTCAGGGTCATTGCGGTATTGCTGATAAGCTGCTTCTAATTCAACCAGCGCAGGCATCAATGTTTCCGGGACGTACTTACCGCCAAAGCGTCCAAAGCGTCCTTGTGTATCGGGAACAGAAGCAGTAGATGGGGAACTTGGAGATATGGGTGTGGTAGTCACGGACTGATCTCTACGACGGAACGAACTTTATTATAGATAAAGTCTGAGCCGCATAGAATAAGAAGTGCGATCGCTCGGCGGTATTTAAAAGTCAAAATTCTTAAAACTGATGACCGCAAATTTTCTTATATTTTGAATCTAACTGTATGTCTACCAAGCCTTACAAGGTATTTAGACTAGAATCTCACGCAATACTTGTCAGTTAAGGGCAAAAGGGGAAAAGGGCAAGAAAAAACCTTTAACCCTTACCCTTTCACCTTTTCCCCAAACCAAATTCCGAGTTGAAAATCCTTAACCAAGCAGTATTGGAATCTCACCTATTTTCATCCTTCTCCTGTCGGAGACGCGACGCGTAGCTTGCTTCCCCGTAGGTGTACATATTTCATCCTTCATCCTTCATCCTTTTTATGTCTCCTTCCAATTCTTCAGACAAACGCTTCGTCTATCGTGAATTTGGCAACGATAACTCACCTGCTTTAGAAAGACCAATTGCCGAACTACCACCGCAACAGCAAAATTTGAAAGTGCAAGCTAGCCGCAAAGGGCGTAAAGGTAAAACTGTTACCGTCATTAGTGGTTTTCAGTCTAAACCAGAAACCCTCAATGATTTAGTAAAACAATTAAAAACTCAATGCGGTACAGGTGGAACCGTTAAAGAAATGGAAATTGAAATTCAAGGCGACCACAAACAAAAAATTGTCGAGATTTTAACCAAGCTGGGTTATAAAGCCAAAATTAGTGGTGGCTAGTGTAGAGATTGTTGTCAAATTACGAGAATTAAGCAACAAATGGGCTAATGTTATCGTTGAAATATTAATAGATATCTGAGCAGTAGCGAATTTGTTACTTAAATGTCTGCTCACTATTAACATTCACAGGAGGCTTACATGGATTTAGTTCGGATTATCGCCGCGATTTTGCTACCCCCTTTAGGCGTGTTTTTGCAAGTAGGGATAGGTAAAGATTTTTGGATTAATATTCTTTTGACCTTTTTCGGTTATATCCCTGGAATTGTCCATGCAATTTGGGTAATCGCCAAGAAGTAATCGGGTATGAAGTTAGGTTGGTTTGCGATCGCAAATTAACTAAAGTAAGTTCCCATACTTATTAGTTAAGGGAAAAAAGGGAAGGGTGAAAAGATATACTTTTCACCCTTCCCTTTAAACACACAAGCCCCTAATTAGAAGGCTTTGAAGGTTGCGCTGCTGGATTTGGTGCTGGCTTTGCACGTTCTTGCTGATAAAATTGGGACACTTTTTTAACATAAGCAGCAGTAAAGCCACTATTACAGCCTGTATAATTTCCCGTCATCCACCAACAAGCCACACCATTCACCGCCGCGGTTTCATTATTGTTAGTAGCGCGAAATTGGTTATTTAACTCTCGGCGCGTGATACAGGAGACAACTTCGCGTGCTGTCTGTGGGCTGTTCTCAAATTGTGTCGGTGTTAGCTCTTTTTTGAGACAAGTTCTTGCCCAACCTTTGAGGGTTTCTGGTTTTACTTGCCATTGACTATATAGTCCATCGTTTTGCTTGCCAGTTTGCGGTGCTGCTTTTCGTAGCGCTTCTACCATTGCTGTAACCTGAGCATCCGCAACCTGCTGTTGTGCTTGAACTAACCCAGAGGAAAGTCCCAAGCTAACAGCCACTCCGCCTAGTAGTAATCCTAAGAAGTTTTTGCTCATGACTTTGGACTTATTGAAACACCAATCATTTAGGATACTACGTATTTATATGTTGTAACAATTTTATATTTGCTAGGAAAACTTAGCTTGTCAGCGGATATGAACACTCAGCAATGATTACTGACGATAATTGCTACTTGTAGGGTGCGTTAGGCGTAGCCGTAACGCACGCAAAACCTGAGAAAATGTGCGTCACGTTGAAGCTCAAGGTAGAAAGTAGCAATTAAATCTTGAAGTATTCCGTATTAACAATAACTTGTATTTATGAGTTTGAAAAACAATAGTATTTGCTCCTAGCTTGCGGAATGCATAGAGTATAAGTAGTAGCTGAATATATATGAATAGATGGGTGTATTAGTATGTTTAATAACTTACGGGAAATTCGTTATCAACAAGGATGTCGCGATCGCGATGCTGGGTTATTACCCAAAATGCAAGATTCCGCATATTTGGAAGCTTACCTCAAAGGAAGACCTGAAGGATTAGACGGCATCATGCAATACTTCCCTTCTGTTGAGGCGTATATGAAATGGAAATTCAAAGATTTAGGTCATTCAGTATCTTGAGGTTGGGGACTTGGCAAGGCAGAGGGGCAGGGGGCAGGGAGCAGGGGAGAGATAATTAATGGCAAATTCCCAACACTAAACACCAATTACCAATGACAAATGACCAATGACAAATGCCTATTTTCGGAATGCGCTAACATACCATTGTATAAATAACAGTGGTTGAACCGCGTAAATATATGGATATTGCTTTAATTGTTAAGTTTCTCGCGCCTTGTTTGCCGTTCCTGTTGAATGTGGGTAATAAAGCCATAGAAGGCGCATCGCAGAAAGTTGGTGAGGATGGGTGGAATAAAGCGAAAGCTATTTGGGCTAAGTTACTACCCAAGGTAGAGGCGAAGGAAGCAGCAAAGGAAGCGGCGGCGGATGTGGCGCAAAATCCAGATGATGAAGATTTACAAGCCAGCTTGCGAGTACAAATCAAGAAGATTTTGGATTCAGATACAGCACTGGCTGAGGAAATAGCCAAGATTTGGCAAGAAACAAAATCTGCTGATGGTTCTGTTAATCTTAATGCTCAATCTTACGATGAAAGTATACAGATTAATAAAGCAGGTGGTGTTGATAACTCAACTTATGACTTTAGGAGGTACGACAACCCAAAGTAATTAATATTATTACTGCTGAACAGGAGGAAATATTAGCTTTATTAGAAAGCAGTACCAAAGCAGAATCGCCTGGGGTTCTCAAAGCCGGGAACCCACAGAAAAGTTTGGCGTATTGGCAAGGACGCAAAGCAGAAATTACTCAAATACAGCAATGGTTAACTGATAACAATACCTTTTTAATTGGCATAGAAGGCATCGGTGGTACTGGTAAATCGATGCTGGCGACGAAAATTTATGAAGAAATTGCAGGTTTCCCCAAGCGATTTTGGGCTGATGTGAGTAATGGGGCAAGTTTTAGCGATTTAGCCCGTCAAGTACTCAGTGAATTTGGCTTTCCGGTTCCAGAAGATGAAGCGCAGTTAGTAGAAGCGCTGGTGAGGTGTTTACGCAGTGGTGAATTTTTACTGATTATTGACAATCTAGAGAGTTTATTACAACCTAATAGACAATGGGGAAGTCTATTCTACGGCGAATTTTTCAACGCTTGGGTGGAATTTGGCGGTAATAGTAAGGTAATAGTTACCACCAGAGAAAGACCAGAATTAAAAGGCTTTGAGTGGCTACCTTTGAAAGGTTTGCTAGTAGATGAAGGGGTAGCACTGTTAACAGCATTAGGGATTCGGGGAGATTTAGCAGAGTTTGTTGAATTAGTAGATGGACATCCCCTGCTGTTGCGATTGGTAGGTGATTTATTAAAAGAAGAATATCCCCAAGACCCAGATTTAAAAAGATTAGCAGATTTAGGATTAGGGAATTTGCAGCAGTTGTTGACAGATACTCAAGTGGTAGGTGTGCATCGCCGGGAAAATGTGGGGATGGTGTTGGTATTAGATGCCAGTTTTAATAGATTGAGTGAGTTACAAAAGGCTTTATTGCTGAATATTAGTGTTTATCGTGGTGCGGTTGATAGTGCAGCAGCCGTGGCGGTGTTACCAGGAAATTCAGCAGCAGAGATTGAGGGAGAATTAAGGAATATTGTTAAGCGTTCTTTGTTGGTAGAAAAGCTGAATGGTAAGCGGCGATTTGAGTTTCAGCCTGTGGTTTTGGAATATGTGCGGTATAAGGCTGGCAATCAGACTGAGGAACATCAACGAGCTATTGATTATTATCGCTCAATTGCTAAACAAAAGCCTTGGAAAACAAAAGATGATGTTAAAGAATACTTAGAAATTTTTCATCACTTTTATCAATTGGAAGATTATAATTCTGCCTTTGATGCGCTTCGGTTTTGCGATAATTTTTTAACCTTACGCGGTCATTATGTAGACCAGGTAGAATTATATGGGCAGTTAGTAAGTAAATGGCAAGAAATCGGCGCTAGAGAAAATTGGAATTATCTTGCTTCTCTTGGTTCATTGGGCATTGCTTACGACTCTCTGGGACAGTACCAACGGGCGATAGAGTTCTACCAGCAGTCTTTAGATATCTCCAGGGAAATTGGCGATCGCAATGGCGAAGCTAATTCCTTAATCGGTTTGGGCAATACTTACAACTCCCTGGGACAGTACCAACGGGCGATAGAATTCTTGCAGCAGTCTTTAGATATCAAACGGGAAATCGGCGATCGCAATGGCGAAGGTAAATCCTTGGGCAATTTGGGCAATGCTTACAACTCCCTGGGAGAGTACCAACGGGCGATAGAGTTCTACCAGCAGTCATTGGATATCTTTAGGGAGATTGGCGATCGCAAGAGCGAAGGTAATTTCTTAAACAATTTGGCAGATGTATACAACTCCCTGGGACGCTATCAAAAGGCGATTGAGTTTTTCCAGCAGTCTTTAGATATATCGAGAGAAATAGGCGCTCGCAACGGCGAAGATGCTGTCTTAATCGGTATAGGTAATGTTTACAAATCCCTGGGAGAGTACCAACGGGCGATTGAGTTCTTCCAGCAATCTTTGGAGATCAATCGGGAAATAGGCAATCGCAATGGCGAAGGTACTTCCTTAGGCAATTTGGGCAATACTTACAACTCCTTGGGACAGTACGAACAGGCGATTGAGTTCCTCCAGCAGTCTTTAGATATATCGAGAGAAATAGGCGCTCGCAAGAGCGAAAGTAATTCCTTAATTAGTTTGGGAAATGTATACTACTCCCTGGGAAACTATCAAAGGGCGATTGAGTTTTTCCAGCAGTCTTTAGATATATCGAGAGAAATAGGCGCTCGCAACAACGAAGGTGCTTCCTTGGGCAATTTGGGTACTGCTTACAACTCCTTGGGACAGCACCAACGGGCGATTGAGTTCTACCAGCAGTCTTTAGATATTGCAAGGGAAATAGGTGATTGCAATAATGAAGGCTTATACTTAACAAATTTGGTCAATTCTTATTTATCTTTAGGAGAATACCAAAGAGCAATTGAGTTTTGCCAGCAGTCTTTGGATCTATCTAAGGCAATAGGTAATTGCAAGAATGAAGGCTTATCCTTAATGAATTTAGGGATTGCTTACAGTTCTCTTGAGGAATACCAAAGGGCGATTGAATTCTACCAGCAGTCTTTGGATATTTTTAGGAAAATAGGTGATCGCAATGCTGAAGGCTTATGCTTAATGAATTTGGGTATTACCTATTCTCGTTTTGGTAGAATTCAGGAAGGATTTGCCGCCTCGTACCAAGCCCAGCAGATTTCTCAAGAACTTAGAGATTCTCTTGAAACTTATCCTCAGTGGCTAAAATCGCTAATAAACTTCGCGCAAACTGGGAAATTACAGTTTATTTCGTGTTTTATTTTCGGTTTAATAGCCTTTCCATTTGCATTTTTATGGTTCATTCTGCTGCTTTTGTGGAATTTAGTAAGTGCTAAGTTAAGAAGATAAAATCTGCCAAAAAGCAACCATCAGGCAGGAGTTTCCCGGCGAGTTTCTGAACTCTTATTTGGAAGATATCAAAAACAATA
Organism: Nostoc linckia FACHB-104; assembly: GCF_014696615.1. Taxonomy (GTDB): domain Bacteria; phylum Cyanobacteriota; class Cyanobacteriia; order Cyanobacteriales; family Nostocaceae; genus Aulosira; species Aulosira linckia_A. The sequence goes on along the minus strand of NZ_JACJQJ010000013.1, from coordinate 19,391 downwards.
AATCTGCAACTGGGAAAAAAGCTTGGAAATTATTGAATGATACTAGATTTAAAAAGTAGCTGTGGAGAACAGGGGATGAAAACTGAAATTATAAATCAAGCAGCATCATTTTACATCGCTATTATTCTCTATAAATCCTCTTCAGACGCACCTGGTTATCAACCTTTATATCAAGAAAGCTTTGTGCTAATTAAAGCGGCTTCTTTGGAAGAAGCAAAAATCAAGGCTGTAAATTATGGAAAAAATGAAAGCGTCAGCTATACAAATGAGAATGGAGAAACTATTACTTGGTCTTTGCAGCAAGTGGTAGATGTTAATTCAGTTTTGTATGATGACATTGATTCATCTGAGGATGTTGTTGATTTATATACTCGACATTTTCGCAATTATGAAGCTTACCAATCATTTGAGCCATTATTATCTCAAGAAGCATTTTAGGATTTATGCATTCTCTTATCGTGAGTGAGGGCATGGCATTGCCATGCCCCTACCAATTTATAGCTTTTCACCTATTTATATCGAGGCTTACGTAATTACGTAGACGCGTAGCGGCTTCCCGCAGGGTATTACGCAGTAGGCACAGCTGCATTTTGGCGCACAACACGTTTGCGATCGCTTTTCCTTGTACCCCCAGCCATCTGATATTCATGGCTATCGCTGCCAAATTTATAGGCAATACCACGCAAAATGTTCTCAGAATAATCTGCTAAATCTTTTTCATTCTCTACAATTTGAGTTAATAAATTATCTATAGTAGAGAGAGTACGATTATATGCTTTTAAAGATTCGCGCAGGTTTTGGATTTTTTCAGTATAATCTTGGACTGTTAATCCTTCTCCTACGTCGAGATTGGAATTGATAGATTCAATACTAGCTAGACGCTTCTCAGCTTTGCTAAGAACACGTGAACTACGTTTCATTCTTGACATTATTTGCACCCTATTAGCAAATTTTTCCTAAATCTATAGTGGACAATTATGGAAAAATTTGTCATACGTAGAATTGTTGATTTTTCTGAAAAAACTCAAAATTTCCGTAATTTAGCGCAATTTATAATTTTGAAAGTCTCAAAATATGTCATTTCTAGGGTTTAAAACTGTTGGTGAATTTTAGAACGCCAGTATGTTTTTGTTAACCTCAAGGCGAAATTTCCTACAGACTACGCGAAACACGGAAACGTCAACCCTGATGTTGATTGCGGGAACCGTGAAGTTGATTCCGACTACGCGAAACACGGAAACGTCAACCCTGATGTTGATTCCAGGAACCCTGCAGTTAATTCCGACTACGCGAAACACGGAAACGTCAACCCTGCAGTTAATTCCGACTACGCGAAACACGGAAACGTTAACCCTGATGTTAATTCTGGGAACCCTGAAGTTGATTCCGACTGCGCGAAACACGGAAATGTCAACCCTGATGGTAATTCCGGGAACCCTGAAGTTGATTCAGTCAAGAATAAAGGAATAAATTACTCAATATTGATGCTACGCTTGCTTACCCTGCTTGCCAAAGTTCATGTAGGATGCGTTAGCGATAGCGTAACGCATCCGCTAAGATTTTTTCGGAAATCAAATCGGATTTTCTATATTTTATTAAGTAACGTAAGTCAATACGGTTCAGTTAAGAATCATTGTAGGTTGGGTTGAGGGACGAAACCCAAAATTTTCACGACTTTGTTGGGTTTCACTCCGTTCAACCCAACCTACGCCAAATAAGGCTTTTAACGCTAACTGAACCGTATTGTAACGTAAGTAGGTTGGCGAAATTAAAGATAACTAGCTAAGGCGGTCATTAGTCATTGGTAAGGATTTTAAACCTATTTACGTTTATTAACATAGTTGTGTTTATTTTTGCCGACTTACTTACCATATTCGCGGCGGTGCGTTAGGCGCTAGATTAGTTATTTTGTAGCAAATAATATCTATCATATGCGCCTAACACACCCTACAACAAGATTTATTTTTAATTGATAAATAATCTCTTATTTAGAGCTAGATTCAAAATCAGAGACAGCGCAGGAAAATTCTCTAAAGGCTGTTTTAATTAAAACTTCTTTCATTTCTCTATTCAGAGCAGAATCACGGATCATGTCTGCTAATTCAAGGAATAAAAAAGAAATCATAAAACGGTCTTGGCGGTCAATTTGTTTTAAGCAAGATGAGATAAATTCATACAATTCTGTTTTTTTGGGTTTGCTTTCTTCTTCCCAAAGTTGAAAAGCTAACCTGAAGGTTTTTAACCTAATTTCGTTAGTGTTATACGACGCATCTTTGTAGCGAATTGATACGCGTTGGGGCATTTCCATAGTTTTGAATAGCCAGACTCAATATAAATTATTATTCAACTTTTGACTAGTTGATCCGGAGAAATTTCTGCAGGATGAAGGATAAAGGATGAAGTATGAATTAAGTAATTTTAGGTTGTGTTGAATGCAGCTAATGCTGATGAGTTACGCTATCGCTAACGCATCCTACGTGAACTTAAATCAAGTATGATTCCTATATAATTTGGGAATAAAAATTTGTTTTGGGGTAAAGATTAAAGGGTAAAAGTTAAAGTGTTTTATTTAGCCTTTTCCCTTTTGGCGTGGGAAATCGCTAAAATCGAAATGTTTACATAATAATTTACGCTTAGTTAGGTTGTGGCTACTGTAACTTGTCCTCGCTGCCATCAACTCGTTGATCATCAGGCTATTACTTGTCCTTATTGTCAGACGACTCTCAAAGCTTACGGACATCCGGGTATTCCGTTGCATCGTGTGAGTGGTGATGGTTATCTGTGCGATACTTGCACCTATCATGCGGATGATACTTGCAATTTTCCTAAACGTCCCTACGCGAAAGACTGTACTCTTTATCAAAATCTGGAGGAGACTAAGTTAGAGTCACAACAGCAGCTTGCTAAACAGAGTTTTGGTGTGGTTGTCAAAGGTTGGATTAAACGTAATCAGGGCTTACTGTTGATATTAGGTCTATTATGCATCTGTTTACTGCTGGCGTTGTCAACAGGATAGCAGGGGTGGTGCGTTACGCTACGCGGCTGGTGTTGTCAACAGTATGAAATTGTAGGATGCGTTAATAACGCATCCCTTAAATCATCTGGTGCTATCCCACGGAGGCGGTGCGTTACGCTACGCTAACGCACCCTACGTATATTCAAAATTCAATGTTTTGCATGAGGTGCGATCGCTAATTAATCTGTATTGCCCGCGGAGGCGGTGCGTTACGCTACGCTAACGCACCCTACGTATATTCAAAATTCAATGTTTTGTATGAGGTGCGATCGCGACTATCTTTTTGGCTTCATCTACTGTAATCCGCGCTAGTCCAAATTTTTCAATAATTGCCGCATTTGTGGTTAAGTGGGTACTAATCTTGGATACCCCATATTGGCTTTCTTCTAAGGCTAAGGTAGCTGGTAATAATAATTGATCGGCTAAATGTTCATCGACTGGCGCGCCTGTGTGATGAAACTCTAATAATTGGCGACAAGCAATATCTGCAACTTTCTCGGCTGGTAAGCGCAAACGCCCAAAGCCACCAAATCCAGTCAAGCTATTTTTATATTCAGCAGTTAAAAAAACACCAGCCCCCGGTGCAATTCCTTTTTCTCGCAAGGCTTGAATAGCTGCATTTAACCCAGCTTGGCGTAATAAATTTTGGGCGCGATTCGCCATGCGTTGGGAAATATGCGAGGCTAATTCTGTGACTACAGCTAATCCTCTGACTTGGTGTAAGTTACCTCTCTCCAGCAAAGTAATACCGTTAATTTTGCCACTACCATTCACCTTAATTTGCATTTCGCCGCCACCTTGGGGATACCATCCCCAAGCGCGTAACTTAGCTGTCGCCTTCACTCCCATGCGGCGCAGCATTGGCAAATATACTTGTTCAATATAGGTCATGGTGGGGCTAAAAGGGACATGAGTTCCACCTTTTAAAATTACTTGCGATTCCGCAGAAGCTAAAGCTAAAGGTAAAAGAACAGTCTGCAATACTAAAGTCATCGCCCCAGCCGATCCGCGTTGCTGTGCTTCGGTGACATCAAAAGTATATTGTCCCGGCTTCACAGAACTACCAGGAATAAATTCCAGCATCATGGAACCCAAAGTATCTCCATGCATTTTGGCATCACAAATTCTCGCCGCAGCACGAACTGCTGTTAAATGTTGTGCTGCTAATCCTGGTTTTCTACGTTTAGCACGAATACCTGCAATGCGGATAGATTCACCAGTAATAGCCGCTAAACTCAAGGAAGTGCGAAGAACTTGTCCGCCTCCTTCTCCGTAGGAACCGTCAATGTCAATCATGGGCAATTGGAGATATTGAACTTTGGATTATCTCTACGGTTGAGTAATCAGATTAAAAAGTTTATAGCTGTTTTCATATAAGTGCAATATGGCTTTTGGGAAGAGTCAAGAGTCAAAAGTCAAGAGTCAAGAGTCAAGAGTCAAAAGTTATTTATCTTTCCCCATTACCCATTACCCAATCCCCAGTCTCTAATCCCCAGTCTCCAATCCCCAGTCCCCAGTCCCCAGTCCCCAATCCCTAATCCCCCTTCCCCAACCCCCACAATCCCAGGAGATTGCTAAAATCCTGTTATCCTCATAACTACTCACGCAGAACGCACCCAAAAAAGCGATCGCTATGCTTCAGTATCCGAATCTCGAACAAGCGCTAAAATATCACTTCGGTTATGACCGATTCCGTCCGGGACAACGGCAAATTATCGAGGATGCGCTGCAAAATCGAGATTTAATGGTGGTGATGCCTACGGGTGGTGGTAAATCTTTGTGCTTTCAGTTACCAGCGCTGTTAAAGAAGGGTTTGACGGTGGTGGTATCACCTTTGATTGCTTTGATGCAAGACCAGGTGGAAGCGTTACGGAATAATAATATTAGCGCTACGTTCCTCAATAGTAGTTTGAATGCCTATAAGGTGCGATCGCGGGAGGAAGCTATCCTCAGTGGTAAGGTGAAATTACTTTATGTCGCACCAGAACGGCTTTTAAGTGAAAGATTTCTGCCGTTTCTGGATTTAGTTAATCACCAAGTGGGGATTTCTACCTTTGCAATTGATGAGGCGCACTGTGTCTCGGAATGGGGACATGATTTCCGTCCAGAATATCGGCAATTGCGATCGCTACGCAAACGTTACCCCAATATTCCTGCTGTCGCCCTGACTGCTACAGCTACGGATCGCGTTCGCAGTGATATTATCCAACAGCTTGGGTTAAAGCAACCGAGTATTCACATCGCCAGCTTTAACCGTCAAAATCTTTATTATGAAATCCGTTCTAAATCTAAATATGCTTACGCAGAATTATTAGAATTAATTCGGGAAACCCAAGGTTCGGCAATTATTTATTGTTTGACTCGTAAAAAAGTTGACGAACTAACTTTTAAATTGCAAAACGATAAAATTTCCGCCATACCTTATCATGCGGGTTTAACTGACGACGAACGCACCAAAAATCAAACGCGGTTTATTCGCGATGATGCGCGGGTAATTGTCGCCACCATTGCGTTTGGGATGGGAATTAATAAGCCGGATGTGCGCTTGGTGGTTCACTTTGATTTACCACGCAATATAGAAAGTTATTATCAAGAATCGGGTAGGGCGGGTAGGGATGGCGAACCTTCACGCTGTACGCTGTTCTTTAATTATGGTGATATTAAAACTATTGAATGGAGTATTAACCAAAAAACCGATCCGCAAGAACAATTGATTGCCAAACAACAATTGCGGCAAATGATAGACTATGCCGAAGGTACAGATTGCAGACGCACAATTCAACTAGGTTATTTTGGCGAACGCTTTGCAGGTAATTGCGGTAACTGTGATAATTGCCGTTATCCCAAACCAATGCAAGATTGGACAATTGAAGCGATGAAGTTCTTATCTTGCGTGGCGCGTTGTAAAGAAAGATTTGGGATGCTGCATATTATTGATGTGTTGCGAGGCTCAAAAAACCAGAAAATTACCCAAAACGAACATGACAAGCTATCTACCTACGGTATTGGTAAAGATAGAACTGTGGATGAATGGCGAATGCTGGGGCGATCGCTTTTGCATCAAGGTTTACTCGAACAAACCACCGATGGTTACTCAGTTTTGAAGCTGAACGCCTTGAGTTGGGAAGTAATGCGGCGACAACGCACCGTTAATTTAGCTGTTCCAGCAGTACAAAAAGTTACTTGGGAAGACACTAGCGAAAAAGCGGTTGAGGTAGAACTACTCATGCAGAGATTGCGATCGCTGCGGAAACAACTAGCTGATGAACAATCGGTACCACCCTACGTTGTTTTTCAAGATTCTACCTTGAAATTAATGGCACAGGTGCAACCTACAACCCTCACCGAATTTGCCAAACTTTCTGGTGTCGGTAGTCACAAACTCGCTCAATATGGTGATAAATTTCTGGCAGAAATTCGCGCCTATCGTCAAGAACAAGGTGTCATCGATGTAGTGGTGAATGAAAAACCAGCTTTTGGTTTTCGCTTACCTTCGACTACAGAATTATTGACATTACAATTGCATCAACGCGGTTTAACTGTGGCTGAAATTGCCGAGAAAAGAAATATTCGTTCTAGTACAGTTGTCGGACATCTAGTAGATTTAATTGAAAATAATCAGCCTGTAGATTTAAATGTTTTGGTTCCTTTAGAAAAGCAAAAAAAGATTTGGCAAGTCTTAGAAGTGCTAGGTGATATTTCTCTCACCCCAATTCGCGAACAGCTGGGTGAGAATTATACTTATGATGAAATTCGCTTAGTGCGGGGAAAATGGCGAAGGGAGAAAAGGAAATAGTGGTTAATTAGTAATTAGGTGACACTGCGTTAATACACACTGCTAGCTTCTAATTCACTGGGATGCATTATCACTTTACCTAGTAACTCGCTGAAATAGATAACTTGATAATTAGGTGCTAGCTCTATTTGTAGTTGCTTCCAGAGGTTAATTCCTTCCTCCTCAAAAGCTGCTTCAGCTTCTGGACTTAAATCTGGTGAGTTAGCAGGATCTTGCCAGTTTAAGCTTGCATTATAATCACTAGCCCAATTTTTTAAGCGATTTATGGTTTCTTGACTGAGGGGCAATTTTGCTGGATCGATATTACCAACTTTATCAGCATCTGCCCACCATAAAGGGTCGCACCCATAATCAGCCATTAGTTTTATCGTTATTGGCATAGCTATTCAGGTGGAATTATGGTAAAGAAGCGGGATTAGCCCCAACTATATTTATAATTAAAAAAAATCAGGGTAAAAAGTATCTCTTACTCTTCACCCTGAATTTTCTGAATTCAACTATTCAATTAAGCACCAACAGCTTCTTTTGCAGCGTAAAGCACTTCAGAATTGATATCTTTAATGCCGCGATCGCGTGCAAATTTCTCGGTGTTGCGCTTCACTTTTCCGCGCACAAATCCGGGGATTTTGTTGAGTTCTGCTAAACCATCTTTTGTCCAATTCAAATCAGATTCGGCAGAAATTCCTTTAGTAATCACTTCTTTGGTGTCGTGTCCGCCGAAGATTTCTAAAAGATGATCTTCCATTCCTAAAGTAAAGGAATTGTAGATTAAATCTGTGACCTGATTTGTACCTTCATAACCCAAGAATGGTTTGTAACCAATGGGGAAGTTTTGCACGTGGATAGGTGCAGCAATTACGCCGCAGGGTATATTTAAGCGCTTACCAACGTGGCGTTCCATTTGGGTACCGAAGATAGCGGAGGGTTCGACGCGGGCGATCGCATCGCCAATTTCCCCGTGATCGTCAGTAATTAATACTTCATCGCAATATTCGCTGACTTGTGCGCGGAACCAGTCTGCATCATATTTGCAGTATGTTCCCGCCCAAACAACGTGAATCCCCATTTCCCGTGACAAAATCTTAGTCATGGCGGCGGCGTGGGTGTTGTCACCAAACACGACGGCTTTTTTACCAGTTAAGTTTTGACAGTCAATAGAACGGGAGAACCAAGCAGCCTGAGATACATACAAAGTCTGTTCGTTGATGAACTCTTCGTACTCTACTTCAGCACCTTGGGCGTTAATTACCTGCTGAATTTTGCGGATACAACGGGCAGTTTCTACAACACCCATCGGCGTAATATCTACGTAAGGAGTGCCGAATTGTTCTTCAAGGTAACGCGCTGTTGTTAAACCGAGTTCGCGGTAAGGTACTAGGTTAAACCAAGCTTGCGCCATCTTCTTCAATTCGTTGACAGAAGCGCCTTCAGGAATCACGGTGTTCACCTCAATTCCCAAATCAGCCATCAGCCTTTTGAGTTCGGTGCAATCATGCTGGTTGTGGAAACCCAGGGTAGAAATCCCGATGATATTGACTGAGGGGTTTGCAGTTTTGCCTTCTGGTAGTTCGCCTTTTTTGCGGGCTTTCTCAATGTAGAATTTCACTATTTGTTGCAAAGTGCGATCGGCAGCTTGCAGTTCGTTGTAGCGGTAGTGGTTCACATCCGCTAACATGACATCGCCTTTCGATTCTATTTGTGCCCGTTCTACAAAGTTGTGCAAGTCTTCTTGCAAAATACTAGAAGTACAGGTAGGAGTTAAAACAATTAAATCTGGGTGTTCCTCGGCATCTTTGCGGGTAATATTTTCTACTACCTTTTCTTGAGAACCACGTGCTAAAACGTTGCGATCTACAACACTGGCTGTTACCGGAGTAAAGTTCCTTTCCCGCGATAGCATGGAGCGCATGACATTAAAATAGTCATCGCCTAGTGGGGCGTGCATGATGGCATGGACATTCTTAAAAGAACTGGCAATTCGCAGCGTACCAATGTGCGCTGGCCCTGCATACATCCAGTAAGCCAATTTCATCAGGTTTTCTCCCTTTTAAACTGAAATAACACAGAGTCCGTTAAGAGGTGGACTTATGATTGCTGGTTTTCTCATCGTTGTTTGATTCTCTCAAAACTTGTAGCCCTTATAAAATGGGGAAATTATTAAGTTTCACGACAAGTGATATTGCTCAAACTCATGTCCCATCAAGGGTTTAGCGCTTAATTTAAACAACAATGATGTTGTTTAAGTGACATAAATCTTTATTTTCTGCAACCTTTCATTAAACATTAATTGTTAACTGATGACTGTTAACTGTTAACTGTCAATAAGCAACAATAAAAATGCAATATTTTTTTACTTGAAAATCTCTTAAATCAATTACTAAATCTCCTCAAGCCTATAATTAAAAAACTGAACGCCCGTGAGATACCGACTATGCTGTCCAAAAATCTCAAAAATGCGTTACCAAGCGAGGTAGATTCTTTATCCTTTGCTGACAAAGCGTTCGCGTAGCGTCCCGCAGGGATGGAATATTTTTTGAGTTGGAAGTCCCTTACTCCGGTAAATTAATCGCAGGATTACGGCTAAAGAATCCTCTAGGGGCAAGTTTAAAGCTAACTCGGTGCGTTGGCATCACAGGCCAATCTTCAGGGCGGGGAATATGGGTAACGCCCATTGTGTACCACAGTACGATATCTTCACCAGTTAAAGGTTCATCGTTGGCAATATATTGCGGTAAACCCTTTCCTGGTTGAGTTTGGTTCGGATAATCACCGCCAGCGTAGAGTTCATCTGGCTGATATTTTGTCACCCAAACATGATGTGTTGCAAAGCCAGCTTTTTCACGAATCTTTGAACCTTCTACAGGGTAAAATATTGCATTACCTCCAGGCATAAGCATATATGCTGGGGGAGTGCCTAAAGTATTTTGGCGCTTGGCGTTAACAATCATCCATTCCCGGCTGTGTTTCATATCCAAATCGCGCACAGCAGCTTTTTCTGTGGTTAAGGGAGTATCGGTAACTGCGATCGCATTTCCCAGAGAATTATGATTATCCTGCGGTAAGGCTTGCACATTCATTTCCATCACAGAATTAGCCTGTCCGTCTACATCCATATCTAGGCGGTAGTTGAAAAAGTGTTGATGATTCACCCCGAAAATATTCTCAGCTAGCAGCCTTCCATAGGAATTATCTTTAGCTTGTTTCTCGTCTGCTGTTCCTTGTACTAAAACAATTCCTGTTAAATCATTCTCAATTTCTAAACTGCCATCTTGGCGAAAAATCCAGTTCAGGCTGTAATCATAATTATCAACCGCTGCCGTCATTGTCATTACTAATTCTCGATTACGACGGACATAATTTTTCTGGGTGTTGTATTCGTAATGCTTCCACAACATTCCATTATCTCGTTCATAAATGCCAATCACTCTTGGCATTTCGTAAGGTTCTCCCTGTTCGCTAGCCATCACCGCATTCAGCAACAAGCCGTTTTCGGGAATATCCTTACCCAATTCCATTGAAGTTGCGAGAGAACCAAAGTTATATTCGCCAACATCAAAGGCATTTCTAAAAGCCCAGTTAAAATTAGGATGACCATAAGGCACTACCATTTCTGATAGGCTAGCGCGGTATAAAACTGGGCGAATTTTTTCCCCATCATCATAAGTTACTTGATAAAGAACTAATCCACTGCGGGGATGCATGAGATAGCGAAAATTCCAACCTTGCCAGCTAATTGTATTACCGCGAATACGGAAACTATTACCTTGAGGTTGGAGAATTTTTAATAATTTTGGTGGTGAAAGTAATTTACCTAAAGAGTGGATATCATAATTCCAATTTTGTTGAGAGAAAGGTACTACTCCGTTGTCTATAAAACTATCGATTTTACCTTTGTTTAAATCAACAGTAGCTAGTACACCCTCAATCGGTCTAGCAAAATAGTTCCAATGTTTACCTTTGTAGTAAGATAAAGCACGACAAAGACGCTTACCTTTAGCCGTTTCGCTATCAGTTAAAATCCCAGGTGCCCAGCAATTAATTTTAATTTGGTCAAAATCTGTAATTCCCCGTTTTTGCATTGCTGCTTGCCATTGGGGGTTGGATTTGACAATTTCTCGTGCTAAATCATATTCGGGATTAATTAATGCAGGTTGGGCGTTAGGTATTGCTTTCCAAGAACTCAATTTTTGAGTTTTTATATCAACTACAGCTTCATAAGTTTGATTTTTCTCTCGCTCATACACTACTAAAAAAGCTTGGCGTTGAAAGGATTTACCTGGTGTAAAATTAAGAACTTCTTTTTTATCTGGTTCTTGCAAAGTTATTAAGGGAAATACAGCTTCATCAGTAAGATTTTTATCTTTCTTCACCACTGCAGCCGCTGTATTAATTTCTGCTGATGTTAACGCTGTTAAAGGATGGGAAATCGCAGGCTGTTGTGCAAATAACATTTCCCTATAACCTAAAGCACCAACAATGAAAATAATAATGGCAATAGCTAAACTAAAGAACCGTAACTTCTTAATCATTCTTTAGATATTTACAGGAAGATAGAGTACCAATTCATAATTCGTAGTTCGTAATTATGCAATTTGGATACACGAATTTTGGAGAACTGGTTTTGTACCAAATTTAATCATGTTTGCAACACATCAATATATTCTAGAGGGCATGGCAGTGCCATGCCCCTACAATCTGTCGCATTCTTTTTTAAAATTGGTATTATCTATATACCCAGGCTGTGTTGATAAACAGAATAGATTTATTTGAATTTGCAAAATGTAATCAAAAATTTAAGGTGCGTTAGCCTACGGCGTAACACACCCTACTTCTAAGAATTACAAATTATGGGTAATGGGGAAAACAAACACCCAATACCCAACACCAACTACTTATGCAGAAACTAAACGGCGCAAAGATTCGGCACGGCGTTTAGCCGTAGAATTATTAGGCGCAAATTTGAGCGCTTCTTCGTAAGTTTGTAGTGCTTGTGTAGTTAATTTTTTTTGCTCATAAGCATGGCCGAGATTATTGAGCGCTGTAACATAATCAGGTTTCAACTTCAGGGCTTCTTTGTAATGACGAATTGCTAAATCATACTGCTCTTGGGCAAAGTAAGCATACCCTAGCCCATTGTAGATAGGAGCAACAGCTTCTTCTCCCTCGTCTTCCGCTGCTTTGAGGGCTTTTTGGAAAAGAGCGATCGCTTGGGAGTAGACTTTCTTTTGAGAATAAATACTCCCTAACTCGTAATATTCTTGAGTAGTACCTTTATCTTTACTCAACTTGTTTTTTAAGCGAGACAAGGAACTTTCAATCCGACGAGTTTTGAAAATTTGCTGGAAAACATTCACAACCGCAAATGCGAGTATAGCTACGAAAATTGAGAGATAAACAACCGCTAGACTGTTATCCATTGTCTTGAAATACGAATATAAAGAGTCTTCTTATCTATTATCCGTTGCAAGGGGACTGGGATTGGGGATTGGGGATTGGGGATTGGTGAGTGGGGAAGAAAATCTGATTACCAATTACCAATTACCCAATGACAAAATTATGGTAACCCCCAATATTGGGCGCGTTGCTTGAGCCAACCTTCAGCTATGTAACGTGCGATCGCGCCATTTACTTGTAGTCTTAAATCATCGTATTGCAAGCCTTTGGGCATGACTACAGATAAAGGTGCTGTGGATAGTTTAGTTGGCAGTAGCCGATACTGGGGATATTGCTGCACCCAACCACTCAAAACGCTAGCATCGGCGGCAAAGGCGGTTACAGCATTGCTTTCTATTTTTTCTCTCGCTTCTGCATAGGACTTTACTCCTACTAACTCAGCATTCGGCACATAGTACCTGACATCGGCAATTGTCGTGGAGTTACTGAGTACAGCAATTTTGCGTTTTGCTAAATCATTGATTCGCTGTATTCCAGTATCCTTTACAACTACATAACTACCATCAAAGTAGTAAGGAACACTGAAACTCACTAAGCGAGAACGTGACTCTGTTGCTGTTACCCGCGCAATAGCAAAGTCAACTTGATTGTTTAATACTACAGATAAGCGATCGCGATTGGCTACGGGTTGTAACTTCACAGCGTTTGCTTTACCTAGCAAGTCACTTGCCAAACGCTGTGCTAAGTCAATTTCCAATCCTTGCAAATTACCCTTGGTATCTCTAAATCCCAAGGGACGCAAGTTATCTTTGACAGCAATAGTAAAATAGCCTCGCCGCTGAATTTCTGGCATTTGGGCGGCAGATGCAATTGGTACTGTCCCCAAAAAGCACAAGCAAACAACTAATAATAAGGATAAAGGGTAAAGGATAAAGGATGAAAACAAGAATTGCTGCCAGACACGCATTCTGTGTAGTATGCTGTCTTTCTTCCAGCCCCCCCGTTTATTGGGGTATACTTCAGCCTTCATACTTTATACTTCATCCTTAATCCTTTATGCTTTAGCTTGGCTAGCAGCTAATTCAGCAATTTTGCCAAAGCTAGCTGGATCGACAACTGCTAATTGTGCCAACATTTTGCGATTGAGTTGGATATCGGCTTTTTTGAGATTACCGATGAGTTTGCTGTAGCTTAAACCATGTACCCTTGCAGCAGCGTTAATGCGGGCGATCCACAAGCGACGGAAATCGCGCTTTTTCTTTTTGCGATCGCGATAAGCACTCCGCAGTGCTTTCATTACCTGTTGATTAGCGGTTCTAAACAGAGTTGAGTGGGAACCGCGAAAACCTTTAGCTAGTTTGAGAATTTTATTGCGGCGTTTACGAGCTACGTTACCGCGTTTTACCCGTGTCATAACTTAATTTTCCTGAAGGACTTACAAATAGGGGAGCATCAAACGTACATTATCTTCGTCGCGTTCGTGTACAAGTCCAGACTTGGACATACTGCGCTTCTTATCTGAAGTTTTATGCTCTAGAAGGTGGTTTTTATAAGCTTTGCGACGCACGATTTTACCTGTACCGGTGGCACGGAATCGTTTTGCCGCTGCTTTACGAGTCTTGAGTTTAGGCATGGTTTGGCTTTGATCGACACAATCTATCATTATATACTAAGCTCATCAGATTGCATGACCAAAAAATATCCCCAGAATACGAATAGATCTGCCATTGGCAGATCTACATAGTTTATACAGGTAAAGCCTGCAATAGTTTTAAGGGTAGTAATACTTGTCGGTTCCGATGAGAAGGACAAAGAAAAAACTTTAACCTTTATTCAGTTAACCTTTGCTCAAAACCAAAGCAACAGTTCAAAACACTATTCTTTCTAGTATTAATCTTGTTTTGGTAATTCCCTCTTATCTTTTATTTATATTTAATTACGTCATCTTCTCTATCTAATTTTGTAGCGGGCTGAACCGTTAGGATCGTACCAATAATCAGCTATAGAATTGGTTGTATATGAAGATGAATTCCATTCTTCACCAACTAGAACATACTCTGTAATTTTAAATGTTCCATCATCTTGCGTTTCAATTTCACATTCATTCCCTGCTGGGTTATACCAGCCACAACCACCTACACAACTTGCAAGCTCTTCATCACTTAATTCTTCAATTAAAGAGTCTATTTCTCTGACGTTTTCTGCTACGCTTTTCATACTCAATCAACATCAATCAACTTTTGAATCCATTTTCTACTTGAATAGACGGAATGTAAAGATTGGATTTTAACCAAGATTTATTAAATATGGTGATAAGATTACTTACAGTAAAATCAATATTTTTGTAAAAATTTTTATTTGCATTATGAATATTTTATAAATAGCAAGTAATACTACCATGACTATCATTTATTTCTTGTGTAGTCCTGTGTTATTGAATGGGGTGGCTGTGTCTAAAATGCTTGCTAAATAATGTTTTTGTGCTGACAAAAAGGCTAATGGTTATAGAGAAAAGTGGTTATTCAAAAGTAAATATCTTCTCTATTTATTTAATTAAATATCTCAGTAATATTACTAAAGTATTCATTGCTATACATATCCAAGTTCACGAAAAACTTAAAGATATCTACAGCAATTGCTAACAAATTAAGTATCTATCATGAGATATATAAAAGGGAGAAGGAAAAAGGAAACCTGGAATTGTAAGTTTCGGAAACTTTTACCCTACAGTTTGCGCTTCGTAATAAGCGAAATTTCGCAACTCACAAAGTTATCCTTTGAGGAAGTAAGTTAAGCATAAACTTGCACCGCGAAGCCTTTTCCCCCAACCAAATTTTGAGTTTAAAATGTTATGCTCTCACCTTTTTGGGTAAAGTAACATTTGCTTATACTTGAATTTTTGGATCTAAAACAATTTGCGAACCAGATTTATTTACATGGTAAGTCCAAGATTGCTCTTTCACCTTAACGATTACTTCCCAACCTTCAACGGGTTTGTAAATCTCTGCACAGACTTCACCAAAATTAAAATGACATTCGTTACCAAAGGTTTTGGCTGTAGCTTGAGTGATTTGTAAATTCGCAACTGCTACCCCAGAACGTTTAGCTGCATCTGCCAAAACTTTATTGGCGATCGCTCTTGGTAAAGTAACATTTCCCGAGGCATTAATTTTGGGATCTAACAGAATTTGTGAGCCATTTTTATTAGCGTGATAAGTCCAAGATTGCTCATTAACCTGAACAATTACTTCCCAACCGCGAATTGGCCTGTATTCTCTTGTACAAACTTCACCAAACTGGAAAATACAGGGATTACCAAAGGTTTTGGCGCTGAATTGCGTTATTTTCAAATTAGCGATCGCTACTCCTGAACGCTTAGATGCATCATTAAGTACAGCTTGAGCAACAGCTTTAGGCAGCTTTTTGCCACTATTTTGGACATTTTGGGATAATTGTACCTGTACTGCACGCGGAGCCGCAGTAGCAGGATTGTTACTGGTAAGTCCAATTCCGTAGGATAAGAGACTGGTTAGCGCTAGGGTTAAAATCACGCCATGCGGTATATGAGCTGTACCGTTGCTTACATGGGATTGTTTAGGAATATTTGTCATGCTTTTATTACCTTGAGAATTGCATAGTCAAGCTAGCTACTCATCCCAATTCTCCGGAATAAGCACTTAATAGTCATAATTTTTCTGGATTTATTTAAATTTGCGTACTACTTTGCTAGTAGCGGTGACGCTGAGGTTACTAAATATTAAGTGCATCCTGATAGCGAATGAGTATTTAGATAGTTTCTTTGACGCTACAGTTGCAATCTAGTTTCCCCAAGCCAAGTTCTCTTGCGGGATAAGTCAATAAGATTGTTTGCCTTTTTTACAGACGCGATTAATCGCGTCTCTACAAGTTTTGACTGGCTGTGCAAAATTAACCGCTACGGCTGAAAAACACCGCCGCTATCATAATTAAACCTAACATTGCCAAGGGAACCCAGAGATTCGGGAGATCTGACCAACCCATCACGCAGCCATTCCATAATCAGGGATAATTCCTTTTATACCGCAAGCAGCCTGCATGGAGAAACTGATGATGACATCTCCAGATACAGTGTGGCTACAAGAACGTACAGCTTTAGAAATTCTCTCACCTACGGTATTAGAAGCGATCGCTCAGGTGATGGAGTTACAAGTTGTGCCAGCTAACACTACTCTAGTAAGCGAAGGTACTCCTCCGCAAGCACTTTATATTGTCCAAAGTGGTCAGTTAGAAAGTGAAACCAGCCCAACGAACTCAGCCCTACCTCGGGGATTCCTTCCTGGAGAAGTAATTCACCTGAAAGAATTACTGTTAGATGAATTAACGCCATTCGCAATTACTACCCTCTCAGAATGTCAATTATGGGTTGTAACTGCGGCTAAATTTCGCGAGTTAGTAACTCAATACCCAGAAATTAATCAGGCTTTTTTCCGGCTATTGGCGCAAGAATTGGCACAGGTGACATCGGCTTTAACCTACGAACAAGAACGTGCTGTAGCTTTACGTCCATATTTAGTTACCAAGGCGCAACGGGGAATTGTTGGTACGAGTCGGTATGCGGTGCGTCTACGGGAGCAAATTCGCGAAGCTAGCAGCGATTACAAATCTGTAGAAATCTTTGGCGAACCAGGGTTAGAAAAAGATAATATCGCTACTTTAATTCACTTTAGCTCTCCAAAGCGGCGAGAACCAATTATTAAAGTTAATTGTGGCATTCTGCAAACCAGTGGCGCAGATTTATTCGGTCGTGCTGGTGGAAAACCAGGACTATTGGAATGGTTAGGAGAAGGAAGTTTAATTCTCAATAATATCCAAGAATTGCCGCAAGAATTATTACCCGAAGTCGCCGAGTTACTCCGAACAAATACATATACTCCTATTACTCGTCCTGGAGAACCAAAAGCTGAACATCGTACCAGTCAAGCCAGAATTTTTATTGTTTCAGAAAAAGCAGAGGCTCGGATTGAACGATGTGTAGGTCATGTAATTAAAGTACCACCCCTACGAGTACGCAAAGCTGATATTACAGCTCAGGTTGAATATTACACCAGTCTCTACAGCCGCGGGCGGGGTTTAGAGAAACCGCGTATTACCCCCGAAGCCTTGCGCCGCTTACAGGCTTACGATTTTCCTGGTAATCTCAAAGAATTGAAAAATTTGGTAGAAAGAGCCATTGTCCAGCTAGGAGAAGGGAAAGAACTCACAGAAGAAATATTTTGGTCAGCCGAACCCCAGAAAAAGCAATTTCGCGTTAATTTATTAAATGCTTATCCTGGCTTGCGGAGGTTTTTGCGTAGTGACTGGTGGCCTGATCGCATTAATTATGGTTTTACCTTTGCAGCCTTTGCTTTTTTGGTAGGTGTATTATTTATTGGGCCTCAAACACGCGATCGCAATTTTGCTTTAAATCTCTTTTGGGCTTGGTGGTGGCCGTTCTTTCTGTTTCTGTTCCCTTTTCTAGGGCGTATTTGGTGTTCTATCTGCCCGTTTATGATTTATGGTGAAATTACGCAAAAATTATCGCTGTGGTTGTTTCCTAGAAAACTTCAGCGTTGGCCTAGAGAAAAAGCGGAGAAATGGGGAGGCTGGTTTTTATTTGGACTATTTACCCTAATTTTCCTATGGGAAGAACTCTGGAAGTTAGAAGATACAGCTTACCTCTCAGCTTGCTTGCTGCTATTAATCACTGCTGGGGCAATGATATTTTCCGCCATTTTTGAGCGCAGATTTTGGTGCCGCTATCTTTGCCCCATCGGCGGCATGAATGGTTTATTTGCTAAACTATCCATGACAGAACTCCGCGCCCAGCAAGGTATCTGTTCCGCCAGTTGCACGACTTATCAATGCTATAAAGGCGGGCCGCAAAAAGGTGAGGGGATGGAAACAAACGGCTGTCCTTTGTACTCTCATCCTGCACAATTAGAAGATAACAGAGATTGCGTGTTGTGCATGACTTGTCTAAAAGCCTGTCCCCATCGTTCCGTCGAGTTTAACCTACGTCCTCCAGGGATTGAACTATGGACAACTCATATAGCCCACAACTATGAAGTAGCACTATTATTTTTGCTCTTGGGTGGTGTATATCTGCATCGACTGCCAGAATTACAAGCGTGGTTAGGTTTAAACATAGATTTAACAATTTTTTGGCAGCATTTAGGATTATCTCTGCTAGTCTTGATAGTTCCAGCAGCAATTTGCTTAGTAGCTTACGGCTTAACGCAACTGTTTAATTCAGGGCGGAAACCTAAAAAATTTATTGAGCTTGCTTATGGTTACCTACCATTAGTATTAGGAGGTAACTTTGCCCATTATCTGCATCTAGGCTTAGGAGAAGGTGGGCGGATTCTTCCCATAACTTTTGCTACCTTTGGCTTCAATGGAGAACAGTTACCAGTCTTGATAGCACACCCCGCCGTAATCGACTTTTTGCAAGGTAGCACCCTGATATTATCCGTGTTGTTAACCGTAGTATTAACGCAAAAAATTGCTCGTCAACCTCTGAAAGCCCTGCTTTGGCAACACTTAGCAGCGATTGGGCTGGCTGCTAGTATGTGGATGATTATCGTTTTTTAACGAATTTTTCTGTCTCGTGTAAGGATTACAAATAATGCAAGTTATCAAAAGATCCCTAAAACCGCAAACCTACATATCCTTCCTTTATATCTACCAAACTACTTGGGGCACGGCTGGTGATATCTGTTTAATCCGTGAATCAGTAGCTAAAGAAAGTGTATCGAAATTTATTGGTCGCAAAGTCCAATTAGCACTACCAAAAGGGTTAGAGCGCGATCGCTTGGCTAACTGTCCCATAATTAAAGTCGCGGGTAATGTGGGTGAAGGACATCCTAAAGATCACCCTCTGGAATGGGAGGCTTATGAAGGCATAGACAAAGAAATAGCCAAAGCAGCCCTCAAACCTTGGGGCTTCAAGTTAATTGACAGCTAATTTGGCGATTTGATCGGCTCAGATCAACTCGCTGGGGCTTAGCTTTAGCGAGTGTTTGAGCATTATAATGAATTTTTTTTGATTATACTTAAATACAGTTAAGTTAAAAAATTAATTGATAACAAAACCAAAAAACTAGTTACTCAACAAAAAAACAGAACAATAATTTTGGAGGGGGTTTGGGGGACGCAACCGTCACCCAA
>NZ_JACJQJ010000129.1 GCF_014696615.1 Nostoc linckia FACHB-104 | reverse complement strand
ATGTTGCACTAGTGAACCACAACCTCAATTTGGAGTACCATCTGGGAAAATATCATACTTTCATGCTTGGTTGTGGGTTTTTCCCGTGATTGACTGACTTGAAATTCTGTTTCGCAATGAGGGCACTGGGCCGGGATACATGAATTGCCTTGTTGATTAATCCGATTGTAGAATTCTCGAAGATAGGCAATATCAAGCAATACTAATCCTTCAAGCTGTTCGGGGCTAACAGAGTTTAGGCTACCCAACCGAGATATAACACGTGATAGCATAACTAAAGTAGCGTAAGCAGGATTTTCGCGCACTTTGCGTTCTTGTTGCACCAAAATTTCATCTTTGGCAGTAGCTAAACGCATCACACCATTGCGATGCGATCGCTTTTGAACATCGACTAATCCTTGGGGAAGAATAAAAGAAAATTCGGTGCAAAGTGTTTCCTTCCGGGTCATAAATAATCTGGTTACTTTAGTTAGGAATAAGTAATTCTCATAAATTTACTGCTTGTTCTGGAACATTTACAGCGCCATCCAAACCATTAATTCGACGGTAAAAATTTTGCAGATACTCTAAATCTTGACTAAAGAGATTTTCCACGATCGCAGGAGTTACTTCAGATAAAGCTCCTAAGCATTTAATTACACGCGCCAAGATAATAATCGTGGCATAAGCTGGATTCGCTTTCACACGAGGATCGCGCAACGGTGAAATCTCATCAATCGCAGTAGATAGGCGCATTACACCCTGACGATGGAGATTACCTTCCATATCCAAATACCCTTTAGGCAGTGTAAATTCAAACTCTGTTGCAAACATAGCCTGTTATCTATGCTCCAATTTACTAAGTAATATGCGTTATCTAAAACTCTAGCTAGAAAGGTTTTGCTCAAAAGTCTCTACCTATTTCTGAAGATGTCTACTTTTTGTCTAGTTTATTTGACCCTTTTAAACTCTTCAAAAGCAACTTCTACTTCTTCTATTTCTATCTCGGTGCTGCGGGCGTTAACATCAGCAATTTTGTAACTTGTAGGCCAAGCACCAGCCAAGTCAAATCTTGCTTGTGCTTCTGCAGCTTGGTTATAGATTGTCAGAGAAGCATTTTTCCGTTGATTTGCCCATTTACCATCTTGAACAGCTTGGAACCAATCCCAAAATGTCATAGATAAAGTTATACCTCTACGTAAGGTAAGATTACCTGTTTTGACATTGCCAGGTATTTTGGTTCTCACCACCAGACCTTGTTTAGCTTTACCCCACTTATTAGAAGTGACTTCGCATATTTCAATTACGTCCTGTGTCTGTTTAAATCCTTGGCATTCTAAGAAAATTCCATCTACTGGTTCACTGGAGTTATCTAACTTCAGCTCTAAGTAAAACCGATGAGAGGTGAGAATTTCAAATTCAGGCACTGTCTATCATTCTATTGGGTAATTAAGGAGGCATCTGTTAGATACCTCCATGAAATAACAGAAGATTCAAGTTAGCAACTTCAAATTTATTGAACTCGTTTGATACCTTCGTGAACTAACTCTATAGTCTCAGTAGCCATATCACCTGAAGAAGCAGTTAAGGTAGGTCCTGTATATTTACAGGGATAGCAGTTTTCGATCTCCCAACGTGCTTGCATATTACCAGCCTGATCGTAAGCAGATACAGAACCGAGCTTACGCTTGCTATTCCAATCACTTCTGCCCCCCATATTCTTGTTACAGTCCTCATACCACTTGTAGAGGTCTTTGTCTGTAGTAGCAACTAGCTTGAGGGTAATGTTAGTGAACTTAGAAACTGTTGGGGTGGCTTGACGAGTAGCAATGCCTCCTTTTGATGAACCATGAACTTCTTGCGCTGGAGTTGATTCAACACCTAAACCACTAACTTCTTTAATGATTTTTTGCTCCAGACCTTGTGCTTCAAAATAAAATCTAGAAGCAGTTAAAAATTCACTCATGATTAACCTCCTACTAAATTAAATCAACAATGCAGATATGGACGTATCACAGTAGTTAATATCATGTCTGACACAAGACTTATTATTAACGCGATCAAATCAGCCCCTCATGGGAAAAACCATAAATCGTTCTTCTTTAGTTCCTAGCCTCTACCTTTCAAGATTACTCACCTTCAATACCATTCCATTGGCTAATACGGAAAACAACAAACTCTGCTGGTCGTACTGGGCAAATACCAACTTCAATATAGAGGCGACCCAAAATCATTGTTTCAGGGGGGTTCAATTCTGCATCACACTTCACATAAAATGCTTGCTCAGGCGTGGCCCCAAATAATGCACCCTCACGCCAAATTCTTTCTAAGAAATTACTGACAGTTCGTCTGACACGCGCCCATAAATCCTCGTCATTTGGTTCAAATACTACCCATTGAGTACCTAATTCTAAAGATTTTTCTATGTAGCTAATCAATCGGCGAACACTAATATAACGCCATTCTGTTTTCTCTGGTTCAACAAGAGTACGGGCACCCCAGATACGAATCCCACGATTAGGAAATCTGCGTATACAATTAATACCAATAGGATTTAAAAGTTCTTGTTCGCGGAAATTCACTTCATAATCTAAACCAATTACACCTCTTGGTACTTCATTGGCAGGTGCTTTATAAACTCCACGAGTTTCATCAGTGCGTCCCCAAACACCCATTATATGACCACAAGGAGGAACGCTAATGGGATTACCGCGATCGCGCGGATTGGCAACTTTAATCCAAGGGTAATAAAGTGCAGCAAACATAGAACGGCGATTAAACCTGTTCAACCAATCTACTACTTGTTGCGGTCTCGGACAGTCGGGAGGCGAATCGAGAACCACCATCCGGTTAGGTGGGTTGGGAATATCCCCACTATTGGAACCTTCGCACATGCTGATCATCAATTCCATGATGCCGTGAATTTGATCCAAGTTCATCAAGCCAGATTGATATGCAAGCATGAGGTCAGGACAAGCCACCATTGTAATTTCATCAATTTCAAACAGCCCGCGTACCCCTGTACGCTCATCGCGCACACCCTCTAAATCCGCAGAGAATCTATCTGGTGGTGTTGGAATTATAGGAATTGCAATTTCGTATTGTCCATTTGCTGGACGACGTGCTAAAGTTTGCCCTGTGCGGGAAATATCTTCTACAGTGACAAACATAGAATTTGACAATGCGGCGATTACATAAGTTGCGATCGCCTGATTCGCTTCGGAATTCATTGTCAAGTTATCGTATTCTTCGAGTGTTTCATCTCCTCGACGAATTTGAATTTTAAAATATTCCCCTGTATTTGGAGGTGGTGGCCCTTCTGTACCCTCCGGTAAAGCACGAGGCCCGCTATCGTTCACTAAGATTGTAATCGCACCACCAGCAATTTCTTGAGGACGAATACTAAAACGCAGAGAAGGACGGTTACCTCTACCAGTAATGCGAAGTGAAGGGGGTTGTGGATTGGGAGGTTTGGGCGCACCAGGTAATTGTGTTCCAATACTACTAATCCAACACCGACCACCACCATTCATAAAGTAGCCATAGACAGCAAAAGGCAAATAGGCGTTGAAATCAGTAAAACCATCAGAATTTGGAAGAGCAAAATAATTTAAATATTGCGTCCAATTAGTAACAAGCATTGGCTTGAATAACTCAGCTCCACCACGCACATCTTCGGTAAAACCAACAAATCCAGCAATCGCTGTACTCACGCCTTCTATGGGACGACTACCTCGGTCTATTTCTTCGATATAGACACCAGGGGCAAAATAGTCAAGTCTAGCCATTTGATTATCTCCAAGGATGTTAATCTAAAATCTATGCAGGAGTTAGTAAGATTTCTTTGAAATTACAATTTGGACTATCGACTAATACATTTACTTGCAGGGGTAAATATCCATGACAATTGAGCGATAAAATATAATTGCCCATCCTCAGGTTTTCAAAATAAAATAACCCTTCATTACTGCTATTAGTCGATTTTTGCGTTCCGATTACTTGAATTTCCGCCTCTACAATTGGCTGGTTAGTAACAGCACTCTTGACGACTCCTGCAATTACTACCTTCTTGGTAATAGTTTCAACACTTCCATGTCCAAACTGATTTTGGATTTGTAAAATCCGTTCCCAAACCAGAGGTACTACATTCCTTTCCGGTTCAAAAGGTACTGTCACCATGAGGTATAAAGCCGGACGTAGCGGTATAGTTAAAGCGCTCCACAAAGAACCAGCTTCTAACTGTGGTTCTAGTGAAACTGTCATATTCAAATTGCCATAACCGCGCAATTCTGAAACTAAGAATTCTTCCCGCAGTAAGCGATGACGTAATAAAACACTTATTGCTTCACTCATCAGATGATGTTCACCTAAGGCTGTCCTGTCCCAGACTGTTAGCAACATTGAGATCTCAAACCAACTAGGAGACCAATTTACACCTCCTGGTTGTAAAGCTCGTGTAACCTTGCGCTCTACTTGCCTGCCAGAATGCTGCATTTGCTTACTCTCACGAATGTCGTAAATGTACAAGTTGAGAGTTGGCCCTGCTCCTTCTTCCTTGCGATTACTAGGATGACTAAAGTCAATTTGCTCCGTACTGGTGAGTGAGGTTCCTCCAGCTAAAATTTCTGCTAGGGTTTGAAGAACGAAAATGAGCATAGATTATGTTCAACTGTTGCTTAACCCAGACGCATCTAGATTATCTTGACTAAACCTCTGAGGTTAATTAGACTTTTGTCGATATTTTTTCAGAAGATAAGACTGTAAAGCTTACAAACAAAAAAATATCCTATTGCTTTTTTCCCAAAGGCAGAAAGTAAAGTGAAAGCAAGAAGATTATCGGAGTCAATTAGCTCACTTATTGTATAGAAGTGCTATCGGGTGGGAGTTAATTGGGATCATTCGTAAGCTGAAAATTTGGTCTTCAAGAAAAAAGGCTAAGTACTATCCACAAAAAATTTAGATTTTTTGTGGATAGTACTTGAGACGCTAATTATTGTTAAAATATATTTCAAAGATAATTTTAGGTATTGACATAAATCACACTCCTCCATTAGGAAAAATTTTGCTTCTCTTTTTGCATTTAGGTATAACCTAATTTTTTATGATTTTTTCCGGCTAATTATTACTTGTAGCATAATGTACATTATGGTAATGTGCTTAAGCGTAACTAAATACTTTGTAATTGCTAATAAATAGTACCTTTGTTCTCATTAAACAATATATAGGCTGGGTAGCGCCCAGCCTATATATTGTTTAATGAATCATCAGAAACCCTAGAGCGTGGCACTAAGCAAAAATTTATCAGCCACAAAAGCGAGTTAAGTAATGGTTGCAAGATTCCCTATCCAAGAACAGGAAACTGGCTCTACGTCTCAACGTGCATCTAGTATTGAGAGTTATTGCGAACTATACGCACAACAATTAACTTCTCACTATCATAGCTGCTGTGTTCGTATTGTCTATCATCATTGCACCTCAAAAAAACATCAGGAGGTAGTTAAGTACGCAGAAAATCAGCTTCCTTTCTCTCGAAGAAATTTAGCTTATCTGAATTCAGAACAATGGTTAAAATCTTTTCCCCGTGTTTTTGACGTTGAGGAATTTAAGCTAGCAGAATTTCCTAAATATTTTTCTTATGTTTGTCCTATAGGCTATAAAAATCAGAAACCAGAATATATTCAACTTATTAATAATCAACCTATAGCAGCCAATTTACAAGAATCTCTCAAAAAATCAGCAATTATACTTAATAAATATTTAGAAATATATTCAGAATCCTTAGAACACAAATCAGAAATTCAATTATTAGAACATATACTTCATAAATTCGTCCATCAACAGCGTAATTCCTTAGCATTAATCAGCCTTTACGCGCATAGTTTATATTTAGGATTGGAAGATATTTCTTGGCAGCAGCAAGCGTTAGCTATTTGTGAAAGTATTCAAGAATTAGATGATAATATTAATGCAATACTATCATGTAGCCAAGGGTCTAAATTAAATATAGCTGTTCAAGATGTTAGACAATTAATATTAGAAAGTATTAATTTTTTTCTACCAATAAGCCAGCAGAAAAAATTAAAATTTCATATTCCTGATACAAGTATCACAATATGTCTCGACAAATTTCAAATAAAACAAGTTTTTGATAACTTAATTAGTAATGCAATTCACTTCAGCCCAGATTTGGGAACCATTACTTTTAGTTGGCAGATTTTTAAAGAAGAAGTTTTAATTCAAATCACTGACCAAGGATTAGGAATATTACCTGAAGAGATACAAGAGATTTTTAACCCTTTTTACTCACGCCGTCCAGGAGGGACAGGACTCGGTTTAACGATAGCGAAAAAGATTGTGTTAGATCATCATGGAAGCTTGTGGGCACAAAATATTCCAGAAGGGGGAGCCAGGTTCTCCATAATCTTGCCGAGAAAATAATAATAAGAAGTTTTACATTGCCATCAATAATGGTAAATTCACCTTTTTAAAGGAATTATCCATGAATGATCAATTTATTTCTGTTTTACTGGTCGATGATGAAGAGCGCTTTCGTCAGGGTTTGCGTAATATCCTGAGTTTTTATAATACAAGTTCTTCCCTCGCTGTAGAAGTTATTGGTGAAGCTAACTGCGTGGAA
This sequence comes from Nostoc linckia FACHB-104, assembly GCF_014696615.1. Taxonomy (GTDB): domain Bacteria; phylum Cyanobacteriota; class Cyanobacteriia; order Cyanobacteriales; family Nostocaceae; genus Aulosira; species Aulosira linckia_A. Next base: position 6,109 of record NZ_JACJQJ010000129.1, on the reverse strand, counting down.
GAAGCTTTAAAATTTGCCAATCAAAAGTCTCCAAGCCTAATCTTACTTGATATGGAGTTAGAATTTAGCGATGGCATCACAGCTTTGGCTCGCCTTAGAGAAATTAATTATGCTGGCAAAGTCTTAGTTGTGTCTGCCCATCAAGAAGATGATTGGATTTTTCAAGCAATGCAGCAAGGTGCAGCTGGTTATATTTTTAAAACCCGCATAGCTACTCAACTATATGAGGCTATAAATACAGTAATGCGGTCAGAAATTTATTTGCCATCAGAAGCTAGTAATGCATTTTTTCGTCGGTTTCAGGCAAATTCAAATTCTGTCAACACAAATTTTCGCCAATTGCATTTAACTCTAAGAGAACAAGATGTTTTATATTTGTTAACACAAGGAGCTTCTAATCAAGAAATTGCCGAAAAATTATACGTGACTCTTGCTACTGTAAAAGCACATCTTACTAGTATTTTTGAAAAATTGAAAGTAACTAGTCGTACTCAAGCAATTGTCAGTGCTATTAAATTAGGCTTAGTTAAAGCTCAGCAATGATTCCAGAAAAATTTAAATTTATAATAACCAATGCTATTTATTATATAGTATGCCTTCTATAAAATATTTTTACAAAGAATATTCCTGCTCTTACAATTTACCCTTGAGTTGCGATCGCCCCCTAGAAACAGCGCAACAAATCAAGGGTGCTAAGTTTTGTTTAGAATGTGGTTTTCCTGCTACTTTGCCTATTGAGGTGGAAATCAAAGGTAATAGAGGTAGCTATGTGGTGACCAAATTTTTAGGTGTGAGGGGTTTGGGCCGTTTGTATGCAGGTGTACAACAAAAAGATCAGCAACCTGTAATTATCAAAGAGTATTTACTACCAGTACGTTGTTTTAATGAAGATGAGGCTTTAAAACGCAAAGAGACATTTAAACGAGTTGGAGGAGTAAATTTAGCAGATGGTAGACTGCAGAACTTTCGCGTGATTCAAACTTGGGAAGCGATCGCTGATGAGAAGGGTGAACGTTGTTATCTAATTACTAAAGATACAGAACCATCGCAAACATTAAGCCAATATTTAATAGCTAAAGGAGCGATGACAGCACCGCAAGTACGTGAATTTTTAAATCAAGCTTTACAAACTCTCATATTTCTACAAACACAAAAACTACGTTTGCCCTCCAACCAAGTACAGAAGGGTTTAGAACATGGCAATATTAGCCTAGATAGTTTATTAATTAAATTAGAAAATAATGAACAATTTTATATCTACTTTTGTGATTTAGCAAATTGGGAAAACTTATTTATACCACCCGATATTGTTCAAGCTTCAGCTAAAACCTACAAAGGTGATTTAGAATCTCTGGGATTAGTAGCATTTTATTTATGGTTGGGTCGAACAACTAACTCTAATACTGGTGAAACGATACGACCTGAAGAACATAGCCTACTACCTAATACTGATGATTATTTAAAGCAATTCATCTATCGCTTAATAGGTTTTGATAATCCTTTCGAGGATGCTACCATTGCTCGTCAAGAACTGCTCCAACTTCCTCAACACAAACAAGTTAATGAGACGCAAAAATCCCTGAACCCAGAACCGCTACAACTGCATTTTTATAAAAATAGATTTTTGTTAGGGCTATTAGCTTTAATATTACTAATCGGCGGAATTTTGTATTACTTTTGGCAGCAAGATAACAGATTAGAAATAAGTAAATATTTCCGTTGGAATAGCCTAGATAAAGATTTCTCTGAAGTCAATAATGTACCACCAGGTACTTTTAAGTATAGTGGCGAAAAGAATGGTACTTGGAGTTTTATTTTGAAACAAGCACCGGAGACAGAGAGTAAATTGGAAGAATTATTGACTAAACCTAGGCCCGATGTGCAAGCTACATTTAAATTTGATGATAATTCTAATAGCAACCTTATAGAAGAGGTACGAAGTGGACACAAAGCTTTTGTAATTACTAGCTTAAAAAATAACACAAATAACATTGATATGAATCAAAAGAATATTGCATATGATGGCTTGTTAGTTTTTGTTGCATTCAATAAAAATAAAAACAGTCTCCTTCAAGCATTGGAGGGAAAAATTAGTATCCAACAACTCCACGAAATTTATACAGGTAAAGTAAAAAATTGGCATGAAATAGCTCCAAAAAAGATTTCAAATCTACCTATACAAGCTTATGTTCCTCAAGAAATAGAAGCAAGAGAGAAATTTAAACAGCTAGTTCTTAAAGAGAATGAACAAGATATTAATTTATTTGAAGAAAACATAGCAAAATTCCAAACTGAGAATACAGGTAATACACAAAAGAGAATGCGAGAAGCAATTCAGAAAGGGCAAGAGACAGGGATTATCAGTTTTGGGATTCTCAGTAAAACATGGAATCAATGCTCGGGCTATCCTTTGGCGATAGTTGATAGAGAGAATAAGCAAATTCAACCTCTATTTCGTCAGTTGAAACAACGTCCTATAAAGCCTTCAGATGATTTGTGCGATAAAGCTAATTATTTTGATGTTGAAACTTTTCATTCAGATAAAAATGCTAATTATCCTTTAGGCTATCCTATATATATTGTTTATCCTAAAGACAACAGCTTTGAACCAGCTGGTTCTGTTTTTGCAAATATATTAAGGACTCGTAAGGGTCAGTGTCTCCTTAATAAGGTGGGTCTTGTTCCCTTACAACCTATACCTATTGCTACAAAAAATAATAATGCCTGCTAATCGCTGCCCTAATCCAAATTGTGAGTATTTTAATCGTACCTTACCCAATAATGCCAAGGTGTGTCCTTGGTGTTCGACTCCTTTGGGTAATGTAATTCCTTCGGAACCAAGCAATCCATCTACTCCAGAATCAATTAACCAACCACCAGTAGTAACACAACAAAAAACTAACCAAAATCTCCCTGATTATTCAACTCAATATCAGCAACGTCCTTACATACCACAAACACCGCAACCGCAAACCCCACCACGCAGATTACCAGTTCTCAAACTAATTCATTCTACAGGTCGTGAGTTTACTTTATCTGGAGAAAGTGGCTCTATTGGTCGTCGCACTCAAAGTATGCCAGATCCACCAGACATCGATTTAACTGGTATTCCTCATGAAGGAATCATTTCTCGACGACATGCTCGCATTTTTTGGGATTGGTCACAAAACGCCTATATGATTGTTGATACGAGTACAAATGGTATATATTTGAACGGAAATGTTTTGAATCATGGAGTCTCATATCGCTTTTTGAACGGTGATATTTTGCAAATGGGACAAGACAACCTTGTCGTTTTTACAGTAGTGATTATGTGAAACCAAAGAAACTTTCAAGCAATTAATTATCCCATCCCTGCGGGACGCTATGCATAACTTGGTTCCCAAAAGGTATAGGCTGTGTAAGCAGAGGAGGAAAAATCCGATTATCGTCTTCGCTGTCAAAATTGGATAATTTAATTTCTGCAGATCCCAAAGACAAAAACATTAGACTTATTGCATAAATATTTTGGTGTTGTTAAGTATTATTCTAAAAATCTCACGCCTTTGACAAAGTGGTTCTCAAAGATTAGCTGCATAGAGGTGGAGAGGATTCGCTTAGAGTAGAGAATGAAAAAATTAGGACTTTTGCAAGAGGTATACTGTTCTTCTTGGATAAATCAAGAAGGAATTTTTAGGGCTTATTGTTTTTGCCAAACCCTAGAGACAAGGACGTTAATACATGAACTTACCCTTGTAAATTGGCAAAGGTATTACAGCAAAAGTTAGACTTTTGGCTAATTTTGATTATTAAAGAGTGCCTTTAGCCTAGATTCTATAGCATATACCCATGAGTAAATAGTACTCGTTTATGAACTTAGAACAAAAAGAAGCGTTGTTCACACCCTTAGGAGATGTTGGTGGTACAACAGGATATACAAGTATCTCTGCGATATCTGATGCGAATAAAGTCGCAGAGATTGCAGATATGTACCTCAAAGACTCGTTTTTATTGAACAAGCTGGCTGTGCGAGTGTATGAACTTTTACAAGAAGATATACGATCACAACGAGAAAGAGTGAGTAATTATGGTTGTGATAGGTACCTGTGATGGCTAGTAGTACTAATGGTAACATCGCCCATGAATTAAATTATGTCACTACTAACCGTTTTTATGTAGAGGTAGATAGTGCGATCGCAGCATCTTTTACAGAATGTTCAGGATTAGGCGCAAATATTCAAAAAAAGATTATTCACGAAGGAGGTGTGAATGATCAGCAAAGAGTTTTCTTAGGATATGTAGAATTTTCTGATGTCACTCTCAAGCGAGGTCTTACCGACGATCCCGGTTTTTGGAACTGGATCAATGAAACATTTGATGAACAAAAACCAACATCTCGACGTAACGTTAATATTTTGGTGTTCAACCAAGCTGGTGAAACGATGATGAGTTGGACATTGATAGGTGCTATCCCTATCGCATGGAAAGCACCGGGGTTGCAAGCAGATGGAAATGCAGTTGGAATTGAGGAATTAACTTTAGCCTATGAAGGATTGCAAGTAGGAAAACAAGGTGGTGGTCGCAATTCAACAACACGAATGCAGAAGTCCGGATTTTTCTCTTCGCAATAATTGTTGATGAGATTACAATATTTTTAAATATGGAAATTATTAAGCCTTTAGGAAATAAAGTTGAGCATTTAGGATTAGCAGCATCTTTAGGCGAACCTAGCAGATTAACTTTAAAACAAGAATCTGATTTTTTATACGGAAAATATAATTCAATTCAGCTTTTAGCAAACCAATTACCATTAATCAAAAATTCAAACCTATTCATACCTAGAAAACAGAAAAACTTTCTTAAATTTTATATAAATGAACAACCTAGTTTTGTTTCTACCGATAACTTGGAATATTTTGATTTAGCTACAGAGAATTATACTAATCATACATCCCAAGAAGAAACAGTAAAAACTATTATTTCACATACAATACCTAGCTTTATAGTAGATAAAATAAATAGCCAAATTTTAGAAGAACTAAATAGTCTAGAACCATCTTTACCTCCAAAAAGCAATAAAAATCAAGCTAAACATCAAAAAAGCATTAAATCCACATCTAAACCTAAATCTAAAAAATCAGTAAGCTCATCTGATATACCAAAAACTACCTCACCATTAGTTAAAGTAGTTACACCTGTTTCTTCACAAAGAACATCTGCTCAAACTGTAGAAATTGCGCCTAGACAGCTAGCAGGAACAGGCGAGAAAACTGAAACAGCAGCAACTGTTTCCTCACCAACAATATCTACTCGAAATCAAGAAGTTCCATTAACACAATTAGCAACAACAGGTGAATTAAACGAACCAGCCATACCTAATTCCCCTCAATCAATATCTTCTCAAAATCCAGAAGTTACGCCAACACAATTAGTAGCAACAGGCGAGACAACTGAAACAGCAGCATCTGTTTTTTCACCAACAATATCTGCTCAAAATCCAGAATTTACGCCAACACAATTAGTAGCAACAGGTAAAGTAAACGAATCAGCCATACCTAATTCCCCTCAATCAATATCTACTCAAAATCCAGAAGTTACGCCAACACAATTAGAAACAACAGGCGAGACAATTGAAACAACAGCATCTGTTTCCTCGCCAACAATATCTACTCGAAATCCAGAAGTTCCATTAACACAATTAGCAACAATAGGTGAATTAAACGAACCAGCCATACCTAATTTCCCTCAATCAATATCTACTCAAAATCCAGAAGTTACGCCAACACAATTAGAAACAACAGGTAAAGTAAACGAATCAGCCATACCTAATTCCCCTCAATCAATATCTTCTCAAAATCCAGAAGTTCCATTAACACAATTAGCAACAATAGGTGAATTAAACGAACCAGCCATACCTAATTCCCCTCAATCAATATCTACTCAAAATCCAGAAGTTACGCCAACACAATTAGAAACAACAGGCGAGACAACTGAAACAGCAGCATCTGTCTTTTCACCAACAATATCTACTCGAAATCCAGAAGTTCCATTAACACAATTAGCAACAATAGGTGAATTAAACGAACCAGACATACCTAATTCCCCTCAATCAATATCTACTCAAAATCCA
>NZ_JACJQJ010000128.1 GCF_014696615.1 Nostoc linckia FACHB-104 | reverse complement strand
TATTAGTAAAAAAACTCGAATATTAAAAGTGAACTATAAACTGGATACTCATTTCTGAAGCATATCATGAGTTAAAATCTCAATTTTTAGTTCAAATCACACTGGCACGCACCCCAAGGTGAGTTCTTAAACGCTTGTCGTAAACGTAGTCCTTTAATGGACTTGAACTGGTCAACTAGAGTTAACTGCAAGCCCTTGCCTTATAGGGGTTTGCACTCAACGGTTAGGTCGTTGACTTACCTATTTCAGTCACTGCGAATAATTCAGGCTGCTTGTTTGTCCCAAGCTTTTGATGGTTTGGAGATAGCAGCCAAGGCATAGCCCAAGGTGTGCTTGTGAATTTTGGGCATTTTGTGAAACGACATATCTTGACCCCAATCTTGGACTGATTTGGTGCCAATATGTAATACTTGCGTGAGGGTTTTGACACAAGTTGCGCGAAAATTGGCGTGAGAAACAGTTTGCAGTATTTGTTTTTCAGTTAATCCTTCAAGGAGTATTTTTTCTAGAAAGGTTTGAGCGTCCACTTCCGGTGCACTGTATTCTCCTCTCAAGATGCTCTTTAGCTGGTTTGGTATGATTTCGGCCGCGTGAATGTAGGCAAGTGAAACTTTGCAGTAGTTAGGTATTCCGTCAAAGTTGAGATCGCTTCCCCACTTGCGAACAGTTGGTCTTTGTACCCCTAAGACTGCACATAGTACAGTGATACATTTTTTGCGGTATTGCGAATCTGTTTCTTCTTCGAGAAGTTCTGGGGGGCTGAGTTCGGCAATACCGAAACAGTGGCGTAGAAATTGTCTGGGTTCTAACCTTTCTTTGGGTAAACTCTTGAGCATTTCATCGTTTTTCATAAATGATCCCTCACCTAAATGCAATTACAGCAACTCAAGGGACAGAGATACATTTTGTGTATTCTCTGCATAGCAATTATGTGAAGCTAGCTGTAATTTGTTAGGCGTAACTCTAAAATGTGATTTGTTGTTATTAATGACGTTGGGAATTAGTCAAATCAAAGACAAAAGCCGCAATAGCATTTATCCCTGTATGTAAAATTCCATTGACTGCTCGATAACCTTGACGACTCCAACCAGCCCAACCAAACTGCTCTCCTATATGCCCAAATTCAGCAATAATGGTTGATTCTTGGGTTTCGATGTTAGGTAAAGGTAATAACTGGCGTAATTGCGTTATTTCTTCCTGTTGTTTGGTATTAACAACTTGAAGTTCGGCTAGTTCTTCTTCTCGTAATAAGAGTACATTATTTAAATGCTCAACTTCCGACATTAAAGGTGCAATAGTTTTCTCCAACTCCGAGTTCACTACTTTAGCAGCTTGGCTATTGAGTGTATTGCTCCATCTGTTTTGTTAGCATCTTCGAGAGCTTTTTCTAATTGGGCTACTCGTTGTTTCAATTGTGCCTTTTCTGTTTGGAGTGACCGCACTTTCCCTAGTTCGCGTTCTGTTTCAATTAGCTTTTTAGCTACTTCTTCCTTGGCTTGGGCCATTTTTTGGGCATATGCTCTTGCTGCTTGGAGTTCCACCGTTGCTGCTTTTAGTGCTGCATCTCGAATTTCAACAAACCGCCCCAGTTCTTCTTCGGCTTTTTCTTTATTTTGTTGTGCTAAGGCTTCTGCTATTTTCTGCTCTAGTTGAGCCGCAGTGTAGAGTTTTTCAGTTGTGTAAAGCCTTGTCTGTTTGGGAGTAATTTCGGCAGTGGACACTTCTACTTGTAACTGTTCTGGTTCAAACAGGCGCTTAGTTTCTAGTCCCATAGAAACTGTATGGTCTAATAATACCCACCACAAATCTGAGTCAGTTTTATCCCATTTAGAAATAATGATGCCCCTACATCCAGTACAACCCATATTGTCCTCGACCACGATAACCCGCACTCCCGGTGCAAACTGTGCCTTAGATAATGCGATAGAATCTGATTTCCTAATAACCAGAACTGACTTAGAGTTATAAAGAGTATTTGCTTTAGGAGTAGGCAGTTCTGAGGTTGCTGCTGCTTTAATTTGTGCTGCTGTCTTTTTCCCAGTACCTACCAGCTCCTTCACTAAGTCAGTGGAGATTTGAGTTAACTGGCGTAGAGATGCAACGCTCCAATTCTGTACTTTCTCGCGCACAAGGCGTTGTACCCTTTTCGGAAGCTTCTTAAACCAAGCGTATATTTCCATTGAGGCTTTAGCGATGTAGCGTGATGCCCCAAAGTCAGGGCTATCGAGCCATGCTGCAAAAATCTTTTTTCCATCAGTGGCTATAGCGATGCAGTCGTCATAGACATGCTGCAAAGCTCGACCACTTTCTAATAAACCATCAAAGGTTTGGCGAACAAATCCTAAGAAGTTACCCAAAGTTGTTCGGGCTTTGCTTTGTAGTTCAGGTCTTTTAAATTGGTTGTAATCGAAGCTGTAAGTTATTGCAAAAGGAGCAATGGCATCGGCTTGTTCTTCGATATATTGCTCTAATTCTAATTGGGCGATCGCTTGGTTGTCGGGTAAAACTACGACCGCTCCTTGCAGTTGTGTCATGATTATATTGACCTCGCAAGGGGTTGACGTTAGCCGTTGCGATTCTTCCTGGAAGTCGAGTGCAGCGGCTTTCTGTTACTAATTCTACTTGTGTTAACTAAAAACGTCAACCCGTTGCGGTAATGCAAATGGTAAAGTTACTGTAATGGACATGAAGCAGTTAAGAGAGCGGTTAAATCTTAGAACCGTCGATGTAGCTAGTAAAGTTGGTGTTGGAGAATCTTCTGTACGCAATTGGGAGAAAGGGCGTACTATACCAAAACTGAGAATTGATCAAACAGCAGCATTATGCAAGCTTTATGGGTGTTCAATTGAGCAATTAGACCAAGCAGTTAAAGAATCCATAGCTAATGCTTCACAATACCAAGATACGTAGAAATTTGAAATATGACTCCTAATAATCGTCGTTGGACTGTGATGATTTATATGGCCGGTGACAATGGTAAGGTTTTCGAGCAACTCCAAGGTCAAAAAACATTGTGGGGTAATTCTTTCTTAGAACCAGAAGGATACAAAAATATTGAACAAATGGAAGCGGTTGGTTCTACCGAACAGGTAGCTGTTTTAATCCAATTCGATACATTATCTAAGAACGAAAATACTTATCGTATTGAAATTCGTCCACATGGAGAAAAATATCAAATAGAGAATATCCCATCGCAGAATACCGGAGATCCAAAATCTTTAACAGATTTTATTGTTTGGGGAATTAATAAATATCCAGCACAATACTACACAGTTATCATTTGGGGGCATGGAAATGGGTGGAAAGAAGATGATATCTACGCGTATGTGCGAAACAGTGCAATTGAATTGAAGGCAGATAATGATGAAGTACGTACCTTCAGAAACAAAAGTCGATTTAACACAGCCATTTTTGTCTCTTCTATTGTCGAAGTTTTGACGCTAGATGATGGAACATCCCGAGGAATTGCATTTGATGACTCATCCCTAGATTTTCTCGATAATGCTAACCTTAAACAAGCTTTTCAAGACGCAGAAAAAATTACAAGTAAAAAAGTAAATTTAATTGGTATGGATGCTTGTTTAATGAGCATGATCGAAGTAGCTTATCAACTGCGAGCCAACGCAGATTATATGGTTGCGTCTCAAGAAATACAACCAACTTCCGGCTGGCCTTATCAAGAGATATTGCAAAACTTAACAGCAAATCCAGAAATAACTCCTGAAGGTCTAGCAAAGTTGATTGTACAAGAGTACGGCAAAGCATACGAACGATATTACAACGAGTTACGGGGTGCCATGCCGCGCTTAGTCACACAATCAGCAACTAATTTAATAGTAGTAGAGCAGTTAGCCGAAGCGATAGGACAATTAGCCAAACTTATTTGTGAAACTGTAGAACAAGATTTTGATTTAGAAAGAGCATTACGCATAGCCAAACGGAAAGCAACCTACTTTAACCCACAGCAAAAATACAAAGACTCTGTAGATTTATATGATTTTTTACGAATACTACTAGAACAATACGCAGGCGACAACAATGAATTAACAGCATTTTTAAAAGAAGTGATGCAATTAATGACACAAGATACTGAACCTAAGCCAATTCTAGCTAATACAGCCTGGGGAATAAAAGCTTCTTACGTCAAAGGACTTGCCATTTACTTACCGAATAGTACTTACTCTCCCTTTTACCAAAATATCGACTTTGCTAAACATGGTTGGGGTAACTTTCTTCAAATTTTGAAACAAGTCATAAATTAAGTTATTTGTAATAAAGCGATAATAACCACTGAGAACACTGAGACAACCCAAAATCCTATCGTTCTTATCTTCCTCTGCGTACTCTGGGTACTTTGCGTTTGGAACAATTCATTTTCTGAATATTTTATTCCTATTCCCAATGAACAACTCTTCCTCCACTAATATCTTACTAGCATTACTACTAGCTCTCAGCGAACCAGAAATTTCCTTGAGTCGAGATGAACGAGAACGTTTAGTAGAAATAGGGGATCAACTGCGTGATTATCCCCAATACTGGTTAGATATTGCGCCAGAATTAATCGAAATAATCGAAAGTAATGTCAGCTTACATCGCTTCTATCTATCTTACAAAGCCAAACTGGATGCTTTAGACGGTCGAATACCACTCGATTCGCTTCCTAGTCCAGAGGAGCTAGAAGAACTATTCCCAGAATCTAAAGCACCCAATATAGGTCAGGATGAATCAGGTTACATATACCGTGACGAATACGAGATAATCGAAAGTTCTGGTATTATTTTGGGTACAGGTAAGCCAGACCAAAATGCCAGAGAACAATTGCAGCAGATACACGAATACACGCAAAAACACCGTTTCTTCAATTGTTTCTTTCGCAAGCCTCACAGCAAAATAGTCTTACCCTCTAACGAACCTCTTGTTAATGGACAGCGTTACCAATTATGCATCGAAATCAATCCAGAACGAAGAGGAATCGAGACTCAAGAACAAGCTGAATTTCCTGACGAAGCTTTAAAACAGGTTTTTAATGACCGAGAAACCTTAACCTTAGAAGTAGCTGTTGCATCCAAAGAATTTAAGGTCGAACCTGCGATTAAATCGCTGAATTTACCCCGTACTGGTGCTTCAGAACAAGTCGGGTTTATTATTGAGGCGAAAAGCGAAGAAACGGATACTTGGGGCGATATTTACCTAGACTTATTTTATCGCGGTTATCTACTTCAATCTAAAAAGCTGACGGTTAGAATTGTACCTTGGGAGGACTATGAAATTTCCTCAGAATTCGCTCAAACTGCTAAAATGATCTTTACGACTACTAACTTGCTAACTCCAGAACAACTTGCACAGTTGCCAGAACGGGTCTTGACGGTAAGTGTAGATATTGGCGAGAAAGATAACTGTATCGACCTCCGTTTTCTTGACCGGACTGGAGTAGGGAAGGAGTTAAAGTTTTATGACAATAGTTTAACTTTAGCAGCGTTAGGAAATTTAAATTCAGCAATTCGCAAACATCTCTACTCCACTTTAGATGAAGGATATGAGGGTAAAATTGACGGTAGCTTGGAACTACTCAATGCTTGGTTGCCTAAGTTAGCGATCGCTGGATATCGGCTTTATAAAGAATTGCTACAGCAGAACAACCAAAGAGAAATTTTGCAACCTGCTCTCCAACCTGGGTCAATTATCCAAATTAACTCAAATTTAGCGAAAACGACAATTCCGTGGGCAGTACTGTACGAACGAAAAGTTGATTATAGTCAATCCACTCATGTATGCAATGAATTTGTCAATCGCGATTTGGATTGTACCAATTGTCCTTTAAAACATAACGATGATGTTGTTTGTCCTCACGCTTTTTGGGGTTTTCGCTACTCCATTGAGCAATTACCATCTAGTGTAACTGAATATCGCACCCTTCCGGAAGTGTTGCGTAAAATTCAAAACAATCAGCCATTAAACTTAAGTTTCAATATCAGGCAGGAGTTTGATACATCAAAGAAACACCAAACTCAACTTCAAGATATTGGTTTATTAAATCTCCTTATTGCTCATAACAAAAAACTTCTAGAAACTCATTGGCAGCAGCATGGTAACTTTTTGGATATGGTTTATTTCTACTGCCATTGTGGTATGGACGAATTGATAGGGAATTATCTAGAACTAGATGAAGACGAGCGCATTTATGGCATTAATCTAGACAAATATAAATGGAAAAATCGCCCGCTGGTTTTTCTTAATGCATGTGGCACTGGTGCTTATAGTCCAGATAGTTACGATTGTTTGGTTGAAAATTTTTTGAATGCTGGAGCATGTGGAGTAGTGGGTACTGAGTGCGAAGTATTTCCTCGGTTTGCAGCGTACTACGCAACCGAAACATTTCAACGTCTGTTTACAGGTCAACCATTAGGGCAAGCAATGCTCGAAGTACGCCGAGATATGTTAAAAAAATACTTTAACCCTCTTGGCTTAGTTTACTCTCTATACGCATCTCACGAAATTGTATTAGCTTCTTCAATATCTAATTCCTAAAATGAAACGCTGGATTTTTACAACTTTATGTCTTCTACTGATTTGCCCTAAATCTGCCCTAGCTCAAAATATTACAGTGGATGGCAAAGATAACCCATTAAAGATAACAGGTTGGTTAAATGAAGAAAGCACCTTGATGGGAAGTATACGTCTATCTGCTCCTGTAACAGTAGAGCAATTCACATTTTTAGCTTCCGACTTGAAACGCGAGAATAGTAATGAAATTATTGGTCGTCAGCAGGTAACATTTATTGGGGAACCCAAATTACAAGCGGGAATACCTAAAGATTTTCAAGTCAAAATTGCTAACCCCCAATTACCAGGAACCTATAAAGGGCAAATAGAGATTTTACTGTCCGAACAAAAGAGACTTGCTATTCCACTAACCTTACTCGTAAATGCTAGACCGAAATTAGTCGCAGCAAAGGGTTACGAACAGATGCGGCTTAATTTAACCCAATGTAGTTGGGACTGTTTGTTGGCAGATTGGTTTCTAGCACCCAGTGCGTTCTTGCACAGTACTAATTTAGTATTTGATAATTCAGTTGATGCTCCTGTAAAAGTAACTAACGTAGAAGTGTTATTAAAAGGAGAACAAACAGGTTATCCATTAACATCTCAACAAATACAAGTAGCTGATTATAACGAACTTTTAAAACCTAATCAAATTGTCAAAATATTATTAAACTGGGAAAAAGCTTACATTCCTCCCGATCGCTACACAGGTTCAGTGTACTTAACTTTAGATGGTGCCCAGGAGCGATTAATGGTTCCAGTTGAACTAAATATGAGGATTGCTCCATTAAGACCGCTTTTGGTCTTAGTAATAGGTATTATTTTGGGCAGATTAGTAAAGTATATGCAAGAAAAGGGTATTCCTCAAGCAGAAGCTTTAGGCAAAGTCAAAAAATTACAAGAGCGAATCGCTACAGTAGATTCTGAAGAAGACCGAAATATTCTTGAGAAGATGGCACAAAATACTGAGCAATCAGTGCAGCAAATGAACTTAGAAAGTGTAGCGGTCGAGATAAATAAAATTGACGAACGCAAGAAATGGTTGGATAAATTACGTAACTTAGAAAAGAAGTTAGAACCATTTAAAGAACGTCGTGGAGTTAAAGAGAATATCCTAAAAAGTATTGTAAATATTAGAGAGAAAATAGCAGACGAACAGGATGATGATATTAATACTGTATTAAAAGAATTACAGTCTAAGTGGGATGAATTAAAACCTGACTTATTGAAAATGGGCGATGAAACAAGAACACAACAACTTGAACAAGTGACAAATGCCGTTGTTGATATTAAGACCACAGCTTCACAGTTAGAAGCAATCTCTCAAGTCGATGGTAAAGCTACTAAACCAAAGCAATTTCAATGGCTGATTAAGTTACAAAATATTGTGATGTTTGTTTCAGGCAGTAAATTTCGTTCGCAAGCAACTTATTGGTTTGCACGACCATTATTTTCTTTATTCCTATTAATAGGATTATTGTTAGTAGGAATGCGATCGCTTTACATTCAGAAAGGAGCATCATTTGGAGCAGACCCTTTCTCTGATTACCTAGGATTGATAATCTGGGGATTAAGTGCAGATGTAGCAAGTCGGAGCTTGAGTAATTTAGGCGAAGAAGTTAAAGAAAAATAGCTTGTGATTGGTAGCATACAAAAAGATAATCTGGGGTTAGCATATCATGACGTTTAGTTTGAATCATTATGTAAAGCGTTACTTGCTTCTTGATAAATATTTTTCAGCATTACTATATATTTTTCCCAATCATCAGGTGAAGTAACCGCTAATACTTCTGCAATTCTCCTCATTAATTTAGAAGATAAGACTTCCTTTTTTTCAACTACTAACTTCTGAAGTTGTTTAACTAGTCGCTCTGCCTGCTCTTCCATTTCTAATTGTTGTAGTTTCCCTGCATCTTCCACTGCATGATTCTCAGCATCGCGAATCATATCTGCAATTTCTTCTTCGCTGAGTCGCACTGAGTCCGTAATAGTTATCTCTTTAAAATTACCTGTGCGTAGGTCTTTCCCCGACACGTGTAGAATGCCATCTTGGTCTACTCGAAAGGTGACTTCAATTTTTGGTTCGCCAGCAACGGAAGGTTCAATCCCACTTAAAATAAATTCTGCTAACTTGATATTATCTTTAACTTCTGGGCGTTCGCCTTGATAAATTTGTATCTCAACACTTTCTTGATTATCGTAAGCCGTCGTATATTCTTTAGTTTTACATATCGGTATAGAGGTATTACGCTGTATAATTGTATCCATTCTTCCTTTAGTACTTACACCAAGAGTTAGAGGTACGACATCAGCCAATACTAAACCTGTTGTCACCCCAGCAATAATTGCCGCTTGAACCGCTGCACCCAAGGCTACAACTTCTTCTGGGTTCACAGTCGTATTAGGTTCTTTACCAAAAAAATTTCTTACAGCATTTCTAATTGCTGGCGTTCGTGTTTGCCCTCCAACTACCAAAACTTCTTGAATATCTCCAACTTGTAACCTTGCATCTTGAAGAGCCTGACGACAAGGTATTAAAGTTTGAGCAACAAAATCTTCCGCCATCGATTCCAATTGACTGCGAGTTAGCATTAAACTTAAGTCCCGCAAATTAGAATTTGGACTAAGTAAGCCTGGAATCTGAACTAACACCTTTTCTTCAACAGACAAATCAATTTTGGCTTTTTCTGCAACACCTCGCAACTTAGCAAGAGCAAATAAATCTGTTTGCAGTTTAATTTTTTCTTTCCCTGCAATCTTTGTTAAAATCCAATCGACAATCATTGAGTCTAAGTCATCGCCACCAAGGTGAGTATTTCCATTGGTAGTACGCACTCTAAAAGGTCCTCTGCCAACTTCCAAAATTGAGATATCAAAGGTACCACCGCCCAAATCATAGACTGCGATTTTTTGACGGGCTTGTGCTAACTTTTCATAACCAAAAGCTAAACAAGCGGCTGTTGGTTCATTCAAAACCCGCTTTACCTCCAACCCAGCCAGTCGTCCAGCATCGCGGGTAGCTTGGCGTTGAGAATCATGAAAATAAGCGGGTACAGTAATAACCGCCTGAGTAACTTCATAACCAAGAAAAGCTGTGGCATCAGCTTTGAGCTTTTGTAAAATTTTGGCTGATACCTCCTGAGGAGTTAAGCTTTTGTCCCCTACCTTTACCTTTATTCCACCTTGACCTCGTTTTGCATTTTCAACTTCATAAATAATGCGATGCAATTGTTCTTGTACAAGGTCATCTTGAAAACGGCATCCCATTAAGCGTTTGATTGAATAAATTGTAGAGAAGGGATTTTCTGCTGCGATCGCGTAAGCACGACGTCCGACAACTAACTTTTCATCAACTGGGTCTATTGCTACTACTGAGGGTGTCAAAGTGAAACCATCGGCATCAGGAATAATTTGTGGCTTGCCGTCACGCCAAATAGCGACTGCCGAATTAGTTGTGCCTAAATCGATACCCAGAATTTCTGTCATATTCCCACCAGCAAGTCATCCAAAAATTTTTCCGTGTTTTCCTTGCATCTTTAATACAGTTTCCCATCAAACCTTTCCGGGAGTGTAACTATAACAACTTATCCCTTGATTTGAACCAATCCACAATAAAAATTCTTCTTGACAAACACCAACAGAAAGAGCAGTCACCATATTGGCAGCCAATCCTGAGTTAGCTGTAGTAAATATTGCTGTTGGCTTTCCTGCAAACCACTCCCCTTCTCCTGGGGATGGCCATTGCTCCAAACCTGCTGCTGTACCAAGCCAGAATGTTTCTGCTGCATCAAAGGCTAAGGCTTGAATATCAGCTTCTCTATGTCGTAGCCATTTATGTTCGCTAAACAAACCTATCGAAGTTCCAACCCACAAACAATTAGTTTTAGGGTCTATAGCCATAGTTTGAATCGAAACTTGCTCCTGCTTAAAAAAAGCGAAATCTTGCACCCAATCGCCTAAATCTAGACTTGGTCGGTAATAAAACAAACCAGATGAAGTTCCAACCCACAAAATATCAACAGCTTCACCACTTTCTTCTCGTGCTAGTTGATAACAAATTGTTTGAATTATCGCCCCACTAAGATGCAACGCAGATTGATTTACAAGCTGCCACTCATGACTTTCATGACTTCTGTAAAATAAGGTATCAAAAGTAGCAGCCCAGAGACTACCATCAGCACCAGATGCCAGTGAAACAATAGGCTCGTGTAATAATTGTTCTGGAATATAAACACCTTGTTGCAAACGTTGTAACCCCATTCGGAAACTACCAACCCACAATCGCCCTTCTTGGGTTTCTGGTAAAATTGCATAGATATCACGCAGATTAGGAGCATCTGCTGCGTAACTTTTCCAGATTTTGCTGTCAAAAAAATACAATCCTTGCACAGCACCCACCCACACCCCGCTTGTATCGGCCCACAAACAGCGAATACTATTACTTAAAGTGTCTTCTGAAGAAGCATAAAAGATTGCTTCAATTTTATCTACCGCGATCTGATGAACACCATTAGCACCAGCAACTAATACTTGCCCTTCCGTCCAGCTAATTTTCGTATCACTGACAGCTAATAACTTATTAAAACGCATCGGTGGCAAATTAGGTATTGCTTGCCAAACATTATCTACCAACCGACCAATCTCTCTTACTGTCAGCACCCAAAGGTATCCAGTATCCGGTTCTACTACCAAACTCAGTACTTCATCGCGAGGCCAAGTGTCCTGTCGATTCAGAGATTTTTCACTAACAGCAAAGCGATAAAGTCCCCAGTTAGTCCCTAACCATAAACTACCTCCAGGCGCAACAGCTAAACTTCTTACCTGTTTACCTTCTACATCAAAAGATTCAACATTACCATTAACCAAAGAAGATAATCCCCAAAAATTACCAATCCAAATTATATTTTTATCTACAAGCAGAGCATCAATATCTTTAATTCCCAAAACATCGCGCACTAGTAAACGCAAACGAGAATCAGGATCAGTAATTTCACCTAAAGCACATTTATTACTTGCATCCTGCAATGCTACATAAACACCGCTATCAGGTCGGGCAAAAACCTGTAAAATTTTCCATCGCTCAAAATCCCGATGAGACTGCCAAGGAGTATCGCTACCAAGTTTAAAATAGGAAAAACCTTTTTCTTGTCCAGATGCCCACACAACATCTTGATCATCTAAAACGATATGACGAGTGGCATTTCCAAGCAAACCATGCTCACTAGTATGGCGAATACAAATATCTGTTTCTGGGTGCCAACAAAGCACACCACCCCAAGTAGCCAACCAAATTTCACCGCGTTTGCGATCAAATATCATATCCCGAATGTGCATTTGATTCGCGTAACTCTTCCAAGTAGGATAAGGAGGTGTAGTCAGAGAAAACCGCTGGTGTTGAGTACGAAATTCTTTTTCTAATTGACGACGGTAACGTGGTACTAAATCTAAGCGCCGGGGTACAATGTCACGTTGGCTACTAGGAGAGGTTTCATTCATTATTTACCTCATTATTTTTTGTCTTCTTAACTTGCAATTGCTGTTCAAGCACTTTAACTTCGTGATCCAACTTAGCATTTTCTGCTACTTGCTTTTGCGCCAAATCATCTAGAAAAGTGAACCAACTTTCTTGACCACGCGATCGGATCTCTTGCAACTCATAACGTGGGTCTTGTTCTCGATATTGCAAAACATTGTGCCAATAATTCAAACGTTCCAACAAAGCTTTATGCCATTCCTGTAGCCTAGTGTACTGCTCCTCTAGACTTTCCCAATCTGCACGCGCTTTCCAAATATCACCCCATACCAATAGTTCTAACATATCTCCCATATCACGATGGTTATCAGCCAAAACTGCATTAATCACTTGCATAGTTGTTTCACGTTCGCTATCCCTCAAGAAAAGCTCAATATGGTCAGCCAATGTCCGTTTTCTCTGAGCTTTAGGGTCTGCTTGGGGTAAAGGTGATAGTGACATCGGTGTAACAAAAGATTCAACTAATTGTGGAGGTTCCTCAAAATTTCCAATAAACGTATCTCTAATAGCAGGCATTCTCTCTTGTTTAGGAGCCAACCTACTTAACAAAGAAGCTTTTAAAGACTCCAACCTATCGGCTTCGGCATTAATATCGCCTAACTTTTGATAATAGTCATTTTCCGCTTCAGCTAAAGCTTTCTCTAAGGTCTGTGCCTGTTCTTTAAGAAAGAAAATTTGTTCAAGATGAGTTTTCAATATTTCTAACAACTCATCAATCTCAAGCTGAGTGACTAGCATAATAATTAAGTTATACAATTCTCTAA
>NZ_JACJQJ010000127.1 GCF_014696615.1 Nostoc linckia FACHB-104 | reverse complement strand
TTTACGGTTGGTATAGGTGGACGAGGCTCTACCATATACTGTGTCTACCTTCTAGGCTTTGTGCATTATTATGCTACCGCGAAAGTGACACAAGAGGGTTATTCAGCCGATGGCTTACTAAACTGAAAACTGCTGAATTTTTCTGATCGCAAGGCGGTATCAGTGACCCGCACTCTGGCCACCATCGACGTGAAGGATTTCGCCCGTGACAAAGTTGGCTGATTCGAGATAGAGGATTGCATCGACGACATCGGATATCTCGCCCATACGACCGATCGGGTGCAGAGCATCGAGCTGTGCATGGGTTTCGACAGGATGCATTGGTGTCTTGATAGTACCCAGCGCGATCGCGTTCACCCGAATACCACGCTTGGCATACTCGATCGCCAGCGATTTGGTCGCGGCATTTAGTCCGCCCTTCGTCAGTGACGCGAGTACGGACGGTACGCCGGCGATCGCGTGGTCAACCAGGCTCGTCGATATCTGCACGATATGACCGCTGCCCTGCTTCTCCATCTCTGCGATCGCCAGTTGCGTTATGTGAAAGAAGCCAGCAATATTGGTGCCCAGGTATGCCTCGTAGTCTACCTCGGTGTATTGGGTAAATGGCTTGGCGATGAAGATACCAGCATTGTTGATGAGCGTGTCAATGCGCCCAAATCGGGTCACGCCTTCGATGATCGCACGCTCGGCAGTTTTTCGATCAGCGATGTCGCCTGACACCGCCAGGATTGCATCATCATCCGATGGCTGAATTGAGCGTGAGATAGCGAGCACCCGATAGTTGCGATCGCGGTACGCCTTGACAAGAGCTGCGCCAATGCCCTGCGATGCGCCAGTAATCACAGCGACTTTCTGTTCGATGCCCATAATAAAACTCCTTTATGCGTTTAAGGGGTTGATGAAACAAAAAATGTCAAAAGATTTATGCACTGCGGAAAGTCGCTCCACCGATTGGAGAACCAACAATGCCACCATCAACAAAAAGTTCAACCGACTGGACATAGGATGAGTCGTCTGAGGCAAGAAAGAGGACAGCTTTGGCAATCTCGTCTGCTTCTCCCAAACGACCTAGTGGAGTTGCTGCTGCCCATTCCGCTGTCAGTTCATCCGCCTTCTTAGGTGGAGTAGACCCACGGCTCCAGATGGGAGTTTTGATTGCTCCCGGTGCGACGACATTGACTCGAATGTTGCGGGGAGAAAGTTCAGATGCGATCACTCTCGCCATGCCGCGAACACCCGCCTTGCTTGCTGCGTAGGCTGCCCTGCCGGGACTACCCAGCGAACCGATAACGGAACTGTTCAAGATAATTGAGGAGCCATCATTAAGCAGTGGCAGTGCGGCTTGGACTGTAAAGAAAACGCTGGTAAGATTGACGCGAATGATGTTCTCAAACACCGCTTCATCAGCGCTGCCTATGGGTGTAGCTCCAGCAATACCAGCGTTAGCGAAGATGATATCTAGACTGCCGAAGCGTTGACCAATTTTGCTGAAAAGGTCGGCACGGGCATTGGAGTCTGTCACGTCTGCACGATAGGCAACGGCTTTTAAACCCAGTTCTTTGACAGCAGCATCGAGCGTCTTCTGATCTCGACCCGTGATTGCGACTTCAGCCCCTTCGTGAATGAAGAGTCTAGCGGTGGCAAAGCCAATGCCACTGTTTCCCCCGGTAATCAGTGCCTTCTTACCTTCAAGTTTCATAACATCTCCTTTGGAAAGTGAATGTGTGAATATTGCAAATTACCGTCCGGGAGTGCGTGTCTTCACCTCTCTGCACTCCACCCCGTCACAATACTTGTCGGGTATTGGGGAAAAAGGGAAGGGGAAAGGGGAAAGAAAAAATCTTTAACCTTTACCCTTTAACCTTTTCCCCAAACCTAATGCCGAGTTAAAAATGTACAAAGCGAGCAGTATTGCACCCCGTCACAACAACTTTTGCACCTTCGTCGTCAAACGCTTGAGCCGTTGCCAGTCCACTTTGCAGTTTATGTTTATCGCATCAATCTGTTGTGGAGATCACGCCACAACTTTATCGTTTACAGCAAGTTGATACGCTTCCAGCAGTTTCACATTGTCGATCGATCCGTGATGATGAATCTGTCGCCACCCACCATCATTTTCTGAGTACTGAAAACAGCGGCTCGTTCTGAATCTAAGTGGAATAATGCGATCTTTAGTTGTAAAGTCACCGCGCTCTTCTCCAGCAAAGATGGCTGTCTTTCCACTGAAGTACTCTACAATATCCTCGAACTCAACCCAGACGTTTAACGATCCTGTGAAAAGTTTGGAGTAGAGATCGCGAATCGGTTCATAGCCTCGGAGCATTCCTCCCACCGGATTGTTTAGTTGAACCAGTGGACAGTTGAGCCATATCTGAGTAAGTGTCTCAATCGAGTGCTGATTGAAGGCATAATAGAACGTTTCAAGTGCCGCACGCGCCCCTGCTTCTGATGGCTGAGTCGCTTCATTAAGCAAGTTACGAGCCGTTTTGCCATAGCCTGTGGTGAAATGGTTTACTATAAAAGTCATTGATTTTGCTTTCCTGATAATAAGTTCAGTCAACGCTTCTAATGTTGCAGATCAGGCTATGGTCGAAGCCATTATGCGGTGGTCATGGTCGGTGCTGGTAGCGACTGGCAGCCATGCTTGAATTTCCTGTGCCATTTTTGCGGCGTTACTCTGGTACATTGCGATCGCGTCCTTGCCAACGGGCAAATGCAACGGCGGACGTTCTGTATTGGCGAGTTGAATAATCACAGCCGCAAACTTTTTCGGATCGCCAGGTTGGTTCCCGTGTAGCGCATCGGCTCCGCTACGCATGGAACCTACTGTTGCCTGGTAATCAGCGATCATGCTTTTAGCGGCGGTATATGATTCAGCGCTCAGGAAGTCAGTACTAAAAAGACCAGGAGCTACTGCCGTGACGTGGATGCCGAGCGGTGCTACTTCGAGGGCTAACCCTTTCGAGAGACCTTCGATCGCAAATTTAGTAGACCCGTACAATCCCCAGCCCGGAACTGCATCGTAGCCGAACAGCGACGTAATATTGATGACCCGCCCGGATTTTTGCTGTCGCAGGTACGGCAATATCGCACGAGTCACGTTCAGTAACCCAAACACGTTGGTATCATACTGTTTGCGGACTTCTGCATCCGTGGCTTCTTCGATCGCAGTAATCATACCAAACCCGGCATTATTGACTAAAACATCAACCTGGCCGAAACGGGCAATGCTCTGCTTGACAGCCTCTTGTACCTGATTTTCCTGGGTGACATCCATCTGCACAACGTACAGATCCGGGTGGTTGTGCTCTTTTGCGGCGAGTTGTGCGGGCTGACTGCGAACTGTCGCTACTACTTGGTCACCTGCTGCCAGGGCTGCTCTGGCAATTTCTAACCCAAAGCCTCTGGAGGCTCCGGTAATGAACCATACTTTCTGCGTTTTCATCGTGTATCCTCCTTTTAGGTGTTGTCTAGTGGTTTGCCGCCTACTAGTTTGTTGGCTTTAGCTCTTTCGGTTAGCGCATAATTGCTGCACTGATGGAGAGTATCAAAAGGAGCAAAAAGCCTGATATTTTTGGCTCCTTTTGATCTTTAATCGATTGATGTCCCGTTAACGTCCGGGAGCGCGCTTCTTCACTTCTTGGAGCAGCCAACCATTGCCATCTGGATCGCTGAACGAGGCAAAGGAGGCATAGTCACGACGTTGTGGATCGGGGCCAGGTACTCGTCCCTCGGTTCCGGCGTGATGGAAGACCCCGCCCACGTCGTGGAACACCTCACTCACCTCGATACCCCGATCAACGAGTTCGGCGCGGGCTGCCTCGATGTCGTAAACGATGAGGTATAGACCCTGAACTGAACCGGGTGCGGCTAATGTAACACCACTGCCGAAGATGATTGAAGCCTCCGAGCCAGGAGGGGTCAACTGCACCACTCGGAAGTCCTCATCGGTGACAAAATCGGCATCCAGCCGCCATCCCAACGTTTTATAGAAGTCCTTGGCTTTATCGACATCGGAGACGGGCAATACCACAACTTCGAGCTTCATGTTTTGACTGTTTAAGAACTTGCTACTCATTTTGTTCTCCTTTAGGTTGATGTTCAGATTGGTTAGTTTTGATTCTTGGGTGATCGCAATGCGACCATTGCTCAATTCAGAACACTCAAGTTCTTTGAGCAAAAACGCAACTTAATCGTTCTGCTTTGAATTGTGTGATTGAGGATCAAAGTACTTCATTACTTGCAGCGATAATGGCTGCCATTAACTGCTCCATGTTGTAGCGATCGCGATACCGAATTCCATTAATAAATAAAGCTGGTGCAGTTACTACTCCACTTTGGCGACCACTTTCGATATCTTGATTAATGTGGTCAAAATGGACTTGTTTGGAGATATCCTGCAAAAATTGGCAGATGTCCAGACCTAAATCATTGGCATACTCAACGAGATAGCCGTTTCCCAATGCTTCGTGGTGGGTGAGCAGCATCTCGTGCATCTGCCAAAACTGACCTTGCGCTGCTGCTGCTTCTGCTGCTTCTGCTGCTTTTTGTGCTTGAGGATAGATTGAATGTTCAATAAAGTGACGAAACACTACACAAATTGAATTTTTCTCAGTCAGCCCAGAATTGAAATCTTGCACAATTGCCTGAATCAACTGATGCATTTCCTTGAACTGAAGACATTGGTAATTCCCATATTCCACGAGTATGACCGGGGCATTGAGCATCCCCTGATAGTGATCGCGTTGGGAAGGTGGAACAAAGAGTTGATTAAGATGACTATTTTGATTCATCACACACTCTACCAAGAAGGTTTTTCATAGCATCGAGGGATTGCCATGACTCCTATCTGTGATTCCTCCCGACTCCGTTTTTTCTATGTATTTAGCTTATGAAACTAATTCAGCTTTGTCGCCAACTCAGAGTTGAGTAATTGAAGCGATGAAACAACAGTTGCTTACTATCTCTAAAACTAACCCTCAACCGAACTTAAGTTCAGTTCTCATTGTTTTCACAACTTGGCGAGTCCCCGTTTCAATGCGGTAATCACCGCTTGAGTGCGATCGCTCACACCTAATTTGCTCAAAATTTTGTTGATGTGAAATTTGACGGTACTTTCAGTAATATTCAAAGCCGCAGCAATATCGTGATTACTCAAGCCAAGCACCATCTGATGAACAACCTCTTGTTCTCGATCACTCAATTCTGGAATGTTCATCCGTTGCACCAGTTTGGCAGCGACTTCGGAAGGGATATATTGTTGCCCACTGTGAACAATATGAATCGCATTCAGGAGTGCATCCGGTTCAGCGTCTTTGAGCAGATAGCCCTTGGCTCCGGCGCGTAATGCTCGATAAATATCTTCGTCCCCGTCATAAGTGGTCAGTACAATTATGCGGGCATGGGCGAATTCAGCACAGATGGCAACGATCGCATCAACGCCGCTTACCTGGGGCATCCGTAAGTCGATCAAGGTGACATCAGGCTGGAGTTGTTTATATTGAGCGATCGCTTCCTGCCCATTACCCGCTTGACCCACTACGGTCATATCTGGCTCATTCTCAATCATCGCGGCTAGTCCTTGCCGGACGATTGAGTGATCGTCAACAATCAAAACGCGGAGTGCTGTAGACGGACTCATGCTGATGCCTCCCGATGTACAGATACGCTCGTTTCTGTTCCTTGCCCCAGTCGGCTCTCAATTAAGAGTTGTGCCCCAATGCGTTCCGCTCGTTCAGTAATCCCCAGCAAGCCAAACCCCCGATTTAGGGTTGTATGATTGGCTTCAAATCCTTGTCCATTGTCTTTAATTCGTAAGCAGAATTGTGTTGGTTCATAAACTAATTCAATCCGGATTTCATTTGCTTTAGCATATCTAATTGAATTTGTAAATGCTTCCTGTGCAATTCTCAGCAGATTATTATCTGTTTCAGGCGGTAACGTATAGGGCGTGCCGATAATATCACAAATCAGGCTGGTTTCGGTTGAAGATTGCATTGTAGCTACAAATCGTTGCAGTGCCGTCCAGAGATTGCCGTCTTCTAGGGATTGGGGACGCAGTGCTGCAACGGAGCGTCGAGCTTCTGTCAGCCCGGTGCGAGCCAAATCTCGCACGGTATTAATATGTGTTTGAATTGCTTGGGGGTTGGTTGCCACTAATCGAGAAACGGTTCCCATGTGAACCAGAATCCCCGTAAAGGCTTGCGCGAGAGTGTCATGAATTTCGCGTGCCATGCGGTTGCGTTCCTCTAAAATTGAGGCTTCTTCGGCACGTTTGCGATCGCTGATATCTGTAATCAGACCATAGTATCCTTTGACTTGACCATTGTCATCGAAATCAGGGATGAGGGAATTACTGATATATTTCTTGCCAAACACACAGGGAATTTCTGCCTCATAGGTTGTGATTTGCCCTGCTAGTGCTTGATTGATGTATGGTTGTACAACTTGATAAGCCGCCTCACCCAAGTTTTCGCAAATATGCTTGCCCAGAATCTCACCTCGACTACAGTGAAACCATTCCTCGTATGTGCGGTTGGCAAACCGATAACGCTGGTCGGCATCTATATATGTGATACAAACAGGTAGAGCGTCTGTAATTACTCGTAATTCCTGTTCTCGCTCGCGCAGTTCTGCTTGGCTTTGTTGTAAAGCTGCCGTCCGCTCTGCTACCTGTTGCTCTAAGGTGCGGTTGTAATTGGCTAAAAGGTGTTCTGCTTGTTTGCGCTCGGTGATATCTTGAAAGGTGACGATCGCATAAACCACATTGCCATGTTCGTCAAAGACTGGAGTTCCCCATGCCTCAACTGGAATGGTTGCGTTATTTTGGTGAATTTCTACGTCGTCAACTCTGGTGCGTTCGCCGCTCAACGCCCTGATGATTGGCAGTTGCTCAGTTGGATATATCCGATCCGTTCCTGCCACATAAAGTTGATAAACCTCTGCGATTTGCTCCGGTGCTACCAAAGGATCGATCTCTTTGCCCATTAACTGAATTCCCCGGTGATTAGCGTAATAGGGGCTACCAGTCGCATCCACTATTCCAATTCCTACCGGAATCGCTTCTAGAAATTGAGCCATCTGACTTTCGCTAGTGCGTAGCTTTGAATAGAGTTTGGCATTTTCGATCGCAATTGCTGCCTGAGTTGATAGTAGATTTAGAAGTTGTGAGCGTTCTGCTGTGAATGCCCCAGTTACTAATCGATTTTCCAGATACAGCACACCAACAAGTTTACTTTGATTCAACAACGGCAAACAAAGAAGTGATTTCGTTTGGTTCTGCTGAATATATGGCTCATTGATGAAATTACCTTCACGAGTTGCATCATTTAAGATGACAGATTCATGAGTCCGAATCACATAATGAATGATGGATTCGGGTAAGCGATTTACCATTGAAATCGATTGCAATACTTGTGTAGCACAAAGATTCGCATCACCATTGAGTTCACAAGCAGCTTCAATCGCCCATTCTCCTGCGTTTTCTAAAATCAAGCATCCAGTTTGTGCGCCAGCATTCTCAATTAATATCTGCATCAAAGAATTGAGTAACTGATCCAGTTCAATTTCACGAGAGATAGCTTGAGATGCTTTCATCACCGCCGCTAAGTCTAAAGCGATATCTGAGCTATTAGAAGTAGTTCCAGCAGTGGTATGAACTAGTGCGCCAGCCACATTCAGCGACTGAGGAAAAAACTGGGGATAGCGAGTTTCTAAATCTTTGGCTTTTGCGGTTGCTCCCCATCGCTCATAGCAGTAATGGGCTTCCTTCATATAGAGTTGAGCAAACCTTTCTCGACCACGAGCCAAGTAATGTTTTGCAGCTAACTCATAGCCTAAAGCTTCTTCTTGAAGGTACTCGTTTTCTTTAGCACCAAAAATTGCTTGTTCGTAAAACTCCTCTGCCTCAAAAAACTGACCCAAAGCTCGTGCTTTCTCTGCCTCAACTAACTGAAACTTATGCAAAAAATTCATGGGTGCATGGTGTGCCCATTTCTGCATTTTTTCCTGGTTGGCGTTAACGCGATTCAACCAAGCTGCTTTTTCAGAGTTTGAAGCATCCGCCAACAAGCTCAGAAATATTAGAGAGTCATAGAAATGAAATAGAGGTACAGAGATTATTGCTGTGGCTGCGCCTAAATACTGTTCTGCCAAAGTAGCCGTTTTTGCAGCTTGCTTATACTCTCCGAACAGATAGCATAAAATCAGCTTATTTAAGTAAAAATAGTGAATGCTAGTTCCATCCTTGACAGCGATCGCCCGTGATATTGCTTGCTCTTCGTTATAGATACAACCCACTAAGCGACTTGGATTTTCAGATTGACCTCGCAGGTTAAGGATTGTTTGCTGCAACATTGCCAGCCAAGTGGCAGGAGTCTCTCGTCTAATTTGATTGGTGGCTTTACGATAAATCGCTGTTTGTTGTTCCAGCTCTGTCAGTTCTTGTCCTGCAAAAAAGGGGTAATAACATAGGCTGAATGCACAATAACTGGCAAATTCAAACTCTCCACTTTCTATCCCGCTTTGATAAGCCTCATTTAAACTAGGGAACGTCTCTTTCAGGTGGTCTTTCCAGTGAATGATATGAAAATTCACCATCAGCAATGCTTTGCAGTTACCTTTCTTGTTACTTAATTTTTTCGCTAAATTTAAGGATAGTTTGCCAAATCGATAGCCCAGTTCGATGTCTTGTACAACTCCACATAGCATCATGCCATAAGCAGCATAACCGAGAAGCGACCAGATAGCGTTTCCATTGGTGATCGATAAATTCACCATCTTGCACACAATCAGCACCATCAGAGCAGGTGACACATTAAAAGCCGCACCCACTGTGCTTACTAAAATGTAGATTGCTGCCAGTGGCACAGGTTCAGTCATCTCTGGCAGATCAATCAAATCTTCGATTTCCCGCCCAGCCAATTGTGAAGCGGTTTCCTCTAATGCTGCTTGAACGTCTAACTGACTTGGAGCTTCCACTAAACTAATTCCCAAGAGTTGCAGGACTTCCAAGCCAGTTTTAAGTGCTTCTTTAGGGTCGCCCTGCGACAGCCATGCTTGAATTTTGCTATCGTAAGCTTTCACTTTATCAAGCGCCGTCTTCGCACGCTTGAACACTTCTTCTACAAGCCGCTCCATGTTGTCAAAGTGACCACTGAGGTATGCTGCCTCTGCTGCCTCCGAATGCAACACCAAAGTTAGGTCATACTCACACTGCCAACTTTCCACATCAAGGAGTTTAAGCCCTGTATTGAAATACTTGAAAGCTGCTTCATAAGCCGTTGCTGCCAGCGCTTTTTGACCTGCTTGCAAATTCAGTTTAGCAATCTCATTCCGTTCAAATTGCTCACTGATTAACTCGGTTCCATAATTAAGTTGGTCAACAATTTCAAACAACCGCTCTGCTAGCTGCTTTGGTGAAGTCTTTTCGAGTAAATTGCGACCGATTTGCAGATGTACCCCAACTTTTTGCGACTCATCGATTAAGGCGTATGCTGCTTGCTGTACGCGATCGTGCAAAAACTTATATTCTTGAACTAATAGGTTTTCGTCTAATTCAGAGAGCGGTTGAATGAATCCAGTTTGTACTGCTGTTAATAAATCCTGAAAAACGATTTTAGGCGATTGCTTACACACGATCGCCAACGTTTCCAAATCAAATTTACACCCAATGCAGGCGGCTAATTGAAGAAGCTGCTGTGTCACCTCTGGTAGTTTCTTCAATTTGCTCAACAGCAAGTCTACCACATTATCGGTAATATTCTGAGCTTCAATCTGAGCAATGTTCCACTGCCAACTTCGGTGTTCAGCATTAAAGCTCAACAGTTTCTCAGCGTACAGTGATCGCAAAAATTCTCCCACAAAGAAGGGATTGCCTTCGGTTTTACGCAACACTAACTGGGCTAAGGAACAAATAGCGTCAGCATTCTGGTGCAGCGTCTCGGCAATCAACTGATTCAGTGGCTCTCGCGTTAGGGGGGAAAGAAAAATTTCTTGAAGCACTGCCCCTTGCTTTCGCAAGTTTTCTATTGTCAACGCTAGTGGATGGGTTGGAGTAACTTCATTGTCTCGATAGGCTCCAATCAAAAATAGAAATTGAGTTTGCTCATCAAGCATCATCAGTTCGATTAACTTCAGAGTGGCAGAGTCAATCCACTGCAAATCATCTAAGAAGATCACAAGGGGGTGTTCTACAGAACAAAACACCCGAATGAACTGCCCAAAGACTCGATTGAAGCGATTTTGAGCTTCCGTTGCCCCAACTTCCGGTACGGGTGGCTGCTTGCCAATAATTAACTCAATCTCTGGAATGACATCAATTATAAGTTGTCCGTTGTTGCCCAACGCTGTGAGCAAGCGCGATCGCCATTGTTGCACTTGCTCGTCTGCTTCACCGAGCAGTTGTTGCACCAATTTTTGCAAAGCATCAGCGATCGCACTGTAGGGAATATTGCGCCCAAATTGATCGAATTTACCCCAAATAAAATAGCCGCGCTTTGCGGTGATTGGTTTATAAAGTTCCTGGACTAATGCTGATTTCCCAATTCCCGCATAGCCAGAAACCAGCATCATTTCGACTTTGAAGGTTTGATTGTCTGTTAGTTTCTGTTCTTGCCGTTGTTGTACAAGATTTTCTGAAGCAACGCGACTGTCCTTCCCTGCGGGAGGCTGCGCCAACGGACACGCTACGCGAACAAAAGCTGCTAGTAACATTGCAACTTCCTTATCCCGTCCATAAAGTTTTTGGGGAATTTGAAACTGATCCCAAACATCTAATAGACCCAGTTGAATGCTATTAATCTGCCCGATTTCTTTTAATTGGTCAGCACAAATTTCTAAATCTGCTTTGATACCCCAAGCACTCTGATAGCGATCCTCAGCATTCTTCGCCATTAGTTTCAAAACGATATCTGAAACTGCTTTGGGAATCGTTGCCTTCAGTTCATGAGGCGGAACAGGTGATTTGGCAAGATGACAATGGACAAGTTCAAGAATGTCTGTTGTGGCAAACGGTAACTGTCCAGTGAGCAGTTCGTAGAACGTTACGCCAAGGGAGTAAAAATCAGTACGATAATCAAGCAAACGGTTCATGCGTCCAGTTTGCTCTGGAGATAGATATGCAAGAGTGCCTTCTAGAACATGAGGGTTTTTGAAGGTTGGATTGGTGCAATTAAATCGAGTAGCAATTCCGAAATCAATAAATTTAACGACCCCAGTATCTAGATTGAAGACAATATTGCTAGGGTTGATATCTTTATGAATGACACCAGCAGCATGAATTCTGCCCAGAATACCTATGAGTTTAATGGCAAGAGATAGAAAAGTTGATAAGGGCATAGGGCAGAAATCTGGACGCTGCTGTATCCATCTCTCCAGAGACTCTCCACCGAAATCTTCTAAAAGAATAACGAGTGTGCGCTGATATTCCTGCTGACTAAATGCCTTGATCGTGCCTTC
Organism: Nostoc linckia FACHB-104; assembly: GCF_014696615.1. Lineage (GTDB taxonomy): Bacteria > Cyanobacteriota > Cyanobacteriia > Cyanobacteriales > Nostocaceae > Aulosira > Aulosira linckia_A. The sequence goes on along the minus strand of NZ_JACJQJ010000127.1, from coordinate 2,093 downwards.
TAAGTTAAGCGAGCGCGTAATTTCATACTCCTGCCTGTAGCGGGTGAGTTCCGATGCCGTAGGATAGTCCTGTTTAAGAACTTTGAGAATAACAGGCGTGCGATCTGACAGCTTGATGCCACGGTACACCACAGAATTCTTGCTGGAATATATCTGAGCATCAACCACAACATCAGGTAGCGTAATCATTCTTATCACCTTGTCAAAGCATAGAAAGAACCGCAAACCTAAATAGAATTAGAATTAATACTTATTATTCAAGTTCTACTTTGAGAAGTCAATCTACCTATTATGTATCTGTACCAAGCAAAGCTCAATGTGAGTAAATTGAACAACGGACGCTCTGGTACTATCTATTTCGATTTTCGTACCGATTTGGGTGGTGTTCGATGTGCGCCAAAATATTTCTCACTGCGATAACGCAGCCACACCCGCAATACTTGCGGTATCTGCTGTTTTTGCTCTTTAGTTTATATGTTGTAAAGAGCCTAGGCGCGATAGATCGCGCATTGGCTCGACAAGCGGCATTGTTATGAGCATCCCAATAGCTGCGAGCTACTCGAATGCGATGACAGACTTCTTTGATTAAAGAAAACTTGAACGCGCATCGCCAAAGCTTAGGCGGCGATTGTCACCTCGGTAGTGTCTACTCCTTTAGTGCCATCTACTTTGGCGGCTACATCTTCGAGAGCATTTAGGATGTCCTGGCTTGACACAGAACCGTTGAGGACAATAGTGTTACCATCTTGACAGATTTGTAGAGTTTCAATTTCATCGATATGTGGTGCTTGCTCGAAAGCCTCAGCCACACGCTTAGCTAAGCCTAGTTGATCGTATTCACCCTCAAGTCCCATATATTCAGGAGGTGGAGGAGGTTGATGCTCTCCCGCCTTCTCGCGTCGAGCTTGATCGTATTCACCAGTCAGCCCTGGGCTCATGCTCGTCTCCGATTGCCCAGCGTCCCTTGTCTTTAGTAGGCTGCTTGTTTCTTGTTCACAAACTCTTTTTAGCCAACTCATGAGTCTTACCTAGTTACCGTAGTTTATATCTTTCTACTCGCTTGGCTGTTGATTTTTTGGTTTCCAAACCGTAAATTCTTACAGAAATAGGATAATGAATTAAGCTTCATTTGTGATCAGCGAGTATTTCTTTCAAGATAACTGTCATTACTGTTGATAACTTCTACTAAAAGAAAGGGTTTTATATTAACCTTTGATTCCCACGGATCTAAAACATATGCAGAACGCGATCAATACAGCAAAAAGCAGTACCAAGGCAATAATAAGCCAAAGAACCAGATGGAAATTTTCATACAAATACATCAATTCAAGGTTGTCTGACCATTTTTAATGAAAAAGCAGAAATTTGTTAGCGATATTTCTCCCTCAACTTGCTTAAGGTTTCCGCAGCAGTACGGCGAATCATTTCATCCGCATAGTAGCTGTTGGGAATCGTCGTCGCCCTTTCCAGGGCATCTAGAACGGTTGAAGTCGGGTTATTTAATTGATTTAGGGCATCAATGACATTTAACGGGACACAGTATTCGGTACTGCAAATATGAGTTGCGATCGCATTTACCATTTCATCATCCCCAAAGCCCAACGCACCACTCGCCGTTAGTACCTCATTCAGCACCTGAAAATCTAATGGTGCTTCAATATAGCGCAAAAAAGCATTGCGGGTGTCACGGCTACGATCGCCCCAAGAACTGAGAATTTGAGGACACAAAGAACAAATCAAAGGTTCTGGATCGTGAAAGAGTGTATATCGAATAACTTCTGCATTCTCTGCTGTCCAAGGTTCATCCCACAAATCCGTGAAAAAAATATAGCGATCGCTCGGATCGATGGGTAAAGCGTTTACGTTCATCTACAAGCCAAAAATGCGAAGCAATTTTGGTTCTTCAGGACTTGTTATGCTAAACTAACAGCTAAAATGCCAACTTAATAAGCACCTAATTCGGAAATTTTCAAAGTTTCTAAAACCGTAACCAGAGCGTTTAATGAGCTTGAGTTTATTATTAACGCCTTCAACAGCACCACTGGTTGTCCCATTGTCGAAATAAGCGATTATCTCATCCAACCAACGAATAA
>NZ_JACJQJ010000126.1 GCF_014696615.1 Nostoc linckia FACHB-104 | reverse complement strand
AAAACCACAAGAGCATTAATTAGGAAATTGTTACCAATTTTTTTAAAGAAATTGTAAACAAGTTATAGCTTTCGTGCGTATAAAGCCAAAAAATGAACTACAAACTTGGGTTAGCTCTCTATTTAGCGGTATTGGCAAGTGTGTTGATGCTGCAACACTGTAGGGACAGCCAGGATTTGACAGGTAGAGCGATCGCATCCCCAAGAGTATCATTGGCTTTTTGAGTTGCAGTTAAAATAGTAGCTACGTGTATAACTTAGAACACAACCCATCACATGAAGTCATCGCAGAGAATTTTAATGATTTTGGCTGCGCTCATTGGAGTTGCTTTCATCGCTATCTTCATTTTCCAAAAAACTAACAACTCATCTATTGCTTTAAGTGAACAATGGATAGTTAGCGATGTTGCAGATGGCGATACCCTAACAGTTCGCCAAACCGATGGTAGCCAAATGCAAGTTCAGCTTTGTGGTATTGATGTCCCTGAACTGATACAAGGTAAACCATCTACTCAAGCATTAGCCAATGAAGCATTCAAGAAACTACGCTCACTCGTTGCTACTGCCGATAATCAAGTAATAATCATTCCAGTGCGAAAAGATAGTGAGGGGCGCACTATTGCAGAGGTGATGGCTTACGGTAAGAATGACATGGAAATTAGCTTTCAAGAAGAATTACTCAAGAATGGCTTAGCTAAAATACATGAGTCAGGGATAAAATGCCCAAATCATTCCACTTTTGAACAGGCTCAGAAAATAGCGATCGCATCCAAAGCGGGTATGTGGAAGCAGTCTAATTGAGATAAGGCTCGAAGCTATCGGGGACAGGCTTGGAAGTAAGGCACTTTCAAGAGAGAACTAGAGAAGCGATCGCTATGCCTACTATAGGTAACACACCACAAACTCCTAAAATGGCAGCATGAACAAGTTGCAGATCCAATCACTTTCTGTAATCAAGTCCTATACTTTGTTGGTATTTTACACTCCTGATAAGTGTTGGCAGTTTCGCGTGATTAGCTCCGATGGGTCAGTATTTGGTGAGTCAAAAATTTATTACACTGCTGAAGCTGCAAAAGAAGCTGGGGTTCAGTGGGTTGGTGGTAGAAACTAACAGAATTTACAGACTCCAAGTTTTGCCAGAATTAAAATTGTAAATTTTACAATAGGGCGATCACAGTCATCCTGTTCTCAAAACCAAACTGCAACCATTACTAAAGTTTTATTTAAAATAGGTGAACTCTAAACAGCGATCGCCTTCGTATGTTAGCTTCCACAGTCGTTAAGGGAATACTGATAATAGTTATATTCCCTACATCATGAAAGAATTTTTGAAATTACTTAAACCAAAACCTAAAATAATTCAGCCCACTATCGAAAGTTACGGGCAACTTGATTGTGGTCTTGAACAACAGCAAATTCAAGCCATTATGGAATGGCTATTTGCTAGTTTGTTACATGCTGGTTACTCTAAAAAGTCACATATCTTTTGGTATCAGGATAAAAATCCTAACCTGAGTTTAGAACAACTAGCGAAAAAAGCCATACGTCGGGGAGAACCAATTTTCTTATATCGCTGTGGTGAAAAAGTACAATCTCCCCCAAACTCATTCTACTGGCGAATAATGGAACACCCATCTATGAGAATTTACCAGCTAGAGATTCAGGAGAGTAAGCACTAGTTTCAAAAGTGACTTAACATGTATTTTTTCTACTGATCTAAATCACAGAAGCAAAAATACATAGAAGTTATATTTGATACAAAGAAACAGCAATACATAGATTAATGAATAAGATTATTATTGCAGCATCTTTACTTTTGTTCTCTGGAGCGCAGACTATAGCTCAAACTAGCCTCCCTAAGATGACAGTAGTAAGTGTGGGTGATGGAGATACTTTACGAGTACGCAGCCAACAAGGGCAAGCGATTACTATCCGCCTTAGTTGTGTTGATGCACCTGAACTCAAACAAAATCCTTGGGGTCAGCAGTCTAAAACTCGTCTTCAGCAGTTACTGCCTGTGGGTCAGTCTGTAGAAGTTCGGTCAATTGAGCGTGATAAATACAAAAGACTTGTAGCTGAGATTTACGTAAATAAACGTTCAGTAAACCTTGCTATGGTGCAAGAAGGGCAAGCTGTTGTGTACAGACAGTATCTTCAGGGGTGCGCCAACACTAAAGAACAATTTCTTCAGGCTGAGGCTAATGCCAAACTCAAAAAACTGGGTTTTTGGAACCAAGCTCAACCAGTGATGCCTTGGCAATGGCGACGTAGCAAAAAAAACACTCCAAGGGCAAACATACAATCCCAAGCGCAACAATGCAATGGAGCTTACCCAGATATTTGCATTCCACTCAATTCGGCAGACTTAGATTGCTCTGATATTCCTTACCGCAGATTTAGAGTTATTCCACCAGACCCACACGGGTTTGATAGAGATAAGGATGGAATAGGTTGTGAGCGTTAATTCGAGATTCTAAAGCAATATATTTCTTAAAAAAGTAGGTAAATAAAGCAGGTAAATTATGGGAAATAATAAAACAAAGTTAAGCCTATCAGTAATAATAACAGCATTAATGGTAATTTCAGGAGCTTCTCTTTTTAGTTATTTCCAAAAACCCAAAATAAATGTAAAAACTTTAACTATTGGAACTTTAGGAAGCCCTAAATATCAACAATCGCTTGTTAAATATTTACAAGATGAGTTAAGACCTAATAATTTCATAGATTTTCTTATTAGGAAACCTTTTGACATTCATCTTGATGGTAATGAAGACCTTTCTTATCAAGAAGCTAAAAACTTTTTAGTACAGAAAAAATGGCACATAGCTTTTACTTTATCTCCTATGCTTTCAGTTGTAGCTAAAGATAACAAGTACGAATTTGCCGCTAGAATGTTCCCAAATAGACCATCTTATTATCAATCTGGTATTTATGTACGTTCAGATAGTTCTATATATTCTCTTAGTGATTTAAAAGCAAAAACAGTTATAGGGCTGGGTGGATTTAATTCAGCATCTAGTTTTTATATGCCTGTATACGACTTATTTGGTAAGACTTTAACCATCAATATGGGACATCGAGGGGCAGACATTAGAGAAATGGTTAAGAGTGGAGAGGTTGACGTGGGAGCAGGAGCGATTGGTGATACAGTTGATCCTAAAGATAAAGATATCCGAATTATTCACCAAAGTCGTAATATTCCTGGTTCTGGAGTTTATTTATCGCCTAATCTTACACAACAAGACCGGAACATTATTAAAAGGTTGCTATTAAATGCTCCTAAAGAAATTAAAAAACAGGCAAATTATGATGCAGATAAAGAGCCTGATTACAAAGCTTTTCTAGGAATTGTTAGAAGAACAGAACAAGTATTATCATGTTCAAGTTTTCAAAATAATCCTGTTCCTTTATTCTGTCGATATCGACAAGCAAAAATTATACCCGATACTACTAATGCTGTTATTGGTACTGTTAATGGATGGAAAGCAATGAATGAAAATGTTGTCTGGCTGAACTTAATAAGTTCTTCTGATAAAAGAATATATAACGTTGAGTTAAGCCGGGAAATTCTTAATCAAATTCCAGGTATTACTAATATTGTAGAAATTAATAACCGTAAAGTCCAAGTAAATTCACCAGCTAAACAACTCACCGATGCTTCTTGGATAATTAAAATAACTCAAGCAAACCAGTTAGTTTTATTAAATTAAATACATTTTTGTTGGAGAGATATTTTGTGATTTACTCACCTAATTTTGATTTTTTGGCAATCCATGAAGTTTACTTGGTTGAAATCGCTACATTAGCTGAGAGATATTTTCAAGATGATCCTCTAACTTGCTTAACTAAATTACGACGATTTGGAGAATTAGTTGCTCAGTTAGTGGCAGCAAAATTAGGGATTTATGTAAAAAGTGATGAAGACCAGTACCGTCTACTCAGGCGTTTAAGGCAAGATGGTTGTATTCCTCACGAAGTTTATCAACTATTTGAACAAATCCGGTGGATTGGTAATCAAGCTATTCATGCAGACAAAGGAGATCACCAAACTGCATTAGATACCCTTCAAATTGCTTGGAATTTAGCTATCTGGTTTCATCAAACTTTTGGCAACGATCCTAAGTTTAAAGCTGGAGCTTTCATTCCTCCACCAGATCCGCTTGAAGAAACAGAAACGCTTAAAAGGCAATTAGAGGCTTTGCGCCAAGAAGCTCAAGCTAATCGTGCTTATGCTGAACTTGCACAAGCTAAATTGATTCAAGAAGCAGAACTACGACAGTTAGCTGAACATGAAGTTCAACAAGAAAAACTTAATGCCGAGCGAATAAAGCAACAATTAGAGCAAATACAAATATCGGCTCAAAATAAATCAGTTGGTAGCCTTCAAAAGACGCATATCCTTATGTCTCAAGCAGCTACCAATCTTAATTTTAAAAATATTAAATCGTTAATGCCTGCTGAGAATCCTATCATTTGCTTAAATCCTGATTGCGATTATCAAAATCCACCTCATACTAAATATTGCATTAATTGCGGTTCGCTTTTGATATTAAATAACAGATATATTCCTATTCGTTCTCTTGGAGAAGGTGGTTTTGGACGTACTTTTGAAGCTATTGATCAGAATAAACTGAACACTCGCTGTGTTATTAAACAATTCTTACCAACTCAGCAGGGAACTAAGAAAAGGCAAGAATGTTTAAAACTTTTTGAAAGAGAAGCAAAACAGTTGAATACTTTAGGTGATTATCCTAATATTCCTAATTTATTAGCCTTTTTTGCAGAAAATCAACATTTTTATCTAGTACAAGAATTGATTGAAGGTAATAATTTACATCAAGAGATATTAGAACGGGGGAATTTTTCAGAAAAACAAATTATGCTGTTTTTGGAAAAGTTATTAAATATAATACAATTTATTCATGAGAAAGGTGTAATTCATAGAGATATTAAACCAGAAAATATTATTATAAGAAGAGATGGTTCTTTTGTTTTAATCGATTTTGGAGTTTCTAGGGATATCAACCTGGAATCTGGTCAGATGGCTACTATGGTGGGTACACCAGGATATGCACCTATTGAACAGTTCCGAGGTAATATTTACCCCTGTAGTGATTTATATGCCCTTGGTTTTACAGCAATTCGATTGTTAACAGGAATCTTTCCGGATAGTTACGGTAATGCTAATGATAAACTTTTTGACGAAAATAATAATACTTGGAAATGGAGGCAATATTGTAATGTTAGCGATCGGTTAGCAAAAATTATTGATAAAATGATTGCTCCCTACTGCAAAGACCGTTATCAAACGGCTACAGAAGTTTTACAAGCTCTCAAACTAAATCCAGACCATAGCAAAATTTTATCAAATGAAGGACATACTAAAAAATCAATAGGTTTTATAATATCATCTATAGTTACTATTACGGCGTTAATTATTTTAATAATAAATTTACTAAATAAACCAAAGCCCGATTCTAAGCTGATACCTCAGAAAGAAACCATAATTCTTGGTCAAGTTCAAAATTATAGAAGTGAAAATGACCAGTTGTTTCTCACAATAACAACTAAAGATAATCGCGATTATACAATAGTTATAACTCATAAACTTCTAAACCAAGTTGCTAATGCTCCACCAGCTTCTGGCTTTATAGGTAAAACTGTAAATGTCACCGGAGTTCAGCCATTGATTCAGAATAATATATTTTTACTTAATATCCAAAAGCCTGAGCAACTTCAAGTTAATTGACGAAGAGGCTTTAGCAAGGGTTATAAAAGCTAGCTACTCATTAGGAATGGGGAATATGATACTTCATTCCCAGCTTATCAATTGTGGATTGATAAATAATTATTTATCAGGTAGCCAACGAATTAAAGACTCTTTACGTTGTTGATTTTTTTGTACTGCATTCAGTTCCCAAGCATTTTGTTTTTGAAAAGCTTGAGGGTTATATAGTCCTGTTTCCCAATTACCATACATAGGATTGGGAAGAACAATATATGCGGGTTCAATAGCTTTACCCTTGCTTTCTGCATTAAATATTCCGTAATGTTGGCGATTATTTTCAACGTGATTACGTCGTTCCTGATTACTCTTACCCGCTGTCTCATCAAAGTCATTGAGATTATCGCCTATCAAAGCAACTACAGTATATTTTTTTCCATCAGCCTTACCATTTTCTACTGCTTCTCTTCGCCATTTTTTTGATGTATTTTCTTTACCATCAATAATTTTAGAAAATTCACCTTTTAGCAATACTGTATCTGTATTTACACCTTTAAAGCCAACTGATTTTAAGTTATTGATAGTTGCTATTTCCAAATCATTGTTTTGCTTATCTTTTGTACTACTTTTATCTCGATTAGAAATAAAAAAGACTTTACCACCGTTATCATTAACATAATTCACAAACTTGACTGCACCAGGAACCGCTTTAGCTCTGGCTGCTGCCACCCATTTATTCCATGTTGAGGGTTCAAAACTATTATTGGTATCAATCAAGGTAGCTTGGTAAGCACTATTATCAAGAACTGTCTCATCAATATCAACAATAATGGCTGGCTGACGCACTTTTTTAACTTTTGCTTGCTCAAATATTAGTTCGGCTACATTAAAAGCTTGGTAAGTAAGGGCTTGATATTCCCCTGATTGCTGTAACCAATTAATTGCAAGTATTGATTGTTCATTTAGCTGTGCGTTAGTAATATCTGCTGTATCTTGTTTGAGCCCAAAAAGAATCAAGCTAGATGTAAATAATGTAGAAAATGCAAAAAACTTCAAATATGAATTATACATACTTATTTATGCACTCCTGATTTTAATATATTGCTTATTTGAAGCAAATATACTTAGTGTATTATAAATTATTATACTTAAATATTATTCTTACCACCAAGAAATTACGTAATTTGCCTAATTTTCAGGAGATACTTACTTTCCTAGAAGTATTAATGTAACTAGAGCCTCTACTACCGCCTGCCTCACCAAGTGGTTTCAATCCCTAATAGGGAGTAAATGAAATTTCAACGAAGAATTAGCGCATCTTGAAGAATACTGCCAAACGTTTCAATCCCTAATAGGGAGTAAATGAAATTTCAACCTTTTCAAATCCCTGGAACAATTCCAGGTAAAGCTAGTTTCAATCCCTAATAGGGAGTAAATGAAATTTCAACATATTCTTACCCCACCAAAGCGATCGCCATCCTGTTTCAATCCCTAATAGGGAGTAAATGAAATTTCAACACCTTGGAAGAACCGCCTAACGATATCAGCCCAATTGTTTCAATCCCTAATAGGGAGTAAATGAAATTTCAACCAGATATGCAGAAGAGAACGCAGAGATAACCGCAGTTTCAATCCCTAATAGGGAGTAAATGAAATTTCAACTTTTACGTTGTCCGGGGGTTTTTTATTTATATAAGTGTTTCAATCCCTAATAGGGAGTAAATGAAATTTCAACTCTGGGCGGTGAAGATTTTACTGGTAGCTATTGACTTGTTTCAATCCCTAATAGGGAGTAAATGAAATTTCAACCACGATGCTCAAGTCTTGTGGGCTGTATTTCCGTGTTTCAATCCCTAATAGGGAGTAAATGAAATTTCAACCTAAAAGCGTAGAATTGGCTGACTTACTCAATATTGTTTCAATCCCTAATAGGGAGTAAATGAAATTTCAACTGTTAAAATTTATCAGAGATTACAGCTTCAACATGTTTCAATCCCTAATAGGGAGTAAATGAAATTTCAACGGCGGAAGCCTGAAATAGAAGCTGTATTCACTTTTCAAGGTTCTGTTGCGCGAATGAGCTAATAATAGCATAAAACATTATGGTTAATCAGTATGTAAACGCTGAAAACCCAGTCTAGATAAAGTGCGCGGGTACTTTGATGAAGTGTTGCCCCAAAAGTCTTATGTGCCAATATTTTAGCCTCATTTGCCGAAATCAACTTTTAAACATCTATCTATTCGCGCATTCAGGAAGGAAAATATTATTGTTATCCAACAATATACCTTTGGTACGCTCAACTTTACCAGAGCAATCATGGTTCATAGATAAACTTGAAAGTATGATGGAGTGAAGAACACTTGAGATTAACTGTTTGGAGATAGTTGAGTGTGGTTGTGGGAAAAGGACTCGATTGAATACGAAATCTTCAAAAAATACGAGCGAGCATTAGTTAGCATCGGCGTTAACTTTTCATCAGATGAAGTCCAAAGCGCTCTGGAAGCTGGCAGCTACGGGCTAGAGGATGCCTTAAGAAGCACAATTGATTACGTGCTGTGGTTGCATCAAAATGAGAAACAAATTTTCCCAAATGCCATATTAATTCGTGCTTTAGTTGAGCAGTGGAAGCCAAAAGCATGGCGTGATGATTATCTGGAACTACCAATGTTGGAATCGCCAGGGCAAAGATGGTGGAATGCGGCAGCATCCATGTGGGGGTATGATGTGCGTAATCAACTTGTTGCTGACATATGCTATGAAGACAGCAGAGAATTCATCAAATTCACCAATGGTAAAGAAATAACGGTAGAGACTGCTTGGCGCTGGGAATGGGAAAGAGTTCTCAAATATGCAACTAGTTGAAAGCGTTGGCTTACTGCTTACTCTCTTAGCTGATGCGGTTTCCGCCGCATCATCTCCTGTACTTCCACCGCATCCCCATCCGGTGTAAAAACGACACTACCAGACATCGCAATCACAATCCTCTGTTTCCTCGCCCACTCAAACCAAGTACTCACATCGCTCGTTACTGTATTCTTGCCCTTAGCCCCACTTTTGCAGCTGTTGATAAACAACCCAGTTGGATTATCACACCACCCTTCTTGCACACCTTCTTTGACTCGTGCGATCGCCCCGGCGACATTCGCCCAATATTTCTTCACCACCCCCACACAAGGTTCTGGGTTAATCCGCAACCGTCGCAACTCGGTACAAACCTCAGCAATTTCGTGCTTGCTAGGCTTATCCGTATTTGAACCGACTTCAACTTCCACTTCGGAAAAATCCTCCTCATGAGGGTCTGTTCCGCTCGTCGAGTTATCTTGTTCAGTTTCGTCAGCGAAATGAGAAATCTGGGGTTGCTCTGGTTCTGGTGCTTGGCGAACTGGCCCATATAAGCTTTGTTTTACTCCTTCATCCTTTTTTTCCTCAACAGCAGTATTGTTGTTTTTTAAAAGGTTTAAAGTAGTTTCAAATGTTGGCGGATTATTCGCACATCTTGTCGAAATATCTGGCACATCTGTGTCAATTTTTTCGCATCGTTGAAAATCGAGTAATTGCGTAAGCTTTTCCCGATTTAATTGATACTCACAAGCTGTATCCTTGGGAAATTTTTGAGCCGCCTGTTCCTTGATTAAGTCATCGAAAACTAACTCCTTCATATGACGGCTAATAGTTTCCCGACAGTAACCCAAAATATCAGCTAACTTCTCAAATGTGATTCTGACCCATTCGTGCCCATAGTAGTGCTTACCATCCAGCCAAGACAGTATTGCGGCTTTGCACTTCTGGCGACGGTTAAAAGTAGCGAGAAATTCAGAGAGAATATTGACGGGAGTATGTATTTCTCCAAGTACTGCGGAGGTGAAGCTATTCATCTTCTACCTCCCACATGCGGACGAAAAGTTAAGTTAATTCTCGTGCTAACCAATTTCTTGGTTTTGGGAACTTGATGCAGGTGCGTGGACTGACAACCAGGGTGCATCAAAAGTAAGCTCCCATGTTCCAGCCAGAAATCAGTCGGCTGGCCTTTGATGGGCTTAATTTGAAACTTTCGCTCCGCACCCAAACTTACAGATGCGATGGCTGGATTTAGGCCCATCGATGATTCATTATCTGCGTGCCAGCCAATAGAATCCTGGCCGCTCCTGTATTGGTTGCCAATGACGATACGGAAGCTGTAGCCTGTAACAGCAGTAATCCTGTCTCGCAACTCGGCTAGTTCTTCTGTCCAAGCCAGGGGTTTGAGTAAGACGCTTCTTGAGTACAGGTAATCACAGCCCTCGTCACCATATATGCACTCTAGGCGAGGCACAAGTAAAGTTTTACCTACCATTTTGATTTGATTCTGCTGCCATTGCAGTTTTAGGCAGTGTTGGTATAACACGCCAGCTTCTTCTTGGCTGAGGAACTCTGGGTAATAAGTGACTGGTAAAACTGGGGTTGCTTCATTAAAAAGGGACATCTGTATCATCTTGTTCTCCTTGTGACCAAAGCTGTTTCAATGCTTCTTGTTTTGCCGCTTCTAACTTTTGTTTCTCCTGGGCTGAGGACTCACCGACGAGCTGCTCAAATTCTGCCCGTTGTCGTTGCTTCAGTTGCTCAGTAGTCGCAGCAGGTAATGCCAGTTGCTTATCTTTGCCCTGCCCTGAAGGACGAAAGCCGCGACGACGGAAGATATAGCGGAAATGGCGTTTGTCCTGTGAAGGAAGCTTTCGCCATACTTCCTCATTCCAGCCTGGGGGTGTAAAGTCGGCTGATGGTGGTAGGAGGTTTTGGATTTGGGATTGAAGTTGGGCAATCGCCTTTCCTTGTTCTTCGATTACCTGATTCTGCTGTTCAAATTTCTCCAATAGTTGAGAAAGCGCATTTTGATTTTGTGGAGCTAGCTCTGCTTCACGGGTTTTCACTGCAAAGTAAGTTTGTGCAGCAGCTATCTCACTCTTGCGCGGATCGCCATTCATTGCCACCAAATAGCAGGCGTGTCGTGATAGCTTGTAATCCTTGAGCACTTCTCGAAATGCCTGAGAAGCCCCAATTTGCGCCATTTGGACGACATCGACCAGATGGTAGGATTCATTTAACCCGGAATTCCTGGCACTGATTTTTGCTCTTTCAACTGTGTCTTTGATTCTTTTCCAAGTCTGATAACCCAGTAGTGTTAACAATTCAGTTGCTAGCCAATACTCAGATCCATCGGTATCAACCTGTTTAATTTGGTCAAATGGGCTGCTGTTACTTTCGTACTTTATAATTGCGTCCATACTGTCTCCCAATTTTTGACGCAGGGTAAAGGGGCGGTATTGCATCCAGACCGCACCGCTATCTAAATTTGTTAGTTTGAGTGAGCAGCAGTGGAAATTGCTGCCCACAGTTGGTTTTAGACTTTTAGCAATTCTTGACCCTGGGCTGTACCAGAAAGTAGCGATCGCCATTCTCTAGGGCTGAGGTGTTCAAGTAGTCGATATCCCAAATATTCATCAGCTGCGCTCTCGGACAACGACTGCACAGCATCTGCTGCCGAGTTACATGGAATACGTTGATTATCCTGTGCTGCACGTACTACCCACCAGCGACCATCAGTGAATCCTACTTCACCCAGCTTTATGTCGTTGTGGTAAATGCCATCGTCGAGCATTTCAAACCCATACTTTTCACACGCGCTGAAAATCTCAGCCATGATTTCGTTACCAGTGGCCCAGGGTTCTTCCGGTTCTAACTGCTCTTGCAATGGAAGCTTGCTTTGCTGGTACTGTTGTTTGATGTAACTGTGGCATCTAGCAGGACTGATGTCTCGGAAAATCTCAATACTGTTAATCATCACCCGCCAGTACAAATTTTGGTAATTGCCGTGGTCGTAACTAATGCTGGCTACCAATTCATCCCCAACAAATGCCTCTTGGTCATAAAACGAGATTTCCAAAATTGTTGGGACTTCCGGTACTTCGGTTTCAATTTGCGAGTTAAGTGTTCCGTCAACAGAAGAAGTCAGAAATCGGAAGTCGGAAGTCGGAGGTAATTTACTTGCGTCTTCTATCTGCGAAGCTCCAACTTTATCTTCAGAGCATTTTTCCACTTCCGACTTCCGACTTAATACTTCCGACTTAACTTGGTGGTGCCATTCAATAAATCGTTGACATCGGGCGATTGTGGTATCCCGGAAAATCTCTTCGCCGTTGACCATGACTACCCAAGGTTGCGTAACAAATTCGTCATAGTCGTAGGCAATGTAAGCGACCAGTTGCTTGAGTGCGTAAACTTCGTAGTGGTAGCAGTTGATTTCTACTGTGGTCAGTTGTGGAGCTATGGCTTCGGCTTGGTCTGCAATGTACTGGTCTAGTTCGGCCTGGGCTATGGCTTGTTCATCGGGGGCAGCATCAACTACTGTCTCAACCCTGATTGCCTGATAATCGGCGATCGCATTCATCCAAGCATCCTTGCACCGCTTGTCAAGTATCTCAACTGTGCAGCCGACTTCACAATAGATTTGCTTGAGCCGAGCTATGGACTTCAGGCGCAGCTGTTGATGGCTATAAGTTCTATGTGTCATGATTGATGAGTCTCTAAAAGGACAGAAGGCGCTCAAGATTCGCAGTCGGGAGCGCTTTCTTTATTTATATAGTAGCACTACTTTAATGCTACTTAAACATTTTTATTATGCTAAGGTAGCGTTACCCTCATGCTATAATGAAGGGAGTATAGTTTTGGAGTAGTGCTATGGTGTTATCGGTGGTTACAGCCAAAAAGCGAATGTCGCTTTATTTGGATGAGGCATTAAAGTCTGACTTGGAACGGTTAGCCAAGATTCGGAAGCGTTCTCTATCAAATTTGATAGAAGTTATTTGCGAAGAAGAGCTAGAACGCGCTAGGAAGAGTGGAGAATTAAAGGATGCATGACCTTAAGTCATCAATCTTTACGCTGTAACTTCATTTCAGCAGCAGTAGAAACTGTAAATAGTAGGTCATATTTACATAAATTGAGGCAAACAGATACTAGATACTCTAATGGAACCGACTTTGAGTAAATTAGAGCTAATTTCAGTATTAGTATGGTTAACACCTAATGAGGAGGCATTATAAGTCAATGAGCAGAAATATTTACCGTCATTGCCAGCAAAATGACATTTAGCAGAGCAATATAAAATCCTTGTGATTGCTACCCTGCTGGAAGGCTCCGCCTACATTCTGCTCTCCTTCCCCTACAAAGACACTAGGCGAGCGGAAACGCTTGAGAGCGAACACTCCATTCGCACATTTGTGTAACTACTTAAGTATTTTTGTTTCTGGTCAAATTAACGTATCAATCTTGCCATCACTTGAGCTAGAAGAGGTGGATGAATGGACAACCCACCCCGTAAGCGCAAAAAAGCCACCTCTACATCCAGTGACTTACAACCAACAGTTAACCCACAAAATATCTCTTCCCAGGACAATCAGGATTTAGTAACCATTGATGTTCCTGCTGTTGAAGTACCTGAATTAACTCCAGAGGAACAAAGCGATCGCCTGCACCTGGAGCGAAAAGTTGAAAGAGCGTTTTTTGAAGCGGGGAAAGCATTAGCAGAATTACGTGATCGCAGACTCTATCGCTCCACCCATCGCACATTTGAGGAATATTGCCGCGATAGATTTGGTTACAATCGTTCCCGTTCTTATCAATTAATTGATGCGGCTATCGTTGTGGACAATCTTACTGAATGTCCACAAATTGTGGACATTTTACCCACAGCAGAAGGACAAATTCGCCCACTCACTAAGCTAGAACCCCAGCAGCAACAGGAAGTGTGGCAACAAGCAGTACAGAAAGCTGGCGGTAAAGTGCCGACTGGTAAAATCGTCAAAGATGTGGTGCAGCGCATTATGGAACGTACCCAAGTACCCAACACCTACCAGTTGGGTGAAGTCTGCCAAATCTTAGCCAAAGACAATCCCGAACTCAGGGGCAAAGGCGGTTGCTGGGCAATTGTCACTCAAGTTAATGACTTCACTTGCACCGTGAGGACTTGGGATGGAGAACTGACGGTGGGGCTGAAGCATCTGAAGTCATACGAATACTTGCCTGAGGACTGTCAGCAGATGCAGGAGATATGGGAGCGTATTTCACGGGTGTACTCCAGTGGGCTGGAGGAATCGGTGCAGAAGTTTTT
>NZ_JACJQJ010000125.1 GCF_014696615.1 Nostoc linckia FACHB-104 | reverse complement strand
AATAATAATTTTGGAGGGGGTTTGGGGGACGCAACCGTCACCCAATCGGGGGTTTGGGGGAGAATCCCCCAATTTATCTGGCTTTTGTAATTAAGCGACAAATCAATCACTAATGAGCTTAACCAAAGCGTATTGCTATATAATCAGGTCATTCAACCAAATGATATATTCTCATTATTTCAAAAAAGTAATTTTATTCGCATTCCTAGCAATCAATATTGCCTTTATTTTCAAAAATGATACAGCCTTAGCACAAGCATCCACTACCTTTAATCCCCAAGCAATTTTACGAAATGCTTTGCAATGGATTGATAGCCTGGGTTCTGTAGGAGCGATCGCTTTTATTGGACTATATATTATTGCTACCGTGGCTTTCTTACCAGGTTCTATTCTGACCTTGGGTGCTGGTGTTGTCTTTGGGGTAGTTTGGGGTTCACTTTACGTCTTTATTGGCGCAACTTTAGGAGCAACTGCAGCTTTTATTGTAGGACGTTATTTAGCAAGGGGGTGGGTTGCCAATAAAATTGCAGGTAACCAAAAATTTGCTGCTATCGATAACGCTGTTGGGAAAGCTGGATTAAAAATTGTTCTGTTAACGCGACTGTCTCCAATATTTCCGTTTAATTTATTAAACTATGCCTTTGGGATTACAGGAGTTTCTCTTCAGGATTACTTTATTGGTTCTGTAGGGATGATTCCTGGAACGATTATGTACGTTTATATTGGTTCTTTAGCTGGTAATTTGGCGAGAATTGGCAGTGAAACTCAACCTACCAACCCAACAATACAATGGGCAATTCGCATAATTGGTTTGATAGCTACAGTCGCAGTCACAATTTATGTCACTCGTATAGCGCGCAAAGCTTTAGAAGAAGAAGTCAACAATAATTAAAAACTTAGCAACAGTCAACAGTCAACAACCAACAATCAACAAATGTCTAATTTAGAATTTGAAAGAGTTACAGTTCGCCCAATGGATGAATATAACCAAACTTTGGTATCCCACGTTCATCCACCAGATTGGGTAAATCCCAAACCTGCTGATATTTACGATTTAGTAGTAATTGGTGCAGGAACAGCGGGTTTAGTTGTTGCAGCAGGTGCAGCGGGTTTAGATTTGGGTTTAAAAGTAGCTTTGATTGAAAAGCATCTCATGGGTGGAGATTGCTTAAATGTGGGTTGCGTTCCTTCAAAAACTATTATTCGCTCGGCTCGTGTGGTGGGTGAATTGTGGGATAGTAAGGAATTAGGAATTAATATTCCCAAAAATATTGATGTCGATTTTCCCGCAGTGATGGAGAGGATGCGCCGCATTCGCGCTGGTATTAGTCCCCATGATTCGGCTGCACGCTTTCAAAAATTAGGCGTTGATATATTTTTAGGTAGCGGTAGATTCGCAGGTAAAAATACTGTAGAAGTTGAAGGACAAACTCTGCGGTTTAAAAAAGCAGTAATCGCTACGGGAGCGAGAGCCGCGCAACCAGGAATTACAGGAATTGAAAAAGCTGGTTATTTAACTAATGAGTCGGTTTTTTCCTTAATTCAACGACCGGAACGGTTAGCCGTGATTGGGGGTGGCCCTATCGGTTGTGAATTAGCGCAAGCTTTCCGACGCTTGGGTTCTGAGGTGGTGCTTTTCCATCGCAGTTCTCACGTTCTCAATAAAGAAGATGCGGAAGCTGCAGAAATTCTGCAAAAGGTTTTGATTAAAGAAGGAATTCGCTTAGTACTAAATTGCAAATTAGAAGAAGTTGTAACTGTCACCGAAGGTAAGCGACTGTACTTTTCTACCAACGGACATCGCGATTCTGTAACTGTAGATGAAATTTTAGTGGGTGCGGGACGCGCTCCCAATGTCGAAGGTTTAAATTTAGAAGCAGTTGGAGTAGATTACGACAAGCAGCATGGGGTAAAGGTAAATGATTACCTGCAAACGACTAATCCCAAGATTTATGCAGCCGGGGATATCTGCATGAATTGGAAATTTACCCATGCAGCTGATGCAGCTGCGCGCATTGTCATTAAAAATACCTTATTTTCGCCCTTTGGTATAAGCCGTAGCAAACTCAGCAGTTTAGTTATGCCTTGGGTAACCTATACTGACCCAGAAATTGCCCATGTGGGACTGTCAGAACAAGAAGCCAAAGACAAAGGCTGGAATGTCGAGACAATCAAAATTCCTTTTAGTAGTGTAGACCGTGCGATCGCAGATGGTGAAGAGTCAGGATTCCTGAAAATCCTCCACAAACAAGGCTCTGATGAAATTCTCGGCGCAACTATTGTCGCTCGTCATGCAGGTGAGATGATTTCGGAAGTGACTACAGCAATTGTCGGTAAGTTAGGTTTGAACAAGTTAAGCGGTGTCATTCATCCCTATCCCACCCAGGCGGAAGCGATTAAGAAAGCTGCTGATGCTTATCGGCGCACATTGTTAACAGAAAATACCAAACGCCTCTTAGGTTTTCTCACCAAATTGTCTTAATCTGCGTACTCTTTTTTCTCTGCGTACCCTGTGTCTCTGTGGTTCGTTTTATATAAACCGCAGAGCATTAAATAATAATTGCCATATTTGTGAATATCTAAATCTCTGCAACAGTTAATGTTGAGAAAAACGAGAGATTTAAGCCAATAGACCTAACTTTTTACCGTTATCTTTAGCTAAACGGATTAGATTCTGTCTTTGCTTTGATTCAATTCCGACACGATTACAAAAATTAGTGATTGTTTGGGCGTGTAAACCAATAGCTTTACCACGTAGTTGATTAAATTTAGCTTTGCCCATCCATTCACGGAACAATATCACTAATGGTGCAAACATTTTTCGTCTCTCCTGGTTGTCAAAGTTATTTGTAAATAGCTTGAGTATGGATATATGCAGTGGCGATTAGCTAACGCCGAAAGCAAGCAAAACTAATGCAGTGACTAATAAGGTAGCTACTCCAGCCTGGAAACTATAACTACGTTGCTCCTCATTCGAGGGATAGTCTGCATAGTAGATTTGGGGTTCATTTGCATAGTTGTTAAGAATGCCGTCTTCGTTAATGGTGGTGTACATAGTTTTTTGCTCTCGTTAACTTATGTAAATTAATGTAACGGAATTGTTACGAATCCGCAAGAAGACTTGACACAGAAAAACTAATACCTCCCATAAAAGGTATTTATAAAAGTGAACAAAAAAAATCCCTAGCAGAACGCTAAGGATTAGCAAGCAACTATATTCGGTGTGCGCTGGTAACAGTGAAGGATGGGCGAGAGGAAAACCTTTACCCTTTTCCCCTTACCCTTTCCCCCACATGATTTTTAGGCAAAGCGCCAGCGACCAACTGTACCATTATCTAAATCAACGAAGTATAAGTTACCGTCTGCCCCCATGTTAATTTGCACCACGACTTGAGCATTGGTAGTAAAGGTTTCCATTGATGTAACATTGCCCAGGGAATCAAAGCTGAGATTGCGGACGATACCTTGGCCTAAATCATTGAAGAACAAGTCTCCCCAATATTGTTCGGGAAATGCAGTGCCACTGTAAACATCGCCCATAACGATCGCATTAATTCCAGTAGTGCCATGATTAAGGGCATAAATAGCTGGTGTTGTAGTTTGCCCACTCGCATAAAAGGCTTGGGATTGGGGTAAATCTTTATAGCCACTAGTCTGGAGATTAATACCACTACCACCTTCATAGTGCGGCCAACCATAGTTTGCTCCCGGGCCACCTGCATTGATTTCTTCCCACTGTGTCCAACCTACGTCACCAATATAAACTTGTCCAGATTCAGGAGAGATGGTAAACCGGAAGGCATTCCGCAATCCATATTGGTAAACTTTGGAACGGTTACTGTTAGGATCGCCGTCATAGAAGGGATTATCTGCTAAACCTTCACCAGTAATCGGGTCAATCCGCAGAATTTTACCAGATAAGTTATTAATATCTTGGACACGATATGTCCGCCAGTCAACTTGGTTGTAAGAAGTTCCATCGCCATTGCTGAGATAGAGTGCGCCGTCTGGGCCAAATCTCACTGTCCCAACGGTGTGGGTTGTACTGTCAGCAGAGAGGAAATCTTGGAGATTTTGTCCATTTGGCAAAATACCAGCTGGGGCTGCATTAAAGTCTACAGTGCTGTCAACAAATGCATTGAAATTGTTCCAGGTACTATTTTTACCAATCAAGACAACTTCACTACCAGGTATGGCGGTGGTGTAGTTGGTACTAGCATCAGCTGTGACTCGAATGAGGCGGGCGGCGCGATTACCTTCCTGGTCTGGCCCTGCTAAACCACCGTTTTGGTAAACTTCTGGGGGATCGTAGGTAAATGCCAAGTAAACATAAGGATTGTGAATAAAATCGGGATGAACCGCAATATCTAACAAACCACGGTCTCTGACATTATTCACCTGTCGAGAGATATCGATAAAGGGAGTTGCTAGTAAAGCACCATTTTTGAAGACTTTGACAACTCCACTCTTTTCCGCCACAAACATGAGCTGTCCATCAGGCAATTGTCCAGCAGGTGTCCAGTCTATTGCTGTTGGTTGTGCCAACCCAGCAATTAAAGTATCTGTGTATAGTTGGCGTGAATCTGGTAGAGGCTGTGCTTGGTATAGCTGCTGGATTTCGGCTGCCCCTAACGCTGTATTATAAATTCGCACATCGTCAATTTGCCCAGCGAAGTAGTTATCAACTCTGCCAATATTGAGTTGTTGTGTTGCGGCTGGTTTACGTCCAGCAAAGTCATTTGTAGAGTACACTTCCTGGCCATTCACGTAAGCCTTGTATGTCGTACCGTCAAAGCTTGTAACCACATGGTTCCAGGCATTCAGTCTCAACACATTGCCTGTGGTAAATGAGTTCCAACTATTACCATCTCCAAACCCAGCATGAATTTGTGTTTGGTTATAAATCCAAATCCCTGGATAACGCTGGTTGTTGCCAGCACCAGGTGGTTGATATCCTAAAATGCCGTAATAGCCATTATTGCCAACGTTGGAATAGATCCAGACTGATTGTGTAAATGTGCCGTTACTCAAATTCAGAGTAGGGCTACTCTCTATATTTACGTAGTCATTAATTCCGTCAAAGTTCAAACTGTTGGGGTCAGCAAAGTTCAACAAAGGTACTTTTGTGGTTGGGCCAGTAGGTGGGGCAATATTTACATGGTTACCATCGTTATTAAAACCGGATGAATCTGCGACAGTAGCACCAATAGTACTTTCATCTAATTTCCAATAGCCTACTAATCCCGATATATTTTCGTTGTCTACAATCGTAATTTGGGCAGTACGAGGTACTAGTAAACTTGCGCCACCAGTGATGTTATCAATTGCCAAACCAAAACTTTCACTTGGTTCTGTCAAATTATCATTCAAGATGGGAATAACAATTGATTTGCGAGTTTCACCGGGAGCAAATATTAGCGTCCCTGTTTGTCTAATGTAGTCTGTGTCAGGAGTAGCGGAACCATCAACTGTTTGATAGTCAACGGTGACAGTACCTTCACTTCCTTGTTGTCTTAATACTGTGACAGTAGCAGTGCCATTACCTTCATTGACGGTGATCGTACTACTTTCCAAACCAATGACACCAGGGCCAGGGGTAGGAGTTGGAGGGGGAGGTGTGGGTGTAGTCTGCTGTGCGAGGTTAGCAATCTCTGCTGTACTGAGCGCACGATTATAAATTCTGACATCGTCAATTTGCCCTTGGAAGTAGTTATCAACGCGCCCAATATTTAGCTGTTGAGTCGCCGCTGGTTTACGTCCAGCAAACTGAGTAGTGGAGTTAACTTCTTGCCCATTGACATAGGCTTTATAGGTTGTACCGTCAAAGGATGTGACTATATGATTCCAAGCATTGGGTTTGAGTACATTGCCCGTACTAAAAGAATTCCAGTTACTACCATCGCCAAAACCAGCATGAATTCTGGTTTGCTCAAACACCCAAATCCCAGGATAGCGTTCAGAAGTTGATCCGCCTGGTTGATAGCCAAGAATGCCATGATAGCCATTATCTGTAATTTGCGAATAGATCCACACTGATTGAGTAAATGTCCCAGCACTTAAATTTAGGCTAGGATTGCTCGCTATATTCACATAGTCATTTACGCCATCAAAGCTTAAACTGCTGGTATCGGTAAAGTTGAGGCTAGGAACATTGGTAGATGGGCCGCTAGGTGAGGCGATATTGACATGGTTACCGTTATTGTTAAAACCAGAGGAATCAATAACGCTTGCACCAATAGTAGTTTCATCTAGCTTCCAATAGCCCACCAAACCGGGATTATTTTCATTATCTATAATTGTGATTTGCGTGGTTTGGGATGCTGATAAGGTTGCGCCACCAGTGATATTGTCAATGACAAAGTTAAAAGTTTCATTTGCTTCTGGTAGAGTATCATCCAGAATTTGAATTGTCACAGACTTGCTAGTTTCACCAGCAGCAAAGGTCAGTGTGCCTGATTTACTGGTATAGTCTGTACCAGATGCCGCAGTTCCATCAACTGTATGGTAGTTAACGGTGACAGTACCATCACTTCCTTGTTGTCTCAGTACAGTGAGAGTAGCAGTACCATCAGCTTCATTAACTGCGATCGCATTATTTTGCAGACTAATTACACCAGGGGTAGGTGTGGGGGGTGTGGATGTTCCCATCTGTGCGAGGGTGCTAATCTCCACCGCACTCAAGGCGCGATTATAAATTCGCACATCGTCAATCTGTCCTTGGAAGTAATTATCAACTCGCCCAATATTTAGTTGTTGAGTCGTTGCTGGTTTCCGCCCAGCAAACTGAGTAGTGGTGTAAACTTCTTGTCCATTGACATAGGCTTTATAGGTTGTGCCGTCAAAGGATGTGACTACATTATTCCAAGCATTTAGCTTAAGTACATCACCTGTGGTAAACGAGTTCCAGTTGCTTCCATCGCCAAAACCAGCATGAATTTTTCTTTGGTCATAAACCCAAATACCAGGGTAGCGTTGACTATTTCCGGTTGTTGGTTGATAACCGATAACACCGTGATAGCCATTGTCTGTAATTTGCGAATAAATCCATATAGATTGGGTGAATGACCCACCATTGAGATTGAGATTAGGACTACTGGGTACGCTTACGTAGTCATCTACCCCATCAAATCGTAAAGCACCATTAACCTGGCCATTAGACCATTGAGGATTAGGATTATTTACCAGAGTGCCATTATTATTTTGAATAGTATCAGTTGCAGTTAAACCGCTACTTTCATCAAATTGCCAACGACCAACTAAACCATCATCAATAGCGAGGTTAGCACCATCATAATTAGCAATAGCAACTTGATTTAATACATCAAGACTTTCAAGGCTACCAGTTGCTACTTCTAAATTCCAATCTCCTCCAAATTTAGAACTACCTGTGAGGTTATTGGAAGCTGCAATATCTGCACCAGTTAATTGACTCAACTGTTGAATAAAAGACTCTCCTTCTGCACCTGCGCCCACATTACAGCCGTAGAATAATACATCAGTATCGGCAGTAAAAGCATTACTCCAACTTTTGAGCGCATCGCTGTATAAGCTAAGGTTTTGGGAATGCAAATTTGTATTGCCAATTAGCACATTCCCTGCATTTCCGTGGGAAACAATATGTATACTAGCAACGTTTTGATAATGCGCTAGAACATCAGCAATTTGTGCTAAACCATCTCGGTTAGGGTCGAGTGTAAACAACTGTACATTACCAAAGCCTTGAGTTAGGCTGGAATTGTTAGCAAGAGCAGCATCTATAAAAACTAAATTTTGGCTATTAGATAAACCAGCAGTATTATTTAAAGAAGTGTATGTTCCTTGAGCTAAAGAATTTGGCTCTATATTTGGAGAATTTAACATTTTATTATTAGTAAATCTAACCTCAATGAGTCCAAAAAAATAAATTATTTTTGGACTCATTGCCGTTGAGGGATGACAAGAGTAAATGGTAATTAGTGGATAATGTTTTTGATTTTGGTTTATGGCTGAATTTTAAAAATTATTGGCAATGCAATATCGCAGAACATGAATGCATTTCATGGCTGTAAGACCTGATGATGATTTTTCTATTTAGCAAAGATAGTGTTTGTAGATATACGCAGCAGCAACAATATTTAACTGATGAATTAGAGAATCGTGATTTCAGTCCTTCTACTGAGTAAGTAATTATTATTTGAACCTATATTGATATTTGATGTCAATTTCTGCGATGGCTTTTATTGAAACATTCACAATTGACCTGAGTTTTCACTATAAAAATTAAATTCTTTTGAAGATAGGTTCACATGGCATAGAAAAAATACATATCCCGGATTTCTCACACAGATTTGGGTAACCAAAAAGATTATTAAGATATTTTTAAAATTTAATTATTGGTAATTCTAAGATTAACTATAGGCCAGATAAAATTTTTACAAACATAAAGTTATTTCAGCAAAAATATCAAGATATGCTTTATATTTTTGGGAGGTTATTTATAGTTTGTGTAAATGATGCTTGATATCAGGTAAGTAAGAGCAAAATTATTAGCGATCGCTTACTTATTACTTGGTAGCTAATTGGTATTTAAGTTAAATAATGCGGGTAGCCAGAATGCCCCTCGACCGCAAAATTTAAATACAGAATCTCCAATCCAAAACTGTTATACAGGTAACAAGAAGAAAAATCCTAAGTTGGATGTGGAATATTGCACTATCTTTTAGACTAAGGGCAGCAACCTTGTTCAAACTGCCTTAGGAAGGTGGACTTTGTGTCAGAGACTAATAATTTAACCTCTAACCTTCAGGATATGTCGCGTCGAGAATTGCGAGATTTAGTGCGAACTCAGCTACAAATGCTGCTGGAAGAGGGAGATTTACGAGGCGCTAAAGCAATTTTGGTACCTGTTCAGCCGGCGGATATTGCTGAGGCTATAGAAGGTTTACCAGAAGCCATGCACGCTTTAGCGTTTCGTTTGCTTTCTAAGGATGAAGCGATCGCAGTTTATGAATATCTCGACTACAGTATTCAAGAACAGCTACTTGAGGAATTGAAAAGCCAGGATGTGCGGGACATTGTGGATAAAATGTCACCAGATGATCGCGTTAGGTTATTTGATGAACTCCCTGCAAAAGTTGTCAATCGCTTGCTAGAACAACTAAGTCCGGCGGAACGTACAGCCACAGCGCAACTATTGGGTTATGAAGCTGATACCGCTGGGCGCATCATGACTCCAGAATTAATCTCCCTCAAAGAGAATTTTACGGTATCTCAAGCTATAGAACGGATTCGCCGCCTAGCTAAGGCTAGCGAGATGATTTATTACCTTTACGTCACCGATGCTGCTAGACATTTGACGGGGATTGTTTCACTGCGGGAATTGGTAACATCCCAACCAGATGAAGCGATTGGCGAAATTATTACCCGTGATGTGGTATTTGTCCACACCGATACAGATCAAGAAGAAGTCGCAAAATTGATTCAACGATATGACTTTTTGGCTGTACCTGTAGTAGATCGTGAACAGAGGCTTGTGGGGATTATCACCGTTGATGATGTCATTGATATTCTGCAACAAGAAACCACTGAAGATATTTACGCTTTGGGTGGTGGTGTGCAGTCAGGGGGTGATAATTACTTCCAGATGAATTTAATGGAAGTGGCGCGCAAACGAGTTGTATGGTTATTTGTCTTATTAATTACCAATACCGTGACGGGGACAATTATTAAGTCTCAGGAAGATATTTTGGCAAAAGTCGTTACCCTGACAGCATTTATTCCCTTGTTAACTGGTACTGGCGGGAATGTAGGGGCACAATCTTCCACGGTAGTAATTAGAGGGATGAATACCGAAGAAATCCGGATGATGGGGCCATTACAGGTAATTGCACGAGAAGCGATGGCTGGTGGATTATTAGGTGTAATGTTAGGAACAGTCGCCACAGTTTGGGCTTACTTTCTACAGGGAAGATTAGAAGTTGCGATCGCAGTAGGAACTAGTTTGGTAGCTATTTCTGTTTTGGCTTCTATTTCTGGTTCCGCACTACCATTTTTATTTCGTTTACTCCGCCTCGATCCCGCTTTAATGTCTGCGCCATTTATCACTACAGCAGTGGATGTTTTGGGTGTTTTAATCTATTTCAACTTAGCGCGGGTAATTTTAAATTTATGAAATCTGAGTAATTATAGTAAATTTATTTTTGTTGCACTGTACTAAAGAAATACATCTGATTTCCTCTATTAGATATATGTATTGTGTAAGTTAGTAAGTTAGCTTGAAACCAGTAGCTTTCAAAGGTGACAAAAATGTTGAGAATATTCATATCAATTCTGATGTTTGTATTCTTATTCTTGTTCGTGACTTCTCCCTTTGCAGCCCTTGCTGGTTTAATGATCGTCTTGTTCATTGCAGGTTCTATCGTGTTATTAGGGAATATTTTTCAAGCGCTTCTGGGTACTGATGGTAATAGTTAGTAGAGAATTATTTCTGAAGTTTTGAGGCAGAAAGAAGGGAAAACAAGAATATTTTTGAAATTACAAATTATTTAATGTCTTGCGAACATAATTAAATTGGCAAAAATCCAAAATATAAAACAATACGCTTGCGTTAAGCTCATTAGCGATTGATTTATCACTTATTAAAGAAGTCAGCTCAATTGGGGGATTCTCCCCCAAACCCCCTCCAAAATTATTGTTCTGTTTTTTTGTTGAGTAACTAGTTTTTTGGTTTTGTTATCAATTAATTTCTTAATTGAACTGTATTTAAATATAAAATTGTTTGATAGACTCCTACCCTGCGGAAAGGCTGATAAAAATTTCTAGGCTTTTAATTATGGTGATTTCCCTGTTCCCTTTTTAATCTGTTATCAATCCATCTAATAAAACAGAAATCATTTCATTAACAATAAATTCCTTTGGTGCAGCATTAGCTAATGTAGTAACGAAAGGCAGACTTTCGATGACAGACAGAAAGAATCCTGCTAGTAATTGGGGACGTACATTGCGAATTTCACCTCGCTGTTGTGCTTGGGTAAATATTTGACAAATTGGGTCAAAAATGCATTCAGATGAGCAAGCAGATAGCTTTGCAGTATTTTCTTCATCTAACAAAGGCATATCTGTATGTACCATGCTCAAAAAATGGATGGGAGGCTGAGAGATAAACCACGCACTAATTGCAGATAATTGCGATCGCAAATTATCCTCGTTTCCACTGATTGCTTGCTGTAAACCCAAGCGATGGCGTTCAAACATTCGCTCGGTGACGGCTACAAAAAGTTGCTCTTTGCTGGAAAAATGATAGTACAAAGAAGCTTGACGGATACCTACTGCTTGAGCAATATCCCTCATTGTGACTGGATTGTAGCCTCGGGTGTGAAATAGGTGTTCTGCTTCATCAAGAATGCGTTCTCTTCCACTAGATGAGACTTGTTTTGGAGAGTTGCGATCGTCTGGCACTCCCAAACCTACCTAACGTTTAGTAGTCAACTTTTAAATATTATATTACACTGTCATCTAAAGGATGAAGTGTGAAGTATGAAGGCTGAAGTCAAGAGTTGTCTCAAACATCAATGCATTAAATATGATTTTGGCATTTATTCTGTGAAATAATCAGCTGATTTTTGCACCTAAATCTCCCGATTGATCGTCTGTGGTACAAATAGCCTGAACTAGCAAACGTGAGGGTAAATTATTGACAAAAACAACATTGAGCCATATGTAGCTATCCTGAATGCAAGATTTAGCTGTTGCATTAAGATTTTTGATAGTCAACAGTCAAAATGAATATTTTTCACAACTGAAATAGGATTGCTAGAGTTTGTCCTTTCCTCACGAAATTAACTGCTGAGGATTAACACTGAAATGGGAAAAATACTCCATAAAAAAGGCTAGCTAATAGCCATGATTTCATGCCAGTAATTTATCATCAAGAGTTAATTCTGTAACCAAATGAGCCAATTATCGAATTTGCCAGAATCATCGCCTATTTCCCGCCGCACACTGCTCAAGTGGTTCGGTATTGGTGGTATCGCTGGAGTAACTGGATACTCTCGTTTCAGTAAGCCACAACCAACTGTTTTTCAAAGAGATACCCTGACGTTACCAAGAATACTCAATCAAGCAAAAAGTGTGGTAGTAATTGGGGGTGGATTAGCAGGTTTAGCCTGTGCATACGAATTGAGTCAGCGGGGATTTGCTGTGACACTTTTGGAAAAGTCCCCTCAACTCGGCGGCAAAATTGCTAGTTGGCAAATTGAAGCCGTTGGTGAAAAATTTATGATGGAACATGGTTTTCATGGATTTTTCCCCCAATACTATAACCTGAATGGTTTAGTTACAGAATTGGGAATTAAGGATCATTTTCAATCATTAAATTTTTATGCAGTAGTTTACCGCGATCGCAAATATCAACCAGAGATATTTCGCCCCAGTCGTTCAGCTTTTCCTTGGAATATTATAGATTTAGCGATCGCTTCTCCCAACCGTTTGCAGTGGGGGATTAATTTAGTTAATTTTAAACACCTGCAAGTATTTCAAGCAATTACGGGTTTTGAGCGAGAAAAGAATTACCAACGCTTCGATAATATATCTGTTGCTGAATGGGTAGAATCTGAATTTCCCCAAGGTTTATACGATTTATATTTTCTACCTTTTGCCAAATCTAGTTTGAATGCACCAGATTTGATGAGTGTGGGAGAACTGATGCAGTTCTTCCATTTTTATTTTTTTGGCAACCCAGAAGGGTTAGCTTTTAATGGTACTAAAGACGATATGGGAACTAGTTTAGTTCAACCTATCGCCAAGGCAATTTTAAGTAAAGGCGGTAAAATCATCACGGGTGCAAACGTGAGTGAAATTGCTGCTGTTGAAGGTAAGGTAGACTCTCTAAAATATTTTGTGGGTGGTAATAATAATAGCGTTCCTTTTTGGGTAAAGAAGAACTCAGTTGTTGCGGATGAGAAGATAGAATATTTCGGTGCGGCTGATGAAGTCTTTGCTGCAACAGTGGGGAGTCAAGAAGCTATTTCGCTTACCTGTACCCATCAAGGTTGTACTGTGAAAAAAGCTGATGATGGTAAATTTCATTGCCCTTGTCATGGTGCAGTATTTGCGGCTGATGGTAAAGTTTTAAAAGGGCCAGCCCAAAGAAATTTAGCTAAGTTTAAAATCGTCCAAAAGCAAGATACAGAATTACAACTGATAGCAGCCAATCAAGCATCATCATCTCCTGAGACAATTACAGCCGATTATTATGTATTTGCGACTGATGTACCGGGAGTACAGCAACTATTTAAGCGGATGAATGGCGATGTCGCTCAAAAAGTGCGATCGCAAGTAGCAAATTTAAGCATCGCCGATCCATTTGCGGTGTGTCGTTTTTGGTTTGATCGCGATTTTGAGTGGGAACAAAGCAATTTTACTTCTCTATCTGGCTACCAGCTAACTGATAGTATTACCCTATATCACCGCATTCAAGCACAATTTATTGACTGGGCAAAACGTACAGGTGGTAGTGTAGTAGAGTTACACGCCTACTGCTATAAAGAAAAGGAATTTCCAACTCAAGAAGCATTGTTAACCACTTTTGAACAAGAATTATACGAAATTGTCCCAGAATTAAAGCAAGCCAACATTCTACATCGGGAATTAGTTAATCAGCATAACTTTTCTGGATATCCACCTAATAGTTATGCAGAACGTCCCGAAACTAGCACTGATATTGCTAATTTAATTTTTGCTGGTGATTGGGTAAAAATGCCATTCCCTTGTGGGTTAATGGAACGCGCTGTAAGTAGCGGTTTATTAGCAGCCAATGAAATTTTATCCCGTGAGGGTTTGCAGAGGCGATCGCTTTTGTCTGTGAATCCCGAGGGTTTACTGCAAATTTAAGTTGATTTGTGAGAATTCCTAGTGTCTAGATTCCCGACTTCTTTGAGAAGTCGGGAATCTAAATTTTGCAGTCATGATTTATGACTATATCTAAATACAGTTAAATTCAGAAAATTAATTGATAACAAAACTAAAAAACTAGTTACTCAACAAAAAAAACCGAATAATAATTTTGGAGGGGGTTTGGGGGACGCA
>NZ_JACJQJ010000124.1 GCF_014696615.1 Nostoc linckia FACHB-104 | reverse complement strand
TACAAAACGTTAGGTCTGTCCCACGCTCAAATCCAGTATTTTCGTTAATTGAATGCCAGGTTATGATTCACAAACTAGGCCACAAAATGGGTAAAGTCACAAAAGGCGAATTAGTAGATGCTGTAGCAGCAAAGACCAACATCACAAAAAAGCAAGCTCTGGAAGTCATTAGTGCTTTTTTGTCAGTAGTTATCGAAGCTGTAGCGAATGGAGAGAAGATAACGCTGGTAGGGTTTGGCTCATTTGAGCGGCGCGAGCGCTCAGAGCGCGAAGGGCGTAATCCGAAAACCAATGAGCCAATGACAATTCCAGCGACCAAAGTACCTGCGTTTTCTGCTGGAAAGCAGTTTAAAGAAAAAGTAGCACCATAGATGAATTGCTTTACCATTAGCAATCCAACCACTCCAAAGCTATAGCAATCGCTGTTATAAAGACCTGACTTTTCACGGGATGTGGAAAAGAAAGAATGGTTCGCGATACTCTATCGCGAACCAATTCCTATTCTTTATTATATTTGGAAGTTTCTTCGACTAAATCTTTTAAACCCTGTCTGAGAGCCTCAATTGAACGATCTAAAGCTTCAATTTTAGTCCTGGCAGTAATTTGTTCAATGGCATCTATGTAAGCTTGACTACCAGCCTTACCTAAATGCTTGTACTTGGATAGCTTGCCATCACTCTGAGTCGGAAATATTGGTGTTGTAGCATGTAGTTTATAGTACCAATAAAATTCTTTACGCCCCAATGCTTGTTAACGAGCTATTCTACAACTAGGTGGCGCAACAGGCATTGAATTGTGTATGGCAGCGACTTCAAATTCAAGACGCTCCAACATGTCGATAACTTTGTCTATACGCGATTGTAAATCCTCTTGGACTATAGTTTTTCGGTCTTTCGGCATAAAATCAACATGACGCGATTCGCGACTGCTTATCGCGAACCATATTCCTATCTAATAAAGGCGAGTAACTAAAATCAATATATTCATTTTAGATTTTCATGCAACAACCAACCTTGGCACAAGGTTTCTAATTCCAACCAACCTCGCCACAAAACTTGTATCCCAATCGGGCTATTCTTTCTATGTTCTAAGTATCCACCTAGACGTGCAATTGCTCTAATTGCCCAATCAACTGTCAGCTCTTGCAGCTTTTTTTGTTTGGGTGGAGTACTAGCAAGTAGCACATCCATTTGTATTTTTGTTAACACTAATTCTGCCGAACTGTGCGGGGAATTCCGATGTAAATAAGTCATTCGCAGTAATTGTGCCGCAATCACTGTTAAAAAACCTAACATTGTTGACATACTCTCACCTGCCAAGCGGTAACTTTCCGCTTTACAGCCAGATTTTAGTATTTTGTGATACTCTTCTATGCGCCAGCGATACGTATACCACCGCAGAATTTGAAATGCCTCTGCTTGTGTTGTTACTAACTCGCTTGTCAGTAGCATCCACGTAACTGGTTCACATCCGTCTGGCACATTGATCTCTGTTGCATAAACGGCGTAAACGTTAAAATTGCCTGACTTTTTTAATCGAGAAGGAGGATTTATTGATACTGGACAATACCTGATCTCTAAAGTTGCAGTTCTTTCAAAACGCTTTTTAGTTTTTGGTAATTCAACTTCTTTGATAAACTGCACTTCCTGGGATGTTACATACTCCCATAAATAAGAGTTTTCTCCCGATAAACAACGATTGTGAGCGGCTCTGACAACTACACCTGTGTTTTTAGTTTTAGTAGAAAGTGCGAATACTTCTGCGATATCTCCTTCACGGTCAAAGACATGAACCACTCTTGTGAGTAGTCCACCATCAGGCATTTCTAAATCTTTAAATAATTTGTTGACTTTTTGAAAAGCTTCCACCCATCGATAAGATTCTTTCTCTTTAAAAGCTCTATTCTTGGCGATTAAACGTTCTTTTTTTAATCGCTTTTTTTTAGCTCTAGATGTTTCTCCTGGTGGTGGAGATACTTTGTGCTGTCGATGCCACAATTTCTCCCATAATAGTCCTAGTGGCTGTCCAAAGTCTGGGTCTAGTGCTAAAGAACTATGTAAAATTAGTCCATTCCCACCATTACCTGTAGGCCCATAATCATCTCTTTTTTCTAAGATTTTTTTATAATCAAGATAAGTTGTATCACCTACAGCTAATACTATTGGTATGCCATAAATCTGCTGAGAAGTCTGTTTAAAAGATGGCTGGGTCAATTTCTCAAAAGTTGTTTTGGGGTTAGAGAAGAATTCGTAACCACGTTTTAGGTCACTAGCGCTTTTAAATATTTGTGATAGAGGCTGACCATATTTTACTTTTAAAGCCTCCGCAATTAACACTGCTCTGTTGGTCAGACGTTTGTCACCAAAATCACAATGGCGGTACGGGTTTGCTTCTAATAGTTTCATTTGCACCCCAAAATACGATACTACAAGCACCTTAATATTAGAGGACGCAAATTATCTTAAGTCCAGAGGATTGGTTCGCGACAAGCTATCGCGAACCAATCCCCTTTTCCACATCCCGTGAAAAGTCAGGAAATATACAGGATGAATTATACTCCTTTGGATTGCTTTGATAATTCATCCTTTATTAGTTAATTCTCAATAATATTTAAAATCTCACAAACACTCGTTAATCTAACGTGATTGTGAGATTTATCTGTTTAATTCCTCTGGGAAGATGAGAGGAGTTTTAATATTTTTAATTCCTGAATCAGGCACGAACAATTAGTATTATCAGCCTCTGCACGTAGCGAAATTGCATAATTAGCCTACCCTTGACAAGGGTTATTTATTTACAAGGTGTCTGTTTATGCAGACATTTTGGCGACCAACCCAAGCAGATTAATCTTCTGCCCACCAATTATTTGCAATCTTCTCAGTAATTTCATACTCCGAAGTAATCTGCTGGGCATATAAATCCCCCATTTCCCGACTATGCCCGATAAAAGTACCAAATGCATCAACATCTGTATTCACATTCGATGTCCTGATGTGCTTCTCTGCAATATGCCGAAATGCATGGGGATTTGTCCGTAAAACTCGTTCCTCACCAAATAATTCCTTAGTAGCTTTAGCCACATTATAAACAACTAAACTACGTAAATTACCTGAACCTAGAGGTAAGCCAAAACTTTTAGCCTCTTTTTTACCTCGGGTAAAAAATAAACACTTTAAATTATCCATATTGCTTTTAGCTATTTCCCACCCAGCAATCCGATTTTCTAAAGCTCGTAACTCTTTCTCTAAATCTGTAATGCGTTCTGGCAGTGCTTTTTTGACCCATCCTCCTAAAATTCCTTGCTCTTTGGCATCTGCCAACTTTTTGTGCAATTCATCAAGACTATCTGGTTTATATCCCCAAAAAACTAACCAGTTCTCTAGGCTAGCAACAGCTTCCATAGCCATTGGGATACATGTGTTAATCCAATAATCTAAGTCCTGAGTCAGAATCTCAGGAATTTTATAATGTCGTCGTTTGCCTGTTTTTGTGTAATTTTTGTGGTTTTCTGTAACTACTAAGTAATAAGGATTACCCTGCTCATCAGTTTTACGAAATAGAGTTTCTCCCAAACTCAGTTGGCGAATTTCTTCCTGCCGCACAGGGCAATAGACTAAAAACTTCACCAAAATTGCTGCCTGCCATGCAAACAAGACCGTACATCCAGAACGGGTACAAGTGTGATAGTACTTGTCCTGCTGAGCATCATATTTCGCCGTCATCGGAGCACAGTAATAACGTAAACGTTGAGCTACTAATCTTGCTTCTTCATGGGACATCAATTTATGAGACCACTTTTTCTCGAGATTTTTTACCTTATCTTTGTCGTAAGCTCGTCGGACTTTATTCTGTAAATCTTTCAAATTCATCACTTCTGGGATGTCTGACCAGTTATCGCGTCTGACTTTGTCATAGGCAAACCATTTAGCAATGGCTACGCTAGTACCCAGCATTTTCAGAGCCATAGCATTGCTATTCTTGCGAGTATTAACTGACCAAAATATATAATCCTTTAACAGATTTATGTCTGTTAATAATTTGATAGTGAGATTTTTGGGGCTACGTTTTTTTACATATACATACCATCCCATAAACCAGTAAATACAAGATTTTTCAAACTCAATAGTTGAAGCTTTAACCTGATTTAACTCTGGTTTGCCACAAAATTGGTCTTCTTCTTCACTCTGGTATCGTCGTTCTAATTCTTTACCTTTTTTTAAGTAAATTTCTTTTTCTGAAGGTGGTAACTGACCTAACTGTAATACAGGAAGTTCTAGCCCCAGAGTACTGGGTATTTCTTCGTCATCTTCTGGTAAAAGTAAACAAAGTTCTAGCTCCCCAGCCCACTGGCGAAATATCTCAAAAGCTCTAATTTCTAGCGCTAATAATTGGGGTACTTCTTCAGTTGCCAGAATATAAGCAGATTTACTCTCCGTCAGCTTAGGAAGATTTATCAGTTCTCTTCTAGGAGAGACAGTATATCTCAATGGAGTTGATATCGGTGATTGCCACCAAACTTGATTTTTTAACCAGTCTAAAAATCGAGTCAGTGCCGACCGATAATTACGTTTAGCTCCCTCACTTAAGTTGCCAGCTTCTACGGCTAAATTAGCCAAACGTTCAAAAATTTCTAATGCTTTTTTGAGTTCATAGACCTCAAATTTCTCACAGTAGTTAGCAAATTCTTTGGTTTTCATCTGCTCAACTGTTGGATCAATCTCTGGTAAAACATACCGCTTTAAGGCAATTTTTAGGTATTTAAAAGTATTTGGATCTGATTGCATCCCTTCTTTTGACTCCGTCCACTTAGTCAAAATATGACTTAAGTTATACTTACTCACAATTCTGTAATGGTTTGATACTACATTAATATTATACAAGATTTTGTATGATAATTTTATCTTAAATAACCCTCATGTTCGATGAAGAAGCTGTTAGTAATTAGATTTATATTGGAGGATTAAAATGTTATTTACCTTTATATACAAGGAGCTTAGGCTAGGGAATAACACCACATTCAACAAAAATTGTCATACTTTTTTTAGTATGGCATCATCCAAAAAGACATAACCTTTAGCTGGCAAGCTTTTGAATTAATATTATGAATTCTAGTAATTGATAAAATTATAATGCATGAACTTCAAAAATAAGTAGCATTTAATACTAGTATATTTTCTCAGATTTTGAATAGTAGTCTTATCTATAATTACCCTTCATTTTATAATTGGGTGAATTACAAGTAATTAAAATCTTATTAGTATCCTAAATCGAACGACAATTAAACTATGCTATGAAAATTCTAATATGATTAAAAAATATAACAGACATGGTTTACCAAGGTAAATATTTCATTTTATTAACAGTAATTTTTAGAAACCAAGTCAATTAATTAAATTATTTATGACTTGAGTTTTTAATCCAAAATATAATGAATGAAGCTGTTTTTTAGTGTCATAAAAGCTTTTTTTAAATATTACGATACTGATAAAAATCGGTAGTGTGTTCAGGGAAATTATGACGATCGCCATAATGAATAAATTAGAGAAGATGATTAATAAAAGCTAATTTTATTAATACTTTTGGACGCTCTGGGACTCAATAACAGCTTCCCTAACATTAGACCATGTTTAATTGAACATAAAAAATGGGTACTGCAAACCCCCAAGTCAGCGAAAAATGGCAGGAGAAACTGCGCCACGTTCATAACTTGACTAGTTCAAAATATCTTTATCGAGCAATTAATACAGTTACAAACTCAACCACACATAGAAGTCCGGTATTATTTGTTCTAATGTACGTAGTTCCGCAGCGGCAATTTCCTCAAGCAGCAGGACTGCACCCCACCGCCGCTCTTCACTCCAATTACTGAGGATAGCTGTTACAGCCGTAACGCCATTCTTAATCCCCTCCCTTAATAATTCAATACAGGTTTCTATAGGGGTGTGTTCTCCATCGTCTGGCTCAAAATCTCCAAAATCGATGCTCTCAACTTTGGTATCCACCCCTGCCAATGGGGGTATTCCTATACCATTATGGGGGGGGGTGGATACCAAGCTGCTTGAATCCTCAACACCCTTCGGGCTTGCAGTTGCTTCACCTTTTGGCACCGCCTCAGCCCATTGCTCACCATATCTGGTCTGCATTGCCGCCTGATATCGCTGTTGGTCAAAAGCTGCTTGTCTCGCCCGTTCTTCCTTCTGGGCAAGTTTGCTAGCACGGTGGGCAATTACCGCATGAGCAAAATCCAATTCCTCTTGAGATAGCGAGAAATGTTTAACCTGTTTACCCCGTGGCCCAACTTTACGATCAACCAATTTTAATCCCAGTTGTTCTAGCAGAACCCCCAGCAGCCATATTGGTTGGCATTTAGAAGGAACTGTGAAACCCAAAATCGCTTTAACATGGGGCGCACAATATTTGGCGTTTTCGGTCATTCTCAACAAGTCGGGGTCATTAGCAGTAATCTCAACTCCTGTTACTAAGCGTTTGAGAATATCATGCAGTCCCAAGTTAAACCTAGCCAACCACCGCGCCGAGTAATTGCCCCAGTCCATGCACAATGGCAAGTGGAATCGCTCAAAGAGGTCTTTGTCTGCCACAATTTTTGGCGGGGAAGGGTATTGTCTTCCGGTACGCGCATCCACAATTGTGCCTTCTGGTTCTTGAAGGATTGCTTCTAAATGGGCGATCGCTCTCGATAATCTGCCACCGTTATCTTTTTCTACCAAAGCAGGAGTTACTTCCATCCCATAAGCATCTAGTATGCGAAATTTCTCACATTCAAACATTTCTGACGGTGTGAGGTAGTCAATGCTTGTACGCTGACGATATTCGGTAGGGGAGATATCTTTGGCTTTAGCAACAGCTGCACAATAAGCAGTATCTAAAGCAGCACCAGCATCTTTCAGACGCTCTTGGGCTAGTTTATCGCACTCCGCACCCATAGGTATAATTTGATTGCCCATCTCGGTCAGCAGTTCCCGTAAATCAGCCCGCAGATTATTTATGGATTGATGACGAGAAGCCATGATTTGGCAGTGTGCATCCAATGCCCAATCTTTCTCAGCACCACGAGAGCCAGAATCCCTGTCAATCCGCAGCAGGAAAGCTGTCATTTCATTGGTTTGCAGTAACTGTTCTTTGATTTTTGTGGCGTTGGTGTCAAGGTAGCCAAAGGGCGGTCGTGGTGCTACCCAGACGTGAATTGGTACTTTTGGGCGATAGCGGTACAGTTGTTGGGCGCATTCGGTAGCAGTTTGGGAAACCCCGTGAAAAACGCCAAAAACGGCATCAAAATGATAATTAGGTATATCCACCCCCGTACCAAGGCTAGGAGATGTTAAAAGGGCATCTAGACCCTTTACAGCGTTAGTTATGTCTTTAATGAAGGCAACATTTTCTTCACTACCGGAGTTTTCGGAGTGGATCGCCCATATTTTTAAGGGTGTGGGGTTGCTCTTTTGGGGTGTAGTGCCATGAGTTGGTATGGGGGATAGGGACTCCCTCTGGGGCTGGGATCTGTGGTCAGCAAAGTTGTGTACTCTGGTTTCTCCCGTTATGGGTGAGACACTTTCCCCTAGACTGCTTTCTGTTGTGTTTGGGGTTTTTGGTGATGCTGTGCTTGATTCCCCAACACCCAACACCCAACACCCAACACCCTGCTCCTGCTCATCTGAGTCTTCCACCCGCACTGACACAGAAAGCGACTGTTCAAGTTTCTTAATAAAGCGCTTCGAGTCGGAAACCACCATGATCTTCTCACCTGTCATTAGCGCTGCCGAAATTTGGGCAACTAGGGCAGAAGAATTATCGCCTTCATACCAATAAACTAAGCGATCGCCATTTTTCCAATTATTTTTGATGATGTATGGTACTTCCCATGAAGGACGCATTGCCCGGAAGAAGTCTACTGTCACATCGTCCATGTGGGCATCGGCGATTACCACTAGTGGCGCATTATACACTATATATTCTAGGACTTCCAGAATTGCCGCCCGATGCTCCTTGCAAGTTTTGCTGTGTAAGAGGTGCGTGAGGTACTGGCAGGCTTCATCAATAAAGACACAGCCGTATTTGAGGGCGTTGGTATTGAGTTTGTGCAAGCTGTCGATTGTGATGCTGAGAGCTTGTACTTTGGCTAAATCTCCTTGCTGGAGTGCGGAATATATTTCTGTTTGCAGACGATTTGACAGGTTTTTGAGCAAGTTAACCCGATGTCCGTTGTTGAGGAATTTTTTCTCTGGGTTTTTGTCACGCCAGCGCCGCATTAGCTCGGTTTTACCTGTACCCATGTCACTCCATAGGGCCACCAATCCAGATTGGGGTAGTTGGAAGGTGGGGTGGTTTGTGAGTGAGGGAGTGAGCGCACCTTGTCCTCTCTGGGGTTGGGGGCTGTGAGGGAATTGCTCATTAACACGAACCCCCTGAAGCCTTTCTCCCCCTCCCTCCTGACTGTTAATGGATTCTGCCCCTTTTTCTTGAACGTCCAAGGCTTGAGTTAGATACTTGACATTTACTGTAATATGTGGTTTGTATCTGCTGCTTAATCCTCGGTGTTTTTGGAAGTAAGAGCGCTGATAATCTTGAAGGCTTTTGGCATCATCGATGATCGCACTCAGTAACTCGTCAGCTTTTTCGCTACGGGCAACAACAAAATCATCTACGCCTTTTTCTGTCCCTGGTAGCAATGCTACCTCACAGTGACAGCCAACAGCCTCAATT
Source organism: Nostoc linckia FACHB-104 (assembly GCF_014696615.1). GTDB lineage: Bacteria > Cyanobacteriota > Cyanobacteriia > Cyanobacteriales > Nostocaceae > Aulosira > Aulosira linckia_A. Next base: position 5,822 of record NZ_JACJQJ010000124.1, on the reverse strand, counting down.
GTTTTGCCAGTACGCACGGTGGCTTGGAAGACTGACCAACTAGTTTTAAGTTTTGTTTCGTAGTCGAAGAGGATGATAAACTTGCGTCCCTTTTGTGCTAGAGGCATTAAATCGGGATGCAGGCGTTCGTCAAAGTCTTTTTTACCAACGCGCCCGTTCCAAATACCAGGGAGGGCGATCGCTGCAAATCCAAGACTTAGCAAACAGGCAGCTTTCTTCTCTCCCTCACACAAAATTATGGGGATTTGTGGGTTTTGCTGTACCCACTCCCAAAATAAGCGCGGATTAAGCCTATCTTGTAAGCGCAGGGCTAGGGGGGAATGATAGCGCTTGATATTATACCGTTGCGCTACTAAATCCCAAATGCAGTCGGGAATATCGAAGTAGGTGACACGGTTGGGTGTTTTGGGTGGCGATTCGTATTTGACGGGTTTGCCTTTTTCCGCGTCAATTCGGGGAGTGGTGGGCTTAAAGCGCCCCCATTCCATCGGTTGCCAATTATTAAGGGGGTCAAGTCCGCTAATCCATAATCCCCCCGAAGTGGCGTGCTGGTACTGCTTTAAGAAGCCATCCGTGACTCGACCGGCATTTTTGCGGGGGATGGCATTGGAGATGAACAGGTAAGAGAAAACTACTTCTCCTACGATGTGGATGAAATTGCGCTCAATGAGGGCAGGGTTAATGGCGCTAAGGGTGGCGAGTTCGTGGTACTCGGCAGGAGTTAGGTTATTTGGGTAATGGTTTGGGGTGTTGTTGTTCATGAAGCATCACCCCTTCTGCCACTATTACACCTCAATAGTCCGGGAATGGGACACAAAAGAGAGAAAGGTGAGGGACAAAGCGATTGAATTGAGCAGTTAGAAAAGCTTGTACTTTGTATAGAAATCTTCACTGTGGCTATTCCGGTATAGGAATAATCACGAATAAAGCATCTTTTGTAACAAGCACTTTTCGCTCCCATCAATATTTATCAATATTGATCTAGCTGTTAACTCTGGCTGAAACCATTGCTGAATAAGGGTTTTAAAAAAAGCATATCGCCCGATGGGGCGTTTTTATCGCCCGATGGGGCGTTTTTATCGCCCGATGGGGCGTTTTCTGTTAACTGCTGAAAGTATTGCTATACAAGCTTTAGAAGCCTTTTTTAGCAACTTTTTTTAGTTAACAGTTTTGTTAACTATTTACCCCATAGGATGTTAACACCCTATGGGGTGCAACTTGCTTGATTTAAAATCTTGAAGCCCTTTTGGAGCTTGGGTTTTACCATCGCCAATTCCAAATTATCTTGGGGAAGGTAAATTCACGCTTGGTCTGACTTATTCGCCAAAAAGTCAATACCTGCCCAAAGCTCTTTTGCTTCTTTCGGGTCTAGTTTTCGTTTGCCCTTCTCCACCATGCACAGCCAAGCTTTGGTTTTACCTGCCCACTCAGCCAGGGCTGTTTGGCTGACTCCTTTGGTTTCCCTTTGCTTCCGGATATCAGCCCCTGTTAAGATACCTTCTGACTTGGTGCGTGTGACTGGCTTCAGCTGTAATGGTTCAGTCTTGGCAGCTAGCAGCGCTGGTATAGGGTCAGGCGGCTTAATCGTCAACTTGGCTTTCCACAGTCGGTCAATAATTTTCTCTTTTCTCCAATCAGAAGGTTTTTCTGTTTGGCTATTAGGTCTCAACCATTCTGGGTAGGTGGAATCGTCAAAGATAACTCGCCAGTTCATACTCATTAATAAAGCCAAAGAGTTATCCCATCGTTGCTTCAGGTTGTAGGCTTCCCGAAAACCTTGACGCGCTGCATTAATTCGGGACTCAAGCTCTACGGCTTCTAACAGGCTGCCAACTTTATGTTCGTACTGGTTTTTATCCCACACTTTGATGCGGCTAACCATTGTGAGATGAATTGCCAGCTTCAGTGCGAGTTCTTCATGGTAGGGGTCAATTTTCAAGATTTCTGTGGCTAGCCAGCCAAATTGATGTAGTGCAATTCCCGCTTTTATTCCCATTCTATTTAGCCATTTCTCAGCCCAAGGCCCTGGACTAACATTGATGTAAACTTCCAAAGGAGCATCTACCTTTCCTGTAAATATATTCTTCTGTCCTCTGGCATCTACCTCAATTACCCATAGTGGAGAAACACTAACACTAACATCAACTTTGTTGCCCTTCGGCTTGCCTTCAACCCAGGTACATTCCATCAACATTCGTCCCAGATGAAATGCAATGCTAGCAAGTTCAGCGAGTTTTTCAGATACAGTTAAGCGATGTTTTTTATCCCATCCTATTTGCTTAATGATTTCTGTACCTTTTAAAGTGAAATTAGAATGAAAAGGGTTATGTTGATTAAAAAGATGGGAAGCAAAAACTAACTGAAGTTTTGCTGCATCAATGCCCATTAAATCGATAACTTGAAGGGCTGCTTCCCATGCCAAAATATCACCATCCTTTTCCCCGCTTATGAAGACTTCTACGCGATTGTTGGGGTTAGTCTTAGAAGTCGCTTCAAAGACACCGTGGTTATTGGCATTTCTTTTCCACTTATCTGGACGATAGTGAGACTCAACCACAGCTCTTATAGGTGCTGGAGTGGGTAAACCTGTAATTTCAGGTAGTTTAGGTTCAGTTGCTGGCTCTTCTAATAGATTTGTTAAATTTGACCAACTAGGATTAAGCGATTCTATTTTCTGTATTAACTTTGTAAAATCAGGTAGTTCAAGTTCAGTTGCTGCCTCTCCTAATGCTGAATATCCTAAGAGACTTGTTAGATTTAAGTCACTGGGATTAAGCGGTTCTATTTCCTGTATTAACTTTGTAAAGTCAGGTAGTTCAAGTTCAGTGGCTGCCTCTCTTAATGCTGAATATACTAAGAGACTTGTTAGATTTAAGTCACTGGGATTAAGCGGTTCTATTTCCTGTATTAACTTTGTAAAGTCAGATAGTTTAAGTTCAGTGGCTGCCTCTTGTAATGCTGAATATCCTAAGAGATTTGTTAAATTTAAGCAACTGAGATTAAGCGATTCTATTTCCTGTATTAACTTCGTAAAGTCAGGTAGTTTAAGTTCAGTGGCTGCCTCTTGTAATGCTGAATATCCTAAGAGATTTGTTAAATTTAAGTAACTGAGATTAAGCGATTCTATTTTCTGTATTAGCTCAGTAGCAACGTGGAGCGCACATAGCTTAAATAAGAACTCTTCAATAACGAATGTAGCATCGCCAATCTTATTACTTCGATTGCTTTTCCTTTTACTATAACCTAGCTTGAATCTTGAAGATTTTTTTTTGTATTTAAATAGAGTTTGATGAATTATTATTATTTTAAATAAATCTCTACTCTGCTTAAAATCAGAATTTAAAAATGTTAAAAATTTTGTCTCAGGATAAGCTAATTCGTGAACCTGCTGTAGCCATTTATATTTCAAATCCAAGAATTCATCAGTAAGATTAAAATAGCTTGTTAGAATCAAATTCCTAATTCTCAAGTATTTTTGGATTTTGTTTTCTCTTATATTTGGATCTGTTTCTGTAATTTCTTCAATGAGATACTCTTCTATAAAGCTAATTATTTGAGCTTTGAAATAAAGCTTATAATTTGACTCTAACATAATATCTAAGACTAACCAACTAATGCGGACTCAATTCACTTTCGGACTGGGAATAATTTACTTGCCCGTAGGTTAGTATTCTTGGTAATAAGTACTGCTCATGATGTTCACGCACTATTATAAAATGCCAACTTCGGTTAATACTTGACTTAAAGCTCATTCATCCTCCTTTTCTTTAGTTGGAGAGGAGAATGCCTTTTGCTGGTCTTTCCACTCAAAATACTCGCATAGCAAGTTTTCTAAACCCTGGCTGTTGTCCACCCCATTTTCTACACAATAAATTTTGAATTTTTTGAGTAAGTTTTGTGGCACAAATCCCCTTACCAAGCCGTAATTAGGATCTTTCTTTTTATCGGTCACAGTAGCAATGTGCTGATGTCGCAACTCCTGCTCCATTATTTCATACCCGCTTTACTGAAATAATTTGTAGCGATGTCGCAACATCGCTACATTTGCTATACTACCATCCATAGTCTAAAAACGCCCAAAAACCTTGCGCTGAGTCAAAAGCAGCCTATTTTGGGTGACAGAGTTTTATTGTCAAAAAAATTGCCTCAATCAACTCTGACAAAGGATTGAGCGCGTTCATCCCCAATATTTGGAGAAATAAATCATGATTGCTGCTTTTCCGAAATTGGCTGAAACACCCCAAACTACCCCAGCAATAGCTGTAGGAGACGATTCTGGGGCAGGGTTAAAAAAGCTTTGCATAGGCAATAGCACAACCCAAACAAGAGTCCGTACTCCCTCAAAAGTCTTGGAAATCAAGGAAGAATTGCACGATGTCCTCACCTCCAATGAAGGTGGGCACTTCTTCTACCACTCAGGCGACAGGCAGGATTTAGTTGGGCGGGAATTTCTCACTGGTACACTCGCAGCCTGGAAAGCCCCTTCAACCCACATCAAACTCAGTGACGACCCCGCACTAAAAGCTGAATACGGCTTGCACACATTACTTGGGGCGTTGGCTACCCTGCCCTACCATCCAGAGTGGAACCTGCATTTAGTGCTATCTATACATAATGTGAAGGTTTTCAAAAATTTGTTAACCGAGAAAACCAGTGGCGGTCACACAGTCAGCTTCAACGGCAAAAATACGCCAGTGTCACAGGTCAATTTGAACGTGTCCCTGGTCGTCCCTGAAGGCGCTGGCTCATACTCCTACTGCGTTTGTGCTAAACCTGAACCATTAATTGACCGCAGCGCCCACGCCATCGCCGTGGATTTTGGCACATCCACAGTTATCCCCACAGTTTTCGCCCCAGGCGGTAGTATCATCCACCGCCAAGTGTTGGCAGTCGGTGGTTGTATTGATTTGTTAGATGCAATCGCCGCAGATCCAGAATTGGTTAAATTCTTAGGAACGGGCAAAGCAGGCAGCATTGAAATTATTCGCCAAGGAATTGAATCGCATTCATTTCAATATGGCACTCGCAATTTTAACTTCCGCCATATTTACGCTCGTCATCTCAAACCTTGGTTAGCAGACCGCCTGCGCCTAGCCTTGAAGGAAGTTGAGGAATGGCGAGATGCTGCTCAAAGCTTTGTCGCTTGGGGTGGTGGTGTGGAGATGCCAGGGGTAGCTTCTATGCTGCAACGCGAGGGTATTACCCCAGTAGCAGAGGGATGTTGGGCCAATGCCATTGGTTTGCAACGGATGGCATTTGCAAGAATGCAGCGGGGGAAATAATGATGGCTGAGAATAAGCGAGTGCGCCTAGAGCCACATATTGAGGAATATCTAAAGTCACATGCACAAAGAGTATTAGATAAACCAGCATCTTTAGTTACTAGTGCTGAGTTAACCACCCTGACCAACGCCATTATCTACGAACACAAGCTGGCACAGTCAATGGCGAAACAGATACCATTCGCCAAATTGTTTACTTGGCTTATGAGTTGGGTTCCTGGGAGTAGATCTGTTGGATTGAACCAACAGGCGACGGATGCGCCAACAATTAAGAAACTTCCAGAACCAGACAACTTTGAATTTGACGCAGACTTAGGCGATTTATATGAGGAGGCAGCATGACAATAGACCAAATCGCTCTTCTCAACCAAATCGAGCAGTTGTTGGGCCAAATCATTGCCAGTGCTGAGTTTAAAGCCATTGTTGATGACTATATCCCGTCCGTGGATGTCACCTTAGGCGACGCAAAGACCGCAGTTAGCCAGTTATTGAATTACTTACAGCAGACAAGCTCCAAGTGTTGGCGCTCTTAAAATCCTTT
>NZ_JACJQJ010000123.1 GCF_014696615.1 Nostoc linckia FACHB-104 | reverse complement strand
TTGCGTCCCCCAAACCCCCTCCAAAATTATTGTTGAGTTTTTTGTTGAATAACTAGTTTTTAGGTTTTGTTGTCAATTAATTTTCTTAACTGAACTGTATTAGGTTAAGGGCAAAAGGGGAAGGGGAAAAGGGACAAGAACAAACCTTTAACCCTTCCCCTTTTACCTTTTCCCCAAACCAAATTAAGAGTTGAAAATCCTTAACCGAGCAGTATTGTGTGGGATTCTACCTGATAATTTACGATGCAGTACTCTTAGATTTCGCCTCCAAATTTTCTAAGCGACTTCTCAATTCTTGATTTTGCTGTTTGAGTTGATCGAGTTCTTCACGCAAAGTCCGCAGCGCATTGTCTGTACCAATATTGCTTTGCACCCGTGTAATTTCTTCATCAGCATAGCGACGAACACGGCCATCTGGAGTTTGATCGGCTAGCGATCGCAAAATTCCAATGGCTTTGGGTGTTTCCATTTGTCCTAATGCGGTGACGACTGCGACTTGGGTTAAGAAGAAGCTTTCTTTGGCTAGTTCTCCTAATCTTTCTAAAATTCGTTCTAAATTGACTGGAGTTTGACCAACGGAAATTTTGCCTAAAGCGCGAATTGTCGCCAAGCGTAAGGCTTGGGGTACGCCAGGTTTGGTATATTCCAGCAACAAGTTTAAAGCTGCTTCTGAGGTTTTCAGTTCCGCTAAACCTGCGATCGCACCACTACGAACTACTTCATTCCAGCCGCTTCTTTCTTCTAAAACCGACTTGAGAAGTTTTAGTACCTTTTCTTCTTTGGGTTTTTCGTCTAGGTTAACAGAGGCGATCGCGCCAATTGCACGACAAGCTGCTGATTCTACATAGTAACTGCGATCGCCATCTTGCACTAAGCCTTTGATAGCTTTATAGCTTTCGGTGGTTTTGATTTTAGCAAGTGCATCGACAACAGCACGACGCACATAAGGACTTTTATCTTTTAAACCAAGAACTAAACCATCAAAAGCTTGATCCAATTTGATTTCAGCTAGTTGTTTGGCAACTTCAACACGCACACCCCAAAATGGCTCATTTTCTAAAGCGTTAGATAGTGCTTTAGTTGCTTCTAAGCTACCTTTTTTCGCTAAAGCCTCAGCTGCATAAATGCGGGAGAGGGGATCGGGGTCAAATTCTAACTGTGCTTTTAATTCGGGAATGGGATATTCCAAAGTTACAGTTTTGAGATAATTATTCCCCACATCAAAGCTGATAAATTGGGGCTTGGTTTCTAAGGGAAAATAGAAACTTTGTTCCCGTTCATTTACCCTCACAGTAAAAGTTTTGAGCGCTGAGTTCTGAGTGCTGGCTTCTGTATTTTCATCCTGTTGAGAATAACCAAACCCGATAGGAATTCTCAGGTCAAATAACTCTTTATTGTTATTATTTTGTGCTTGGGTTTGAGTAACAGTAACTTTTGCTAAATTAGCATCTCCATCCCAAGAGTAAGCCACTTTAAAATCAGGATGACCACCACGATAAACATACTGGTCGAAAAGGAAGGTGAGATTTCGTCCCGTGGCTTTTTCAATTGCCCGTAATAAGTCTATTGTTTCTACAGTTTTGTGGGCATTATCCTGAACAAATGTGTGAATTGCTGGCCAAAACAATTCTTCGCCTAATTCCGCCCGAATCATGTGATAAACACAAGACCCTTTTTCGTAAATGTGGCGGTCATAAAGTTCAATTGCTTCGCGGTAAACATGAGTTACCATTGGACGGCGGTAGCGTCCGCTATCTTCGCTAAAGTAACTCCGCGCTTCTAATAATCGATAGTATGCTGCTTCTTGGCTACTATATTCATGTTCTGTCCACATGACTTCAGAATAAGAAGCCATCCCTTCTTTAATCCAAGCATGAGACCAATGTTTAATTACTAGCAAATCACCAAACCATTGGTGTGCTAGTTCATGAACAACCAAACTTTCGGTGTTGCGGTTATCTAAAGCAGCGCGTTCATCTAATAAGCAGCGATCAGTTAATAGCGTTGCTGAGGTATTTTCCATCCCACCGAAAATGAAGTCATCAACGCAAACTTGGGCATATTTTGGAAAAGGATAGGCATAACCATACTTTTCACTTAAAAACTCGATCATGCGGGGAGTTTTGCCCATGCTACGTTTCGCATCTTCTTCCCTATCTTTTTCTACATAGTAGGTAACAGGTAACCCACGCCATTCATCACGAATTTCGGCAAAGTCACCAATCGCCAAAGTCATTAAGTAAGTAGGATGAATTTGCTGCTGCGACCAATGGTAAATTTTATCTTTACCATCTTCCTGAGTTTCAATCAGTTCGCCATTAGAAATTGCTACTAAATGTTTAGGAACCCGCACCCGAATTTCCGATGTAGAAAGTTGTCCTGGATAGTCAAAACAGGGAAACCAAAAGCGAGAATCTTCGTCTTCTCCTTGTGTCCAAACTTGGGTAGGCTTTTTGGGGTAATGTTTATCTGGTTGAATAAAGTAAATCCCGCGTTGGGGTTTTTCTACTGAGTAGGCGATCGCAATTAATATCCGCTTACCTACCTGGGTGGGACTAGAAAGTTTAATTACTAACTTTTCACCATCATAGTCAAACTCTTGTCCGACTTCGTCCACCTGTACAGATTTAATATTCAAGTTGACTGCATCCAAAGTCAAACTTTCAATACCCGTGCGGATAGGTAAAAGACGAATATTACAATTACCAGAGTAACTTTGGTGAGGAATATCCAAACTTAGGTCTAAAAAAATATGCTCTACTTGTCCAGGGCGATCGGGATTGTAATGAGGTTTAGCCCCTGGTAACTCAAAAGATCTGTGACCGTTATTTTCTGTATCAAAATAAAAATTGGACATTGATGCTTGTTGACCTTATATCCTGATAAGTCTAGCTGGATGTAGTGAAAAAAATAGTGAAATCGGGTATCTTCCCCAATCAACTCAGCAGTCTGGAAGAACGCTTTTCTGGGTTTAATTACTAATTCATAATTCGTAATTCAGAACATAGCGATAAGCTTAAAACTCTTTAGTCCGCACAGTTTCAGGTGCAGTCTAAATCCTTATCTGAAGCTCTATTACGAATTATCAATTAAGAATTACGAATTTTTCATCTTCCCCTTGTTTCTCCCTTATATGCTTTCCCTGATGTCAGTTGATCTCTTGTACTTCTTGGTATTCAGTCAAGAGTCTCTTCTTGACAAATGCCCCTTAAGTACAAATACTCCCAAGTATTTCTATAACTTAGGATAACTTGCTGCTGTTGACCAAGCTATTTTTTTAAGTTAAACAACATACTATTTACGGATTTGCTTGTCGTTATGTTGTAGTAATTCTTGGAGTAACTTAAAACCCTTAGTGTATAGTAATACTAATTTCGTCAGTAAATACCGCTAAATTAGTACAACTTATTAATAATTCCGAAAACTCTACAATGACGTTTTTACTAGCCTCCATAACAATTGGGGAAACGAGGATCTAATCAATGCCTGAAAGTAAATCAAAGTTTTTAATTCCCACTATTGGTGCAGCTGTAGTGATCACAGGGGGTATAGCTGCCTATATGTATTTTAAGGGAGGCCCTACAGGCGATAGCGCAGGTGCTTTAGGCAGCGCTAAGGTAGTACCTTCTACAGCCTTAATGGCAACATACATTACCACCGATCCCCAAGCTTGGGCGAAGTTACAGCAGTTTGGTACCCCCGAAGCACAACAGCTAGTTGCCAAAGGTTTAGAGTCATTCAATCAAGATATGTTAAAAGATACTAACATTTCTTATGAAAACGACATAAAACCTTGGGTGGGTGGTGTGATGATGGCTGTGCTACCACCAAATCCAGTCAAACCCGCGCAATTTACTCCTCCTACTGGCGCACCCAATAAACCTACCAAGTTACAAGCAGAACCAAAGATGCTGCTGGTAGTGGGAATCAAAGACAAAATCGGCGCTTTAAATTTTGGCAATAAATTAAAAGCCCAAAAAGGTATTAAATTCCAAGAAATTGAATATAAAGGCGAAAAAATTACAGAAGCCACAGATAAAGGCAAACCAACCTATAGCGTAGTTTTAAATAATAGCCAATTACTTTTATCTCCCGAAAAACCAACAATTGAACAGGCAATTGATACTTATAAAGGACAACCTTCCTTTGCAAATAAAGAAGGTGCCAGCAATATTCTTAGCAAGGGTGTAGATGTCAAAAATACCCTGGCACAAATTTATATACCTGACTATGCGGGGATGATCCAACAATTAGCAGCCGCTAATCCTCAAGGTACACAATTACCTCCCCAAACCCTCAAACAATTGCAGCAAGTAAAATCAATGGTGGCGGGTGTGGGTGTTGATGATGGAGGCTTGCGAGTCAAAGCGATCGCTAATTTAGATCCCCAACTCAACAAATTCCAATATCAAAATACTGCTGCCAAAATAGTAGGAGAATTTCCGGCGGAAACCTTTGCTTTAATTAGTGGACAAGGCATCAGCAAGACTTGGTCAACTTTAATAGAACAATCCAAAGATTATCCCGAATTTAACCAAGCCGTGGCCCAGGTGCGCCAACAACTCAAATCAGTAGCCAATTTAGACTTAGATAAAGAAGTTCTCGGCTGGATGGATGGGGAATTTGCTTTAGGTGCGATTCCTGCTAATCAAGGTATCTTAGCCAGCGTTGGTTTTGGCGGAGCATTCTTATTTGATACTAGCGATCGCAAAACAGCCGAAGCCACTCTGAGCAAACTCGATGACTTGATCAAAAAGCAACTAGTCACAGTCGCTCAAAAAACTATTGATGGTAAAAACGTCACAGAATGGCAAGTACCACAACAAGGTGCTTTGTTATCTCATGGCTGGTTAGATCAAGATACCGTATTTGTGGCTATTGGTGGCCCAGTTGGCGATGCGATCGCTACGAAGAAAAATCAATCTCTAGACGGTAGCGAAACTTTTAAAGCTGTAACTGGGACTTTGCAAAAACCCAATGGCGGCTACTTTTACATAGATATGGATAAAACCATGACTGTGGTAAATCGCTTCGCTGCAGCTCAACCTCTACCACCACAAGCCAACGCCATTCTTAGTTCTATTCGTGGTTTAGGTGTGACTGCTACCAGTCCAGATAAATCAACCAGCCAAGTAGAAATGTTGTTGGCTCTTAAACCGAAAACGGCAAAATAGAGGAAGGGGGAAGGGGGAAGGGGTAATGGTTAATGGGTAATTGGTAATTGGGTGTTTTTATTTCCCCTTGTCTCCCTCATCTAAATCCCTAGTCCCCAATCCCCAGTCCCCAGTCCCCAATCCCTAGCGTTAAAATAAATCCATAAATTGCAAATGCCATAGCCTAAGCCATGTCCCTCGCCAAAGAATTAGATGCTACCCAGGACAACCAAGAAGATGTTATTCTTCCGCCAGGTGACTTATATAGCGATGAGCCTCCCTTGGAAACTGAATTACATCTACGGCAAATAATTCTACTTTTCAAATGTCTTGAATGGTTATGGCGAGACAGAACAGATTTCTACGCTGCCGGCAATCTTACTATTTATTACAGCTGGAAAAAACTGAAAACTGAGAGCTTCCGCGGCCCTGATTTTTTTGTTGTGCTCAACACCGAACGTAAAACCCGCAAAAGTTGGGTAGTGTGGGAAGAAGATGGTAAATATCCTAACTTTATTCTCGAAATTCTTTCGGAATCAACAGCTGATACAGACAAAAATTTAAAGAAAAAGATTTATCAAGATACCTTTCGCACCCCTGATTATTTTTGGTTTGATCCATACACACTAGAATTTGCCGGGTTCCATTTAGTTGATGGTCAGTATCAACCTTTAGAACCAAATCAGCAAGGACATTTATGGAGTCAGCAGCTTGGTTTATATTTAGGAATCGAGCAAGGACTATTAAGACTTTTTACACCCACAGGTAAGCTAGTACCAACCCCAGAAGAAACTGCAGAGAAATTAGCAGCTAAACTGCGAGAATTAAATATAGATCCAGAAACAATTTAACTAATAATTTGGCATCACATAAGACTCGTAATTGTTTATTTTATTTTTCAATTCACGTAGGATGCGTTAGCGTCAGCGTAACGCATCTCTTGCTCTATAGGTAGAAATTAATCAAAATTGTGGGTTACGAGATTCCAAAGTCTGCGTCAGCCGATCTAATGCTCCAGTTAATCTTTCTTGCGCTATCAGATTGGGGTCTGGTGCTGGAGGTTCAGCAGCAATTTCTTCTTTTTTCTTGAATTTTTGTAAAGCTTGAATTACTACAAACAAAACCAAGGCAATAATCACAAAATCAACTATTGAACCGAGAAACTTACCAATTACAATTCCCGGGCCAACAGTAATAGTTCTCCAATCTTTACCAGCCACCGCAACTAGAGGATTAATTAATGGCATCACCACATCCTCAACAAAAGAGGTAACAATTTTGCCAAAGGCACCACCGATGATAACTGCGATCGCTAAATCAACTACATTGCCTTTCAGCGCAAACTCTTGAAAATCTTTTAAAAAACCGCTGGCTCTTCTTCTTGGTCTTACCATATTTTTTGTTGATACTATGTCAAAGTTGGTTATAGTTTTGTAAAAATGGCATCACGTGCCGGAGTAGATAAAACTGATTGTTGTAAATATTGGTATCTTACCAGCGACAGATTCATCTATTTGATAAAGTTATATTTTGCATTGCAGAGTCACAGAATGCAGTTATACAATTGCATCTGTTGCTAGACTGGCCGTCAGCAAGTATGTCATAAGTTAAAAAGGCAATTGAACGTAAATTGATCTATGACTGCTGCTGTAGATAATGCTCCTGGTTTAGCTTCCCGCTTGGTCAATGGTGTATTGGCAATTAAGCCTTTAGCCAACTTAGCCAAGCACCAAGCCAGACAGATGATGATTAAACGTGCCGAGAAAATGGGCGTACCTTGGACAAAAGAAGTAGAGCAACTTCAAGCACGTGATTGGACAAACGATTTAGCGAAAGTAGAAAATCCCCAGCTTTCTTACCCAGACTACTACCTCACCTCATTCCACGCCTACGAAACTGGAAATATGAGCTGGCAAGCAGCTTTTGAGGTAGAACCAGCGGCTTATGCTGTTCACGCTAAAATTTGGCAAGGTGCAGAAGCTCAAGGTGATGTGCAACTGCGGCAAAATTACCACGATATTCTCAAAAACCAACTTCCTCACCCACCACAAGACATCTTAGATATCGGGTGTAGTGTGGGTATGAGTACCTTTGCCTTACAAGCGCTTTATCCCCAAGCTAAAATTACAGGTTTAGATTTATCTCCCTATTTCTTAGCGGTAGCGGAATATCGTTCACAGCAACGTCAAGCAAAAATTAACTGGGTTCATGCGCCAGCCGAAGCTACCGGATTACCAAATGCTGCTTTTGATTTAGTTTCGATTTTTCTGGTTTGCCATGAATTACCCCAAGCGCCGACTCAGCAAATTTTTGCAGAGGCGCGGCGTTTACTACGTCCAGGTGGTCATTTGGCAATTATGGATATGAATCCCAAATCAGAGGCTTTTGTGAAAATGCCACCTTACATTTTGACACTGCTGAAAAGCACTGAACCTTATCTAGATGAATATTTCAGCTTAGATATTGAACAAGCTTTAGTAGAAGCAGGTTTCCACACTCCGACAATTTCTAGCAATAGCCCTCGTCACCGTACTGTCATTGCTCAGGTACGTGGCTAATTTTTTACTTGTCCTGTGGGCAATCATTCCACCACTACTCTTCCTTGCTTACTACTATTTCCGTATTTCTACGCCTCCACCACTGTTAAAGTTGCTGCTGTTATTTATCTTGGGTGGAATCTCTGGTTTTGTCGCCCTCGGCTTAGAAATAGTTTTTGAAACTGTAGCCAACTGGGTTGTAAACTGGCGACAAATGAACTACTCGCTTCCTGGGATTGCTTTAAGGCAACTTGTGGAAATAGGGCCGATTGAAGAAGGTTGTAAGTTGGTAACGGTGATTGCCCCAAGCTACTATCTGCAACGCAGGTATCGATTGCGCCCCAGTACGGTGTTTGTTTTTACCATAGCTGTTGCTTTAGGATTTACTGCTCAAGAAAACTGTGTTTACCTATTCAATAACACAGCATCAATTCTTAACCGGATTATTGGTACACCAGTTCATGCTTTGTTTTCTGCCCCTTGGGGCTATGCTTTGGCGATGCATTTCAGCCACAACCGAAATTTGCTGTTTTTGGCTTGGCTAAATTCTGTTATCTGTCATGCCATAGTCAATGTTTTATCTAATACAGGGCGTTATTCATTACCATTACTTTTGCTCAACTATGTCTTATTTCCATTCCTGTTATGGATGTTTTGGCGAATGGAACAATTACTGCGAAGAGTCGAAGGTAAACGCCCAATCAATTTGATTTCTGGAAAAACACTGCAACATCGTTACTGGCAAAGAGGTTTAGTGATATTTGCTCTGATGTTAGGTGGTAATGCGATTTTTGCCTTATTTATCCTAGCTCAAAAGCTCAGTTACCTGAGTTGGTCACAGCTTTTTTACCCTGATATCTTGTGGTATACAGTGACGAGGTTTGCAATTAATTTAATCTTCGCAACTATAGCCTGGTCAATTTATATTTATTTGCGACGTTCCGCCCAGCGACGTTATTTTTAAAGATGAGGAGTTGGTAATGGGTGAAAGAAAAAAGTTCTTACCAATTACCAATTCATAATTATTAAACCCGTGCTAATATTGGCTGATTTGCATTTGTGCCAACAGAATTTGATTCCGCATCAGTACAGTAAATTTCACAAGAGTTATTTGGGCTTTCAATCAGCTTCACTTTGTGCAGCTTGGCTCCTAATTTTTGCACAGGCGATCGCAATAAATTACTAATGTAAAGTGCGATGTTCTCAGCAGTTGGTACAACTTCACCAAAGTAGGGAATATCTTTGTTTAAAAAGGTATGGTCGAATGGTTCTACCACGTAATCTTCTATCACCTGATTCAACGCGCCCAAATCCACAATCATACCTGTGCGTTGATCGATTTCCCCTTGAACGGTGACTTCTAAATGGTAGTTATGTCCATGTCCGTGAGTACGGGCACATTTACCATAAATCTGGGCATTTTCTTCGTTACTTAAATTAGGGTGAGCTAGCCGATGGGCGGCGCTAAAGTGAGTGCTAATAGTGAGGTAGGCTTCCATTGAGTTTCCCATATAATCTGCCCAAAGTTCAGGATGTTCAAATAACTGTACGCGGACTAAAGGCAAGTGGGGTGCTAGCCTCTGCCAGATAACCCTTGCAATATTCTCAGTTGTGGGTAGAGTTTCTTGAAAATCTGGCCACACATCATTGAGATAAGAAAAGTCCAGTTGGCTGGTAATTTCCCGCTTGATTACTTGTTTCACATCAGACAAGTTCAATACCATGCCATATTCATCTAATTCCCCAATCAGGGAAATAAATAAGACATAGTTATGCCCGTGTCCTGGAAATCTAGAGCAAGCACCAAATTGCTGAGTGTTCTCAGCTTCACTCAGTTCGGGCAACCAATAGCGATGACTTGCCGAAAACTGAGCGCGGCGATTTACGATACATTGCATGAGTACACTGGGAGCAAAATTTAAAATTTCTTAATCTTTCTCTTTATCCAGCATAAACTAAATTCTTTATCTGTAGCGACGGGAATAATATCTATATCTATTAAATTCCCGAATGCCAAACTGGGAATTTTTAATATGGATGCTTTGCTACTGTAATGCTTGTAAATACAGATGCGATCGCTACACAAGCTTGAGGAGATGCTGGGGGTGTTATTACTTCACTGAAGCTTGTACTTCGTAAAATAATTTCCTAGCTATGCGAAACATTTCTTGTCCTGTGTGCAAGTAGCGCTCGTCATAGTTCATAGGAAAATATGCCAACTCTTCTAAACCATCACCAACTTGATTGAGACTGTAATAGAGATGGGCGGCAGTTCTGGCTAAACTAGGAGGATTGGGTAGAGACCGAAAGGTAATTTGTGCTTGCCTGAAATCTTGACGACAACTGTCTAAATATTCTTGAAATTCTTCTATTAATTCGTCATCAAAGGGATCGGCAGCTAGTTCATCGATTTGCTCTTCTAAAGAATTGAGTATGTAAGACAGTATACGTTTGACTGGTTGATAAACTAGACGCAGCCATTCTTCAACTTGTTCATCAGCATCTTTTCCTGTTTGCCTTGTGGCTTGGTAATGCTTTTGGGCTGATGCTGTCCGCTGTTGGCGGCTATTTAATTTTTGGTAACTATTTTTGAGTTGCTCATCATAATTTAAGCGTGTTTGGCTATCGCCTAAAACTTCATAAGCTGCATTAATGCGGATAATTTGCTCTTTATCTGCGGTTTCCTGATTGCTATCAGGATGAAATAATTTGACCTGGCGGCGATAAGCTTGCTTAATCTCCGCCTGGCTAGCATTGGGACTAACGTTGAGAGTTTCGTAGTGATTAGAATCGACCATCAATCCAAATTTATAGCTAGCTGATGCTAGCTGCTACTTTGTCCTCCAAATCTTGAAACAATGGTGTAGTTAAATACCTTTCTCCAAAACTTGGCTGAATGACTACAATTAAACGCCCCTCGTTTTCTTGTCGTTGGGCAACACGAATTGCAGCACATAAGGCTGCACCACTGGAAATACCAGAGAGTAAGCCTTCTTCTCTAGCTAAACGCCGACCATAAGCGATCGCTTCTTCATCGGTGACTGTAATCACTTCATCAATCAATTCTAGCTTCAGTACTTGGGGAATAAAACCAGCACCAATTCCCTGAATTTTATGTGCCCCTGGTTTGCCACCGGATAATACTGGGCTATTACTGGGTTCAACTGCGATCGCTTGAAAACTTGGTTTGCGTGCTTTGATGATTTCTGCTACACCTGTGATCGTACCACCTGTGCCTACTCCGGCGACAATCATATCTACTTGTCCGTCAGTATCTTCCCATATTTCTGTTGCGGTAGTTTCTTGGTGGATTTTCGCATTTGCGGGATTGCGAAACTGTTGCAACATATAGGCATGGGGTGTTTTATTCACTATTTCCTGTGCCCGGCGAATTGCCCCACTCATGCCTTCAATTCCTGGTGTCAGTTCCAGTTCTGCCCCATAAGCCCGCAACATTGCCCGCCTTTCGCCACTCATCGTGTCGGGCATTGTCAAAATTAAGCGATAACCTTTAGCCGCAGCAGCCATTGCTAAAGCGATACCTGTATTCCCAGAAGTTGGTTCTACCAATACTGTTTTTTGTGGATTAATCAGCCCTTCCTTTTCGGCAGCACTAATCATACTTACCCCAATCCGGTCTTTTACTGATGCCGATGGGTTCATACTTTCTAATTTCACTACAATTCGTGCCACGCAACCTTCTGCTTGGGGAATACGATTCAACTGCACTAAAGGTGTACGGCCGACGAGTTCTGTTATGTTGGTAGCAATTCGCATAATTAGTTTTTATCCTTAGTTTATTAGTCAAGGGTCAAGGGTCAACAGTCAAGAGCAATGTCTCTTTTAACTTCTGAGTTTTAATTGTTGACTAAATGTAGTACATGATATCCAATTGCCGCCGAGAATCTCTTTTTTCGCAAAGATCCTGAAGGGTATAGTTTTGAAACACTGAGTTTGCCGCCTGACAAGCTTCTTGCCAGATTTCTTCCACAACAAAACTGTCTACAGTTCTAGGCTTAATATCTTCTTGATCGGTTCGCACATCTAACCCCTCTAAGCATTCCAGAACCTCAAAGATGCTAATTCTCCTCGGTTCTCGTGCCAATAGATAGCCGCCTTTAGACCCTCGCTGACTTTTGATGATACCTCCACGTCTTAAGGTTGCTAACAGCTGTTCCAGATAACGATCAGGTATGTTTTGTTGTGCTGCAATCTGTCGAATTTGCATCGGTTCACCGCTTTGATAATGAGTTGCCATTTCTATTAAGGCAAGAATTGCGTATTCAGACTTACAAGATATTTCCACAAGCAGCGTATTAAGAATGAAGAATAAAGTATGAAGGATCAAGATTTTTCATACTTCATACTTTTCTTAGTATACTCCGGCTACTCACTGGTGTTTGTGTGCCACTGCTACCGAAAATAAAAAACCCCACCTTTTGGTGGGGGATAATCGAGTTTCGATTTTATAGGTTTAATTATTTACCCTGGAGCCAGCTTCTAGAAGGTGAAGGTGGTTCTGAGTGTACCGATGAATGCGTTTTCTTCGGCATTGTTTTGGCCAGGAGCTCTCAACCAGATAATACCAGGTGTAACAGAGATATTGTCAGACACGCGATATTTGTAGAAACCTTCAACGTGGATTGGTGCATTAGCGCCAGTAAATGTTGCACGATTACGTGCATAAGGTTCAGCACCTGCGAAAATACCCAACACGTTACCTCTCTTACCAAAGTCAGGTAGGGCGATACCACCACCATAGCTCCAAGCTTCATAATCATTACCAGCACCTTGCTGATTGACATCGTGGTAAGTGATGAAGCCACTTACTGACAATTTGTCGCTAGGTCTGAAGGCTGCGGAGATACCGTAAGAGTTACTGTTAGCAGCAGCTGTGAGAGTGTTAGCTTGAGAAGTACCCACTACACCACCAACGGGCAGACCATTATTATTGGTTAGACCAGCACCGGAATCAAATAGAGCTGTACCAGCAGCATGATAACCGTGGACATAGGTTGCAGCCAATGCCAAGCGATCGCCAACTGCAAAGTTCAACTGTCCTAAAGCAGCATAGTTACCATTGAACAAACCTGTATTTGCACCAGGCGCATTAGCATCGGAAGCCAAGTAACCTAATGTGACAGAACTGGGTTTAAAGATACTACCACCACTGCTGAAAGGTAGGTTAACAGCTATACCTGCACCACCACCAATACGATAGATGGGGCTTTCAGATGCAAAGGTAGTCAAAGCACCATTACCACCGTCGGTTTTGTCAAAGAAGTAGGGGTTGTTAACAGCAGCATAATGACTGTGACGACCACCACTAGCAGCAATGTAAACTTGAGCTGGCCCAATAGGAGCTTCGTAGGTCAACCGATCAATTCTGACACCGTTATTACCAGTGCTACCAACTTCATAGGTTTGTTTGCCTTCTGCTGTAGCGATAGGCAGATTATTTTGGTCTCTGAAGTCGAAAGCTGAGGCGTTACCAGCAGCTAGACGAGTTGTTAACTTGTCTCTACCAGTAAAGCTGGTTTCTAGTCCTAAACGGACTCTGTTTTGGAATACTGTATTGTTGGCAGAGCCAGTGTTGTTACCAAAAGCATCGCTCACAGCAAAAATAGCTTCACCGACTAGCTTGGTGGTAGTGGAGAACTGATTGGCTTCCAATTCAGCAGTACGTGCTTCTAAGGAATCAACGCGACCACGTAAGGTTGCTAGTTCTGCGGAAAATTCTTCTTGTAATCGCTGTAAGGTTGCTAAATCTTGCTTGGTTACCAAATCAGCTGTTGCTGTGGCAATCAATTCGTTAACGCGGTCTAAACAAGCATTCAAACCAGCAGCAAATTCATAACGGGTTAAAGCACGGTTACCGCGATAAGTACCATTTGGATAACCTGCGATACAACCATAGCGCTCAACCAATGATTGCAATGCTTGGAAAGCCCAATCAGTTGGTTGTACATCGGAGAATTGTGAAACCGATGTCACTTGAGCCTGAGAGTTACTGCTACCTTCTTTGCTGTAGCGGTTAACTTGATCTAAAACTTTGGTATCGTCGCTGGTGGGGGCTGCTTGCGCTATGATTTCTGCTGCTTTGGGAGCAACTTCAATCGCAGCTTGTTTATCAGCTGACGAAACTTCGGTTGTGGTATTGGGAGCTGCAATTGCTGTTGCGGAAACTAGCAGTGTTGCTCCTAAAACTGCTGGGCTTACGACCAGGGATTTCCATAAAATATTAGACATTTTGTCTTTTCTCCTCACACCTTGTATAGATAATTGTTTTCGTTGCACCTAATTCTCAAATATGCGACATCTTATTAGGGCCTTTCGATGAGGCATAGTTGCCACTACTACAATTCTAGTTTTTGCTAAGCTAATCACCGATTAACTTGATGTTAAATATTGATGGAATTAACTTATGCAAAAACACACCTTTATAGCATATCATTATAAAACATCTTAGGCAGATGACAACATCACAGTGATCGCCTAAACAACTGTCACACCAATAAACTAATCTATTTCTTCTGGGAGTAGCTTTAGAGAATTTACTAAATTCCTATTTACCTAAGTAGTAAGTATGAACTACGTACGCCAGAATTCATAAAAATTAGTTTTTTTCTTCTACCTCCTGTATTTTTTCAGATTCAGTTAATTTGGGAAATTACCTCTGCTAGATGAAAATCTTTTGGCGTTAAACCACCAGCATCATGCGTGGTTAATTGGATTTTCACTTTGTTATAGGAAATCTCTATATCAGGATGATGTCCTGCGGACTCAGAAGGTTCCACTAATTTATTAACAAACTCAATTGCTTGAATAAAATCTTGAAAGGTGCGGGTAGTCTTTAATTTCGCTCCCTCAATAGTCCAGCCTGAAAGCACACTTACTTTTTCTTGAATTTCCGCCTCCGTGAGTAGCTGTGCCATATTCACAAATTCCTTTGTTGTAATATTTGGGTACTTTTTATCTTTATAGGGTACTACTAGTATTTCTACTGCATCTATTATGAAGATTGCATAGATGCTGATTTTACCCTTTTAAGAGTTTTTAAATGCTTTTGATATTACCCCGTGCAAAAAACTATCCGCTCTGATTTAGATCGGATAATCTAAGTCAGAGCGGTCTAGTCGGGTCTTCAGGTTGCAACCAGACTGCCGGAAGGAACTCCGAGCATCAGCCTAGCTACTTGAGCTACACTTAGTATCTCTAAGAGAACTAAGGCTAACTTTTAGAGAACAGCCCCGGCACACAGCCGGCTAACTGCAACCTGATGACCCATGCGTTTACTACTTTCTATCATGGGCATCACCTCCTTGTTGCCTAAGCGGTCTTAGTCTCAATAAGGCAGAGTATCTTTACTCTGGGTTTAGAACCTTCACTAAATATAGCACATAAAAGTTCCATAATTCAGCCACAACAATATATATAAAAAAATCCCTCGCCCAAAAGGGTCGAAGGATTTTGAAACATAAGCAATGATGAATGCTAAAGGTAAATTAACTCATCATTATTAGAAAATTAGAGAGCGTTACCGCGAGGTAGAACTTCTTCAGGGAATACAAATTGTTCGTGGGGCTGATCTTGAGGAGCCATCCAAGCGCGGATACCCTCGTTCAGCAAAATGTTCTTAGTATAGAATGTTTCAAATTC
>NZ_JACJQJ010000122.1 GCF_014696615.1 Nostoc linckia FACHB-104 | reverse complement strand
TACAAAACGTTAGGTCTGTCCCACGCTCAAATCCAGTATTTTCGTTAATTGAATGCCAGGTTATGATTCACAAACTAGGCCACAAAATGGGTAAAGTCACACTTTCTGTTGTTGGCGATCGCGTTGAGCAGCTTCGCCATGACTCTGTATGGAAAGCTTTAACCCTATCAAAAAAAGTTATAGTTCTTCTGAATGAATATCTTGACTTCCTTGAAAAACAAGAGCATCAGGCACTTGAAGAAAAATTACAAAATCTTCGTCCTGATGCTGCTTGGAAAGCTATGCCGCTAACCCAGAAAATTATGGTACTGGTTGAAGAACATCTGAATACGCTTGAACAACAGCCTCAAGCCAATAAAGGCAAATAATTTTCTACCCACAATGAAAAGTAGGGTATTAAAAATTTTTGTAAAGGTTTGTTTGATGTTTTTTGATTAAATATCCTGCCAAACCTTGATAGTTTTGTCCTATGGAACGGATACCTGGGTCAACGGGGCGATTATTAAGGCTTTGGCTGATCCACTATTTCCCAATCGCCATTCCAGTTGTTACATTCCTGTAGTTCACATTTAGGAGTAATTACCGTTGAAGTATCTACAATGCGATCACTTCCTGTAAAAGATATTTCGCCAGTAATGCCTTGAAATGTATGATTAGCTAAATATTCCTGAAGTTTGGTTCTCTGAAGTTCGATACTACTTGGTTTTTCATTTAACTTTGATAAGGCTTTAAAGGCTTCTGTTAAAACCTTTGTGGCATCTTGAGCTAATACCATCCGCATAAATGAATCTGTTTGAAAATTTACTTTTTGTTCTTCCCATTTTGGTATCCAGTCTTGAAATTGCTTATTTGTATTATTTGGATCATAAAACCAAGGCACACTTACAATAATATTTTTATGATTCTTTCCTTTTTTAATAGCATCTTCATAAGTATTAACAACATTACAACCACCTACTAATAGTTGTTCCGGATGATTTTCAAGTATATATCTAGCGTTCTCAATATCTTTCTTTGCACTATCTGTTGGGTTATTAACTTGAGTGTATGCCCCTGGACATAAGACAATACCTATTTTTTGGTTCTTAACATATTTAAATTTTTCGTCAATTTTTGTTTTTAGCTCTTCAGGTTCTATATTTCCCAGATACTCTTGCATGATAATTTCGTTCTTCTGATCGATGGATTTCCAATATGTTTGAACCTCCTGTCCAAATGAACCACTGAAAATATCTTTATCATTAAAAAATAGCATTAACTTATCATAGTTCCGCTTTTCAAAAGCATCAGCTAAAACTTTCGCAATTTCTTTATTTTTGCTACAAACTCTAAAAAAATACGGATTATTTGTTGTTAAATCAAGTGTGATATCTTCTTTCTTTACTCCCTCCTTATAAGTTGTCTTAGTGGCTGTATTTGCGTAAGACATTACAACTATTTTTTTTTCTTTATAGATATTATTAGTATAATATGCAATTTTACTGCTATAAAGACCGACAATAGCCAAAATATTTCTTTCTCTTAATGCTTTAGCCACTTTTTGGGATTGTCCATCTTTTAGTATCTGTTTACCATTTTGTCTTGTAGGTTTACCAGGATCGTTTTTATCATTAGCAATTACAACTAAGAGTCTATTATTTGTCTGGTTGTCATCATTAAAATATTTTTGTTGGTTATAAACTCCCTGAAGTACGGCTTTGCTTACCGAATAAAGTTCTTTCTCCTGTTTATCTATTGTTGGAATAACAACAGCAACTGCAAATACTTGTAAGTTTTTGTTTGCTTGTTGTCGATTTAAAGCTTTAGCATTTTCCAGAAAAATACCAGTTTCATAATTTTGTGAATCTTGGTTAAATGCGTTTTCTAAATTATTAACAGCATCACTATAATTTTTATTTTTAAAAGCATCTATTCCTAACTTTTTATCACCTGAGGGGCTATCTTCTAATAGTGATTTCTCACCACAAGATATATCTAAATTATCATTTTGCTTACAAGGAGTAGTGAAATCTTCTGTAGGTTGAGTTTTTTTTCCTAGAATTTCCGATATTTCATTTATTATAAAATAGCTTAATAAAACCGTTAATATTGTAATGAGCGTTAATCCAATGTATCGAGCAATTTTTTTACGCCATAATTTACTAATAAAAATGGCTATATTATCAGGCCAAAATAAATCTGGCATTATTGCTTGTTTAGTACAGAGAATAGGTAAAAAGTCTGCACCAGGAAATAAAGGATGTAAACCGTCCTGCGCTTGTTTATAGGCGCTTTGTAAACTCATTCTCTTCCCGACAAAAAACCGCAGTAATAACTCTAAAAATTTATGTGCAATTTCATCTTTAATTCGTTCTTTTATAGCAATTAAATATGGTATTTTTATCCCTAAATGTATTAGTTTACTATCAATTCCTAACCCATCACAAGAATTAAATATAGCTAAAACAAGAGGATGATTTATTCTATCTAATGCTTTCCTAATTTGGTTTTTTATCTGATCAATCGTAATGATCAAATTGTCAGTTAGCAAAATGCTTACATCACTACCATCAGGTAAAGTACTACTATGTACTGCAAAAACGATAATATCAAATTCATTTTCATCAAGTGCATCTATTAGTTTTTGTCTTGATGTAGCTTCAACAATCTTAGATTTTCCACCGGGTAAATTTCTAATTAAGTTTTCATCTATAGTTGTATCTATAGCTAAATCTGGATTTGTATATTTACCCCGAATCATTAAAATTTTGATAGGTGTAGGAAAAGTATAATCTGGCAAATTTATATCAAAGGGCATAACTTATGTCTCTATTTTAGTCAAAAATAGCTATATTCTTTTTAGATAGCACAACATAATTGAAATTGTATTAAGCTACTAATACTAAAAGTAAGAAGTAAAGGCAAGGAATATATCTGGACAAAACTTCTTAATTGTTGACCATTGCAACCAAGGTAATCGTTTAAGAAGTGTAGGAAACCACTATATTGGGACAATATGTCTTGATTGTTTCCCAGCCTGACCAGGGGAGCCGCTTTATTTCAAGTTGATTTGACTCTATTATGAGAACATCGAAATTCCTAGCGTAGGAGATAAAAAATTCTTTTATCCCTTCAAACTCTTCGCTATTAAGCCAATCATTAAACTTGTGCTCTAAATCTTGTTTGGGATCTGGGTTGGTTACCACCGATTTTGGCAGAGTGTGTCGTGAGGATCTTGTTGGTGCCTCACTTTCTTCATCGCCGTTTTGCCCATACGATAAAAAACTTTGTAAACTGTCATACAGTTCTAAGTCTTTAGGTAATTTACCGAAGCGGTTTGCAATTTCTTGTTTTCCCTGATAAATTTTTAACTCAATCATGGGACATCCTTCTGTAATACTGCCTTGAAACAGCCTTATATGGGCTGTTTTTTTGACTGTTTTTTTGCCCATACCTGCCCTCTAATATCAAGCAAATTAAACGATAAAGTAATGTACTGATGTTTGTTGTCCAATTTTAATCTGATAAGTACAATTATCACCGAAATCAGCACAAAAATACAATTGAATACAATTTTGCCGATCTGCTACTGCTGGTGTACCTGCTGGAATATAGTTACCTTGAGCATCTGGGAACATCCACTGTAATGTCAGTCCGTTAGGTAGCTGAGAGTTGAATGACTCAGAATGAACTCGCAGTAATATAGCAATTCTTCCACTTGGAGCTTGGATGAACGCTATATGGGCTAAAAGAAGATGACCGGAGATTTCAATTTCTTTAGTGCGAATTTCTTTAGTTTTTGGAGAAGGAAGACAAGATGCGATCGCCCAGAAAATTTCAGCCGCTTGTCCACTAATCTCTTGCTTACCATTTAATAAAAGGTCTAGTAAAATATCTTCAGATTCGAGATTTGCAGGTACAACCTCTTGAACTGATTTAGCTAGTAAATTTTTGATAGCTCGATCAATTGTTTTAGGTGTATCTAAAATTACGCCATTAACTGGAAATCTACAGTATTTTCCGACTTCTGATGGTATTGGTAAACTACTTCTATAAATAGTCTTTTCCTGTTTTTCTATGGTTTGTTTCGTTCTTATCTCAGCAGGTGTTCTTTGGTATAATTGGTCTAAAAATATAACAAGAGGACGATCAGGTGATTTAATCAACGTCTCTAAATCGAGTTTCTTTAACCATTCTTCTGTATTTAATAAAGCCATCCATTCCTGAAAATTACCTTTTAATCGCGGAGAATAGGGTGAAGGGTTACTATAAGTTTCAATTAATTTTGTTGCCTCAGATTGAGTTAAAGTAGGTAAAGGTTTAAAATTACCTTTTTCCTCACACAATTCTAAAGCTATCCCGATAGTTTCTAAATCATCAATTACATGGCTGCTCTCCACGATGTAAAGCTTTTCAAACTCATCATAATATGCAGCTTCCTTCAAATTTTGACGAGAGATAAAACCCCAAATATGTAGATATTTTTTTTCTAAATCTACTTGCACAGGTAAGTAAAAATTCCCTGCAAAACTAGGAACATCTACCCATTCTTGCTCAACTTCAAAGCCTTCTAAATCTGTAGCAGTACTTGGTATTAAAATCAGGCGTTTGTCATTAATATTAACAACTAAACCATTAATAAATTGCCAAATTCTGGACAAATTTTTTTCACTAGAAAAAACTTGGTGGTTGGGTTCTATTCCTTGATATTCTTTAAACCAGTTCGTTAATAATTTGACACAAATATAATTAACTAAAGCATAATTAAAGCCTGTTTGATTAGCATAGTAACGAGTATTAGCTTCAGCTTCTTCTATATCTTGCTCGCTGATTTTAAGCCACAGATGATCAGAGGACAAGTTTTTTAATTCTTCTATAGTCAGCATAGTTTCTTCTGTTTGATTGTTGGGTTGCTGAGAGTTGTATTGAGGTTGCTTAGAACTGGTATTCATAGTATAGTTTTGACTCTTACTTTTGCTTTAATTAAAGATGACTAATATCTTTCTCCTATCCAGCGAGATAGATATTGTTTAGCGCAGTCATCTAAGTTAATTTTATATTGCCTCTCAATTATTAAGGTCATAATAGTTTCCTTGATGCTGATTGCTGTTTCTGAGCTAACAGTATCTGATCTGAAAATTTGCATAAAGTCATCAACGAAAACTCTGCTTAGAACTGGCATATTCAACTCTCTGCCATCCACTATTTTATTTTTCAAAAGCTTGATAAACAAAGCTAATTTTTCAGATGATGGTCGCGTGTTGTGAAATTCAAAATACCTATTTGATATTTCTTTATACAATTCAGTCAATTCACGAGAAACGATGTATTGTTTTCTTTTATCATGTTCATATTCTTCGGCAATATCAACTTGATTCATGTTGAAACCATAATTGAGAATAGCAAAAGTTATTCTTCTATTTATTTTTGGGTTATTTCTACCATCTAATGTCGGTAATAACTTCCGAATAAAATCGCATAAATCTAATAAAAAAGAGTGATCGTATTCTGGAATAATTACTTCACTTTCAACGTTATGAGCATCTATATTTACAGTAAAATCAACTATAAATGATTTTTCATAAGCTCTTATTGCTTGTCCTATAGTTACTAACATTATTCTTGCTTTTGTACTATCAATAGATTGCCAATTTTTCAATTTTTCTATATTATATCTATCAGCCACTTGTTGATAATCAGCTTCATCCCATTTACTGATAGCAACGTTTGACGGTAATATTTGACTGTTTCTTACTTGTTTAAATTTTCTAAAAAAAAACATATATTGAGATTTTTTTTCCTGATTATAACCTGCTCTTTCTAAGGATGATTGTACTTTTTGATCGCTGGCTTTAGCAGCTACTCCTATATTGCTATGCCCTATGGTATCATCTCCTACAAGTTTTCTTAGAATACTGAAAAGCTGGAATTTGATTTTACGGTCAACATAGGCAGTAAGCAGAACTGTAATTTGATCAAAACTTTCATTAGAAGTAGACTTATTAAAGTCAAAACTTGCAATAAATATTTCTGGTGCAAATTCTGTGGAGTGCAAAGAATTCTGAGCATATATTAGCAAAGCCTCTTCATGTCGTTTTCTAAAATCATCTGGCATTCTTGAAAGAAGATTATTTACGGTTATTTTGCAACGCTGACATAACCAATGATACAGTTCTATTCTAAAGTTCTCTATTAAAGTGGCAACATTAGTAAAAACAATAGTCAAATATAAAGCTGGATATGGATTAGACAGAAAGGCACAGATTAGAAGCCGATTACCCATTACTAGATTACCCTTTTGAAAAATACAAACAGTTAATAGTATTATTTTTGCCTTGATTAGTGTCAATCCAAGTTAATTTATGGGGGTTTTATCCCCCAGATAATTCATTTGAGATTTTCGATTCTTACCGCAGCTTTTACACCCCTATCGTCTACAACAAAAGCTTGCAAATCATTACCATCTCGTGCAATGATAAAATTATCAGCCGCATAAGTATAGTTTCTGGTGTTGGTGAAGCAATAGCGAGGGTTATAGCTGTAAATGATCAGCCCATCTGGAGAATCATAAAGTTCAATATCCTGGGTTACGCATTCCTTTTTTTGAGTTTTAGCATTCCAATAAGTAGTCATGGAAATTCCTGAATAGCCTTCTATTTTTAATATACTACGGTGTACGATCCCGCTAACACTCCATTGGATAATCCATGATACGTCAAATGACTCATTTGGTCTGGTTAAATTAGATTGAGCAATAAGACTGTGATTGACAGGAGTTTGATTAAGTTTAGTTTCAGGAATTTTGGCTATAGCTGGTGAACAAAAAGTAACTATTCCAGCAGCAATAAAGAAGGCAATATTTAGTTGATTTTTTTTCGGGATCATTGGTATCTTCCTCAATGGTTATCTATTAGATCATTGGTTCACAATTCACAAAATATGCAACATGAGTTAATTATTTTTTATTTTTGTAATATATGCTTCTAAACTCAGATGCATTTGAACAACAACTTCGGTTTTATATACTTAAAAAATCCTGAATTGCTAGATAACTTCCTAAAATTTCATCATCCTTAAGTTTCAGGAAATCATCTATATTACTAAAGCTTTTACTGCTAGTTATCTCGTGATATAGACAGTTAAGGATCTGTTCATTAGGCGCTATTCCTAAAAGGGTTTCTAGGTGGTTACGCATGATATCGAGATAAGATGGCTCTACCATGTATTTAGCAAGTTTATTTTTGAAGGCTACATTTACTAATTGAGTTGTAACTTGCTGTTTTATGCAATTTTGAAAAAATATTTATGCTCAAATTCACCTTAGTTACAAAATCAGCTCTACATTAGACCTTTTAAAAAAGAATGTAGAGACGTATTAGCGAAGCAGCACAGAATACCATTTCATGTCTCTACAAAGTTTTATATCCTGCAATTATGACTTCGTTAAAAATTAAAGGTTGTCCGAACAACTCCTACATAGACAGGATCGTTGCTGTTATTATGCTCGGGATTGAAAATTGCATAAAATCCTGGAGTAATAATGATATTGTTGTTAACAGGATATTTGTACTGTACTTCCACAAGATAAGAAGTATCTTTATCAGAGGGAAAACCTTTGACGTAGCCAGCACGAGGTAGCTGACCTCCTGCTAATGAGAGAACAGCCCCTTTTTTACCAACATCAAGCATTGAGAAGTGAGCATTCCAATTCCATAGTTCAGCTTGAGAGTCGATTCCCTGTGCATTTGCTAAAGCGTAACCTACCCAACCGCCAAATTGGAATTTATTGTTAATTTGCCAATCTGCATTCAACCCGAAGCCGTGTTGACTTGCTGCGGCTTTTCTTTGAAAGGGATCTTTACCAATAGGACTTCCCGTACTACTAACAAGGTTGACTGAGCCTTGATTATAGTAGCTGTGTAAGTACGCCACACCTAAATCTAGATTTTTAGTAGGCTTGTAATTTAGTTGTAAACCTGTACTAAAGTTGCTATTGAAAAAGCCCTGATTGGGATTACTAGTCTGACTCGGATCGGCTAGGTAAATTGCTCTTAAATTGATTTTCTCACCCAATTTGTACTGAATTCCTAACCCTGCACCTTCCGGCCCCCGATGAGTGAAAGGATTATAACGATTAAATCGAGTCAGTGTTCCTTTTCCACTAGAGTTTAAATTGGGATTGCCTGTGCTGAAAATATCATCAATATCTAAACCTACTGTACCTATCCAGAATTGGAGTTTTTCTCCATCTGCCGATCTGTAGTAGAGTTCATTAAGCGTAATATTATTGTTACTACCTGCATCAAAAGACAATCGACTCATATCAGTACCAGTTACCCCTGATAAATTGGGAACATTATTGGCTTGGAGACGAACTTTAAACAAATCTGTCCCTGTGAAACTGGTTTCAAGATTGATTCTGACGCGATCGCTCAGAGTTGCTTCCCCTTTATCTGTAAAAATTGGAGCAAAAATGACTTCTCCTTTTAACGTAGTCGTTGTAGAAAACTGCTGCTTTTCCAAAAAATCAGTTTTTTCCTCTAATTTGCCAACTCGTGCGCCAATAGTGGCTAATTCTGCTTTAAATTCCTGATTTAAACGACTTAAGGTTTCTAAGTTTTCTTTTCGATCTAGGTTAGCTGTTTCAGAATCAGTCAATTTTTTTACTTGCTGTAAACAAGTATCCAAAGCTGCTGCAAATTCGTAACGAGTTAAAGCCCGATTACCCCGAAATGTCCCGTCAGGATATCCAGCAATACAACCATAACGTTCCACCAAACTCCGCAATGCTTCATAAGCCCAGTCGCCTGATTGCACATCCTGTAGCTGGCTGACATTAGTAACTTGATTAAGAGAATCAGAAGAATCTAAAAGTAAAGTCTCTTCAGCTAAAGCAGGACTTGGCAAGATCAAAACTATAATTGCTACGAAAAACAGACGAATTTTTTTCAACATCACTCCTCCTACTTCTGGGATTACAATCTCCCGTGCAATTTATTAAGTAGAGGTAGTTAATTAAACACAAGATACAAATTGTCAAGTGGACATTGCCCAAAAACAGCTTTTTGTAAGGCGAGTAAAATTGAGCATGGACAGTGCCTAGCTTATGTTTAATAAGACTCCTTTACTTAAGTATTGAGATTGAAGCCAGAAAATATGCAAATCATGTAAAGCTTTGATTTGGTAGCGATGTCAGCGCTTATCAGACCTCTCCAACAAGGGTTGTAGAAACCTCGGATGTAACATCTCTGCAAAGTTTCTAGGCAACGCACCTTTAATTACTGGAGATGTCTATTAAATTTCCTGCATATTTCTCTATCTAGTCATCAATAAGAAGAATAGGAACGTTCTTAAACCAGAGATGGGAATAATGCAGCAAAAATCTACTCAAAGGCAAATCTCAATTATCGTACCTTGCCTAATCGCCCTCACACCTAATCCTCTTTTAGCCCCTTAAATTTACCAGTATGACTGAATTACGCGATGTATAATCTACAAATTAGAGCGATCGAGGCTTAAAAAATTAGTAGAAAAATATAGTTGTCTTACTGGTTATCCCAATCAAACATTTCGGCGATATCGCACTTTAACCCGTTATGAATTTGCTTACAATTTTAACTTTCTTAATATTATTAAGACACTTTTAAAAGCCTAAGTTTTAGATTACCAATTAATTATTCCATTTTTACTGATAGGATAAAGGCAATGATTACTACATTTAACAATGGCAGTTTTATCAAACACTACCAAGTAATTAAATCAATAAGGAAAGGAAACATAGCTAATACCTACTTAGCTAAAGTTCAACATTCAGAAGAATTTGTTATTATTAAACAATTTGCCTATCAATCTCAAGACCCTAAGCAAGTCGAAAAAGCGCAGGAATTGTTTCAACGAGAAGTTCAAAGTCTTGGTCGGTTAAATCACGATCAAATTCCTAAACTAATTGAGACATTTACCTTGAATAATCAGGATTCATTCTTGGTTCAACAGTATATTGAAGGAGAAACATATCATAACTGTGTTTTTGAAAAAAAGGAAGAATTTACCGAATCTCAAGTCAGACAATTTTTATTAGACGTTCTTGGAGTTTTAATCTATGTTCACTCGCAAGGAATCACCCATCGAGATATTTCTCCTGATAATATTATCTGCCGTAAACAAGGCAAAAAACCAGTTCTTATTGACTTTGGCTGTATCAAGCAGTCAATAAACCAATTGAACTCAGGTTCATCACCAACAATAATTTTAAAGGAAGGCTACACACCTCCTGAAGTACAAAATGGAAATCCCGAATCTAGCAGCGATTTGTATTCTTTAGCTGTCACAGCTTTGGTATTATTGACAGGTAAACTGCCAGAGGAATTATTTGATATTAGTACTGCTGAATGTAAATGGTCAGAAATCACAATTAGTCCTGAACTTCAAACAATATTAATAAAAATGTTGCAATTCCAACTAAATGCACGTTATCAAACTGCTAGAGAAGTATTAGGAGCATTAAAATCATTATCATCTATCCCATCTATAAGGACACAACATACTATTGCTCACAGAACATTCTTTTCTTCATCAAAAAATAAGCTATGGCAAAATCCTGTTTTATGGATAACACCCTGCTTTCTAGCGGTATTATTGATTGGAATTACTAGGTTAATACCAGTCATATTTCCTCTGCAAGCCAAAATGACAACTGGTTTTTTATACAAAAATCTAACACCGGAGCAAACAAAAATTAATCAATTAATCAACTCTCAGCAATTTTATTTAGCTATTTCACAGTTAGAACAATATCGTCAAAATAATCCTCGAAATGGCCAAGCTCTAATTATATTAGAAAACACTAAAATTGGATTTAAAAAATCAATTTTAATTGCCGTTATTGCTCCAATTAATGATGATTTAAATAAAGCTGAAGAAATGATTAGAGGTTTAGCGCAAGCCCAATGGGAAGTTAATGCAGCAGGCGGCATTAATGGGCTTCCTATTAAGATAATTCTTGTTGATGATTCCAAAGACCAAAATACAGTTAGACAAACCGCCCAACAACTTGTTAATAATCAAGATATACTAGGAATTATTGGGCATTTAAGTAGTGATAATTCTATGGTTGCAAGTGAGGTCTACCAAAAAGGAAAAATCTTAATGATTTCTCCTACTGCGACTTCTACTAACCTTACACCTAAAGGCGAATATATCAAACGGACTGTCGTGAATGATGCCATTGCTGGCGGTACACTCGCTAGTTATGTTAGTCAAAAATTACAGAAAAAATCCATAGCTATCTTCTATAATTCCCAAAATAATTATAGTAAGTCTCTCCGAGAATCATTGATAAATGGATATATGGTTGAGAAAGGGAAAATAGCTTATGAAGCTGATTTATCTGATCCTAATTTTAGAGCCGGAGCGATGGTTACACAAGCTAAAACTGCTGGAGCCGACGTAATAATGTTAGCGGCTGATTCGTCTATGTTGGATAAAGCATTACAAGTAATGCAAGCAAACGATAAAAGACTTCTCTTGATTGGGGGGGATTCACTTTATATTAACGATCCAATTTTGAGCATAGGTTGTAATGATGCCCAAGGGATGATTTTAGCAGTACCTTGGAATGTCAAAAATCATCTTAATTCACCTTATGTAAAAACTGCAAGTTACTTGTTTAAAGCGGAAGTGAGTTGGCGTAGTAAAATGGGCTACGACGCATTATCAGCGATTATTGCAGCATTAAAAAAGACTCCTAATCACACCCGTCAAAGCCTTCAAGAAACCATATCAAAGCCAGATTTTTATGCCCCAAGTGGTGACCAAGAAGTAGTGAAGTTTGATCGTCGGGGCGATCGCATTCAACCAGTGGAACTTGTAACTGTCACTGCTAAGGCTGATATATGTACATTTGAGCCGATTAAGATCAGGTAGCAATGCGGAAGAAGTCGATAAAATTGGATTTTCCTGCCCCATTAGCGCCAATCAAAATATTAATTTTGTCAAGTTCAAGGTCATACTGGGCGATAGACTTGAAACCTCTTAAAACTATTCTCGACAGTTGTTTATCACCAATATTCCCAGTCATCGAACAGTCTCCCAATATCCGGGCTTATTATCTGCTGGCTTTATTACTCTACCTGACAACCAAAGACGGGAGCAGCGCTGCGATCGCCTAAGTAAGTTTTCCCCAGAACTAAACCAACTATCCCTCTGTCTCCCTGTTCCCTGTACTGAATCAGTGCGATCGCTCTAGCTTTTGTATATTCAATTGAGCCTTGTTCTAAGGCGAAGAGAAGCTATGAACGGTAGATTCAGCAAAGGTAGCCGATTTTTCACATAGGATTCCCAAGTCATTTTGCCCAAAGAAGCTAGAACCTGCTCTACGACAGTCATTTCCTTGGGCATAACGTTATGCCCAGTTATCTACGGTGTGCAGATTATAGTGCTTTAAAATAGGGTTTCTCAGTCTCGTATCTTATTCATGAATCGGTGTTACCTGATATGTCCTTACTGACCTCAACCATCCTGCTGCGACCAATCTTCAATATTTAATCCTGATACTTGAGAAAAATCTCGATAGTTTCGCGTCACCATAACTGCATTATTCGCCAAGGCAATTGCAGCAATTCGCATATCCTTCTGTAATCGCTGTTTCGATAATGTTGGATTTTCTCTTAGCAATCGCTGAAACGTTTTCCCTGCTTTCTCATCAAAGTCCAGTACCCTTACCCTTCCGAATAGAGCAACTGTCCGGCTCAACTTTCCATACAACCTCACAACATCTTCAACTTCTCGCGCATCATTTATTCGCACTACCCAACCATTAAACAATTCCTGAACCGTCACAATGGAAATCGCAACCTCCGCCCCCTGGTAAGCTACCTTGCGGCTCACCTGCGGATGACGCTCTAATAACAAAGATACATGATCCGTATCTAACAACCAAAGACTCATGCAGCGCCACTTATATCTAACTCACGTTCCGTCCGCAGTTCTGCCGCCAGATCCGCAAACTCTTTATCTCCTTCAAACATCCCAATAAATTCTGTCCAGGGATTATTTGCAACTTCCAGCGTCAAAACCTCAATATTCGCCAGCCTCACCCTAACCTTCTCCTGTACAGCCGCGATCGCCGCCTCACGGGTTTCAGCTTCGGCAACACAATCTGCCAACTCCGGCACTGATGCTCTAAAATAGCCTGACTCAACTCGTTCAACCAGAACGTGAAGAGACATATTATTTAAATTTGTGACGGCTTGAAGATTCATAGGCTAAGATATCTGTTTACCTTTTCCCATAATAATGCTTCTGTCATCTTTGTTATTCTTTAGGCGAACAACAGCATGAAATAAGACCGAAAACTAACTACAAAATTTCTACAACAGCTTCTCAAGTTTCTCTAACAACGCTTCAAACTCTTGCTGTTTTTCCGGATCATCCCAGGATTTAACTTTCTTCGCCTTAGTATAAATTTCTTTCAGTCTCTGCGGATATGTAGCTTTCTTATCCGTTCTACCTTCATCCCCTTGTACTTCTGCGGCTTTCAGTTTGGCAATTTTTTCTTTGATTTGAGTCAGAGATAAATCTTGAGCTATGGCAGCCTTCAGTAGAGACTTGCGCTGCTTTTCATTCTTCATCCGCGCGATCGCCTTGGCTTTTGTATATTCGATTGAGCCTTGTTCTAAAGCTTGCAAAAGTTCTTTTGGTAGATTCAGTAAAGGTAGGCGATTTTTCACATAAGATTCCCAAGTCATTCTCCCCAAAGAAGCTAGAACCTGCTCTACAACAGTCATTTCCTTGGGCATAACGTTATGCCCAGACTTATCAACTTCAGTTGTTTCCTTGGGCATAACGTTATGCCCAGATTTATCTGCCGCGTGCTTCATTTGCGTCAGTAATGATTTTACCTGCTCTGGAGTCATATCCAGTTCCACCGCTAGAAGGTTCAGTATGCCCTGTGTTTCTTCCACAGGATTTAAGTCTTCACGTTGAAGGTTTTCAATCAGAGCAATTTGAATAGCTTCCTTATCATTCAACTTCCGAACGACAACAGGAACTTCTAATAGCTTTAGGTCTTTCGCTGCTCGATAGCGTCTTTCTCCAGCAACTAACTCGTAAATATTACCTTCTACAGGGCGGACAATTAATGGTTCAAGAATGCCATATTGTTCAATAGAAGCTTTAAGTTTTTCCAGCTTTTGGATATCAAAGTAACGCCGTGGCTGACTTTTAGGCAGAATGATATTTGCCAACGGTAGCAGATTAATATCTTCAGTCTTTTGTTCAGTATGACTGACAAAAGCATTAAGAACTCCACCAAACTGAAACTCTTCAGGCGTTTTCTTTCTAGCTATCATGAGATTTTATCCAATTTCTTTGCAATTTCTTGTAGCAACTCTATTGCAGGGTGTTTTGGGTTATAAAGAGCTAAAGGTTTACGGCTTTGGGAAGCATTGGCAAAGTCAGTGCCTCTGGGAATAGCTGGCAGTACCGCGCCAATTTTTGATAACTGTTCATTGATCGCTTTCAAACTCTGTTCTCCTTGAGATGTCCGTCCATCATACATAGTCGGCACAATACCAGCAATTTTTAATTTTTTATTTGCTAAGTTGAGAACCTCAAGAATAGTGCTTAACAGCAGTTGGGTGCCTTTGAGTGCTTTAAATTCTGTTTGGATAGGAATTAAGACGTGTGTTGCCGCAACCAAGCTCATGATGCTCAAAATTCCCAAACTAGGCGGGCAATCCAGCAAAATTAAATCATATTTGTCTTGTACGTTTTCCAATACCTGTTTAAGCCGAAGTTCCCGCATGATCGCCCCTGCCAGTTCCATTTCAGCTTTGCTGAGAATTATATTGGAAGGGGCTAAATCCATACCGTAAATATCATGGAGAATCGTTAGTTCTTCCTGTTGAACCAGGGCGTGATAAAGAGTTTTATCAAGCTCCACAGGTTCCAATCCCATAAAGGTTGTCAGGGAACTCTGCGGATCAACGTCAACAAGCAAGACTTTTCGACCACGTTCCACAAGATGATAACCAATATTCATCGTCAAAGTGGTTTTGGCGACACCCCCCGATTGGTTAAAGAAAGCAATGGTTAAAGCTGTCACTTTTTATCTACCTTGAATGGATTATAGATTTTTGTTATCTCAGACTATTATCATTTCACTGCGTTTGCACGAATTGTAACCAGATAAAAATAAAGTATTTCAGCCAGAAATGCCAGTAGTCTGAGCAACAAGCAATACCAATGCCTAAGAGCCGCTGATGCTGAGGAAGTATCTGATGCAGGACTAAAAAGCTGCCGAAACTAGTACTGAACTATGCCAATCACGTAAAGTAGAATTTTTCTGTCCCTACAAAGTTGGAATTAGATCATTGTTAGCTGAGAAAGATTATGACAGCTTGTATCCCCAACTACGGATGTACTATTACTTGACGCTGGGGCAGAAGTCTCTTACAACTCATGCTAGCAAATCTGCAACAGCGCAAATTGACAAGTATGTTTCCAGGAATTGCCCTTTATAACCATAATTGCTGATTCTATCAGTAGTGCGATGCCTTCTCTGCGAGAGGCTTGTCTACGACACGCTCCGCGAATGCCAAGGGCGGGCGCAACCATTGTAAACTTTTTATCGAGAAAGTTATCATAAATACGTACTTGTCTACAAATAAAAATAAAGCATTGAAAAGTGCATAAGAATATTATTTAGTCAACTATTTCTAGGAATGGAATTTTGGCTAATAGTGATAACAAATATATATAAAGTTGAAATAATTTTACAAAAATTGTTCCGCTCTAGTAACTTGGACTAAAGTTTTTTTATTGTTCCTTTGCAAAATAATTAAGCTTGTTGCTCAATCAGGTTTATTCCTAATAGTTGAATTTCGTAGAAGCAAGGAACAGTCAGGGCAAAGGCATCATTGACCTCTCAAAAACCAAAAATATTTTGATTCTGGGTACAACCGGCTCAGGTAAGTCGGTTTTAGTCTCATCCATCATTGCCGAGTGTCAAGCTCAGGATATGAGCGTTTTGATGATTGACTTGCCCAATGATGATGGTACAGGTACGTTTGGCGATTACACACCATATCACAACGGCTTTTACTTTGATATATCCAAGGAGTCCAATAATTTGGTGCAACCTTTGGACTTATCAAAAATCCCTGTAGAGCAAAGGGAAGAACGAGCTAAGGCGCACAGGAATGATGTGAACTTGATTGTTCTGCAATTAGTTTTGGGTTCGCAGACTTTTGACGGCTTCTTGTCGCAAACAATTGAGTCTTTGATTCCCCTGGGAACCAAAGCTTTTTACGATGATCATGATATTCAAAGACGCTTTGCACTTGCTAAGTCAGGGGGATTGGGTTCTGCGGCTTGGGAGAATACCCCAACGCTAGCAGATATGGAACATTTCTTTGACAAGGAGCATATCAGCCTGGGATATGAAGATGAGAATGTTGAGCGATCGCTTAATTATATCCGGCTGCGCTTTCAATATTGGAAAAATAGCAGTATCGGCAATGCCATCTGCCGTCCTTCAACTTTTGATACTGATGCCAA
>NZ_JACJQJ010000121.1 GCF_014696615.1 Nostoc linckia FACHB-104 | reverse complement strand
TTTGGGGGACGCAACCGTCACCCAATCGGGGGTTTGGGGGAGAATCCCCCAATTCTTCTGGCTTCAGTGACAAATCAACGCTAAATTCTCAGTGAGATTCTACCCTACCAACTATCAAACTGGACGACAACCAGATAGAATATCGTGCAGATTCACCACCGAGCCAATAACTGCGATCGCAGGTGCTTCAAATCCAGTTTTTTCTACCTGCTCAACTATGGTAGCGATTGTACCAATTAATTCTTCCTGTTCTGGTCGCGTACCCCAACGCACTAAAGCAATTGGTGTTTCTAAACTCAAACCAGCCCCAGTCAACTGTTCAATAATATAGGGCAGATTGTGAATCCCCATATAAATGACTATGGTTTCCGAACCATGAGCGATCGCACCCCAATTGACTGTCGGTCGATACTTGCCTACTGACTCGTGTCCAGTAACAAAAGTAACCGAAGAACTATACAAGCGATGGGTTAAGGGTATACCTGCATAGGCTGGAGCCGCAATACCCGATGTAATTCCTGGCACAACTTCCACATCAATGCCAGCGGCTACCAATTCCGCCATTTCTTCGCCACCACGACCGAAAATAAACGGATCGCCCCCTTTAAGCCGCACAACAATCGCATTATCTTGTGCCTTTTCAATTAGCAGTTGGGTGGTAACATCTTGTAACAGAGAATGTCGCCCCATCCGCTTACCCGCATTAATTTTTTCTGCTTGGGGGTTGATCATCTCCAGGATTGCTGGACTTACCAAAGCATCATAGATGACAACATCGGCACATTCCAGTAAACCTTTGCCTTTAAGTGTCATCAGTCCAGGATCTCCTGGCCCCGCACCTACTAAATAAACCTTGCCCAAAAACTTGCTCTCCTGTTGTATTGCTGTGCGGTTCATCTATCTATTAATTCCCCAATTAGCTCGGCTAATTCTGTACTGGCTCCTAGGGGTTGGGCCATGTGAAAATTTACCAGAGGAAACTGTAATTTTAACGTTTCTATTGATTGCGCGATCGCATCGGTTATGCCACCTGCGAATAAAAAATATGGCAAAATCGCAATCTCCCACTTGCTCACAGCAATTAACTCTTTCACCCGTGATTCTAAACTAGGAGGCACAGCCCAATAAGCTGTAATTGCTGCCAAATTTTTCGCCATTGCTTCCACAGGCTCTAAAGAATTAGGACGGCGACTACCATGCGCTAATAAAATCCATGAGGCTGTCTTTTTTTCAGCTATTTGCTTGGCGAGTAAGGTTTGTAAGTTGGGGTTGCTACCTAAATATGGTTTTAGCTCAATGATTATATCTTGACCAAAAGCCTGTTGAGCTATAGCGATTTCATCGGGAATATCTGTCATCACATGAACTCCCGGCAACAGAAATATAGGTAATATATTGATGCGATCGCACCCAACCGCCAAAGCCTGTTCACCAAATTTTTGAATCTGCTCGTGCAAGGGTTCTGGGCTGAGTTCTAAGTAAGCTACACCTAACAGAGGTTCTTGGTTGTTAATGCTTTGTAGCTTGTCACGCATCAACCCCGCCAACTGCTGCATAGCAATTTCTGGACGCGGATCACGACTTCCATGAGATACCAAAAGATACGCAGAAGGCATGGGCAAAGGTAAAAATTTTCATAGTGGTTTAAATATCTTAATAAATAGTTGTGGGGTAATGGGTAATTCAATTTTGGATTTTCGATTTGCGATTTTGGATTAGGTTTAAATCTAAAATCCAAAATCTAAAATCTAAAATTCCTAGTCCCTAACATCCCGCCAATTTCTCAACTAACGCACTAATCTGTCGCCCCACTTGAGTACCACCAGCCCAAATGTGAGAGGGGAGATGTCCCATAGGTGCGGACAAATTAAAAGATAATTGCTGAATCAGAATGGGAGAAGTAGCACGGGGTAGATTCCAGCCAATCGCGGCGCAAAACTTTCCATAGTCGCTATCAACGCTTTCGTAAATTTGCTTTTGGACGCTGAAACCAA
The DNA here is from genome assembly GCF_014696615.1 of Nostoc linckia FACHB-104. GTDB lineage: Bacteria > Cyanobacteriota > Cyanobacteriia > Cyanobacteriales > Nostocaceae > Aulosira > Aulosira linckia_A. The sequence continues at coordinate 14,582 of NZ_JACJQJ010000121.1, read as the reverse complement.
AACGCCCTTGGCTGTACTTTAGCCACAATTCGTCAATTATTTGTAAATCCTCACAAGGCAAATTCTCAATATCACTAGTAAACAGATAACTACCACTCGGTTTTTTCAGTGCTTCACACATCAACGCCCAAGTTAGTTTATCGGCAGATTGCCATTGTTTCGCTGCTAATAAGTCGCGTAATTGACGATAATCAACTCCTAACTCAGAAGTTAAGCTAGAAGCTGGCTTTTTTTGTACAGCCTGAGAGGGTTGCTGAATGGGAACTGCGGAATTTAGCGCTTGCAGAGCTTCCGCAGCAGATTTGTAGCGTTGGGGAAGGGCATTTTGCAGCAGTTTATCGAGAATGTTACCCAAGCGAGTATTGATTTTACCTTTATTGGACACATAATCGCGCCACACCCAGCGATCGCTTGTCACATCAAACAACTCAAAGGGAGAAGTTCCCGTTAATAAGTAAATACAACTCACACCCAAGCTGTAAAGGTCACTAGCTGGTAATGCTTTACCCCGCATTTGTTCAGGAGCCATATAACCTGGACTTCCTACCGTTGTACCAGTGTGTAGCAAAGCTGTGGCTGTAATCTGTTTGGCGACTCCGAAGTCAATCAGAACTAAATCCTTCCCTTTCCCCTCCAGCGACGATCTACGCATGATATTTTCTGGCTTAATATCACGGTGAATCACTTTTCGGACATGGATAAATTGCAAAACTGGTAGCAAGTCTTTCAGCAGTTGCCAAATTTGTGTTTCGCTAAAAACCCCTTGCTGTTGCAATTCCTGTGCTAGCGTCTGTCCTGCAATCCATTCTTCCACCAAGTACAGTTGATTTTCATGTTCAAAGTAATCCAGCAATTGGGGGATTTGGGGATGCTGCAACTCACTCAGGCGCACTGCTTCCTGGCGAAATAATTCCACAGCCTTCTCAAAGCCTTTCCCGTTGTTTTCTGGAAAACAAAATTGTTTAATAACGTACTTGGGTTTTTCTGGAAGATGTTCGTCTACAGCTAAAAAAGTTATGCCAAAACCACCACGTCCAATTAATTGCAGCAAGTGATAGCGGTCTTTGAGCAATAGTGGTTTACCACATTTGGTACAAAACCTTGCTGTGTCAGAATTATAAGCATACAAACAGCCAATGTTAGGACAGAGTTTCATTACAAAGTAGAGCTTTGCCTGGGTCTACATTATGCAGTATTCCCAACTAATACCTGCTTCTTCCCTACTTATATCGTGTTCGGTTAAAGACTTATCATTAAGGCAGCAGAGGGAGCAGAGAAGAGGATTTTCAGGTTTCTGCACAGATGCACTAAATCATACAATGATCAGCCGGACATGATATTTAGAATGGATATCAAGCCGCTATACCCAGCCTTAAGCCACTAAATCTCTGCTGCTTTTGGCTTTTGCAGCATTAATTAAGTGCAAGCGGATTCATTAGTGAGGTAATTCATTTTGACCTTTGACTTTTGACTTTTGACCTCCCCTATTGTTGCTGTGCAGAGTAGGTGTAAAAGCTATTAAACGCTCCCACTGTCTGAAAACTGTAAGAAGGTATAACTGAATTTAGTTTCAAATTTGTACGGTAAATGCTAAACAGCAGAAAATCTTGCCGTTCTGTCGTTCCCGCAATAATTCCCCGCATTTGAGGATTAAAAGAATCTACCGTTTTTTCGCAATTGAAATTGATTAAATTTTGCAATATTCCTTGTGTTTTCTTACAAACATCCGTTTTTAAATATTGTGACAACCTCTCTGATGCATAATCTTCATATTGCGTTTGGTTAGGATTCGTGCTAGCCATTGCTATGCCCAATACGGCTAGTCCTGCAGCTGCTAAATATGCAATAATTGTTGTGGATTTCATGTTTTATCAGCTATGATTTGTTTTAGTCATGAGACTGGAAATAAACTGAGTCCGTTCCGAAAATAAAAATTTTCTGGACTAAATAGCAAAAAGAGTGCTATACTCAGATAGTTAATGGCGAGCGTAGCCAAGTGGTTAAGGCAGTGGTTTGTGGTACCACCATTCGTGGGTTCGAGTCCCATCGTTCGCCCTCTACAATTGTATATTTGTCTATTCTTGCTAATTAGTTGGAGATAGATTGTTGTTCTCAATACTAATAAGCTGAATTGGGGAATTGGGAAAAAGCATTTTCATCATTTCATAGTTAACGTTAGCTTCCTTCAAGCGGATCTACACTCAAGCCTTTGGCTATCTAGCAATAATTTAGCATTCATAACTTAATCAGCATAGAAGAGATAAAAATCTGCTTATCATATTAAGTGAAATTATTAATTTTGCAAGATTTATAAGCAAAAATTTTTATTTATTTGCCAGAGTAACGTTCTAATTCTCCTTAACCAATAAAACTGACTTCACAGGTCGCTGAATAGGTTTTCTGAGAATATTTAGCTTCCCGTAAACAGTTTTGCCATTGTAATAAAGTGAAGACGAACTCCCGCCATCCAGGTTCATGGCTTTTTTCACACCAAGGGTTTTCATGAAGTCTGCCAATTCTGGTAAGGTCATCCCAGATTTAGCCAGACGGACATTTGGCTTTTGAGCTACCATGACTAACACAATATTGCCATCATCACTAATCCCTACAGCGCTTCTAGAACTGGGTTGATTAGTACCAATTGCATCTCGTCCATTACTTTTATCTACAAAGCCTTCTTGTTCTGAAGTAATTTCTGGTAAGAGTCCTGGGCCACCACCAACACCATCAAGTAACTGACACCCAGCTAAGGGTGATTCATTGTGCAAGACAATATCGTAAGTGACTGTATCCCCGCATTGATAGCGGCGAAATTCTGCGCGATTGAAAATTTTACTGAGGTAGGGTTTTAGGTTGGGATTGTTCACCAACCGTTCGTTGTCTTTGGGGTTAGCTACTTCACCACCAGAAATAACTACATAGGATGTAGATTTTTGGTTAACTGGATCAAAAAACCCTGCATTTAAGATTGCTTTTGCTTGATGCTGCTGGGCAAATTGTTGGACAGTAGCCGCTTTTGGCGATATTGCCGGAGTAACCACAAATTGGCTATCAGTGGGAATTGACAGAATATGAACTATACTTTGCGGTAGGCTGCGCTGCTCGTAGCGGATGGTTTTTGGTGGTGAGGATGGAACGGTTGGGACTACCGATATAGAAGAATGCAACTTAAATAATAGCGGTATGCCAAAGCTCACTAGTATCAAACCCAGCAGCCAGATTTTTTTCACTTGTATACCCTAATCCTTTGATCAGTTTAATTTTAATGACTTGAATATCATAAGCAAAGACACGCAACATCTTGTTACGGCTAGATTGCATCTCTCTAGTAGTTCAACACACAAATATTGACAGGTGTAGATTGGGGAAAGGGCAAAGGGCAAAGGTCAAAGGGGAAGGCTTTAAAGCTTTACCCTTTCCCCACCTGTCAAAAAGACTTTGGCAGACTACTAGACGATTGAATGTTAATGATAGTTGCGTGTCAAAACTAATCTAGGCGATCGCACCAGAGGTTGGTTAGTGTAGCGTGACAATCAAGGCGATCGCATCTTGACTAAATAGCCCTACTTGATGCTAGATAGCTATGAGGCTTTAGGTTGATACCACAGCATTAGCTTCAAAGTTGAGCAGTAGCAATCCCCTTCACTAATTTCTTGCTCATGCTCCGCTATCCAATCATATAATTGTGCAGCTTTGGCTAATGCCACCCGTTCAGACCGATAAAGCTTAGGACTAGGGCAAAAGGCTTTGCCATTAATATGTATCGCTGCAATATGCCAATAGTCGCTACTTTCACCCTCTGGTAGAACTTCCAAAAATCCGCTACTGTAAGGCTCGATTATTCCAATGTTCATCTGCCAACCAATAGAACTACGAAAATATCTATCGTACAGTTGCCTTTGGTGGCTTGCCATCGTACTGCTTGGGTAAGCAGTAAATCCGTGTTGCAGAGAAAACAAAGGTGATAAAAACTTAATGTGTTGCAAGTAATTCTCTAGGTATAATTTCCTCTGTCAAATTTGAACAATTTTTGACCAAAAGATACTGTAAGAATAGTCTTGTGAGCAGATGTTAGTACTGACTATTGGTCATATATTAGTAGCATCAATTATCACATAAAACGGAAGTTATACAAGGAGCTATATATGCTGACTACCATCATTTTCTTTGCTGGTTATGCTGCGCTATCTACTTTATTTATTTCTAGTGTTGAGTAAGGGAGTAAGGGACTTCCAAGTAAAAAAATCTTCCATTGCTATTGTTCACTGTTGACCGTTGACTGTGAACTGTGAACTGTCAACAGTCAACGAATTGAACGAAATAATTTATTTTTGGGAGTTCCCTTAATCTCCTTAATATATTGATGTGTCGCCAATAGGATTCTGAATCAACGAGGTATGTGAGGAGAAACCTATTTTATGGGTGTTGCGTCACTTATAGAAGAATGCTGGGCTGCTTAACTAAGTTGTAATCTGCTCTAACTTCTCCACCATCTAGAACTCAAGTTCTAAGCCCAAAGTTCTTCAGTCAACAGAACTGATGGCATTTACAACAACTGAACATTAATCATAGATTTTAATTGATGATAATTATATATTTTCACTAAATCTCAAGCATTAATCATTATATGTAGTGAAATATATCAACCTGGTTGGCAAGCCCTTAATTACCAATATGCTTGGTGTTCGAGACCTTGTGCTGAAGCAGCATATAACAAAACCTATTGCCTGTTCTGTGACTTTAGATAAGCTAATGAATCACGTTGCCCATCATAGATTCATACAATGGTTTCTATAAAAAATTTGCGTAAATGATGATTAAAGATGCAATGTAACCATGTTAAAAATGTGTATTCATAGCTTATAAACAATAAAATGTATAGACTTTAATTGATATATTAGAACTTTGTGACGGTTTTAGGGCAGTTAGATAAAATTTTACTTATATAACCAATCTAATATTTATTTAATACTTTTGAGTTGGAGTTAACCATTTAGACCTTAATGCCTGTAAACTAATTTTAACAAGTTAAGTGATGGTTCCCCGGTTGCCCAAATTCTAGTCTATAGCTTCCCCAATTTTTTTTGATAAATACAGTAGTTGCACTCGCCATTTCTTTCAGGAATGACGAAAATCTGTGTAACTAAAATAGCCGGAATAAGCAATATAAGACGTGCAAGAAATATTTCTTGGTATCGCCTTGATTGCCATACAAAAAAAACTTAAATTGCACTTTTAAGGAGACCCTATGACAGAATTTCTGAATCAGTTTTCTCGCCGTAAATTTATCTTAACAGCCGGAGCTTCTGCGGGTGCTGTATTCCTGAAAGGCTGTTTAGGCAATCCTCCTGAAAGCGCTGGTGGCGGTGGAACAGCGCAACCAACAGCGCAGCAAGTAGCTAATATTAGTCCCGAACAAAAGCCAGAAACTGCTACAGTCAAGCTGGGATATATTCCCATTGTGGAATCCGCACCGTTAATTATTGCAAAAGAAAAAGGCTTGTTTGCAAAGTATGGCATAAACGTAGAACTTGCCAAACAAGCTTCTTGGGGTGCAGCACGGGATAATTTGGAAATTGGTTCTGCTGGCGGTGGGATTGATGGTGGTCAATGGCAAATGCCAATGCCTCATTTAATTACAGAAGGCTTAATTACCAAGGGAAATCAAAAAATTCCCATGTATGTGTTGTGTCAACTAATTACACATGGGAATGGAATTGCGATCGCAAATAAGCACCTAGGTAAAGGTGTAAGTCTGCAATTGGCTAGCGCGAAGTCCTTATTTAAAGAACTCAAATCTTCTACACCCTTCACTGCTGCTTTCACCTTTCCCCACGTTAACCAAGATTTGTGGATTCGTTACTGGTTAGCAGCCGGTGGAATCGACCCTGATGTAGACGTGAAGTTGCTCACCGTACCAGCGGCGCAAACTGTCGCCAACATGAAAACCGGAACAATGGATGCATTCAGTACCGGTGACCCCTGGCCCTTCCGCCTTGTAAACGACAAAATTGGTTACATGGCTGCGTTAACCGCAGAGATTTGGAAGAATCATCCAGAAGAATACTTGGCGATGCGGGCTGATTGGGTAGACAAACATCCTAAAGCCACTAAAGCCATACTCAAAGGTGTCATGGAAGCGCAGCAGTGGTTGGATAATTTTGAAAACCGCAAAGAAGCCGCACAAATTCTCGCCGGCAGAAATTATTTCAACCTTCCTTCACCCGAAATTTTGGCAGATCCATATCAAGGTAAATATGATATGGGCGATGGCCGCAAAATTGATGATAAAACAATGGCGGCTTACTACTGGAAAGATGAAAAAGGTAGCGTTTCTTATCCCTACAAGAGCCATGATTTATGGTTTATCACTGAAAACGTTCGCTGGGGATTTTTACCCAAAGATTACATTGCCAATAATGCCGCTAAAGCCAAAGAATTAATCAATAAAGTTAACCGCGAAGATATTTGGAAAGAAGCTGCGAAAGAATTAGGAATTGCAGCGGCTGATATTCCCACAAATACATCTCGTGGTGTGGAAGAATTTTTTGATGGCACCAAGTTTGACCCCGAAAAACCAGAAGAATATCTCAAGAGCCTCAAGATTAAGAAAGTGAGTGTTTAATCAACAGTTGTAGAGAAGTTTTAGAGACGCGATTAATCGCGTCTAAAAGTCAAAAGTCATTGGTGAATTTTCTTCACTACCAGCACAAATGACCAATGACCAATGACAAACACCAAATACCAAATACCAAATACCAAACGCCAAATACCCAATTAAGAGGAGATCAAAGGTTATGACTATTGCCCAAAAGCGCCCTGCAAGTCCTAGGTTAGATAACAGCTTTATATCCCGTCTGCAAAAGCAATTTCCCAATGTTGTACCACCAGCGATCGCAATTATTATCTTTCTGGTTGTGTGGCAACTATTTGCTTTGACTCCTGGCGCAACATTACCAGGGCCGATTCAAGTTATCACAGATACTTGGATATTGATTTTGTATCCTTTCTACGACAAAGGCGGCACAGATAAAGGTCTGTTCTGGCAGATTTGGGCAAGCCTCCAACGGGTTGCAATTAGTTATACACTAGCGGCAATTGTTGGTATTGGTTTGGGCATTTTGATTGGGGTTAATAAAACCATGTCTAAAGCTTTAGACCCCATCTTCCAACTATTACGGACTGTACCTCCTCTAGCTTGGGTACCAATTTCCTTAGCAGCATTACGCCAAAACGAACCAGCAGCTTTATTCGTGATCTTCATCACCGCAATTTGGCCAATATTAATTAACACCGCTGTGGGTGTAACTCAAATTCCCCAAGATTACAACAACGTTGCGAAAGTTCTGCAATTGAGCCGTAAAGAATACTTCACCAACATCTTAATTCCTGCTGCATTACCCTACATTTTCACAGGTTTAAGAATTGCGATTGGTTTGGCTTGGTTAGCGATTATCGCCGCAGAAATTGTCATGTCCGGTATTGTCGGGATTGGCTTCTTTATCTGGGATGCTTATCAGAATAACAACGTCAGCGAAGTAATTTTAGCTCTAGTTTATATCGGTGTCGTCGGTTTAATCCTCGATAAATTAATGGCTTGGGTGCAAAACCTAATTTTACCTGCAGAACAGAAGTAGTCATTAGTCATTGGTCATTAGTCATTAGCAAAGAACAAATGACTAATGACAAAGCGCAAAGGACAAAGGACAAATAACAAAGGACAATTGACAAATGAGCGTATTCGTTGCTGTTGATCAAATTGATAAGGTTTTTGAGTTAACTGGTGGTGGTCAGTATATTGCTCTCAAAGGAATTGACTTACAAATTAAAAAAGGTGAGTTTGTTTCTTTAATTGGTCACTCCGGTTGTGGTAAATCTACTCTGTTAAATATGATTGCTGGGTTGGATTTACCATCTGAAGGTGTGGTTACTTTAGAAGGACAAAGAATTACCAAACCAGGCCCAGACCGGATGGTGGTATTCCAAAATTATTCCTTACTACCTTGGCGGACAGTTAGAGAAAATATCGCCTTGGCTGTAGATTCAGTAATGAAGGGAATGCCGGCTGCGGAACGCAAAGCCGTTGTCGATAAACATATAGATATGGTGGGTTTACGTCCCCATGCAGATAAACAGCCGGGAATGTTATCGGGGGGACAAAAACAACGGGTAGCGATCGCGCGCGCTTTGGCAATTCGTCCTAAGTTATTATTACTAGATGAACCCTTTGGTGCTTTGGATGCACTCACCAGGGGGAACTTGCAAGAACAATTAATGCAAATCTGCGAAGAAAACGAAGTCACTGCGGTAATGGTTACCCATGACGTAGATGAAGCAGTATTGCTATCTGACAGAATTGTGATGTTGACCAATGGCCCCGAATCGAAAATTGGTGACATCTTAGAAGTAGATATCCCCCGACCCCGCAAACGCATGGAAGTAGTAGAACACCCCAGCTACTACATTCTGCGGAGTGAGATGATTTACTTCCTCAACCAGCAGAAACGCATCAAGAAAATTCGGGCGCGGAAAACTGCTAATATTTCCCGTCATGGCTTAGAAAAAGTTAACTTAGAAATTGGCTTCTTACCTCTCAGCGCTTGTGCCCCCCTAGCTATTGCTAAAGAAAAAGGCTTTTTTGTCAAGCATGGTTTAGATGAAGTTAACTTAGTCCGGGAAACTAGCTGGCGCGGAATTGAAGATGGTATTAGTGGCGGTTATTTAGATGCGGCCCAAATGCCTTCGGGTATGCCAATGTGGTTAACATTGGGCGGACATAAAAACCAACCAGTACCCGTTGTTAGTTCCCTCACCATGACTCGTAACGGTAACGCCATTACTTTGGCGAAACGTTTTTACGACCAAGGTGTGCAAAGCTTATCCGACTTCAAAAAATATCTCCTGCGTACCCGCGAACAACGCCACATCATGGGGGTAGTGCATCCCGCATCTATGCACAACTTGCTGTTGCGGTACTGGCTAGCTGCTGGGGGAGTTGACCCCGATATCGATGTGGATATGAAGACCATCCCCCCAGCGCAGATGGTAGCCGACTTACAAAATGGCAGTATTGACGGTTATTGCGTGGGCGAACCTTGGAACTACCGCGCTGCAATTGAAGGTGTTGGCTTTACCGTAGCGACAGACTTAGAAGTATGGCTAGGACACCCCGGTAAAGTTCTGGGTGTGCGGGAAGATTGGGCGGAAGCTTACCCCAATACTCACATTGCTTTAACCAAAGCCTTACTAGAAGCTTGCGTTTACTGTGCAGATCCCAAAAATGCTGAGGAAATTAGAAGGATTACAGCTGGGCGTGACTATGTCAGCACTGATGTAGAGTATATTCAACTCGAAGATCCTGAAAATTTAAGCTGTGACTTAGAGCATCCACTACGGGATTATGCCCACCACCAATTTTATTCTGAGTCGGCAATTAACCGCCCCAGCCGTACTGAACAAATTTGGATCATGAGTCAACTAGCGCGGTGGGGTGATACACCTTTCCCTCGAAATTGGGTAGAAGTTGTAGAAAGAGTTTGTCGAGTCCGCGTCTTCAGTACCGCAGCTAGAGAATTAGGTTTGGATATTAGCTATACTCGCCAACCGATTCAGCTATTTGATGGGACTCCCTTTAACGCTGACGATCCTATCTCCTACCTCAACAGCTTGCAGATTAAGCGCGACTTCTCCGTTGCTGAAGTCATCCTTGATTCACCAAGAAGAACCGCAGCGTAGGGGGAATTCAAAATTATCTTCCCTCATTGTAGGTTGGGTTAAACGGAGTGCAACCCAACAAACCGCGAAAATGTTGGGTTTCGCAAAGCCTCAACCCAACCTACATAATTTCAGTTTTGTACTCGGTTAACGAGGTTCGGAAGCTCATTAATGAAGCTTGGAAGTTCATTAATGAGGCTCGGAAGTTCATTAATGAGGCTCAGAAGCTCATTAATGAGGCTCGGAAGCTCGTGAATGAGGCTCGGAAGTTCATTAATGAGGCTCAGAAGTTCATTAATGAGGCTCAGAAGTTCATTAATGAGGCTCAGAAGTTCATTAATGAGGCTCAGAAGTTCATTAATGAGGCTCAGAAGTTCATTAATGAAGCTCAGAAGTTCATTAATGAAGCTCAGAAGTTCATTAATGAGGCTCAGAAGTTCATTAATGAAGCTCAGAAGTTCATTAATGAGGCTCAGAAGCTCGTGAATGAGGCTCAGAAGCTCGTGAATGAAGCTCAGAAGCTCATTAGAGAATACCAAAAACCCGATCGCTCTGTTTTCTTCTCTCTACCTCTGCGCCTCTGCGCCTCTGCGTGAAACAAATTCCTAATTTCTCACCCTTCACCCTTTCTCCATCCCTATGCAAAACCGCAACTTAAGACTAGCCGAAACTCCCAGAGATACACAAAGAACAGGATATGGAAGCGTAAGTACCCGTCAGCCTTTCCTAGAAATTAGAGACGTTTCTAAAGTTTACCCAACCAAAACAGGCCCCTTCACCGTACTGGATGGCGTTAACCTCAACGTAGAAAAAGGTGAGTTTATTTGTGTAATTGGTCACTCTGGCTGTGGCAAATCAACTCTATTAAATATGGTATCCGGGTTTAACTTTCCCACATCAGGACAAGTATTGCTAGAAGGACAACCCATCACCAAACCAGGCCCAGATAGAATGGTGGTGTTCCAAAACTATGCTTTGCTTCCCTGGCGCACAGCATTTGAAAATATTTATCTCGCTGTCAACGCAGTTTACCCCGAAAAACCAGAACCTGAAAAAAGAGCAATTGTGCGCGAACATTTGGCAATGGTGGGACTGGCTGATGCAATGGAAAAGAAACCAATGCAGATGTCGGGGGGTATGAGACAACGGGTTTCTATCGCGCGCGCATTGGCGATTCGTCCCAAAGTGTTGATTTTAGACGAACCTTTTGGGGCGTTAGATGCGATTACCAAAGAAGAATTACAAGAAGAATTACTGAAGATTTGGGGCGATAATCGCTGCACAGTGCTGATGATTACCCATGATATTGATGAAGCACTGTTTTTAGCAGACAAATTGGTGATGATGACCAATGGCCCTCATGCAAAGATTGGGGAAGTTATGGAAATACCCTTTGCGCGTCCACGCGATCGCGCCCGCATCATGGAAGATCCACAATATTACAAGCTGCGGAACTATGCCCTAGACTTCCTCTTCAACAGATTTGCCCACGATGACGTAGGCTAAAACGTCCCCCAACACAACAAAAGGTTAGCACGAGTCAAAAGTAAAAGGTTTAGTCTACCACTTGCCTTTTATTTTTGACTTTTTTTTCATGGGAAGGACGAGGGCAAAAGGTTTTGAACTATACAGGATGATTGTTTGATTGTATTTGAGGGAAATGCGATCGCCCCAATATCTTTACCAATACCCAATGCCCAAATTTCATCAAAACTGCATAGGCTTCGCCATCACAGAGATATATGTTACTGACAGGGACACCTAAGTAACACCGATGAAGATACACAAAATCGCACTTCTTACCCTCATTATCCTACTCACCACCCTTGGACAAACGCCCATCAACCAAAGCGCAATTTTGGGAATAACCCAAGCGTTAGCGCAAACCCCACAGGCGCGGAAAGCAGAGGCTGATAGATTGATTAAACAAGGTATTCAGCAGTATCAAACCAGTCAATTTGAAGCTGCATTTAAATCGTGGCAGCAAGCACTAATTATTTACCGTGAAATCAAAGACCGTCAAGGCGAGAGTTGGGCGCTGGGTAATATCGGTATTGCTTACAATGCATTGGGAGACTACCCAAAAGCGATTGAGTACTACCAGCAGAGTTTAGCGATCGCCAAAGAAATTAAAGATAGACTAGGCGAGAGTTGGGCGCTGGGTAATATCGGTATTGCTTACAATGCATTGGGAGACTACCCAAAAGCGATTGAGTACCACTCCTCACGTTTAGCGATCACCAAAGAAATTAAAGATAGACTAGGCGAGGGAAAGGCGCTGGGTAATCTCGGTAATGCTTACTTCTCATTGGGAGACTACCCAAAAGCGATTGAGTACCAGCAGCAGAGTTTAGCGATCGCCAAAGAAATTAAAGATAGACGAGGGGAGGGAAACGCACTGGGTAGTCTCGGTAATGCTTACAATGCATTGGGAGACTACCCAAAAGCGATTGAGTACCAGCAGCAGAGATTAGCGATCGCCAAAGAAATTAAAGATAGACTAGGGGAGGGTGCGGCGCTGGGTAATCTCGGTATTGCTTACAATGCATTGGGAGACTACCCAAAAGCGATTGAGTACAACCAGCAGCACTTAGCGATCGCCAAAGAAATTGAAGATAGACGAGGGGAGGGAAACGCGCTGGGTAATCTCGGTATTGCTTACGATGCATTGGGAGACTACCCAAAAGCCATTGAGTACCAGCAGCAGAGATTAGCGATCGCCAAAGAAATTAAAGATAGACGAGGGGAGGGAAACGCGCTGGGTAGTCTCGGTCTTGCTTACAATGCATTGGGAGACTACCCAAAAGCGATTGATTACCAGCAGCAGAGTTTAGCGATCGCCAAAGAAATTAAAGATAGACTAGGCGAGGGAAACGCGCTGGGTAGTCTCGGTGTTGCTTACTTCTCATTGGGAGACTACCCAAAAGCGATTGACTACCAGCAGCAGAGTTTAGCGATCGCCAAAGAAATTAAAGATAGACGAGGGGAGGGAAACGCGCTGGGTAGTCTCGGTAATGCTTACTTCTCATTGGGAGACTACCCAAAAGCGATTGAGTACCAGCAGCAGAGATTAGCGATCGCCAAAGAAATTAAAGATAGACGAGGGGAGGGAAACGCGCTGGGGAATCTTGGTATTGCTTACTATGCATTGGGAGACTACCCAAAAGCCATTGAGTACTACCAGCAGTGGTTAGCGATCGCCAAAGAAATTAAAGATAGACTAGGCGAGGGTATTTCTTTAAACAATCTAGGATATGCTTTCTACAAACAGGGTAATCTCACCGCAGCAGAGAAAACCCTGTATGAAGGAATTAAGGTTTATGAATCTCTGCGAGATAAAAAGTTAGCTGATACTAACAAAGTCTTATTTTTTGACACCCAAAGCAGCACCTACAGAATTTTACAACAAGTCCTTATTGCCCAAAATAAAACTGATGCGGCTTTAGAAATTGCTGAACGTGGTCGCGCTAGAGCGTTTGTTGAGTTGTTAGCATCTCGTGTATCTACTAATAATAAACAGGTGGATAAATCACCGCAACCACCGACAATTGCCCAGATTAAACAAATCGCTAAACAGCAAAATGCAACTCTCGTGCAATATTCTATTATTGTCGATGAATTCAAAATTGCAGGTAAACAACAAGTTAAAGAATCAGACCTCTATATCTGGGTTGTCAAGCCAAATGGTGAAGTCACATTCCGCAAAGTTGACATTAAATCTCTGTGGCAAAAAGATAATACAACCTTAGATGAATTAGTAAATCAAAGCCGTCTAGGTATTGGTGTAGTTAGAGGTGGGCGTGCTGGTGGTATTATTGCCAGTCAAAATCCTGATGCTGTAAATGTGAAAAAGCCATTACAAAAACTGCATGACATTTTAATTAAAGATATCGCTGATTTGTTACCACAAAACCCTAATAATAGAGTTATTTTCATTCCTCAAAGTTCTTTATTCCTTGCACCTTTCCCAGCTTTGCGAGATGAGTCTGGTAAATATTTAATTGAAAAACATGCCATCCTCACTGCCCCAGCTATTCAGGTGTTAGATTTTACCCATCAATTAAATCAAGGGAAAACAACAAATTATAATAACGCTCTGATTGTTGGTAATCCAACTATGCCTGTAGTATCTACAGAACCGGGTAAACCGGGAACACAGTTAATTCCACTACCAGGGGCGGAACAAGAAGCAAAGACGATCGCTGATTTATTAAAAACTAAAGCGATTCTCGGTAAAGATGCGACTAAAGCCAATATTATGCAACAGTTATCAACAGCAAATGTAATTCATTTAGCTACTCACGGTTGGGCGGATGATAATCGGGGTTTAGGTAGTTGGATTGCGTTAGCGCCTTCGGGTAAAGATGATGGTTTACTCACGGCTGAGGAAATTTTAAATCTAAAATTAAAAGCCCAATTAGTCGTTCTGAGTGCTTGTGAAACGGGGAAAGGGAAACTTTCTGGTGATGGGGTAATTGGGTTATCTCGTTCCTTAATTTCTGCAGGTGTTCCTAGTGTGCTGGTTTCCCTGTGGCAAGTACCGGATGCAGCGACACAATATTTAATGGTGGAGTTTTATCAGAGTTTGCGAACTCAACCAGATAAAGCGCTGGCTTTGCGTCAAGCGATGTTGAAGACGAAGGAGAAATTTCCTTCTCCTGTGAATTGGGCGGCGTTTACTTTGATTGGGGAACGGTAATTATATATCAATACAGTTCAGATTATTAGTGGTTGATTTGTCAGTTGTGGAAACAGCTAGCAAAATTGGGGGATTCTCCCCCAAACCCCCGATTGGGGGACGGTTGCGTCCCCCAAACCCCCTCCAAAAGTATTGTTTTGTTGTCAATTTATTTTCTTAACTGAACTGT
>NZ_JACJQJ010000120.1 GCF_014696615.1 Nostoc linckia FACHB-104 | reverse complement strand
GTCAAGCTTGACCAAATAGCAATTGCAAGGCTTGAAAAAGAGTACGGAGCTTCTGTAACAGACATTCTGACTGAGCTGGAAGACTATGCAATCGTACATCAAGTTCTCAACGACCAAATAACCAAGCCAAAAAACAAGCGATTAATTGCTATTGCGAATGGTTGTTTCTGGGCTGCCGCGATCGGGATTTCAACATTACTGATAAAGCCTAATGTCACCATAGCTGCCATGACTTTAGGCTTTACTGCTGGCATATCGGTGAAATTGATCGGAGAGAAATCGTGACTACTAGTGCTAATAAATACCTTGGACAAGCAATACTTGGCTTTCTAGGAATAGCCTTAATTGCATCGCCACTATTCCTAAAACTCCCATCCCAATTTCAATCATTTAACGCTGCCGCAAGCATTGAACAGAGTGAAGATGTAGAGCGCTCACGCATCGAGCAACGCCAGCTGACAGCTTTAAAGTTAGCTCAAACCCAAGTCATGCCCAATACTCAAAAACTCAAAATCCGGCAGTACATTGATAATCCAAAACGAGATCCGCGCCCAGAAACTACAGGTTGGTTAGAGTCGGAAGTGGTTTATGTTTATGACTCTGCGGGTGCTTGCATTGGGCGGATTTCTTCTCGGCAATGGCAATGGAAATACCACTACAAAAATGCTTGTAATGATGCACCTGACTAGGAGGGATTAAGAGAGTGAATACTCATAAAAACTCATCTTCTGAGCAAGCAACCGAGAAACAGACACAAAAAAAGAAAGGAGTTTCAGACTACATAGAAATCCTTGCTGGATGGATTGTTGATATTATTTCCATCCCTGTATCTTTCGTTTCCTACATCCTGGCACAGTTCGTCACTCCTGGTTCTGGTGGTACAAAAATCATCGGCGCACTGGGCTTTTTCATCGGTTCTTTACTCAGTACTGATGGCATTTGGCAGACAATGTTTGGCGGCATTCCTCTCCTTCCCTGGTTTGAACAAAATTGGATTGGGTGGATTGGTTGGTTAGCACTGCCCTTCAATCCATTATTCTGGTTATCTTTTGGCATATCTGCATTAGTTCAAGTGATGCAAGCTCGAACATTGCGTGGTAAACGCCCAGAAGAAGCAAAAACCGAGTTTGAATATTCCAAGCAGTTTACATTAGGCGGCAAACCCAGTGGCACCATTGACCTAACACAGGCATTGTGGCGGGATTACAAGGTTGCCGGGATGAAAGAACGACACACAGGTGGTGCAGTTGCTTTGTTCTTTTGGATTTTCGACCTGACAACCACTTTTGTTGGACGGAACCCTTTCGCTTTCACCAACCCCAGCACTATCCTTGCCTGCCTTGTCTACAACTTAGGCTCAATGATGGCTGGCGAAATTGGCTACACGATTTGGAAATTGACCAAATGAAGAAGAATCCAGAAGTCAGGAGTCAGGAGTCAGGAGTCAGAATGCAATTAGTGGAGGATTCAGATAGTGGGGGATTCAGACCCACCACTAATTGTAGACCGCTAAATTAAAAATTTAGCGGGGGTCTTAAACCCACTTATTCATCTGCCCTACGGGTGACGCTCCTGCGTCGCTCTAAGCGTAAAGCCAACGGCATAGCTTCGCTTAGGGCGCAGCCTCTCCGACAGGAGAAGCTATGCCGTTGGCGTTCGCGTAGCGTCTCCGTTAGGAGAAGCCGACGCACCAGAAGGCTTTACGCTGCGCTAACGGCAGTTCCTTTAAGCGCGGTAACCCCGCCAACGGACTGCCTCACCAGTCGTACAGAATTCAGTATGAATTCTGACTCCTGACTCCTGAATTCTATTTTGATAATCAGTATTGGTGAACTCTATGGATTTTCTCAATTATCAGCCAGATCCTGCATCTCATCACAACCAGACTTATCAGGGAAACCAAGTACCATCTTTAACTACGCTAGAAACTGCTCGACTCAGAGAAGATTATCCCTCAATAGAACACCTGGAAGCGGGAAATGTTGCGGCTTGGTTAGTTGAACGTACCGATCAGCTATTAGTTAGAGCCAAAGATGAGCGAGCTGGGATGAACCTCTCGAAACTCATCACTCTTGCTGGTGGGGCAATTGGAGCAGTTTGCTATGCAACCAGTCCTTTGGCACCTATCGGTGCGTTAATTGCCAGTGCTGGGTATGTTTGGGCGGTTGCAACTGACATGAATGCTTCCCATCAGTTTGCTCCCATACCTTTCATTAGAGGTAACTTCTTCGAGTTTTTATCAGCAATGGGTGATAGTCAAGCTCGTGAAGAATGGTTCTCAAATCAAAACGAATTTGTTGACTTGATGCATCACTTGGAACCGTGCGAGCGTTATGAATTTGCCATGCTTAGGCAGCACACTCATACCTTAACTGAGTTTATTAATATTGTGGAACCAGGGAAACGCTTTTATGCTTACCGATATTTGCTTGATTGCTTTGTCAATTTTCGTGGTGTCTTCCCTACATTTGACCAACTCAATCAACATCTTGCCAAAGTTTCAGTTGACCCCAGGGTGAATTATCATCACGTTCAAGCGATTCAACAAATACGCCCACCACAATTAGAAGCACCTCAAATCAACTTACCGCCACCGCCTATTGCTCACTTACCTTTAGCCGCACCGACAACTGATTTACCGCTTGGTATTCCTTGCTCATCAACTTCAGACACTAACACACACATTGACGAATACAGTCCCTCAATACCGCAAACACTTGATGTAATTGAGAAGATGTCACAACGGATTTCTAACCATTTAATCATAGGTATTCCTGGGGCTGGCAAAGGTTTGCTTGTTAGTAATGCTTTACGGCGAATTAAACAATTGCATCCGCAGACTACTATTTTCTACATTGACCCCAAACACGACCCAAAGGAGACTGGTTATTTTTCTGGTTGTGTAGATGTCCTCAAACGGGCTTCTACTCCATCTATGACTCCTGTTGAAATTGTCAGTTGGTTTCAAAACTGCATAAAAGAATTTGATGCTCTAAGGGGTGACAAGTTATTAGCTTTTGACGAAGGGACGCAGATTGGCAGTCAATTTAAAATTGCAAAGCAACTTGACTGGCTCAAGGGTAAATTGACCAGTTATACTTCTTGCGGTGACTCTGCCGGGATTAGAGTTTGGATTTTAGCCCAGAATCCCCATACTGAGGATTTGGGGATTAGCGGCGGATTGCGATCGCAGTTTACTCCCTTAGCGATTGTTTCTGCTGTGAATATTGCAGCCTATAGTGCGATGATTTCTACTGGTTTTATCCCCAGTTCTCAGAAAATCAGTGATGCCAAACTTCAGGAGTTCATTGATGCTTCGCCTGTAAACCGAGCAGTTTATCATGGTGGTCTCAATCGTTGGTTTGCAATGCCCAAGCTGGAAAATCATTCTGGTTATGACCGTGATTCTCGGAGTTTTCTTGAAGGATTTCAGCCGCCCACACCAGGAGAATTTCTCAGTTCTGATATCGACACTATCAAGAGACTGGAGTCGAGTTTCCATGCTGACGAAGCCGAAACGGATTCCTTACCTAGCGAAACGGCGAAACAATCATCCGAAACGCCGAAAGGACGCTCCATCAATAGTTTCATTTCACAAGAACAGCGTTTCACCCGTTTCGCCTTACTCCGAAATGAGGCAATAGCGGAGATTTTGCGCTTGCGAAACGAAATGAATCTCAACCAGACCCACATCATTAGAATCCTTTGGGATGCAAGACCTGGGGAAAATGAGGCTTATCGAAACGCCGTTTCAGAGTATAAAGACCTGATGGTAGATATTGAATAGTACTTATCCCGGAGGCTGGCAGATTTTCTATGTTTTATCTTAACCCCCACTGAAAAGATTTAAATTCAGCGAGGGTTTATTTTACCTAGGAGTTTTATTGAAGTATTTTTGCCTGGTTTTGCAGTTTTCATAAAACTTGATATTAGTCAGACGTAATTGAGATGTGGTTAAATTTCTTTGTCAGGTCTATGTTTGAGGCGTTACAGTTCCGGTTGAGTTCCGATTTACTTCCGGAACTCAGCTAACCATATGCATTCTGTAGCAACAAGACGGTTAAGGAAAATTTTCCACAAGCGTTAACATTTTTGAGAAGCAGTGTTTACTCGTTTCTGTGGGGCATCATCTCAAGTGCGATGGCACTGGCACTACTGATTACGTCTGCGCTCCTATCTATCTGTCGTATTCTGTTGCTAAATTGGAATAAAATCTTGTGGGGCAATGCTTTAAATTGGGAAACACTTACCAAACGCCTGAAGCAGTTTAGGCGAACCACCGATCTGAATTTTCCGTTGCAACAATGCCCAAATCAGGTTTTGTTCCTTGGCAAGAAAACGTAACCAAGTTTCGCTGTCTGCGGTGACAGAAAGATTGACTTTCCCAATGTGCCCATCTTTAACCTGTAGGGTTTTATTTTGAATTGTTACTGTTGCTTTGCGGGACTCAGAGCCAGTAAATGTGAAGTGGTAAACAGCATTCAAGCCATCTGATTGATGGCGTTGAAATAACAATGGTAGTCCGTAGAGAAAACCTTGAATCGATTTGGAACGAATACCACTGCTGACTCGTTTAACTTTTTTGTGGGGAAAGCGTTTGGCAACATACATTTCTGCATCTGAGCCTGGTACTACATAAATTGTTTCGGGTTTGTCTTGCAATGGTTTAACAATCTCTTGGACAAATCCTTTGCGATCGCGCAAAAATGGGGCAATCACATCTTCGCCAGCCGGACAAGCAGCCATACAATAGGCGGCTTTATAGTTGGCTTTGAAAGACAAACTCTGCCACATTGAAGCTGATTCCGAATCACTGACTTTTCGCCGATAATCGTGGGCATTCTTACTGTCAGCAATGGTTTCTGCCCAATCTGTAAACCCACTCATGAACTCGCGGTAATTATGGGTATAACAAGCAGAAAAATTGAAGTGTCCATCCGCCCCAATCGCACCGACTGGGCAAGCTGTGACGCACAATTTGCACTCTACACAGGGATTGTAATCGATGGGCTGGCCATATGCCGTCACTTGAGCATCAATCAAAATTGTTCCCAAGGAGATAAAGCTGCCAAATTGGGGATGAATTACCAAGCGATGAATTCCCATGTGTCCTAAACCAGCTGCGACGGCGACGGGTTTATGAGAAACTACCCACACCTTACCGGGAAATCGATCCATTTCCATAGGAAAGCTAGCGCCTGGAATCATGGCTCTGATTCCAGTTTGTTCCAATGCTTTGGCAATAGTGCGTGCAACTTCATTAACATGATCGTAGTTGGCATGAAATTCGATATTTGCCGCAGAACGCACAGGGGTACGAATATTTTCCCGATTCATGCGGCAGACAAAGCTAATGAGTGTTTTGGTAGGGGGAAATGCAGCTAGGATATCTGCACGTTGATTGGCGATCGCATTTCGCTCAATCTCCACAAATCCCACATCATCAGCCCCTAGTTCTAAACAAAGCGATCGCAATGATTCAGCATTCAAGGTAACTGGACTTTGTGGTTCCTTATTTGCAGACTGTTCGCGCCACCACTTGACGGTGGGATGACGATCAAATTTAGCCATTACATCCTCCAATCAATATATGTATATACATGTTTTTGCAAAAAAAATTTAGCCTAGCTGACAGCTGTGATATCGGATAACAGCGATAGCAAAGTCTGCCATTTCTCTTCTCCAAATTGCTGCATTACTTCACTTTGAGCTTGCTCCCACAAAGGAATTGCCTCAGCTAGAACAGCTTCCCCCTCTGTTGTTAGAGATACCAACTTTACCCGTCGATCCTCTCCAGGTGCTATCGCAACTAATCCTCTTTTTTCTAATAATTTGAGATTACGGGTTAAGGTGGTTTGATCCGTAAATAACTCAGCAGCCAAGCGGGTAATCGGTGTAGATTCCACCAAGTGAATAGCCACTAGCAGTGTAAATTGGTTTACAGCCAACTCTACAGGACGTAAAGCGGCATCATATACTTGCGTCACAATGCGTGAGGCACGACGGACATGCATTCCCATACAGGTTGCAGGTACTTGAATGACCTTCGCAAGATTAGCTTCAGCAAATTGGTTGCTCATAAAATATGTATATACATATTTTTGGGGCTTGTCAAGCGATACTTCAGAACTTAAGCGGCATAACCAATACGGGGTATAGCCGGGATACGGATATTCTAAACTCAGACGTAGCAATCAGGGTATCCATTAACGGCTTGATATCCACAATAAAATTTTGTTGTTTAGCTTCAACTAAAACACCCAGCAATCCAGTAATCCTTAGCCCCAAGCGATTAGCTTCTGCTCTAGCTGAAACCGCTAAAGCTGGAGTTCGGGGTAAATACTACATTACCGCTGTTTATGGCAACACTACCGCCCACAACATCGCTAAATCTATTTGGCAAAACAGACAGCGTTGTGTTGGCATCAGGGTCAGTGTCGTTGGCTAATTGGGTGGCGATTGGAATTAGTTTCACCACACTTTGGTTAATCGTCAAGCTACTGTCATTATTCGCAGTGGGTGCTTCATTGATATCCGTAACTGACAATCTAAAGTTAGTGCTGGCATCAGGAGTGCTGCCCACATTGACAACAACTATTAATGTGGATGAAATAAATTTCAAAACTTGGTCAAAAGACTTTTAATTACAGTTTGTTATGAACAATAATTGTGATTTAAACGATTCTTTTTGACTAGCATGGTGCATCAGTGCTGGGCATTGTGACAAAATTGCTGTCTAGTTATAGCTTATTTTAAAGAATAAACAATATATATTTTTTCTCTTTCATAGTGAACGTCCTTGTGTCTTAAGAAAGAAATTTATAATGATATTTTTCAGTTAATTAATATTTTCGTTAACAAAAACTTAATCTAAGGTTAAATTTTTGTTAACCTTAGGTGCCACAATAACAAATATTTTAAATTGCTTGGATTATTGGCTGTTAACGTACCTTCCCCAATGCGATCACATTTCATCCCTAAGTACGATGGTAGTTGCAATATGAATATAAAAAAGTGTCAGAGGTTGTTCCCTTTAAAGATTTGATGACGGTATTACCACAACCTCAGCTATCTCAGCACGGTTACACACGCTTGACTAATTTTATCGCTGAACTCATTGCACGTGGGCACTACCACTTACAGCGTAAGGTGATTCGTAAAAGGTTGGGACTGCTTTTATTTAACCTTTATATCATACTTGGTTCTAACTTCAGACATTGAAGGGTAAATGAACGCGAATTACTGTATTCATGCACTTAAAAAAGCTTATGGCATTATATAAAAAACTGAGATAAAAATGGATCAAAAAAAGCTTTTCAAGAAAGCGCAAGCTTGGGGATTTTACTGCGAATTTGATAGTGATGGAAAGTCTGTTATTTTGCCTCAAAATCATCAAGAACGATGGAAGTTGCGGATAGCTGATGAAGAAAGATGGCTATTAATTGTTGGCGATGTACCCCAAATACTCTGTACCCCTTTAGAAGTAGTAACGTTTTTAGAGCGCCGACGTAATAAACCTATACTATAAACCTTCTTCGCTTTTATTAGTATTCTCAAAATCTCAACACAATTAATCTTTTTAACATTTGTCGATTAACAGATTATATGTCAGCTTAACGGATTGATGTAATCGAAAGAGAAACCCATACGATTTAAGATTTTCAATTATTAATGTGCTTGCTAATTCGCGCTTTGTGAGGAATGCTCAAAAAATTACAACTTATTGAGGCGATTTGAGTTTGGTAGTTCCTGATAGGAAGACATTAATTTGTTAATCGACAGCACACTTATCCTTGCGTTCATTCGATTTCACTTAGCAGACGAATCCACATTAATACAAAAATTTAGAGGAAGCGTCTGCCGCTTCCCACATCGAAATAATCAGGCTCATTTATTAATAACTTCTTAAGCCTTAATTAAACACGATTTGATAATTAATCTGGTTAACAACAAATTCGTTATTATTTCACTTCTCTAGTCTTTTTTTGTAGAAATATCAACAAGGATTGTTATGGAGCATGTTAATTTCGAGCGCTTGCTATCTACTAAAGCAAAGCGGCGACGGTTTTTGCTGGGTGCTGGCACAGTGACCGCAGGCGCTATTGCCAGTTTTTGGACTCATAGAGTTGTGGCACAGCCAAAATTTTCCGAGTATCCCTTTAGCCTTGGTGTTGCTTCTGGCGATCCCTTACCAGATAGTGTAGTGCTATGGACGCGGCTGGCTCCAGATCCATTGAATGGCGATCGTATACCGCAGGTGAATTTACCAGTAGAGTGGCAAGTTGCTACGGACGAAAACATGAGGAAAGTTGTGTTAGAGGGCGTGGCAATGGCAACCCCGGAATTAGCGCATTCTGTTCATGTGGATGTACGTGGTTTACAACCTAACCGTTGGTATTGGTATCAATTCAAGGTAGGCAATGAAGTTAGTCCGATTGGTCGTACCCGTACTGCTCCAGCTATTGGCACTAGGTTAAATCAACTCAACTTTGCATTTGTCACTTGTCAAAAGTGGGAGGATGGTTACTATTCGGCTTATCGTCGCCTAGCTGAAGAAGATTTAGACTTGGTTTTCCACTTGGGTGACTACATTTACGAATACGGCATCCCTGCGACAGGTGGTGTACGCAATGTATCTTTACCTGAGGAGTTCAGGAAAGAAACAAATACGCTTGAGCAATACCGCCTTCGATATGCTTTATATAAAACTGACCCAGATTTACAAAAAGCTCATGCCTTATTTCCCTTCACAGTCACCTGGGACGACCACGAAGTTGAAAATGACTATACTGATGAGATTTCAGAAAACAACGATCCAGTCAAACAGTTTCTCAAAAGGCGTGCAGCTGCTTATCAGGCTTATTATGAGCATATGCCACTGCGGGAATTTTCCCGACCCAAGGGGGCAGATATGCGACTATACCGGCGGTTGACCTTCGGTAATCTGGCTGAGTTTAGCGTACTTGATAGCCGCCAGTACCGCAGCGATCAGCCATGCGGTGACGGTGAAACACCCCGTTGCCCAGCAGCGCTAGATCCATCGAAAACTATGCTTGGTACTCAGCAGGAACGCTGGCTGCTTGATGGTCTTAACCGTTCTCAAGCACGTTGGAATATACTTGCCCAACAGGTGCTGATGGCAGAACTAGATCATAAAATCGGGTCAGGCGAAATCTTTTGGAACGACTCATGGGACGGATATCCCCTTGCACGTAACCGTGTTTTAAGCCACATCGCTAATCGTGGGATATCTAACCCAGTTGTGATTACTGGGGATTGGCACTCTACATTTGTCAATGACCTCAAGCTTGACTTCAAGGCTAACTCTCCCACAATTGCGACTGAGTTTGTGACTCCCTCAATTTCTAGCAATGGTGATGCAAATGTCTACGGCCCCTACTATGGCCCGATGATTCCAGAAAACCCACACATCAAGTTTTTTGACGGCGATCGCCGCGGCTACTTCCGAGTCAACCTTAACTATGAGCGTTGGCAGACCGATCTGCGTATTGTGACAACTGTGAGCCGTTCAGATGCACCTGTATACACTTTTGCTTCTTTTGTGGTGGAGAATGGCCGCCCAGGTGCCCAAAAGGCATAACAGGCAAATCTGCTAGATGCAACGCCTAGCTTAAAAATAATGTTGACTGTTGACGGTTAACTATTGACTGAGAAGAGAAATCTTCATGTCCTCGTTGTCTGATTTATTACATGAGCGTCTAGCTTGAATTCGTTAATGATGTCCTTTCACCTGATCGCTTGACCTGAAATCTGCAAATTTTAAGGAGATTCCAATGGCATTACTTTTCTCAGAATATATTGAGGGTAGCAGCAACAATAAAGCCCTAGAAATTTTTAACGGCACAGGTGCGGCGATTGATTTAACCGCTGGAAACTATGTGGTTCAGTACTACTTTAATGGCAGTAATACGGCAGGATTAACCATTGCTTTAACAGGCACAATTGCTCCTGGTGATGTATTTGTGCTAGCGCAAAGCAGCGCCAACGCAACGATTTTGGCACAGGCAGACCAGACCAACGGTGCGGGTTGGTTTAATGGAGATGATGTGATCGTGCTGCGCCAAGGCGGCGCAAGTGGGACAATCCTTGATTCGATTGGTCAGATTGGCTTTGATCCCGGTACTGAGTGGGGAACTGGTCTAACCAGCACCGCAGACAATACCCTACGGCGCAAAAGTAGTATTACTACTGGCGATACCAATCCTAATGATGCGTTTGATCCGAGTTTGCAGTGGGATGGCTTTGCTACTGATACCTTTGATGGATTGGGAAGCTACACTGCGAATCCCGAAACTGGCGCAGGAGTAATTATCACTCAATCTGGTAACAGTACCGATGTAAATGAACAGGGTGAGACGACTGATACATACACGATCGCTCTCAAGACTACACCAACAGGTGCTGTAAATATAGCGATCGCCGCAGATGGGCAAACGCAAATAAGTACAGATGGAACAAATTTCTTTAACTCTGTCACCCTCAGCTTGACGGATACTAATCCCCAGACAATTACTGTCAGAGCGGTAAATGACTTAGATGTAGAAGCATCTCCTCAAACAGGAGTAATTACCCATGCGATCGCCAGTAGTCTTGATGCGGTATACTCCAACACACTCACGCCAATTCCCAACATCAACGTTAATATTATTGACAATGATGTTGCTCTCAGCAAGATTTACGAAATTCAAGGAAGTGGTGCAGCCAGTCCTAAAGTCGGCCAGACAGTGACAATCGAAGCAGTTGTTGTGGGCGACTTTCAAGGTGGCAGTGGGCTGAATGGCTTTTATGTGCAGGAGGCTGTTGGCGATGGCGATGCTGCAACCTCAGACGGTATCTTTATCTTTTCGCCTAACAGCATAGATGTGAGTGTAGGTCAGACGGTGCGGTTGACTGGACGAGTGTCAGAATTTGCTAACCAAACTCAGCTCGATAACATTAGCGGACTGAGTTTGGTGGGTTCAGGCTCAATCGCTCCCATAGCAGTTGATTTACCCGTAACAGCAACGACAGATCTGGAACGCTATGAGGGAATGTTAGTTACTTTCCCCGAAACCTTAACGGTCACTGAAAACTTTAATCTGGGTCGGTTTGGTGAGGTTTTGCTGTCTTCAGAAGGACGGTTGTTTAACCCCACAAATTTCCTCGATCCTACCGATATTCCCACTGCTGAAACCGAGAACGATGAAAATAATGTTGCAGCAGTCACGCAACAGCAGAATGCAAACAACTTGCGTGAAATTCTGCTTGATGATGGTAGTAACACCCAAAATCCGGCAATTGTTCCGTTTTTGAATCAGGACGGTACATTGCGCGTGGGCAGTACAGTTACATCTCTTACAGGTGTGCTGGGCTACGGGTTTAATACCTACCGACTGCAACCCACTGTCACACCCAATTTTGTCGATTCTAATCCCCGGACAGCTTCACCTGAAGCGGTAGGTGGTAACGTTAAGGTTGCTAGCTTTAACGTGCTGAACTACTTCAATGGTAATGGCATAGGTAGCGGCTTTCCTACCTCGCGAGGCGCTACGACCTTGGCAGAGTTTGAGCGACAAAGTGCCAAGATTGTCAGGGCGATCGCGGCTCTCGATGCCGATGTAGTAGGTCTAATTGAAGTTGAAAATGATGGCGATGGAACTGAATCTGCGATCGCGGAACTGGTCGATCGGTTGAATACATTTTTAGGTGCAACAGTCTATGACTATATTCGCGATCCTGCCACAGGGGTAGGAACTGACGAAATTAAAGTTGCCTTTATTTACAAGCCAGGAACAGTCACCCCAGTTGGTTCTTCTCTCAGCGATCCTGACGCTGTTTACAATCGCCAACCTGTTGCTCAGACCTTTGTGCTGAACTCCAACGGCGAGACTTTTACCCCTGTAATTAATCATTTCAAGTCAAAGAGTGGTACAGGCACAGGGGCAGATGCAGACCAGGGTGATGGACAGGGTGCTTTTAATTTCACGCGAGTTCAACAGGCAGAAGCCTTGCTTGGTTTTGTCAATCAGCTGAAGACCACGACAGGAGACAGCGATGTATTAGTCCTTGGGGATCTTAATGCCTATGGCGAAGAAGATCCCATCGATGTGCTGAGAAATGGCGGACTGGTAGATGAACTCGGCAGATATATTCAAAACCCCTACTCTTATGTCTTTGATGGGCAGTCTGGAAGACTAGATCATGCTCTGAGTACTGCCAGCCTAAGTACTCAGATAACCGGAGCAACTGAATGGCATATCAACGCCGACGAACCCAGAATTCTGGATTATAACCAAGAATTTAACCCCCCTGGACTATATCAGCCAACCCCCTATCGTTCCTCAGATCACGACCCCGTTCTCATCGGCGCAGAATTGACTAGTACCCTCAGCGTGTTTAATGGTAGCAACAAAGAAGATACCCTTACTGGCACCTCTGGCAGAGATGAACTCAATGGCGGTAATGGCAACGACACCCTCAGCGGCAGCAATGGCAACGACACCCTCAACGGTGGCAATGGCAATGACATTTTGCTTGGTCAGGTTAGTAACGATATCCTCAACGGCGGCAATGGCGATGACTGGCTAGATGGCGGTCAGGGACAGGATACGCTGCTTGGCGGTAATGGTAGCGATCGCTTTGTATTGGCAATTGGCGCAGGCTCAGGCTCAGATACGATTCAGGACTTCAAAGACAGCACAGATTTGATTGCTCTGTCCGGTAGTCTCACATTCGGTCAACTGACGATCCAAGGCAATGCCAACAACACCCTGATCCGCGTTACAGAAACAAATGAGCTACTGGCGACTTTAATTGGCGTTCAAACAAACTTAATTACAGGGGTTGATTTCGTGACGGTATAATTCTATTTATGAAGTTAACCACATGAACGGAGGCGGTATAGCAACATAGCTATACCGCCTCTTCAAATTTCACAATTACTTTATATTTTTTTAAAACCTCTCAATAAATATTGAATATTGATGATTCTTAACTATTTCTTATATTCATTAATTTAAATATAAACAACAAATTTTTAAACAGTAAACAATTACTCTTTAACCATATCTTTACTTTAAAGTATTTTTAATTGTTCATATATTAAGTTTCTTAAATACAAGCGGAGTAAATACTTACATGTCTTCTATCATGAGCTATCAATGCTGGACTTATACTTGCCTTAAAAGTAATGCTTGAAAGGTGGAATTAAGACTGCAATCAATATGCAGTCATCTGGGTTTAACTAGTAATTATCAAACAATTTCGCAAGGATAAAGCTCTTTTAAATCTCAATTGATTTATGAATGAGCGATAATATAACTCGACTTACTCACCGAGAACCTTAGAAGATAGCTAGTTAGATATGACGTACTACCAAACAGAAACTGGCACTAAATATTCGGGTAACTTTGAAAAGAATTTTTAGGTAAATTTGATAGTCTGGAATGGTCAACAAGAATAATTAAGCAAATAGGTTGTGAGTGTGAAAGTTGTAGCATGAAAAAATGCTTCACATGTTTGAAAAGTATTAGCAAAAAATATGGAATTAAAATATATGGTGAGTTTGATGGATATCCCCCAAGGCAAGAATATTTTTGTGATGATTGTGCAATTTCAGCCGTGAACGTCGCCCATCGCCGCGAAAATATCCCATTTTGATTTTGTGAAATTTCTATTGCATTACAAAGGTAAAAATTATGTTTAAAACATACAACGAATATGTAAAATTTCAACAGACGATGCCAGAGCCAACTTATGATGTTGGAGCTTTAGCTATAGCTATAAACTCACTATTAAGTGAAAAACAATTGAGATACAAAGATGTTGCGGACATGACTAAAGTATCTGTAACAAGTGTCTATTATGCTGCTAAAAGTGAATATCTTACCAAGGGTGAATATATAGATGGTCAATGGATTAAAGTTGTTGATGAAAAAACGCTATCTAAATTGATAGCTATTTTACCCGATTAAGCGATCGCCCCTATTCCATCCTCTAAGAATCAAATAAAGATAACTGCCCCGGCGAAACATGAGATTTTCCACCTCTGTGGTATAAAATCAGACTATCCACTCAGGGAGTGGGATTACAGTACCGTGTTGTCATTTTGATGAGGGCTGACCACCTACCACGACAGTTTGATGATACTCTTGAAGCAGAAGAACTTTCTTTGATATACGTTAGTACTACCCGCTTAGAAGATTTTCCGGCTATTAGCGCCTCCTATACTTCAACATTTATCAAGAAAATCGATTTTGCTCCCAACGCGCATTGATAGTAAATGTGTGTAGGCGCAGCCCGCCGCAGGCATCGCACTCTCGCTCTTCATAGCGTGAGCGCGTTTATGTCTAGCATTAATGCGATGCGATGGATTTAAACTGAACGAATCGCACCATGTATCTCAACCTGACCCCAACTATACAAAGATTGAACTTATTCTGGAGAAAGAACGATGACCATTTCAATGTATCAAGCTTCAGTACCAGTGTGTATTCGCGCGTTGAATAACCTTGTAGGTATTCTTGAAAAAGGTGCTACCTATGCAGAAACTAAAAAAATAGACCCTTCTGTGTTGATCAATAGTCGTCTATCCCCAGATATGTTTCCATTATCAAAACAAGTACAAATTGCCTCTGACATAGCAAACAGAGGTGCCGCACGATTAGCAGGGATAGAAGCACCCAAGTTTGAGGACAATGAAACTACATTCCCTCAACTTATTGACCGCATTCAGAAAACTATCTCTCATTTAAATACATTTAAACCTGAGCAAATTGACGGTTCAGAGGAGAAAACAATTACCCTACAGATGCGTGATAACACTCTATCTTTTCAAGGAATGCCATTTCTCCTATATTTTGTTTTACCAAACCTTTATTTCCATGTCACAACAGCGTATGACATTCTCAGACACTGCGGTGTAGAAGTTGGCAAAAAAGACTTCCTCGGTCAGCCTTAACGCTTTTTATACAAATGGCACTTAAATATCAAGCGGTTTGCTTCTAATAGTCTCTCACCTGAACGCCTCAAAGTGCGTAGCTTGCCGCCGCAGGCATCGCCTATAAAGTCCGAAGGAGCGATCGCCCCTATTCTCATGAGGCCCTTGTTACCGTTTTATAATGAAAGGATGCAAAAGCTTACCATCACCCAACCTGACGATTGGCATCTGCATCTGCGCGACGGTGCAGCACTGAAAGCGATTCTGCCCTACACGGTGCGTCAGTTTGCCCGCGCGATCATCATGCCAAACTTGAAGCCCCCTATCCGCTCGGTGGCAGATGCGGCAGCCTATCGCGATCGCATCCTCGCCGCCATTCCAGAGGGCCAACAGTTTGAGCCATTGATGACGCTCTACCTCACCGACAACACCAGCCCCGACGACATTCTCCGAGCAAAAGAATCCCAGTTTATCAAAGCGGTCAAGTACTACCCAGCCGGTGCAACGACCAACTCAGACTCCGGTGTGACAGATATTCGCAACGGCGATCGCGTCTTTGAAGCGATGCAGCAGGTGGACATGCCGTTATTACTGCACGGGGAAGTGACCGATAACGATGTTGATACGTTTGATCGCGAGAAGGTGTTTATCGAGCGACATTTAATCCCTCTCAAGCAGCGATTTCCCAACCTGCGGGTGGTGCTTGAGCATATCACCACCGCATCGGCGGTGCAGTATGTCCTGTCTGCCAACACCATCGCGGCAACAATTACGCCACAACATTTGTTGTTTAACCGTAATGCCCTATTCAAAGGCGGCCTTCGCCCTCATTTTTATTGCCTGCCCATTTTGAAACGGGAGGAGCATCGTCAGGCTTTGTTGCAAGCGGCAACATCGGGAAATCCGAAATTTTTTCTAGGTACCGATAGCGCTCCCCATACCCGCACCAGCAAAGAAAGTTCCTGTGGCTGCGCGGGATGCTTTTCGGCTCTGCACGCCCTTGAGTTGTATGCTGAAGCATTTGAAAGCGTGAAAGCCCTGGATAAACTGGAGGCGTTCGCTAGCTTCTATGGCCCAGATTTTTATCAACTGCCGCGTAATACCGAGCGAATTACCTTGTTCAAAACGACTTGGCGCGTTCCTGATGAAGTTCCATTTATGGAATCTGGGCTTGTACCTTTGGGGGCGGGGCGGGAAATGACATGGCAAATGGTATGACATTCGCATTGTGCATCAGCCGTTGTGGAATCCTGTCGGTTAGTTTAGGCCAACGAGTAATTTGAATCCTGGCTCAAACACACAGTAGACCTGTCCGAAAATTTACAAGCGAGTCTGTACAAAGCTTTGAAAGCCAGCTTTGATATCTTCATAAAAACGTAGTAATCAGGGTTAGAGATAGTTAGTGATAGTTTAGAGCAAAAAATATATGCTCCTTTTATCTTGTCTAATTGTAAAATTATCACTTTTGATTAAGTGCTCATCTTTTTGCCAGGTGTCTTTGAGAACCTTCTTGATTTTTATACGCATCAATCACTTTTTGGCGAAGGTCAGTGGAGTATGCTTTCATCCTGGATACACTTTGCTACAGCATTGATCATCTTCCCACCTTTTGTATTTCACTCAAGCGAGAACCGCTATATTTATAGGGACTGAGAATCTACAGACTGTCACCTTTTCTTTCTTTTTCAGCAAGCTCTACGTATCGTTGGCGTGTGGAAGAATACCATAAAATTTTCAAATCGGGATGTCAGGTAGAAAAATACAGACTTGCGGCTGAAGGCATAAAGGCTCTCATTGGATTTTTGAGTGTGATTGCTGTAGAACTGTTGCAACTAACTTATCTACACCGCACTCAACCCGACTCTCCTGCCATTGAGATTCTTAACTCCCTCGAACTTAAGATTTTCAAAGCTAAGTCCCCCAAAATTCCCAAAGTGCTATCCCTCTTCTGTCACTTTCCGAGTATTCTGAATAAAAGGATGAAAAGAAAAAACTCTGGAAGGTAAGCAGGGCAATGGATGTAGAATTACAAATCCTGAAACATTTAGCAAGAGATCCTCATCCAACAGTTGGCATCATAGATGAATATTGTGCAGAGTATAAAGACTTATTTAAAGAAGTAAGAAATTATGAGTGCTTCAAATATTTACACTTGGGAATCATCTCAACGATAAAAAG